>NZ_JBFBLH010000004.1:0-484683 GCF_040702585.1 Rhodococcus sp. NPDC079359
TCCGAGAAAGCAGCCCGGTTCGTGCGGACCTGCGACTGCTTCAACGTCCCGATCATCACCCTGGTCGATGTTCCCGGGTTCCTGCCCGGCACCGGACAGGAATACAACGGCATCATCCGCCGTGGCGCGAAACTGCTCTACGCCTACGGCGAAGCGACCGTCGGGAAGATCACCGTCATCACCCGCAAAGCGTACGGCGGCGCCTACGACGTGATGGGATCCAAGCACATGGGAGCCGACGTCAACCTCGCCTGGCCGACCGCGCAGATCGCCGTCATGGGAGCCTCCGGCGCCGTCGGGTTCGTCTACCGCAAACAACTGCTCGAAGCCGCCAAGAACGGGGAGGACGTCGACGCCCTGCGCCTGAGGTTGCAGCAGGAATACGAAGACACCCTCGTCAACCCCTACATCGCCGCCGAACGCGGCTACCTCGACGCCGTCATACCACCCAGCCACACCCGCGGCCAAATCGTCACCGCACTACGACTACTCGAACGCAAACAAGTCACCCTCCCACCCAAGAAACACGGAAACATCCCACTATGAGCGACGAAGCGAATCATGACGAAGCGAGCGACGAAGCGAATCATGACGCAGCGTCTGTCAGTTGGTCGTTTCGCGGAAGTCCGACGGACGCCGAGATTGCTGCTGTCGTTGCAGTTTTGACTGCCGCGCAGCCGTCGGTGGCCGAGGAGTTGCCGGCCCCGATCGATCTGTGGGGTCGCCCGGAAGACATGCATCGCTACGGACTTGCAAGTGCCCCAGCTCTTTTCGTCAATGCCCGATATGGCCAGTGAAGGAATTTCAGTACATGACTACCTCGACTTCCCATAAGAAAATCTCGAAGGTTCTTGTCGCCAATCGTGGTGAGATCGCGGTGCGGGTGATCCGGGCTGCGGCCGATGCCGGGTTGGCCAGTGTCGCTGTGTACGCCGAACCCGACGCCGACGCCCCGTTCGTCCGTCTGGCCGACGAAGCGTTCGCGCTCGGCGGTCAGACCTCCGCGGAGTCGTACCTGGTGATCGACAAGATCATCGACGCAGCCGCCAAGTCCGGGGCCGACGCCATCCACCCCGGCTACGGATTCCTCTCCGAGAACGCCGACTTCGCCCAAGCCGTCATCGACGCCGGTCTGATCTGGATCGGACCGTCCCCGCAGTCGATCCGCGACCTCGGCGACAAGGTCACCGCCCGCCACATCGCCGCCCGCGCCAAAGCCCCCTCCGTCCCCGGCACCTCCGAGCCGGTCAAAGACGCGAACGAGATCCTCGCCTTCGTCGACGAACACGGCCTACCGATCGCGATCAAAGCCGCATTCGGTGGCGGCGGACGCGGCATGAAAGTCGCCCGCACCCGCGAGGAAATCCCCGAACTGTTCGACTCCGCCACCCGCGAAGCCGTCGCCGCGTTCGGCCGCGGAGAATGCTTCGTCGAGCGCTACCTCGACAAGCCCCGCCACGTCGAAGCTCAGGTCATCGCCGACCAACACGGCAACGTCATCGTCGCCGGCACCCGCGACTGCTCCCTGCAACGCCGCTTCCAGAAACTCGTCGAAGAAGCACCCGCCCCGTTCCTCACCGACGCCCAACGCAAAGAAATCCACTCCTCCGCGAAAGCCATCTGCCTCGAAGCCGGCTACTACGGTGCCGGCACCGTCGAATACCTCGTCGGACAGGACGGCCTCGTGTCGTTCCTGGAAGTGAACACCCGTCTGCAGGTCGAGCATCCCGTCACCGAGGAAACCTCCGGCATCGACCTGGTGCTGCAGCAGTTCAAGATCGCCAACGGTGAAGAACTGTCCATCACCGACGATCCCGAACCGCGGGGCCATTCGTTCGAGTTCCGGATCAACGGCGAAGACGCCGGACGCGGCTTCCTGCCCGCCCCCGGACCGGTCACCACCTTCCGTGCGCCGTCGGGACCCGGTGTGCGCGTCGATTCCGGTGTCGAATCCGGCTCGGTGATCGGTGGCCAGTTCGATTCGATGCTCGCCAAGCTCATCGTCACCGGCGCGACCCGCGAGGAAGCCCTCGCCCGTTCACGTCGAGCGCTCGCCGAATTCGATGTCCACGGGTTGGCGACGGTGATTCCGTTCCACGCCGCAGTGGTCTCCGATCCGGCGTTCATCGGCGACGGCGACTCCTTCTCGGTGCACACCCGCTGGATCGAAACCGAATGGGACAACCAGGTTCCCCCGTTCACCGCCGGACAACCCATCGACGACGACGAGGTCCTGCCGCGGCAGTCCGTCGTCGTCGAGGTCGGTGGCCGCCGCGTCGAGGTGTCGTTGCCCGGGGAACTGTCCCTCGGCGGCGGTAACGGCGGAGGGCCCGCGGGCGCGGTACGGCGCAAGCCCAAAGCCCGCACCCGTGGCGGTGCCGGAGCAGGTGCCGCATCCGGCGACGCGGTCACCGCACCGATGCAGGGCACCGTGGTCAAAGTCGCCGTCGACGAAGGCCAAACCGTCGACGCCGGTGACCTCATCGCCGTCCTCGAAGCAATGAAAATGGAAAACCCCGTCAACGCCCACAAAGCAGGCACCATCACCGGCCTGACCGTCACCGCAGGCGACGCCATCACCCAAGGCACCGTCCTCGCAGAGATCAAGTAGGGGATGTTCGATGACTGCCCTCGCTGAATCGTTCGACGGTGGTAGCTCGCCGGTGCATTCGACCGAGCTCGAAATCGTGTCCACGGTGCTGCGCATGGCGTCGGCCGCGCGGGTTCGTCTGGCAGAGGCATTGGACGCGCAGGGGCTCAGCTGGGCGAGGTACGAGGTACTGGAACTGGTGTGCAGACGAGGGCCGATGTCCTACAGTGCGCTGTCGCGGGAGCTGGTGCGACACCGGACGAGTATCACCGCCACGACGGCAAGTCTGGTCGAGGCGGGGCTGCTGGCGCGCAGCGTCAATCCGCGAAATCGGCAGCAGTACATGGTCGAGGCCACCGACTCGGGGCACCGTGCGGTGACGCGGGCCGAGCGTGCGCTCGAGCGCGCCCGGTCGAGGATGGCTGTCGATGTCGATTCTGCTCGGACGCTCGAGGTGTTGCGCGGCATCGAGAAGCAGTGGAACGGCAGGCGCTGATCGAGGCCGAACAGGTGCCGACGTCTCCGACCCCGGCCTGAAGTCGGGGTTCGGTGCTACGGGGGAGTGACCGGAAAACGAACAGTGGGAGTCGTGTCGGCTCCGAGGTGACGCGTCGAGCGTCGTTGCGGTCGACATTCGGAGAATTCGTCTGCATACTTGACTTTGTCCAGAAAAGCGGAGGATAGTATTGCTGTGATGCCGATCTCACCGTACGCGGAGCTGTTACGCACCGCCGACATGCGCGTGACCCGTCCGCGGGTCGCGGTGCTCGAGGTCGTCGGATCCAATCCTCATGCAGACACCGACACGATCCTCGGGCTCGTGCGATCGGTGCTGCCCGAGGTGTCGCGGCAAACCGTGTACGACGTGCTCAATGCGTTGACCGCGGCGCGCTTGGTACGGCGAATCGAACCGGCAGGATCTCCTGCTCGGTACGAATCTCGTGTCGGCGACAACCATCACCACGCGGTGTGCCGCTCCTGCGGTGTCATCGCCGACGTGGACTGTGCGGTCGGCGAAACGCCGTGTCTCACCGCATCGGACTCCGTCGGTTTCACGATCGACGAGGCGGAAGTCATCTACTGGGGCTTCTGCGCACAGTGTTCGGCTGCTCGAGGGCAGTCGACAGCTCCTGTTTCGTTCCCTCCCGGTTCTCGAACACAGCAGAGTTCGTGAATCGACCTCGATCACAGCCCGATCGTCACACTTCGGAAGGAAGCACGTGTCACAAGATCACACAACACGCGAAAAAGAGATGAACGAGGATCAGCCACAGGAGTCGGGTGGCAAGTGTCCGGTCATGCACGATTCGATGCCGATGCCCGTCGAGGGTGGCGGCAACCGTGAGTGGTGGCCCAAGGCTCTGAACCTCAAGATTCTCAAGAAGAACCCGGCCGTCGGCGACCCGATGGGTGCAGATTACGACTACGCCGCCGAGTTCAACTCCCTCGACCTCGCCGAGGTCAAGCGCGACATCGAAGCCCTCATGACCAACTCGCAGCCCTGGTGGCCTGCCGACTTCGGTCACTACGGCCCCTTCTTCATTCGCATGGCGTGGCACGCCGCAGGCACGTACCGCAAGCAGGACGGACGCGGTGGAGCCGGAGCGGGCATGCAGCGCTTCGCCCCCCTGAACAGCTGGCCGGACAACGCCAGCCTGGACAAGGCTCGTCGTCTGATCTGGCCGGTCAAGCAGAAGTACGGTCGCAAGCTCTCCTGGGCCGACCTGATCGTGCTCACCGGCAACGTGGCCATCGAGTCCATGGGTCTGCCGACCTACGGCTTCGCCGGCGGACGCGTCGACGCCTGGGAGCCGGACGAGGACGTCTACTGGGGCCCCGAGCAGACCTGGCTGGGCGACGAGCGCTACAACGGTGACCGCACCAGTCTCGAAAACCCCTTGGCTGCAGTGCAGATGGGTCTGATCTACGTCAACCCCGAAGGCCCCAACGGCAACCCGGATCCGGTGCAGTCCGCACTGGACATTCGCGAGACCTTCGGCCGGATGGCCATGAACGACATCGAGACCGCGGCACTCGCCGTCGGTGGGCACACGTTCGGCAAGACGCACGGTGCGGCGGATCCCGACGAGCACATCGGTGCCGAACCCGAGGGTGCACCCATCGAGCAGATGGGTCTGGGCTGGAAGAACAGCTACCAGAGTGGCGTCGGCGCGGACGCGATCACCAGTGGTCTCGAAGTCATCTGGACCCCCACACCCACCCAGTGGGACAACAGCTTCCTCGAGACGCTGTACGGATTCGAGTGGGAGCTCCACAAGAGCCCCGCAGGTGCGCACCAGTGGCGCCCGAAGAACGGCGAGGGCGCGGATCTCGTTCCCGACCCCGCCGATCCCACCAAGCGTCGCCACCCGTCGATGCTCACGTCCGACATCGCGATGCGCGTCGACCCGATCTACGAGCAGATCACTCGTCGCTGGCTCGACCATCCCGAGGAGCTCGCCGAAGAATTCCAGAAGGCGTGGTTCAAGCTCACCCACCGCGACATGGGACCGGTATCGCGCTACCTCGGCCCCGAGGTCCCGTCCGAGACTCTGCTCTGGCAGGACCCGATCCCGGCCGTCGATCACGAACTGATCGGTGAGGCGCAGATCGCCGAGCTCAAGAAGACGATCCTCGACTCCGAACTGACTCAGCAGCAGCTCATCTCGGCTGCCTGGGCCGCGGCGTCGTCGTTCCGAGTCAGCGACAAGCGCGGCGGTGCCAACGGTGGCCGTCTGCGCCTGCAGCCGCAGGCAGGCTGGGAGGTCAACGAGCCCGACGAGCTCGCACAGGTCATTCGTGTGCTCGAGGGAGTCCAGCAGTCGTTCTCCGGAACGGTGTCGTTCGCCGACCTCGTCGTTCTCGGTGGCGTCGCAGCACTCGAGCAGGCGTCGGGTGTCAGCGTGCCGTTCACGCCGGGCCGCATGGACGCGACGCAGGAGCAGACGGACGTCGATTCGTTCTCCGATCTCGAGCCGAAGGCCGACGGTTTCCGCAACTTCCTCGGCAAGGGTCAGAAGCTTCCGGCCGAGTACTCCCTCGTCGATCGGGCGAACCTGTTGTCGCTCAGTGCACCCGAGATGACCGTGCTCGTCGGCGGACTGCGCGTGCTCGGAGCCAACTTCGGAAAGTCGTCGCACGGCGTCCTGACCGACAAGGTCGGAACGCTCACCAACGACTTCTTCGTCAACCTCCTCGACATGGGCACCGAATGGGTCCCCGCCGCGGAGGAAGGCATCTACGAAGCCAAGGATGCGGCGACCGGTGAGAAGAAGTGGACCGGAACTCGCAACGACCTGGTGTTCGGATCGAACTCCGAATTGCGCGCTCTCGCAGAGGTTTACGCCTGCGACGACGCCAAGGACAAGTTCGTCGCGGACTTCGTCGCTGCCTGGGACAAGGTCATGATGCTCGATCGCTTCGAGCTGGCTTAACTCTCTCGACCGAACTCGAAGTTATGGATGGAAACCGTGCTCGATCCATCCATAGCTTCGAGTTCGTCGTTATCGGTCCGTTATCTTTCGTTGCCGATTCGTGTCCTCGGTCCCTGATTCGCTGAAATTTGCGAGCGGCAAGCTACAAGACATGACACACGACGAGGGGGCGGCAGGAGCCGTCGACCACAACATGGACGAACCACGCAAGGGAGCATCCGGCTTCGGATCGTTCCTGGAGATGTTCCAGGATGCCTCCACCGACAAATCCGATACCGAGCGCTGAGTTCAGCGAGTCCCGATCGTGTTGGTGACCGATCCGATCCGTTGAATACTCAGCTCGACGCGATCGCCCGGGGCGATCCATCGGTCGAGTTCCAGGCCGCATCCGCGCGGAAGCGTGCCGGACGTCAGTAGTTCACCGGGATAGACGTTTTCGCCACGGCTGGCGTATGCGAGTGATTCGCCGACCGAGTACCGCATACCGGCGGTGCCGGTCGTCGACCACAACTCATCGTTGACCGTGACGGTGGCTGTCATCGAATCCAGATACGGCGTGATCTCGTCGGCGGTCACGATGTCGGCTCCCATGGAGCTGGCGAATGTCTTGGTCTTGACCACCGGACCGAACGGGGTGCGGCGCTGCTCCTCCCACTGGGTGTCGCGGGCGCTGATGTCGTCGAACACCACGAACCCTCCGATCGCAGCAGTGGCCTCTCGCTCGGATACGTCGCGCACGGGCCTGGTCACCACCGCTCCGAACTCGAGCTCGAAATCCAGTGCCCGGCTGTAGGACGGCCACTCGACCGGAGCTTCGTCGGCTACGACGGTGAGGTGGTTGCCGGTGTAGTAGACCGGATGGTCGTCGAATCCCGGCCCCGGACGGAGCGCCGGAAACGTCGATCGAGTGACGGCTTCGAATCCGCGGATGAAGGGGAGAGCTTTCGGGAGGTTGCGGCGAACCAGGTTGTGCGCGGCCAGATCCCAGTGAGCCTCCCAGCCGAGGAAGCAGCGAAGCGACGCCGGGACCACCGGAAGCGTCGGTGCCGGTCGGTCGATCACCGCGACTCCCTCGGACACGGCGCGCTGCACCACGGCAGAGGCCGCGTCGCGCACACGTTCGCCGGCATCGAGAAACCCGAGCACGGTGCGGGTGAGCGGGCGTAGAGACTCGTCGGCACCCAATGTCGACACGGCGGTATCGAGGTCGACCCACGATCCCGACTCGGGTGCGTACACGGCCAGACGATCTGTCGAGTCGGCAGCGATCAGGCGTCGCAATCGCACGTCAGGAATCCGATCTTTGCGGGAGGGGGCCCTACAACGGTTGAGGAACCAGGAGTGTAAGCGGCAGCACGGCCGTGATGTCAAGACCTGCTCGCCGAGGACTAGCGTGGACACATGAGATCGCCTGTTCCCGAATACCTCGCCTCCGTGTTGGAGGACTGCAGACAGTTCGATGGAGGGACGGTGACCGAGGGCAACCCGGTAGTGGCCTCGGCGGATCCCGACACGTTCGCGGTCGCCCTCGCCACCGTCGGGGGATCGCTGCACGGAGCGGGCGACACCGACACAGAATTCTCGATCCAATCGATCGCCAAAGCGGTCGCCTATGCGCTCGCCATCGAGGACAACGGCATCGAGGCGCTGCTCGAGGCCGTCGACGTCGAGCCGTCGGGAGACTCGTTCAACGAGATATCCCTCGAAGCGGAGACCGGAAGACCGCGGAACCCGTTGATCAATGCCGGTGCGCTGGCGGTGCATTCGATGATTCGAGGCGACGGAAGCGAAGAGCGGGCAGGGCGATTGACGGACCTTCTGAGCCGAATGGCCGGCCGCGGACTCTCCGTCGACCGTCAGGTGTACGAGGCAGAACTCGAATCCGACGACCGGAACACCGCGATCGCGCACCTGTTGAAGTCGGTCGGCCATCTCGGAGCCGAGCCCGCCGATGTCGTCGACGGTTATGCACGTCAGTGCGCGGTGACCGTGACCTGCAACGATCTGGCCCGGATCGCCGCGGTGTTGGCGAACGGGGGGAAGGATCCCGGCACGGGCGAACAGGTGGTCGACCCGGCGATCGATCGACACGTGTTGGCGGTCATGGCCACCTGTGGAATGTACGACGGCAGCGGCAGCTGGCTCGCGTCCGTGGGTATTCCGGCCAAGAGCGGGGTTGCCGGGGCGATCATCGGTGTGTTGCCCGGTCAGGTGGGGATTGCTGTGCTGTCTCCGAGGCTGAACGAGCACGGCAACAGCGTCCGTGGGGTGGCGGTGTTCGAGAGGCTCTCGCGCGATCTGGGTCTGCACATGATGCATGTGGCACCCAGCGGCGAATCGGCCATCCGCAGCGTGACCGAGGCGGAGGGTGTGACCACAGTGGAGCTGCAGGGTGATCTTCGGTTCGCGGGTGCCGAGGCGATCATCGCCCGGATGGTCCACGGTTTCGGCGAAAATGACAGTACGACAGTCGATTTCAGTGAGGTACGGGCAATCGACGGCACGGCTCGACGGCTCCTGCATGATGCGTTTCGCGCCCTGGAGGACGACGGTCACCGGGTGGTCGCCCGTGACCCCGACGGGTTCATGGGCTCGCCCGATCGGTCAGAGTCGGCCGGCGAGAATCATGTTCCAGTAGGACAGCGGTAGGCCGTAACGGTCGAACGCCCAGGCGGAGCGCCGGGGTTTCAGCGGATCGACGAACGACGGCAACGACGGCGTCAGGGTGCCGGTGCGATCGAACTCGGCAGCGATCAGGCGGTGTGCGTCGACCGGGATGGGGGCCACGGTGTAGCCGTCGTACTCCGACAACGGCGTGCCGCTGCGCGCTGCGATCACATTGTCGACGAGAATCGAAATCTGTTTGCGCAGTGCGCCACCCGAGGAATCGGTGTCGATGGCTGCGCCGTCACCTGCGGCCCAGATCTCCGGATGGATCCGGTGGCGCAGAGTTCGTCCGTCGATGTCGACGACACCGTGCGAGGCGGACCCGGTCAGGTTCGATTCCTCCAGCCACTTCGGACCGCGGAACGGCGGTACGAGGTGCAGCATGTCGTAGCCGAGCCGCTCGTCGATGCCGTCGTGGTCCGTGACGGTGATGTGTCCGCTCTCCGGGTGCAGTGCCGTCACCGCAGTGCGGGTCAGAATGCGCACGCCGAGCTCGCGTAGTCGTGCGATCACGATGCTGTCGAGTTGTGGCACACCCAGTAGTCGGTGTCGATCCACCACCAGCGTGATGTCCATTCCCGGCATGTGGCCGGTGCGGGTCCAATGGTCTGCCGCGAGGAACAGCGGCTTGAGGGTGGTGCCGGTGCACCCGACCGGTGGCCGCGGCACGGTGAACACCGCGCTGCTGTGGGCGGGCAGATCGCGTACCAGCTGCCAGGTGCGTTCGGCTCGGTCGAGGTAATTGCTGGTGACGGTGGGGGATCGGAGCGCGGCCCACACTCCGGGCAGCGCGTCGGTGTCGACGACGAGACCCTGTCCGAGCACGAGATCCCGGTAGCCGTACTCGGTGCCCGACGCGCAGCGCACCAGACGATTCACCGGGTCGATCGCTGTCGCCGAGTCCTCCAGCCAGACGCATCCGGTCGGGATCACCGAACGTTGGGTGCGCTCGGCCTCGGTCAGAGCTGCCTGACCGGAGCCCACGTACGAGAGCAGTGGGCGATAGGTGTGCACTTTCTTGGGTTCGAGCACCGCGACGTCGGAGATGCCCTTCTTCAGCAGTCGTGCTGCCGCGCTGATGCCCGCGTTGCCGCCGCCGACGACGAGCACGTCGTAGGTCGTGTTCGGGGTGGTCACAGAGACACCTGCCGCGCTTCGGTGCGTGCCCTCGTCGTCATCGAACGGATCACCGGGTGTCTGCTGTCGGCGCGAGCACGGATCCGGTCGTCGATTCTCGTACCTCGACTCGATCGGGTACGAGACCGATGCCGGACTGCTGCAGTGCCGGCGAAAGTATCACTGACAGTTGCTGATTCCACCGGCCGAGTCGGATGGCGGTGGCGTCGAGTACGGAGTGGACACCGGCCGAGGCTCCGGCCACCGACGACAGGTCGAGTATCAACGCTCGCCCGCGCTCGGCCGCTTCACCGAGCGTTTCGGCCAGGAGGGGGACATCCGAGTCGCCGATCGTGCCGGTCACTCGGACGACGATGTCGGAACCCGCGCTCTCGTCGACCGACAGCATCATCTCGGTATCGAAGCTCTGCGAGGCGTTCAGCGACGGAATCACTTCGGCGAGCGGGGGCGTGATGGACGGTACGACGATCATGAACACACTCCTGAGCAGCCGAACTCCTCGCCCGGCGCACGGGGGGAATCGACAGTCGACATTCGGGGACCGCGGGCTACTCCTCAACCACGCTCCACAGGACTACCCGGGGTGGGGTGTTCGTAAGCCTCGAAACGGCAACGGGTTTGACTGCGGGTCCGACGGGAATACGACAACGATCGCTACACCGTGGGAGGCACGCCGATGACGACAGCCGAATCCAATTCCATCCGAGCATTGACATCCGTGCACGCCGATCCAGGGGTGTACGAACCGCAGGAGGATTCGCTTCTGCTGTGTGACATCGCCGCCACGACGGGCATCGTCCCCGGCGCGCGAGTGTTGGACATGTGCACCGGCAGTGGTGCCGTGGCGATCACTGCCGCACTGTTGGGTGCGCGCGAAGTGGTGGCATTCGACATCTCGCCCCGCGCTGTCGACTGCGCCGAGCGGAACGCGCGCTCGGTAGGCGTCGAGGTGGACGTCAGGTTGGGTTCCCTGGCAGAGGCCGCCGAGCTCGAACCGTTCGACGTCCTGCTGTGCAATCCCCCGTACGTGCCGTCCGAGCTTCCTCCGACGGGGATGGGCCTGCACCGCGCCTGGGATGCGGGCGAGGACGGCCGGACGGTGCTCGATCCGCTGTGTCGCGCCTCGGCCGACCTGCTCGCGCCGGGTGGCGTGCTGCTCGTCGTCCATTCGGAGTTCTCCGGCCCCCACCGCACCGTGAGAATGCTCTCCGACAACGGATTCTCGGTGACGGAAGCGGGCCGGCAGACCATCGATTTCGGGCCTGTAATGCACCGGCGCGCAGAATGGCTGGAAGCTCGCGGAGCATTGGCTCCGGGGTGCCGAACAGAGGAGTTGGTGGTCGTTCGTGGCGACAAGCGATGACGCGGCAGGTGCGCGCACCACGGTGAGAATCGTCCGCGGCGGACCGATGCTGATCGACGGACCGGTGAACATCGAACTCGACGACGGTACGCGGGTGGAGTCGGATCGCTTCGTCGTCGCGGTGTGCACGTGTCGGCGCAGCAAGAACTACCCGCTGTGCGACACGAGCCACCGCGCCAAGCGGCGACCCTCTCAGTCCAGCGAGGACTGACCGGCAGACCACCGTTTCATCACGTGGTCGGCGAGCTCGTTCTCGACGAAATCCAGCGCACGCATTCCGAACACCACATCTGCCTCCAGTTCGGGCTCGTGGCGGAGGAGCGTGCCGACCACATCGTGACGTAGTACCTGCTCGTGCACGGCGTCCGCCTCGACGTGCTCGGCGTAGAACGCGATGCATGCTGCGGGGGCATCGAGCCTCTGCAGTCCCTGGACGTAGCGCTGTGAGCCCGGAGACGAGGTGATCTCTGTTGCCGCGAGGTGGCCCACGGTGGCACCGCGCAGACCACGGTGCAGGCCGAAGAGCGACATGAGATTGACCCACGCCAATGTCTGCGCCGGGACGCGGTCGACGTACCCGAGGTACGTTGCATCGAGGTCGGCGGCCACCATCGATTCGGCCCACAGATGCTGGTGCAGGCGGTCGCCTTTGCCGCCGCCGTACTCGTCGAATTCCACTGCTACGTAGGAAGCCTTGGTCTGACCCGTCAAGCGGGGAATGGCCCAGGCATGCGGATCGGCTTCCTTGAGGTGGTAGACGGATCGGTGCACGAAGTATTCGCGCATCTGCTCCCATGACCCCTCGTCGCGCAGGAACCAGGACGGGCCGGTTCCCGAAGTGGCCTCGATGGACAGTGCGTCCATCTCTGCAACCGCGTCGGTGCCGGGTTCCACGTTCTCCCGTACGTAGGCCAGGAAGGCGGATTCGAGAGCTCCTCGCAGTCGAAGGAGTTCGGGATCCCATTCCCAGGCGTCGGCGACACCCTCGAATCCGCGGTAGTGCAGTTCGTAGCAGATTAAAAGTGACAGTTGCACGTCTCGTGACGTGGGATCGACCTCGGTCGGTGTCGGCATAATCTCAGTCCCGTTCGGCTCACCCGCGGTCAGGCGCCGAGTGATGGCATCGGAGATCGGCCCACAGGGAGTGGGCAGCGCAGGGGAGCGGGCGGTGGACGGATCGACTGAGAACAACGCGGTCATAGTGGTGGCTACCCGCTGACGCTCGGTACCAACCACTCACGACCTCTGTGTTTGTGACCTGTCACAACAGGCAATGCGCAGTGCACGACATCGAACTTCGAGGTCGTTCCATCGGAAGGACCATATGCGCGCAGTGACCTGGCAAGGCAAGAGGAAAGTCGGCGTGGACACCGTTCCCGACCCGCGGATAGAACTGCCGACAGACGCGATCGTGAAGATCACGACGACCAACATCTGCGGTTCGGACCTGCATTTGTACGAAACACTCGGTGCCTTCATGGACGAAGGTGACATCCTCGGCCACGAGCCGATGGGCATCGTCGAGGAAGTCGGTTCGCAGACCGGCGATCTGGCAGTCGGAGACCGAGTGGTCATCCCGTTCCAGATCTCCTGCGGGCACTGCTACATGTGCGATTCGAGCCTCTACACCCAGTGCGAGACCACGCAGGTGCGCGAGCAGGGAACGGGTGCAGCACTGTTCGGCTTCTCCAAGCTCTACGGGCAAGTTCCCGGCGGTCAGGCCGAGTACCTCCGCGTCCCGCAGGCGCAGTTCACTCACATCAAAGTTCCGGAGGGACCTCCGGATTCGCGATTCGTCTACCTCTCCGACGTGTTGCCGACCGCATGGCAGTCCGTCGAGTACGCGGCAATTCCCGACGGGGGATCGGTGACCATCCTCGGACTCGGGCCCATCGGAGACATGGCAGCGCGCATCGCACAGCACAAGGGCGCGCGAGTGATCGCCGTCGACCTCGTACCCGAGCGACTCGCCCGCGCCGCAGCGCGGGGAATCGAGACGGTGAACCTTGCCGAGCACAGCGGTGGCGTCGGCGACGTCATCCGCGAGATGACCGACGGCCGGGGCACGGACTCGGTCATCGATGCGGTGGGTATGGAGGCGCACGGATCGCCGGTCGGCAAACTCGCACAGCAGATCGTCGGAATGCTTCCGGACGCCGTGGCCGCGCCGATGATGCAGAAGGCCGGTGTCGATCGACTCGGCGCGCTGTACTCGGCAATCGACATCGTCCGCCGCGGCGGAACCATCTCGATCATCGGGGTGTACGGCGGCATGGCCGATCCGCTACCTCTGATGACCATGTTCGACAAGCAGATTCAGCTCCGGATGGGGCAGGCGAACGTCAAGAGATGGGTCGACGACATCATGCCGTTGCTCGGTGACGACGATCCCCTCGGCGTCGACTCGTTTGCCACACACGAGCTTTCGCTCGAGGAGGCTCCGCATGCGTACGACATCTTCCAGAAGAAGCAGGACGGTGCCATCAAGGTGCTGTTGAAGCCCTAGAGACGTCCTTCGAATACAGCGATGCGGCCCGGAAGTTCACGGGCCGCATCGGTATTCGCAGAAGGATCAATCCATCTTCGTCAGTCGATGGAGATGACGTCCTTGGCGATTGCTGCCACGCGCGTCTGTCCTGCGGACACGACTCCGTGGCGGTTCTTGTGTGCCTCTTCGTACGTCACGACGGTGCGAACGTCGGTCGGGTTGGTGAGGTCCTTGATGGCGGCGACGGCGTCCGAGACGTTCAGGTCGTCGTAATCCGCGATCGGCAGCTCGTCGGCGTCCAGGGTTCCGCTGGCCGACCGCGCGGTGTGGATTGCGTCGGCGACGGTATCGACGCCCTCGCTGCGGGTGACGTCCTCGGCTGCTTCGAGTGCTGCATCGCGACTTGCCGTCAGCGTCTTGACTGCCACGTCACCGGCGTGAGCGCCGCGGCCCAGAAGTCCGGCGAGGCGGTCCGGGGTAGCGCGAGCTGCGTCCAGTGCACGGTCGAGACCGCGAGCCGACCAGGTTGCGGGCGCGTTGACGATCTTGACCGCGGTGCCTGCGGCGGCCTGGAACGGGGTGCGACGCAGTGCTGCGGGTCCGCCCAGTGCATCTTCCGCGAGGACGGTCTCGAGCCATTCCACCGTGGCGCTGTGCGCCGTGGCCAGCCGAGTCGCCAGAGCGACGACGGTGGGCTCGTTCGCTGCGGTGGCCAGAGCCTTGATGTACTTGGCGCGGCCCAGCAGCTGCTGCTCGAGGGCGAGATCGCCCAGCAGGGCCTCGTTGAACGGCTGTGCTTGCTCGGCCACTGCCTTGACTGCGGCGAGCGTGCGTCCCAGGAACGGCGACACGAGATCGGGCAGTCCGCCGAGTCCGCGAAGGGCTTCCTCGATGGCTGCGGCGCGGTCGCGACCGTTCGCGGCGTTCTGGGTCAACTCCCGGCGTACCGCCTCGGTGCGCGCCTGAACGACGCGAGTCTCGGCGATCTGGATTTCGGTGTTCGTCAGCTGCAGTGCGACACGCAACTGGGCGATCAACGTCGATGTGCTCATGGTGCTCCCCTTTCGGTCGGGTGGTCGATTTACTCTGGCCGATGCCTGTGGGTCACAGCGTGATGCTCGGCCCTGACTGCAGCATTACCCGTCGGTAGGTTCGACCAAACTGATGTGTCCGATATGTGAACAGCGACACGTACCCGTCGGCCTCCTTCCGCAGGTGCGGAACCTGACGGTTTCGATCGGCTGCCGACTGGACATCCGACATCGATGAACACCGAGCTGTACACAGCAACTGTCTCTGCCACCGCGACGGGAGTCACCTCCGACGACGGGGTGCTGTCCCTCGGTGTGCGCGAACCGAAGCAACTCGGGGGGCCGGGGGAGCACACCAACCCGGAACAGCTGATGGCCGCCGCATTGTCGAGCTGCCTGGTCGAATCTCTGCGTATCGCGCTCGGAACCGTCGGGGGCAGCGTCGACGAACTTGCAGTGAAGGGCACCGTGGTGCTCACCGACTCCGACGCATCCGGCTACGACGCGACGTTCGCACTCGCGGTATCTCTTCCCGGTACCGACGACGCCGAAGCAGTGTTGGCGCAGGCGACCTCGATCTGCCCGTTCCTCAAGGTCATCGACGGAGTGGAGGTCACCCTTGAATGACCCGTCGACGGGTGCCCTGTACTTCGGTGCCCGCACGAGATGACCTCGATACGCACCAGGGCAGCGCGGGGAGTCGAGGCAATCAAAGCCGGGTTCGCCCGCGAGGACACCACCTTGATCGCGGGCGGACTGACCTTCTACGCCGTCATCGCCGTGGTGCCGCTGTTGCTCCTCACCATCCGCGCCTGCGCTCTGCTGGTGTCGGCCGACTGGGTGCGCGGTGGCTTCGACGCCATCTCGGCGTTGTTGCCCGACGCCCTGGGTGCTCGCGCGGCCGTGGACGGACTGGCCACTGCCGGAATCGAACTCGGCCCGATCGGCGTCCTGATCGCCATCTTTCCCGCGACGTTCTACGGGGAGGGCCTGCGCCGGGCGATCGTGCGGTTCGCTCCGATCCGAGAATCGTTCACCGGTTGGCGGGGTCGGCTGGCAATGGTGCCGTTCTTCGCCGCAGCGCCTGTCTTGCTGGCAGGCGTCCTCTGCCTAGCGTGGTTGCTCGAAGCGACGACCGGTGGCGGCGGAATCGGTGCCATGGCGGCGCGCGTCTTCCTCGGCTTCAACTGCCTGTGGGTGATCCTGTCCGTCCCCTTGGCATGGACCTATCGCGTGATTGCGCCACGTGCGGTGGGCTGGCGGGCGTTGATCGTCGGATCACTCGTCACCTCGTCCATCGTCACCGGATTCGTCCATGGATTCATCTTGTTCCTGGCGATACCGGTGGACCTGGGTGCGCCGTTCGGAGGCCTCACCGCGATCGGCGGTGGAGTGGCAATGATGTTGTGGATGTTCGTGTTCCATGTGCTGGCTCTGGCCGGCTGGCTGGTCACCGCCGAGTTCGATCGGCCCGTCGATGCAGCCCAAACATCAACTGCATGAACCCGACGACTGCGAGCGCGCACGTCACCGACATTCCGATCGTCGCCGATGATCCGGCGGCGGCCGGAGCGGCACCGGCAACCGTCGCCGTGACCGCAGCCGCGATCACCCGCGAGGGGCGCTCCCACACCGTCAGAAAACCGACATCCTCGATGCCGGAACCGACCGCGCGGGCACGGGCCATCTCGTGCAGCATTGTCGTCACACCGACCGCGAGGACGAGCGGCATCGGTGCTCCGAGCGCAAGACCGCTCGCCAGGAGCAGCAGGTCGCTGCAGCGATCGGCGACGGTATCGAGCAGGTACCCCCACTGAGTTTGGGAGCGACCGATCATCGCGACCCCACCGTCGATACCGTCGAGCAGGCCGGAGATCACGATCAGCACAGCCGCGATCAGTGGTGCCGAGGTGCCGGGGCGAGACAGGGCCACTGCTGCTCCTGCCACGACGACGGCGGTCAGCGTGACCGCGTGGGCGGATACGGACGCGCGGACCAGCGGCGCGCTCAGCGCATAGACGACGCGAAGCCAACCCGAGACCAACCCGGAAGCAGAAGGATCGATGCCGTTGTGCAGCGTCGACCACGTCGACAGATACTCCTCGCGAGTCGCCGGACGTACCGGCACACCCTGCTGCTTCGACGTACTGCGCTGATTGACCATCGAGAACCCTTGCTCGGCACTGACTGAGAGGAACTCGACGAGCGGGTGACCGGCGATTGCGCGTCGAGACTTCGATGCGGAGTACCCGCCCGCGGCGTTCTCAATCCGCACCGCAGCCGGACTATCGGTCGTCGTCGGAGTTGCTCGCTCTCCGCCGCGCTTTCAGTCGCGAGATCTTGATGCCCACGGCAGCGAGCACGATCAGCCAGCCCGAGATCAACACTCCGCCACCGACGAACGCCGCACGGCGCAGAGGATGTTCGTCGGCGTACACGTAACCGACTGTGCCCCAGATCAATGCGATGAGGGCGATGATCGCCATCATCCAGAGCATCGAATACAGCGTTCTGTTCATTGTTCACCCGACCTTGCTGTTACGTCGTCCCCGACGAGCGCGGACATCCATTCTTCCATCAGTGGCCGCCGCACCGTACTTCCCTTCACCAGGACAGATTCGGTTGATGTTCACCGGTCGAGATCCCGAATTCGACGGCCGTGCGGTGCATGTGCCCGAAGAGGCCTTCGGCCGCATCGAGCCGATCACGACCGAGCTCATCGGCCCACCGCGCCGCGCGCGCACTCGACCGCGAACTGCGACACTCGACGACACCGCAGCCCCCGACGTCCACGGTCATGCGATCGGCACCGGTTGCCAGCATTCGGCGCAGAGCGTGCTCACCGAACAGTACGAGTCCGCGGACGTGTACGACCATGTGGCTGCGGCCGGTGTCGCCGGGCCGACCCAGATGGACGCGTGGGTCCACGTCGCCCCACTGCTCTCGCAACGACGCCGCGTCCGAACCGTCCAGCCACACCGCGCAATCTCGCTCGCGCAGAACGGAACCGACCGTGGCGAGCAGCGAGGCAGAGCTGTGTCCGGCGCACTCGACGACCACGACGATCTCGGGCACGGCGTAGACGAGGCCGTGAGTGCGAGCCGCAGGGTCGGTGATGCGCGAGGACAGCATCAGCGCTTCGAGATTCTTGCGTTCGCGATCCCCACCCGTCCGCTCGGCCCATTCGGGTCCGTCGTGCCAGGCGACCGCTCGGGGCAGGTGCGCCAGGACGGCACCGGCGTCGTAGGCGCGATGCGCGAACTCCCAGTCCTCTCCGCCGTAGCCGACGAAGGTCTCGTCGAATCCACCGATCTCCGAGAACAGCCGACGGCTGCACGACATGACGGCGCTGATGATGAACCGGTACGAACGCCGATCGGCATCGAGCAGGTTTCGCGAGCGGGAATACCCGTCCCGAAGCCACCCCGGCTCCGACAACTCCGGTGGTGCGGAAAATTCGCCGCCGAACCACCCGGCCACGTCCTCGGCGGACCAGCCCGTCAGATCGGCATGGCGTCGCCGACCCACGGCGAGGGCATCGGGAACCGCCCCTGTCAGCCGTACCGATTCCGCGATGTACCCGGGTTCGGGGGCGGTATCGGCGTCCAGAAAACACAGAATCTCCCCGTCGGCCACCGATGCGCCGAGGTTGCGTACTGCCGCCGCACGAAAGCCGAGATCGTCCTGTCGAACCACGGTGATGTCCAGGTCCGTCCGGAAGCCGTCGACGTCCGGTGCATCGGGGGACCCGTCGTCGGCCACGATCACCTGGAGCAGCGAGGCCGGGTAGCTCTGCAGTGTCAGCGCGGTCAGTACGAACTCCAGCTGACGCTGCTGGCGAAAGTACGGGATCACCACGGACACTCGCGGTTCCCGATCGACCGGCTCGGCGAGATCCCACCGATTGCCCGGAACCACCCATCGGCCGTCGGGTAGCTGGTCTGCCGTTCGTGCACACTGTTCGTCGAACAGTGCGTGGTACAGCACGGCTGCTTGCTCGAGCGTGGGGTAGGTGACCACGTCGCGGTTCTGCCAGGTCCTGTCGGGATGGCGCAGAGCCTCCGCCATCGCAGACGCGAGGCCGTCGACCGAATTCTCGTGAATCCACAGCGCCCCGGGGGAGTTGGTCTCCATTTCCTCCACGTACCGACCGCGCGGGACGAGTGGTCGACGGCCGGCCGCGATCCAGGAATTGATCGAACCCGATGCCGACACGTGTCGGTGGAACGCGACGGGAATCGCGATCGACCGCAGGATCTCGTTCAGCTCTGCATCGGGAACGAAACCGGTCGAGGTGAACGACCGGCCGAGTTGCTCTGCAGCACGGCCGAGTTCGTCGATCATGGATTCGTGGCCCGGTGATGCGGACCCGATCGAGAGAAAGTCGACGTCGGTGTCCAGCGACGTCATGGCATCGAGCACCTCCTCGTGCCCTTTACCCGGGTAGACGAATCCGAGTACGCCGACGAGTTTTCGCGGGGCGACGCGGTCTTCGGTTCGTGGCTCCGCGCGTCCGATCGGAAGCGGGATCACCCGAACGTCGTCTCCACCGTCCAGGACGTCGTCGAGCAGTAGCCGCTCGTGCATGCTGGAGACGACGACGGCAGCGGCGCAATCGGCCACCCGCCGGTAGCACTTCTTCCGCGCCTCGAATGCGTGGCCGTCGGATGCCTGCGGGACATCGTGCATCGTGACGGTGATCGGTGCGCGGTGCCGCTGCGCGAAGGCGACGAAAGCATCCGCCGCCGCCTCTGCAGTACGGCCGAACAACCGGTCGGTGAAGTGCACGTGGATCGCACTGTCGAGGGGGAGCTGCTCGAGATCCGATATCACCGGACTGGCTGTGGCGGAGGCCAATTCGTGCGCACAGCGGACGACACCGTGCTCGTCGGGCCCCATGACGAGATGAAGTACCGTCCCGGTCACGGTGCTAGCTCCAGGGTACGGATCAATTCGGCGTGACGTTCCAGCGCCGCATCGACGAACTCGGGACGATCCGCGTACCACTGCAGGTGCGCGCGGTGAACGGAATCCGGCGACACGGCAGCGCCGTCCACCGACCAGTTCGGCCGCGAATCACCCTGCAGACCCAGAGCATTCAGCACTCGCCCCTCGACGGGCGCGCGAACGCCGCCGAGCAGTTCGCGTCCCGGATCTCGCACCGTGCTCCCGGTCCCCAACTGATCGAGTATCCGCTGGGCGAGAGCGCCGAGCACCACGTTGGTCGCATGGTTGATCGTGTGGGTGGCGTCGATCCCGGCATCTGCGAACAGGTCGGAGGCAACGATGTCGGTGTCTCGGCGTTCGCGTCGGCGCAACTCGTCGAGGCTCGCCTCGGCTGCCTGTCGCAGACCGTCGTCCGAGACCGGTCGATCCCAGTCCTCGTCGCCGCTCAGGCCGCGACGGGCGGCGAGAATCGTCCGTAAGTCGTGGTACGGCACCATGTTCGGGACGGCAGCGGGGTCGCTCGGGTGTCGAACGATGACCTGGAAGGGGTGCAGCCCCGCGTATCTGAGTACCGGCCACCGGACCACGGTGGCGCCGGGTGCGAGCGCGTCGGCGAGATCGGGTACCCCCAGTGGCAGCGACCGATAGCCGGCTCGAACCGGCTGGGTGAGCAGCACCGACGCCTGGCGCACGAGGCGGTCGACGTGGGGCAGGTCCGAGGCTTCCAGCTCGTGTACGGGAGGGATGCGTACCGTCCGCAGCGGCATGGCCGGGTCGGAACCGAGGAGGATGCGCAGTGCCTCGGCCTGGCAATTTCCCCAGACGAGCAGGAGCGGTCCGTCCTTCTCGGCGTCGTCCGCCAGTCCGTAGAATTCGCCGTAATGGCGGGTGCGACCGTCCATGCTTGCCCCGACGTCGTGTGATCGTTCTTGTTGGACCATTCTCTCGTCAACGTAGACCCGGCGGACGGGCTTCGCCAACCCCGATTGAACCCGGCACCAACTGGGTACAGGCTACGTATCGCGTGTCGGGACCAGGCACGATCCACCTGCCTGTACCCGAAGGAATTCATGATTCGCGTTGCATCGGTTCCGTCCTCGCACGCCTATGTCCGACACCTGCAGCCCGTCGTCGGTGCCGCCCCACACGAGATGTCCGTCGACCCGGCGGTGATCGTGCTGCCCGATCCTGCCCCGGTAAGAGTCGATGTACCCGGCCAGTGGTGGCCCCCACGATTGCTCGATGCTCGGTGGCTCGCCGAGCAGACCGACGTGCACTTCGATGTGCTGCACGTGCATTTCGGGTTCGAGTCCTTCACGGCCGACGAACTCACCCGCACCGTCGAGCATCTGCGCGCCCACCGGCAGCCGTTGGTTCTGACGGTTCACGACCTGCACAATCCCCATTTCGCGGACAGCGCCGATCACCTGCGACAGTTGGACGTACTGATTCCCGCTGCCGCCGCCGTCATCACCCTCACCGCGGGAGCCGCTGCCTGGATTCACGATCGGTGGGGCGTCGAGGCAACAGTGGTGGACCATCCGCACGTCGTGCCGCTGGAGCGGATGACACTGCCGCGCCCGGAGTCGGACTCGTTCGTCATCGGCGTCCATGCCAAGAACCTGCGGTCCAACATGGACCCGTTGGCTGTGATGGATGCCGTGGTCGAGGCCGCACGATCGCTGCCCGACGCCACTGTCCGGTTGGACATCGACGAGGACGTGTTCGAGTCCTCCAGCCATTGGCACAGCCCGACGGTCGGCGCAAAGTTGCTGGACTACACGAGTTTTCCCGATGTCGACGTGCGCGTGCACGAACGTTTCGACGACGACGCGCTGTGGGACTATCTGTCGTCGATCGATGTCTCGGTGTTGCCCTATCGCTTCGGAACACACTCGGGCTGGCTCGAGGCCTGCCGCGATCTCGGGACCGCCGTGGTCGCGTCGGACTGCGGCTTCTACGCAGATCAGGCCCGGGTGCACAGTTTCCGAATGGGAATCGATTCGTTCGATCCCGAAACCCTCGTTGCTGCCGTGCGAGCAGCGCACGCCGATCGAACGCCTGCGCTCGATTCGGGCGTTCGCGCGGAGCAACGACAGCGAATCGCAGCAACTCATGCCGCGATCTATTCAGCAGTGACAAAGGAGATGCGTTGAACGAGAACCCACTTCGCATCGCGGTGTTGGCGTCGTCGAGTTTTCCAGTGGCACAACCCTTCGCCGGCGGTCTGGAGGCGCACGTCTACAACCTGGTGCGCGCGCTTACCGAGCGTGGACATCAGGTGAGTCTGTTCGCTGCAGACGGATCGAGCGTCGACCTGGACGCAACGATGCTGCCGGTCCGAACGTTGGATCTGACGCCGATCTCGATCGCCGACGTGGCGATCACTCCCACCGCGATCCGTGAGCATCACGCGTATCTGGCGGTGATGTTGGAACTGGCCGGGACGCTGTCTCGGTCGTTCGACATCGTGCACAACCACAGCCTGCACTACCTGCCGCTGGCGATGTCGGCGACGCTGTCGGTACCGATGGTGACGACACTGCACACACCTCCGTTCGCGTGGCTGGAGTCCGCGGTTGCGTTGGCTCCTCCGGGTGCCAACACCTTTGCCGCTGTCAGCGAGTTCGCCGCCTCGCAGTGGGCCGATGTCACCGCCGGAACCGTCGTCATTCGCAACGGAATCTCGTTGGAGGACTGGCCGTTCGGCACCGGGGGCGACTACGTGGTGTGGTCGGGTCGGGTGGTCCCGGAGAAGGGGCTGCACCTGGCCATCGCGGCTGCGAAAGAAGCAGGGCGCTCGCTGCGTATCGCCGGTCCGCTGAGCAATCTCGAGTACTTTCACGAGTTCGTCGAACCCATGCTCGACGAGAACATCCGGTACGTCGGACACCTCGATCAGCCCGCCCTGGCGGCGTTGGTGGCAGGTGCCGAGGTCGCGCTGGTCTCGCCGGTCTGGTCCGAGCCGTACGGCCTGGTGGTCGCCGAAGCGCTGGCCTGCGGCACTCCCGTCGCCGCGTTCGCCAGGGGCGGCATACCGGAGATCGTGGACAGCTCGTCGGGAGTGCTGGTGGCTGCCGACGACGTACACGGCCTCGCCGCAGCGATCCCCGCGGCGGCAGCGCTGAGGAGGTCCGACGTCCGGGCCCGGGCGGAGAAGGTGTGCTCGATGGGCCGGATGGTGGACGAGTACGAGGCGCTGTACCACTCGACTCTGGCCGCGGCGGTCGACTCGGTGGACGACCGACTCGCGATCGCATGATCGGCTACTACGCGCACCACCACGGGGTCGGTCACATCACCCGTTCCGACGCCATCGCACGGTCGATGGCCGAGCCGATGACGGTGTTGTCCTCGCGTGCTCGACCGACAGCGCATGCGGCGGCCGAGTGGATCTCGCTTCCTCTCGACGTGGACGACTCCGTGAAAGGCGATGCGGCGGTGGACAGTTCGGCTGGAGGGGTGCTGCACTGGGCTCCCCACGACGTGGACGGTCTGACCGAACGGATGGCGATCATCGCGGAGTGGGTGGCGCGCGAGCGACCGCGGGCAGTGGTGGTCGACGTATCGGTGGAAGTAGCGATGTTCCTGCGGCTCATGGGTGTTCGCGTGATCGTGATGGCGATACCGGGGGAGCGGGATGATCCGATCCACAACCTCGCCTACCGGGCTGCGACCCACATCGTCGCACCGTGGTCCCGCGAGGTCTACGACCCGACCTGGCTGCGGCCCTTCGCCGAGAAGACCACCTATGCAGGCTCGATCAGCCGGTTCGCCGAACGTGAGCGAGACACTGCCCACGCCGATCCGACCGTGGTGGTTCTGGGCGCCGCCGGTGGCACGGCGCTGACCCGAGACCTGGTGGACTCGTGGTCGGCGGTGGACGGCCGCTTCGAGTTCCGCGCACTCGGCGTCGCAGGCGGCGACTGGGTCGACGACGTGTGGCCGGTGCTGTGTTCGGCGGCACTCGTCGTCACGCACGCCGGCCAGAACGCCGTCGCCGACGTCGCTGCTTCGGGCGCGCCGGCCATCGTCGTGCCGCAGGCCCGTCCCTTCGACGAGCAGCATGCCACCGCCGCGGCGCTGGCGGGCGGCCCGTTCGCCGAGGTTCTCGACTCGTGGCCGTCCGTCGCGCGATGGCATGCTGCTGCCGATCGCGCTCTCGAGATCGGTGGCCGGCGGTGGTCCGCGTTGCGTACCGAGGGCGCACCCGCACGTGCTGCCAGGGCGATCGAGCAGGCCGCACCTCGAACGGCGCGACAGTGAAGACCGTCGTCGTCACCGTGGTGTCCGGTCGGCACGAGCACCTGGCCGCTCAGGTGCGCGGTCTGAGTGCATCGGAAGAGCAGGTCGAACACGTCGTGGTCTCGATGGGCGACGACGCGATAGAAGACGTGCTCGCACGATCGGGTTCGGCGGCGACGTGCATCGACATGCCCCCGCAGACCCCGCTGCCGCTGGCCCGCGCCCGCAATCGAGGCGCGGCCGCAGCAATCGAACGTGGCGCGGAACTGCTGGTGTTCCTGGACGTGGACTGCATTCCGGGCCCGAACATGATCGAGCAGTACCGCCGTGCGGCAACGCTGCCCGGCAACGAGCGATCCCTGCTCTGCGGCCCGGTGACCTATCTGAAAGAGAAGGACATCGGTGCGGAGGGCAAGGCTCTGACGTTGCTGACCGCACCGCACCCGGCGCGGCCGAACCCGCCGGTCGGCACCGTCGAGCGCGGAGACAACTTCGATCTCTTCTGGTCGCTGTCCTTCGCGGTCGGGGTAACGACCTGGACCGAACTCGGCGGCTTCTGCGAGGACTACACCGGCTACGGCGGTGAGGACACCGACTTCGCAGCCACCGCGGAGGCGTCGCGCATGGGGTTGCGGTGGGTCGGTGGGGCTCACGCCTATCACCAGTTCCATCCGGTCTCCGATCCTCCGGTGGAACATCTCGACGACATCGTCGCCAACGCGCGCACGTTCTTCGACCGATGGGGGCGGTGGCCGATGATCGGATGGCTCGACGCCTTCGCGGCTCGCGGACTCGTCGAGTTCGACGGCTCCGGGATCCGCCGCACGGCCGGCTGACTCGCTCGGACCGGCACGGCCCCGCGCAACAGTGAGGGCGATCGGCCTCCGCAGCCGATCGCCCTCACCGAGGTTTGCTCGCCGGTGACTAGCCGCCGGTGATGGGTGAGTTGAATGCGCACGGGATGGACCTCGTGGGGAAGCCCTTCGGATCCAGTGCGTTCTTCACGATGCCGATCGCGCGAGGCGAGACCGAGATCGACAGGTGGTCCGACAGATCGATCTCGCAACCGTTCTGCAGGGTGACGTTGTTGACGGTGGCACCGGGACCGGCGGTGAGGAACGTCGTCTTGTACGGGGTGACGACCTCGTCGTACTTGGTGCCGATCACGGTGTACTTGATGCCGGGGTCGGTGTCACCGCCCACTGCCAATCCCTTGACCAGATCCGAGTCGATGACCTGGTCCGAGGCGGCGGGTCCGGCGATGGCCCCGACGACGCCGAGTACGTTCAGGCCCAGGTTGTTGATCGTGCGACCCAGAGTGCCGATACCGACGAGTGTGGTGCCGTGGTTCGACCCGGCGACGCTGACGACGGTGTTCACTTTGTTCTTCGTCGGGTCGGCCGGGTTGGCACCACCCTCGAAGCGCAGGTACTGGCGGGTCACGAGTCCACCCTGGGAATGGCCGACGATGTCGACCTGAGCGGACCCGGTGGCGGCGCGCACGGCGTCGATGTAGGTCGCGATCTCCTTCGCGCTCGACGCAACGGATGCCGTGCCGCGCAGCGACTCGAGATTGCCGACGATGCTCGAGTCCCGGTCGCCGTAGTTGAGCGCGAAGATGCAGTAGCCCTCCTTCTTCAGCGCAGGCGACATCCGAGCGAAGTTGTTGTAGGCGTTCTCCCACGTGCCGTGCAGCAGCACGACCGGACGTGGATGCGCTGCCGACGGCTTGCAGTTCCAGTCGTTGGCACCCTGAGGTGCGACATTGGGGTTGACGATGCTGTACAGGAATCCGGCCAGGAAGTTCTTCTGCTCCGGTCCGTAACCCGTGGTCTCGGTCCGTGGGTCGTAGGTGATGGTCGCGGGAGCTGCGGATTCGATGTTCGGCTGGGCGATGCCCTGGTCGGCGGCCTTGGGTGAGGCCTCGGTCGGACCGGGCGGAACGACCGTGTCGCCCTGCACGGTGGCGGGCGGAGCAGGTGCGGTGGCGGGCTGTGCCTGTGCTGCGACACCGGTACCGAGGGTGAGTGAGCACGCCATTGCGGCGATCATCGCGGCGCGCACCGTCGTTGCCTTCCGCGTCGTGCGGGAGGTGGACCGAGAAGTGGTCATGGAGCCTGACTTTCGACGAGGGTTGTTGGACAAGGCGGAACATTAAGCGCGGATTTCGGTGATTCTCGTTCTCCTGTCGGGCGTTTGGAATCTGCCCGTAACCGCCGAGTCGTATGTGAGAGATCGTCACAACTGAGCACCGACGACCCGAATCCGAACCGACTGCCGGATATTTTCGGAAAAACAATCCACAGGTTTGATTGTTGTTCTACTGTTCGTAGCGGGGAAACAAACCTGAAGTAGGTTTCGAGTGCGAGGGGTGGGGTCTTCGGTGACGGCAACGGAAAGCGTGCACGTGTCGCAGGAGGAATACGTCAGTGGGCGACGGGCCTCCGACCGTCTGCGGACTCCGAGGGAGACTGCCGCACGCATGCTGGATCAGTACTTCGGCGAGCCCGAGGACACACCACCGCCGCGCGAGTGCGCCCGCGGCGAACTCGACGACATGACGACGACCTGCTGCGAACTGGCGACCGGAGTACTCGAATCCGGGCGGCTACCGATACCCGGTGCGATGGACGTCTTTCGCGACGCAGCGACCCGGTGGGCCCGAGACGGCGTACCGCTCGGCCGTATCCAACATGCCGTCAACGAGGGCTGCGCACTGGCTGTGCGACAGGCACCGCGCCCGGGCGACGGGGGTGCCGACGATCGACTCGCCGACGGAACCGTCCTGGTCATGGAACTGTTGGACGTCGTCACCGCGGCCGTGTCCGATGCCTACCTGACGGAATTTCGCACGCTGGCTCAGAACGGTCCCCGTCACGACGTGGAACTGCTGGACGCGCTGTTGACCGGTGACGGCACGGCTCGCAAGATCGCCGATCGGATGGGAACGCTGCTCGCCGAGGATTATCACGTTGTCGCCCTGCACTTTCCGGCCCATGCCGACGAAGGTGGCCGTCGGATCGACGCGGCGATGATGGCGGCTCGAAAACTGCGAAGAATCCACACCGCGCTGGCCACATTCGACGCGGACTGCGTGCCCATCGCGTCGATCAGTCCCACCGGCGGAACCGTCCTGCTGCCCGATGTCCCCGGCGTCGACGTCGGCGACTTGATCGATCGTCTGGCCGACGCGGGTCAGGTGGCGGTGACTGCGACAACCGGGTCGGCCGCGATCGACGACATCGCCGCTACCGCGCCTCACCTGTACGAACTGCTGAGTCTCGTGCGTCGGCTCCGATACGCACCGGGGACGTACCGGATTTCGGATCTCGTGTTCGAGTACCAGGTGAGCAGACCGGGCCTGGGGCGCAAACACCTTGTGACACTGATCGATCCGCTGCGTGATTCGGTCGACTTGTTGCCGACGCTGCAAGCATTCGTCGATTCGGACTCCAACCGAAAGAAGACGGCCACCTGGCTGACGGTGCATCCCAACACCGTCGACTACCGTCTCAAAAGGGTGGAGCAGCTCACCGGACTCGATCCGATGAAGCCGTCCGGACTGCGAAGACTGCACGCGGCTCTGATCGCCGACCGCCTCGAGGCCCGTCGCGTTCCGGTGGACGAGCGATCACTGTGACCGCGCCGGACGGCGCGGTGCTCGCAGCATCGGCGGCGCTCGATTCGGTGGAATCCGTGGCCGCTCTGTTTCAGCCCGTCGTCGAACTGGCCACCGGGACAGTCGTCGGATACGAGGCTCTGGCCAGGTGGCCGTCTCCGAGCCTGGCCGTTCCCGAGGACGTGTTCGCGCTGGCGAGAGAGCGCGGACTGGTGGGTCGCGTCGACGTCGCGTGTCGCGCCGCCGCGCTGCGGGCGGCGCGTGAACGCGCCTACTCGCGTCGGGTGCGTTTCTTTCTCAACATCGAGCCGGGCTGCTTCGCCGACGAACGCGACGTCGACATCCACCTCGACGCGATCGGTGACGACCTCGACGTCGTCCTCGAGATCACCGAACGAGACCTCGACCGCAACGTGCCGTTGCTGATGGCTCTGGTTCGAGGAGCCCGCGCTCGCGGCATATCGGTGGCCATGGACGACGTCGGTGCCACGCCTGCAACGTTGGCACTGTTGGCCTCGGTCGCGCCGGACATCGTCAAACTCGACGCGTCGATCGTCCGGTCCCCGTACCGCGCACGCGCCGCGATACGGCAGGTGCGCGCCTACGTCGGTTCGAGCGACGCCGTTCTGTTGGCCGAAGGAATCGAAACCCGCAGGCATCTGCGTCGCGCCAGGTCTCTGGGGGCAACCCTCGGTCAGGGCTGGATGTTCGGACGTCCCATGCCGCTGCCGAATCCGCCGATCTGACGAGGGACCGGGAACGACGAAACCCCGCACCCTCGACGGCCGGGGCCTGGGTGCGGGGTTTCGTTACGACCGATCGAGACGATCAGTTCTTGAACTTGTCCTTGATGTTGCCTGCGGCGTCCGAGACGTCGTCGCCGACCTGCTTGGTCTTGCCCGACGCCTGATCCTTTGCGCCTTCGGCAGCAAGATCGTCGTTGTCGGTCTTGTGGCCGATCTTTTCCTTGGCTTCGCCCACGAGCTCTTCTGCCTTGTGCTTTGCCTTGTCGATGAAATCAGCCATGGTGAACTCCTCGAAATCGATTGTCTATCCGTTCACGAGTAGCTATACCCGTGATCGACGTCGGTAATCATGAACTGCACATGCGGCGGGTTCTGCCGGCCCGATTCGGGTAATCGACGGCCATGGACCCAGATACCGATATGCACTCCGCCCCCGCTATGCCCTCACCCGAACACCGGCGCCCGAGCGGAGTGGACGATGCGACCGTGGCCGCAGTGGGAAAGTTGTCCGAGGCACTCGAGTGTGTGGAGCGGGCCCGGGGACACCTGTACTCGTTCCACCAACTGATGGGGCATTCGGACCTGCTGTTGGGTGAGGCCGTCGAGGCACTCGCCGAGGCAGATCACGACGCGATCGCGCAGCGAATCGACACGGACATGATCGGCAGAAACATCGCACCGGGGCGTTGGACGTTCCAGCTCGTCGAGGAGTTCGACGACGGATACTGGGGCCCGTTGCGCGAGCACGAGCGGGCCGTCCGAGACGAATTGCTCGACGGACGTCGCCACGTGTTCGAGGCCGAGATGAAGGAGAAGCGTAGAACCCACGGCCGCAGCGGGCACGAAGCGAGACCGTCCGACTGACGCCGGTCCACGAAAAAGCACCGACCCCGCCGGTTGACGGCGGGGTCGGTGCGTAAAGCGTGAGTGTCTAGCCTGCTTGCTTCGCCGCGTCGACCTCGCTGGTCGCGTTGGCGGTCGAGAGCTGGCCACCGGAGTTCTCCAGGTGTGCCCGCACGAACCAGTGGAAGAGTTCGAGCTGCGCGCTCTGGCCGATGAGCATGTCCTCGGTCACCGGGTCGATCTCGCCGACCTCTTCGATGTTCTTCCGAGTGGTCTCGATGACTCCGGTGTAGACCAGGTCGAGTGCACCGAGGTGCTCGATGGCCGTCGCGCGACCGATCGAGTAATCGTCCCAGCTGCGCTCGGAGACGATGGTGCCCGGTGTGCCCTTGGCCGAGGAACCGAGGGTTGCGATGCGCTCGGCGACGTCGTCCGCGAATCCGCGAACTGCTTCGACCTGCGGGTCGAGCATCTCGTGTACCGAGATGAAGTTGGGACCGACGACATTCCAGTGAATGTGCTTGAGGGTCAGGTGGAGATCGTTGTAGGCGTTCAGTCGATCCTGAAGGATCGCGGCGACGCGCGCGCCCACTTCCGAGGTGAGTCCGGGAACGGTGTACGAGTTCTTTTCAGCCATGTGCAGTGATTGCCCCATCCCCCTGGAACACAAACATGCCCCGCCGAATCGAATCGGCGGGGCATGTGTGGTGAAGGGTCAGGGCTTGTCGAGTCGCGGTGAATCCGTGCTCGACGTGCCGGTCGGCGAGGTGCCGGCCGAGGAGGTTCCGTCCGTCGGATCGACGATCGGGCTGTCGGCAGCGACCTTGTCGATGGCGTCTGCGTCGTCCTCCTTCGGGGGATTCTTCAGGCTCAGAATGATCGAGCCTGCCAGGACCACGATGATGACCACCAGGCTGACCAGCGAGGGAATCTCGGGGATCGAGGTACTGATCACCTTGTGTCCGGCCTGCAGGATCAGCTTGACGCCGATGAAGGCGAGGATGATCGCCAGTCCCTTGGACAGGTAGTGGAACTTCTCGAGCAACCCTGCGAGCAGGAAGTACAGGGCGCGTAGACCGAGGATGGCGAACGCGTTCGAGGAGTAGACGATGAAGGGGTCGTCGGTCACCGCAAGAACTGCCGGAACACTGTCGACTGCGAAGACCAGGTCGGCGGCCTCGATGGCCACCACGACGGCGAGAAGCGGCGTGGCCACTCGCTTGCCTGCTTCCTTGACGAAGAACTTGGTGCCTTCGTATTCGTCGCGGACAGGAATGATCTTGCGAAGCAAACGAACTGCGATCGAGGTGCTCGGGTCGTACGAGTCGTCCTCGTCCTTCATCAGCTTGTATGCGCTGTAGAGCAGGATGGCGGCGAATACGAACAGAACGGCAGCGAACTTGCTGACGATGGCCACACCGGCGGCCAGGAAGATCGCGCGGAAGACGAGGGCACCGATCACACCGAAGAACAGCACGCGGTGCTGGTACTCACGGGGAACCTTGAAGTAGCCGAAGATCAGCGCGAAGACGAAGAGATTGTCGACGGACAGACTCTTCTCCAACAACCAGGCCGTCGTGTATTCGACGCCGGCCGTGGTGCCCAAGGTGAAGAACACCACGATGCCGAAGATGATGGCCACGCCGACCCACAGTGCGCTCCACCATGCGGCTTCCTTGAAACCGATGATGTGGGCACCGCGGTGTGCCAACAGGTCGATGGCCAACAGGATCAGGACGACGGCACCGAATGCCGCCCATGCCCACCAGGGGACGACGTTCATGAACGGCCACCTCTATTCGTGAATTTGCTGCCGAGTTGCTTCAACTTCGCCTGATTCTCGGGCTTGGTTGCGTATCGACGTGCTTGGTCGATCATCTTCTTGCCCTGTGGGCTGCGAGCGAACGATGTCAACTTCTGTGTCAACGACGCCATCTTCACACGCTCCTTCTCGTTCTCGTCTGTCTTCGTCTTGCCGTTTTTCCGGCCGTACGTTCGGGCCTGGGCGGAAAATACTGCGTCTTTCCGCGACTACTCCAGTGTGACTGTTCGCTTTCCTGCAGGCATGGTCGTTTTGCGGACACGTTTCGACCGATTTCGTTGCCGGGTTACGGCAAGTTCAGCGGCCCCGCTGAGTCACGACGACGAACCGACCTCGGGCCAGTCGAGCAACTTCGCTCCGAGCACCGCCGTGTGCAGCGCGAATGCCTCGACGGGGTTGCCCACATTCTGCCCGGTCAAATCCTTTATTCGCGACAACCTGTAGGTCACCGCCCGCACCGACAGATGCATGCGGCGCGCGGTGGATGCAGTGTTCGCACCGGTGTCGAAGTACACCTGCAACGTCTCCAGTAGTGGACCCGCGCCGCCTCGCGCGCTCAGCAACGGTGTCAACAACGTGTCGACCAGATCGGCGATCGCCGCGCGATCGCTGATCAGGACGCGGTAGACGAGCAGATCACGAGCATCGACCACCGATGCGTCGAATCCGAGCGAGGCGGCGAGATCGAGTGCGTCGAGGGCTTCCCGGTACGACGCCGCGACACCGACCGCCCCGCTGCGTGGGCGGCCGACCCCGATCTGCGTCCGGCCGTACTCCCCTTTACGACGGAGATCGACCGATTCGCTCGACGTCGATGTGGACGTACCGAGGGCCCGTCCCACCCGGTCGAGGACGTGGTCGACGGCGACGAGGTCGGGTGCCGGGAACACCAGGATCAACCTGTCCTGCTTGGTGGCCACGAGCAACTCGGCGTCGCCCTTGCTGCCCTGCACACTGCGTTCGACGAGGGTGATGGCAGAGCTGGCGTCGGTGAAGGGCTTGGTCGACGTCACCACTGCCACCACATGAGGACTCGACAGATCGAGGCCGAACGTTTGCGCCCGCCCGAGCACCCCGGCGACATCGGAGGTGCCCGAGAGCAGATCGTCGACGAATTCACGGCGGGCGAGCACCTCGGCTCGCACGAGAGTGCGCCGGGCGAGCTGGAATCCCTCGGCCAGTTCGGCCACCGCGTCGTCGACCGCGCGCAGCATCACCTCGCCTGCCGTGACGACCCCAGCCGGGTCCTCCGCAGCGGCGACGACAGCGGGTAGTTCGCGCCACAGTCGCCACGCCGAGCTCAGATACAGATCCAGCAATGCCCGCAGTGCGACGCCCGCGCGGGCAGCGGCATCACCCTGCGCTCGGAACTCGTGCAGCTGCGGGCGGCTCAGTGGGACGCCGGCATCGACGGCGTCGGCGAGGACTTCGAGGAAGCTGCCCAGCAGAGCGACGTCGAGTCCGCCGGCGTCCGAAGCCGACTGCGCAGCGACGGAATCGAGCGGTAGCGCATCGCGCTGTGTGGCCATGTGTGTCTTGCTCCTCGTCGACTCCCATCATCGTAAGTCGCCGAAACCGATCGGTTACACGGGTGTGGAAGCATCGTCGCGCGCGACTCGGCGTTCGACGAAGGTAGGTAGATGACACGACTCGGCTCGGTGACCGTCGTCGCGATCGTGTGCGTTCTGTCGGTCAGCGCGTGCTCTGCACCGTCGCAATCGGGAGCGGCATCGTCCGATGCACTGGTGTTGGCCGACGGTTACGAACTCGGCGGTTTCAACCCGGTCGCCGGGTACGGTGCCGCGGGCGAGGCGAAGATGTACGACGGGCTGGTGCGCATCGGCGGCGGCGACGGTCTGCCACCGCTCGAACCCGCACTCGCAGTCGAGGTTCCCACGGCGAACGACGACGCGACGGTGTGGACGGCGACGCTTCGCGAGGGAGTGGTCTTCTCCGACGGGTCCGCGTTCGATGCAGCCGACGTCGTCGCCACCTACGAGGCGATTCTGGATCCGGCATCGGCGTCCGAGGCGAGATCGTCGTTCGACATGATCGACGAGGTCGTCGCGATCGACGATTCGACCGTCGAATTTCGACTTGCCTATTCGTACGCGCCGTTTCCGACGAAGTTGCTCATCGGAATCGTCCCGTCGGAAGCCGTTGCGGAACCCGGGCTCGCCGCCGAATCCCCACTCAACCGCGCACCTGTGGGAACCGGCCCCTACGTTCTGGTGGATCTGTCGCCGGATCGAGCCGAATTCGAGGCCAACGACGACTACTGGGGCGGTGCGCCCGAGGTGAAGAAGCTCACCCTGCTGTACGTCCCGGACGACAACACCAGAGCCCAGCGGATGGCGGCGGGCGACATCGACGGGACGAACCTACCGCCGCTTCTCGCGCAGAGCCTGGACGGACGCGAGGGAATGTCGTTGTCGTCCAATGTCTCCGCGGACTGGCGGGGTGTGTCGTTGCCGACGAACTCACCGGTCACCGGAAACCGGGACATGCGTCTCGCCCTCAATCTCGCCGTGAATCGACAGGCGATGACGGACGGGGTGCTCGGCGGATACGGCCGACCGGCGGCCACACCCGTTCCGCCGGTGTTCGGCGACTCCTACGAACCGACTGCGGTGTTCGAGTACGACCCGGCCGCGGCCCGGCAGATCCTGTCCGACGGCGGCTGGATCCCCGGTCCCGATGGCATTCGCACGCGTGACGGACAGCGCGCAGAGATCACCGTGATGTACAACTCGACCGATACCGTGCGTCGAGATCTGGCGCAAGCTTTCGCGTCCGACGCGGTGGCGGTGGGGGTCGAGGTCACCCTCGAAGCACTGTCGTGGGACCGGATAGACCCCAGGATCGGCGTGGATTCCACGATGCTCGGTGGCGGAGAAGAGCCGTTCGATGCCGATACGCAGGCATACCGCACACTCGACTCGTCGTTCGTCGCGCCGGGCGTCGGAAGTGTCTACGACAACGCGGCCGACTACTCGAACCCGACGGTCGACGCCGCCCTGGACACCGGCAGGCGCAGCCTCGACCCTGCGGTACGCGCGGAGGCGTACCGGGAGATGCAGCGCGCCTACGTGGCCGATCCGGGATACGTCTTCCTGGTCTTTCTCGACCACACGTACGTATCGAAGGATTCGGACTGGACAATGTCCGGCCCGGTGCTCGAGCCGCACTCCCACGGCGTCACGTGGGGTCCGTGGTGGTCGTTGCAGACGTGGACGCGCGCGTCGTGAACGTCGATCGACGGCACGCCACGACTTCGCGCGGCATCGGAGCGATGGTGCGCCGTCGACTGATGCTGCTGGTTCCGGTGTGCGGTGTCGTCTCGCTCGGTCTCTTCGCCGCCGCTGCGGTGTCCCCGTTCGACCCGCTCGTCGGGTACCTCGGAAACCGATACACGACGACGACGGAGGCGGACAAGGCGTCGATGACGGTCGCCCTCGGCCTCGATCGGCCGTGGTTCGTCGGCTACTGGCAGTGGTTGCAGGGCGTCGTGACAGGCGATCTGGGTCAGTCGCGATCCTACGGACAGCCGGTGAGTCAGGTTCTGGCCGAGCGTATTCCGTGGACGATGTTGTTGGCGGGAGTCGCGCTGTCGGCCGCGATTGCGATTGCGTTCACGGTCGGCATCGCTTCCGGCATTCGTGCCGGCGGCCGGTTGGACCGCTTCGTCGCCGCCGCGTGCGTCACCGTTCAGGGAGTGCCGCCGTTCGTGCTCTCGCTCGCCGCAATCGCGGTGTTCGCGCTCGGTCTCGGATGGTTGCCCGTGGCCGGACTCTCCGACGGCGGCAGCGATCCCACCCTCGGTGGAGTACTCCGCCATCTGCTGCTGCCCGCGTCGGTTCTGGCTCTGTCTCAGGTTCCGTGGCTGCTGTTGTCGGTTCGCGAGTCCATCGTGTCCGCGCGTGGCGAGGACTTCGTGGCAGGTGCGGTGGCTCGCGGCATTCCCACCGCCCAGATCACTCGCCGCCACATCGTGCCCGCCGCATCGGCCCCCTTCGTCAACGTCGTCGGAGTTCGACTGCCCGAGTTGGTCGTCGGGGCAGTACTGGTGGAAGAGATATTCGGGTGGCCTGGCGTCGCAGGAGCTGTCGTGCAGTCGGCACGCGATCTCGACATGCCGTTGCTGGCCGTGCTGACTCTCGGAACCACTGTCGCGGTCATGCTCGGCTCTCTGCTCGCCGACGTACTGGTCGTGCGACTCGATCCGAGGGTGCCTGCGGATGGATAGGCGAACGGCGATCGCGAGCGTGGCCCTCGCCGCTCTGACCGTGTACGCGGTAGCGGTCCCCCTGCTCGCGGGGGTGGACGATCGCGTCGTCGACTTCTCGTCGGCGAGGCTGGGGCCCTCGGCGCAGCATCCGTTCGGCACCGACTCGGCCGGCCGAGATCTGTTCGTGCGCAGCGCATCGGCCATCGGCACATCGTTGCTCATCGCGGTGGCCTGCGCGGCACTGGCGACGGTCCTCGGCTGCGTCGTCGGCTTGGCCGCGGGGGTGTGGGGTGGGCGGGTCGATCGCATCGTCATGCGCAGCACCGACGCCGTCAACGCGCTGCCCCACCTGTTGCTCGGCATCGTGATCGTGGCGATGTTTCGCGGTAGCGTCGTCGCCATCGTGGCGTCGATCGCGTTGACACACTGGACCCAGGTCGCTCGCATCGTGCGCTCGGAGATCCTTCGGTTGCGCGAGCGAGAGTTTGTCGACGCGGCAATTCTGGCCGGGGCCAGTCGTTTTCACGTGGCAACTCGACACTTCGTTCCTGCCGTTGTACCTCAGGCCATGATCGCCGTCGTCCTGTTGCTCCCACACGCGGTGTGGCACGAATCGACGCTGTCCTTCCTGGGGTTCGGGCTGCCTCCACACGAGCCGAGCCTGGGTACCCTCCTCGAGGAAGCCCGCAGTTCTCTGCTGCTGGGGAGTTGGTGGACCTTGGTGTTCCCTGCCGCGATACTGCTGGTCGCCACGCTGTCCGTGGCCGTGCTGGGTTCGGCACTGCGGGCGCGGGTGACGCCTGCGCGTCCGTCGGAGCTTCGCCTGTGACCCGTGGTCTGTCCGTCCGAAACCTGACCGTTCGCATTCCGATCGGTCGACGGTGGGTGCATGCCGCCTCCGATGTCGATCTCGAGGTTCCCGCTGGAACCGTGACCGCTCTGGTCGGCGAGTCGGGCTGCGGCAAGTCGATTCTCGCGGCGACGGTGATGGCGATGCTGCCGGTCGGGACGACCGTGAACGGATCGGTCCGGGTCACCACCGCGGAACGGGAATTCGACGTGACGAGTGCGGCAGGGTTTCGGGGCAGGGACGTCGCGCTCGTTCCGCAGTCTGCGGCAACACATCTCACGCCGACTCGAACCGTCCGATCGCAACTGGACGAGACGATCGCCGCACACGGAGGTCCGTCGACGTCCGATCGGCTCGCCGAGCGGGTGGGGCTTGCTCCGGCACACCTCGATCTCCATCCACATCAGCTCTCGGGTGGAATGGCTCAGCGGGTCGCTCTGGCCGGAGCGTTGGCCGCGGATCCCACGGTGATCGTCGCCGACGAGCCCACCTCCAACCTCGATCGCGCGGCCGTCGACCACGTGCTCGGGCTACTGCGGGCGTGCGCGGACGACGGCGCAGCGGTACTGCTGATCACCCACGACCTGTCGTCGTTGATCAGGACGGAGGTCGCCGATCGCATCGCCGTCATGTACGCCTCGCGACTCATGGAAACGGGGCCTGCCGCGTCGGTGCTCGAGAATCCCCTGCACGACTACACCCGGGACCTGCTGGACGCGCTGCCCTCCCGCGGGATGACTCCGCTCCCGGGATCGCCGCCCGAGTTGACGGACCTTCCCGACGACTGCGTCTATCACCTCCGCCGGCCACTGTCTCCACACTCCGGTAGACCCACTGAAATGGTGACGGTGGGCGCGCGGTCGTACCGAACGAGAGTGCACCGATGAGTCTGGACGCGATGGCCGTGAGCGCCGGTTACCCGGGTGGCCCCGATGTGTTGACACAGGTCAGCGTTTCGGTCGAACCGGGAACGATCACGGGGCTGACCGGCCCGTCGGGTAGCGGAAAGACAACCCTCGCGAGAGTGCTTGCGTTGCTGCAGAAACCTCGAACCGGATCGGTGCTGCTCGACGGAACCACCGTGCGAGGCGTCGGGTATTCGGTACCTGCGACGTCACGCGCACAGATCGCGCTGCTGTTCCAGTCTCCACGGCAGGCGACGGATCCACGGATGACCCTGCGCACGATCATCGAGCAACCCGGGGTCATCGCCGGGCGCTCGGTCGATGTCGCGGATCTGGCAGAGCAGGTTGGCCTGACCGCCGACCTGCTGTCCCGTCGACCACACCAGGTCAGCGACGGGCAATTGCAGCGCGCCTGTGTCGCACGGGCGTTGGCGCAACGGCCGCGCTATCTGATCTGCGACGAGGTGACGTCGATGCTCGACGCGGCGACGACGGCGTCGATCGCCAGATCGGTCGAACGACAGGCCGTCGACGGCGGACTCGGTGTGCTCGTGATCAGCCACGACGCGGATCTGTTGGACGCTCTGTGCTCTTCCGTGCACCACCTGAGCTGAGAACGACATCGAGAACTCGCGGAGACGAGCGAGCCGGTTCGGTGTGCGAATCACTCGATCGGGGAGCAGAATCAGCCGAACCGGTTGATTCGAGAGTTTCTCTCCACGTTGGGAGTCGCCCACATGACCTCGTCGAACAGACCTGCATCGAGTCTGCGATCGCAACTGCTTCGCAAGAAGCCGATCGTGGATCCGGACCAGCAGAGCAGTGGCGGGTTGGAACGCACCATCGGCACGTTTCAGCTGACGATGTTCGGCGTCGGTGCCACCATCGGTACCGGCATCTTCTTCGTCCTGTCGCTCGCGGTTCCCGAAGCCGGTCCTGCAGTGGTGCTTTCGTTCCTGGCCGCGGGTATCGCGGCAGGCCTTGCAGCTATCTGTTACGCCGAAATGGCATCGGCGGTACCGGTTTCAGGCTCGACCTACTCCTACGCGTACGTGACGATGGGCGAGGTGGTCGCGATGGGCGTCGCCGCCTGCCTGTTGCTCGAGTACGGAGTGTCCAGCGCTGCCGTCGCCGTCGGGTGGAGCGGGTACCTCAACGAGTTGTTGAACAATCTCTTCGGCTTCACCATCCCGCACGCGCTGTCCGCTGCCCCGGGTGACGCCGATCCCGGCATCATGAATCTGCCTGCGGTCGTGCTGATCGTGCTGTGCGCCGTTCTGCTCATTCGCGGTGCGAGCGAGTCGGCGGCCGTCAACGCAGTCATGGTCGTCATCAAACTCGGCGTGCTGGCTCTGTTCGCGATCGTAGGATTCACCGCCTTCGACTCCGGCAACTTCTCCGACTTCATGCCCCTGGGCGCAGCAGGTGTGACCGCGGCCGCAGGCACGATCTTCTTCTCGTTCATCGGACTCGACGCGGTGTCCACCGCGGGCGACGAGGTGAAGGATCCGCAGAAGACCATGCCGCGGGCCATCATTGCGGCGCTGATCGTCGTCATCGTCTTCTATCTCGTCGTCGCCGTGGCCGCCCTTGGCACTCAGCCCTGGACCGACTTCGCCGGCCAGGAGGAAGCCGGGCTGGCGGAGATCCTGCGTAACGTGACCGGGCAGGCCTGGCCGGCAACGATTCTGGCTGCAGGTGCGGTGATCTCCATCTTCTCGGTGACCCTGGTGACGATGTACGGGCAGACTCGCATCCTGTTCGCCATGGGCCGAGACGGCATGCTGCCCAAAGCTTTCGCCAAGGTCAGTCCTCGCACGCACACCCCGGTCAACAACACGATCGTCGTCGCCGTCGTGATCTCGATCCTCGCCGCGTTCATTCCGCTCGACAAGCTGGCGGACCTGGTGTCGATCGGCACCCTCGTCGCATTCATCGTCGTGTCCATCGGAGTGATCGTGCTGCGCCGCTCGATGCCCGATCTCGAGCGGCCGTTCAAGGTTCCGGGATACCCGGTGACTCCGGTGCTGTCGGTCCTCGCGTGCCTGTACATCCTGTCCGGGCTGCACTGGACCACGTGGTTCTGGTTCGGGCTCTGGCTCGCGGTGGTGTTGGCGTTCTACTACTTCTGGGGTCGGCACCATTCGGCATTGCGTGGTGCAGGGCAGGACGCGCGATGAGCGTGCTGATTGCGTTCGCACCGGGGAAGGGCAGCGTCGGTGCCCTCGATCTCGGTGCCCAACTCGCCCGGTCGACCGGTGCCGACATCGACGTGGCGACGGTGGTTCCCAAGCCGTGGTCGACGCCGTCGATGGCCCGCGTCGATGCCGAGTTCGCGGATTGGGCGGCGGCAACGGCAGCCGAATCCGAGGCGAAGGCGCGGCACTATCTGCAGGAGAAAGCGCCCGACATCGCCGCGTCGTTCCACCGCCTCGCGCACCGCTCGGTGTCGACGGCGTTGACCGATGCGGCGGACAGTCTCGGGGCCGCGGTTCTGGTTCTCGGCTCCTCGGGCGACGGCGCACTCGGGCAGGTCGTCGTCGGGTCGACCGCCGACAAACTGCTGCACTCGTCGCCGGTGACGGTGGCGCTGGCCCCGCGCGGCTATCGCGTGCGCGAGCGCGCGACTCTGACGCGGATCACGTGCGCGTTCTCCGGTGACAGCGAGGCCTCGCGCGTGGTGGGACCCACCGCCGAACTGGCCAGCGAAGCAGGCGTTCCGCTTCGTCTGGCGTCGTTCGTGGTCCGTGGTGCGACGATGTATCCGCCAGAAATCGGGCTACGAGCCGAGGACGACGTCGCCGCCGAGCTGTCCCGGGGGCTCAGCGAGGCGCTCACCGCAGCAGTGGACGACGCGGTTGCGGTGGGACTCCCGGTCGATCGGGTGACGACCGAGTTGGCCTCGGCCGGCAGTTGGCGCGAAGCCCTCGACGAACTGCACTGGCAGGACGGCGAAGTACTGACCATCGGATCGTCCGGGCCACTGGGACCCATCGCTCGGGTGTTTCTCGGTTCCCGGGCAACGAAGATCATCCGTCATTCGCCGGTGCCGATCCTGGTGCTGCCGCGGCGGTGACGTCCTATCGGTTGAGGGCGAGAACCGACAACAGCTCGTAGGCCACGTGAGCCGCAGCGATTCCGGTGATCTCGGCGTGGTCGTAGGCCGGCGCGACCTCGACGATGTCGGCGCCGACGACATTCAGGCCGACGAGTCCGCGCAGAGTGTTGAGCAACTCTCGGGAGGTCATGCCGCCGGCTTCGGGAGTGCCGGTGCCGGGCGCATGTGCTGGGTCGAGAACGTCGATGTCGACCGAGACGTAGACCGGGCCGCCGTCCAGACGTCTGCGCATCCGCTCGACGATGCTGGCGACACCGTCGACCTCGTAATCGTCGGAACGAATGACCTGGAAGCCCAGAACTCGATCGTCCTCGAGGTCCTGCTCGCTGTAGAGCGGGCCGCGAATACCGATGTGCTGTGAGCGTTCGAGGTCGATCAGGCCTTCCTCACTGGCTCGTCGAAACGGGGTTCCATGGGTGTAGGGCGCACCGAAGTACGTGTCCCACGTGTCGAGGTGAGCGTCGAAGTGCAGCACTGCAATCGGTCCGTGGTCGCGTGCGAGCGAGCGCAGAATCGGCAGTGCGATGGTGTGATCGCCGCCGAGGGTCAGAACCGAGGAGCCGTCGGCGCGCAGGTCGGTCACCGCGTCGTGCACCGTGGTGAGCGCCTCGGTGATGTCGAACGGATTGACTCCGATGTCGCCGAAGTCCGCAACTTGCTGGCGGGCGAACGGCGAGACCTTCAGGGCAGGGTTGTAGGGCCGCAACAGTTTCGAGGCAGCACGGATGTGCCCGGGACCGAAACGTGCGCCCGGGCGGTAACTCACGCCGGAATCGAACGGGACGCCGAGGATGGTCACGTCGGCTCGGGACACCTCGTCGAGGCGCGGGAGCCGAGCGAAAGTGGTGGGCTCGGCGTAGCGGGGGACCTTGGTCGCGTCGACCGGACCGATCGGTGGGTGCTCGGGACTGCTCGGGTTCATCGAGAATTCCTTCCGAATTTCACAGAGTCCGGTGACAGTGGAGTCGACCAGTTCGCCCGGCAAGCGTTACTCTGATGCACGATCTTGTCAACATGAGTTTCCTGAGAGGCGATGACGGTGTCGATTGCTGCTTCGGTCGAGAACGACGCGCCACGTATCGGCGCGCGACTGAAGGAAGCACGCAAGAAGAAGCGGCTGACTCTCGACGCCCTCGCCGATACCTGCGGGGTGACCAAGGGGTACCTGTCCAAGCTCGAGCGCGATCAGGTGAACGCATCGGTCGCGTCGTTGGTTCGGGTCTGTGCTGCGCTCGACGTTCCGGTCGGCTCCCTGTTCGACGACGCCCCCGCCGGTGAAGTGGTGCGCGCGCAATCGTTGCCGCGCATCATGTTCGGGGGAACGGCGATGACGGAGTATCTGTTGACCCCGGTCGGGGAGCGGCGGGTCCAGGTACTGCTGGGGGAGATCGAGGAGGGTGGCGGCAGTGGCGCGGAGGCGTACACCCTGCCGTTGGACGTCACGTTCGTACACGTGCTGTCCGGCGAGGTTCGAGTGACCTTCGAGGAAGATCCAGGCGGTGCCTTCGGCGGCGACGACGTGCTGCTCGGACCGGGCGATGCGTTCACGTTCTCGCCGCGACGCCCGCACAGTTTTCGCAGCGACAGCAGTGGTGGTGCCCGGGTCCTGTGGGTGCTGGCACCTGCGCTGCCCGAAGAGTTGCACAACAGGAAACCGGAGTTTCTCTCATGACGGTCATCGTGTCGCTGTTCCAAGGGCCGGAGTTCTCCGCCGACGTCGAGGCCAACCTGTCGGCGATCGATGCCGCGGCGAGCAGTGCAGCCGAAGCAGGCGCGTCGATGCTGGTGACCCCGGAAATGTCGGTCAGCGGCTACGACATCGGCGATCTCGTGCGCGAACGAGCCGAAACGTTCGACGGTTCGATCTTCGAGCGCATCGCCTCGATCGCGCGAACACACGGTGTCGCGATCGTGTACGGATACCCCGAACTCGGTCATTCGAATCACGGGGGCGAGGCCGTGTTCAACGCGGTGCAGGTGGTCGACGCATCCGGACGATCGGTCGCGCGTTATCGCAAGACGCACCTGTTCGGGGCCCTCGATCGCACCCACTTCACCCCGGGGCCGGACCTGGTGGTGCAGTTCGACTTCGGCGGGCTGCAGTGCGGTGTACTCACCTGCTACGACGTCGAATTTCCCGAAGCCGTTCGCGCGCACGCCGATGCCGGCACCGAATGGTTGATCGTTCCCACCGGTCTGATGACCCCGTTCGAGATCATCGCCACTCACGTCGTTCCCACGCGGGCGTACGAGAGCCAACTGTTCATCACCTACGTCAATCGCTGCGGCACCGAGGCGAGCCTGAGATATTGCGGGCTGACCTGTGCCGTCGGGCCGGCCGGCAACGACCTCGCGCGAGCCGGTGAACACGAAGAACTGCTGACCTTCGAGCTGGATCCGGCCGAGCTCGCTCGATCGCGTGCGGTCAACACCCATCTGGCCGATCGCCGTACCGACCTCTACCCGACAGGACCCTCACGGGCCGAGCAGGAGACCGACCGATGACCACACCCGTCACCCCGGACAGCGCAATCGCATCCGAGGACGACCAGCCGCTCACGATGTTCGGCCCGGACTTTCCATTCGCGTACGACGATTACCTCGCGCATCCGGCCGGCCTGGGGAGCATTCCCGACGCGGCCCTCGGTACCCGGGTCGCCGTGATCGGCGGCGGACTCGCCGGTATGGTCGTCGCCCATGAATTGCTGAAGCTCGGCATGGAACCCGTTGTGTACGAATCGGATCGGATCGGCGGCCGGATGCGCTCGGTACCGTTCGACGGGCATCCCGGTGTGGTGGCAGAGATGGGCGCGATGCGTTTTCCGCCGTCGTCGACCGCGCTGTTCCACTACCTCGACGCCGTCGGGCTCGAGACGACTCCGTTTCCGAACCCGCTGGCCGAGGTGACCCCCAGTACGGTGATCGACCTCAAGGGTGAGAGCCACTACGCACGCAAGCTCGACGATCTCCCGCCGATCTTCGCCGAGGTCGCCGACGCGTGGAACAGGACACTCGAGGAACACGCCGAGTTGATTCCGCTGCAGCGCGCCATCCGCAGGCGGGACGTGGCCGAGATCAAGCGGATCTGGAACGAGCTGATCGTGAAGTTCGACGATCAGACCTTCTACGGCTTTCTGGCTGCGTCCGAGCACTTCTCGTCGTTTCGGATGCGAGAGCTGTTCGGCCAGGTCGGTTTCGGAACGGGCGGATGGGACACCGACTATCCCAACTCGATCCTCGAGATCCTTCGCGTCGTCATCACGGCAGCGGACGATCACCATCGCGGAATCGTCGGCGGCTCACAGCAACTCCCGATGCGGTTGTGGACCGACTCGCCGGCAAACATGGCGCACTGGCCCGCAGGCACATCGGTCGCGTCACTGAACGGCGGCACCACGATGTCGCGCGTCACCGAGATCAGGCGCACCGACGGCGGCACCACGATCCACGACGATCGCGGCAACATTCGCACCTACGCCGCCGCCGTCGTGACCGCCCAGAGCTGGATGCTGCTGAGCAACATCAGATGCGACGACGAGCTGTTCCCCATCGACCACTGGACCGCCATCGAACGCACCCACTACATGGGGTCGACCAAGGTGTTCGCACTCGTCGATCGGCCGTTCTGGAAGGACAAGGATCCGGTCACCGGCCGCGATCTGGTGAGCATGACGCTGACCGATCGAATGAGTCGCGGCACGTACCTACTCGACCAGGGTGAGGGCAAGCCCGGGCTGATCTGCCTGTCCTACACGTGGTCCGACGACTCGCTCAAGCTGCTGGCCCTGGATCCGACCGAGCGCATGAACATCATGCTGCGATCGCTGGAGGAGATCTATCCCGGTGTCGACTTCCGCAGTCACATCATTTCCACGCCGGTGACTCTGTCCTGGGAAACCGAACGCGATTTCATGGGCGCATTCAAGGCGAATCTGCCGGGCCACTATCGATACCAGGAAAGACTGTTCACCCATTTCGTGCAGCACGATCTCGAACCTCGACACCGGGGGATCTTTCTCGCCGGCGACGACATCTCGTGGACGGCAGGGTGGGCTGAGGGAGCCATTCACACCGCACTCAACGCGGTGTGGGGCGTCGTGCATCACTTGGGCGGTTCGTCGGCAGACGGCAATCCGGGACCGGGCGATGTGTTCGAGTCGATCGCTCCGCTTCGGTTGGGCGACTGAGCTTTCGGAGACAACGACCTGGGTGTGCGCTCGTCGAACACGAACAGTGCCAGAGCGGCGGTCAGCATCACGGCTACGACCCAGATCGCCCGTAGCCCGAACAGCTCGACCGCGACTGCGCCGAGCAGCGCCCCGCCGAAGAATCCGGAGATCACCGCGCCGAACCGTCGGGCGCGGGTGCCGGCCTCGAGATCGTGTTCGACCACCCGATGGAATGCAGCCATCGCCATGCTGCGGAGATTGCCGGTCGTCATCGTGGTGTTGAACGGCGAATCGACCAGCACACGAAAGGTGGTCACCTGCACGCCGGCAACGTGAGCGAGGATCACCGAGACCACTGCATCGGGGACGGTGGCCGGCAGAAATCCGACGACGAGGACCACGAGGATCTCGAACACCAGCACCGCCCGCACCGGTCGTCGGACGATCCTCGCAACCGCGGGCAGCGCGATGAATTCTGCGGTCGCGACGCCCAGGACGAAGGCCGCCAACGGGGGTAGGAACGCGAGCGCTTCGACCCACCGGCCGGCGGCGACATCGACGCCGAGCAGCACGACGTTGCCGGTCTGCGCGCCGGCGAACACGCCGCCGCGGGTGATGTAGGTGTACGCGTCGAGGAATCCACCGACTGCCGCCAGCAGTACTCCGAGTCGAACCGATTTCGCAGTGGCGACGGCGATGTGGGGCTGCGGCGTGCTCATCGAGAAATACTGACACGATTGCCGATGTTCACGATGTCGCGGCAAGCAGTGAAAGCAACAATTCCGCCCGCACCCGCGCCGACGTCAGATCGACCGACAGTAGTTCTTCGCATCGGGTGATCCGGTTTCGCAGCGTGTGGCGATGAACGGACAGGTTCGCCGCAGCGGTCTCCCAATGCCCGTTCGCTTCGAGGAAAGCCCGAAGCGATCCCACCAGATCGGCGGTGTGGGTGCGGTCGTACTCGGACAGCACTGCAACGGTCACGGCGGCCATCGCACGCAACGATTCCTGTACAGGTTCGGAGGCCAACAGCATCGATCCGGTGAACTCGACGATCCGATCGCCAGAGCCGGCCGCTGCGCACGCGAGCGAAGCCTGCTTCAGAGCGACGGGAGTCTCGGTGATGGGGAGGCTGGAACTGAGGCCGACGCGCACCGACCTCGGCAGTGAATCGAACAGTCGGGCAACGACATCGGAGTCGTCGGTACCGCGGAACAACACCACCACACCGGTGTCGGTCTGCCGAGTGAACGTGGGCCGCGCCCTGGCTCGGCACTCGGCATCGATCGCCTCGACGATGCGCTCGGACGGTCCGCGGACAACGGCGACCCTGATGCGAGAGTCGTCGTCGGCGGCGTCGACGAGATAGCTCGGTAGCGCGGTGCCGTCGGGGGAGGGCAGATGGCCGTCCAGCAACAATCCGAGCGCGAGCGTGTTGAGTCGCGACTGCTCGGCGCGCAGTCGCGTGGGCTTCTCGAGCTCGAGGGTCACCAGCGACACCGCGTGCCCGAGCAGGATCTGCTCGACGCCCGTCACCGGGCCTGCGGTGCGAATGGCGAGAAAGCTCGACGCCCCGCCGGAGATGGCGACCGAATGCAGAGTCACGGTGCACCCCGGTTCGCTGACCGACACCGTGGCCGGTGCCGACGACGGGCGAATGCTGCGGGCTACGTCGCGGGCGCGCTCGACGAGATCCGCTGCGGCGGCGGGATGGAACGATTCGGTGCGATTGCCGATCAGCGCCACCGATGTGGACGTGGCGACGGCCAGTTCGCGAACGATCGCGTCGACGCCGCCGTGCAGTGCTGCCCTGGTGATGCGGGTCTGGACCGACGCCGCACGCAGAACCTGCTCGTATTCCTGCTCGGCTATGCGTTTCATGACCGCTCTGATGACGGCGGCGAACGGGATGTCGTAGGGAACCTCCACGACGGGAAGCCCGACATCCTCGGCGGTGTCGAGAATATGACGGGGAATAGTGCTGTGGGACAACCCGACTCCGAATCCGAGACAGGCGACACCCGCGGCCGCCAAGGTCCGGACGTAGGTACCGAGAGCTGGGCCGTCGGCGTCGAAGCCGAGTCCGGTCGTGAGAATCAGTTCACCGCCCGACAGCCACGGACTGGGATCGATGAGTTCGGTCGCCTGCGCGAAGGTGATGGGCGCAGCGCTGCGCTCCGGTCCGCCGCGGTGACTCAGGCGAAGGTGTTGCTGCCTCAACAGCCAGGACATCTGCACGCTCACCGATCGAACTGTAGCGGCAGAACTGCCGAAATGGAGTGCAATGTGCCGTCGAGGTGTACGAAATGGCGTCCGGCCGTCGTGCTCGTCGAGTCGCATACTTGCACGACAAGCCCACACGAAAGGTGCGACCCATGGCCTCGATCGAGTACCGACTTCCGCAGGAGCGCAAGATCGTCACCGCCTTCCCCGGGCCGAAGTCGGCGGCGTTGGCGCAGCGGCGCAAGGCCGTCGTCGGTGCAGGCGTTGCCTCGACGCTGCCGGTGTACGTGGCTGACGCGGACGGTGGCGTCGTGGTCGATGTCGACGGGAACTCGCTGATCGACCTCGGGGCCGGAATCGCCGTGACCACCGTCGGTGCCTCGAACCCGGCAGTCGTTGCCGCCGTGCAGGATCAGGTCGCACACTTCACCCACACGTGCTTCATGGTCGCGCCGTACGAGGGCTACATCGAGGTCGCCGAGAAGCTGGCCGCGTTGACCCCGGGCGATCACGACAAGCGCAGCGTCCTGTTCAACAGTGGTGCCGAGGCCGTCGAGAACGCCGTGAAGATCGCACGTCACGCCACCGGGCGGTCCGCTGTCGTCGTGTTCGACCACGCGTACCACGGCCGCACCAACCTGACGATGGCACTGACGTCGAAGTCGATGCCGTACAAGAGCGGATTCGGGCCGTTCGCTCCCGAGGTCTATCGAGCGCCGATGTCGTACCCGTTCCGCGAAGGTCTGAACGTCGACGGTTCCGCGGTGACCGGTGCCCAGGCTGCGGCGCGAGCGATCTCCGTCGTCGACAAGCAAATCGGTGCAGGCAATCTCGCGGCCATCCTGATCGAGCCGATTCAGGGTGAGGGCGGCTTCATCGTGCCCGCAGAAGGATTCCTGCCTGCACTGGCGGATTGGGCACGTGAGAACGGCGTCGTGTTCATCGCCGACGAGGTGCAGTCCGGCTTCACTCGGACCGGGGCCTGGTTCGCCAGCGAGCACGAGGGCGTCGTACCGGATCTGATCACGATGGCGAAGGGCATCGCGGGCGGGATGCCGCTGGCCGCGGTCACCGGCCGTGCCGACCTGATCGATGCCGTGCACCCCGGTGGGCTCGGTGGCACGTACGGCGGCAACCCCGTCGCCTGCGCCGCAGCCCTGGCGTCCATCGAGCAGATGGAGACACTCGGTCTCAATGCCCGAGCGCGCGACATCGAACGCATCGTGTTCGAGCGACTGAACGCGTTGAGTGCCGAGGTCGGCATCATCGGTGAGGTGCGTGGCCGCGGAGCCATGCTTGCGCTCGAGCTCGTGCTACCGGGTGGGCGTGAGCCCAACCCGGAGGCCACCAAAGCCGTTGCGGCGGCGGCACTCGAGGCCGGAGTGATCGTGCTGACGTGCGGCACCTACGGCAACGTCATCCGGTTGCTGCCGCCCCTGGTGATCTCCGACGACTTGCTGAGCGAGGCGCTCACCGTCCTCGAAGATGCGCTTCGTGCTGCTGCACAGGGGAACTGACATGTCGGCTACCGACCTGATCTCCTCGCTGCCCACCGATCTGTGGCTCGGCGGCGTGCAGTCGACCTCTGCGTCGGGCGCACGATTCGCCGTGCTGAACCCGGCGACCGGCGAGGAGTTGACGACTGTCGCCGACGCGACCGCCGCCGATGGCATCACCGCGCTCGACCGTGCCGCCGAGGCGCAGCCGGGGTGGGCGGCGACGCCCGCTCGTGAGCGAGCCGAGATCCTGCGGCGCGCCTTCGACCTGCTGCAGGAGCGTGCTGCCGACTTCGCTCTGCTGATGACGCTCGAAATGGGAAAGTCGTTGGCGGAGAGCCACGGTGAGGTGAAGTACGGTAGCGAATTCCTGCGCTGGTTCAGTGAGGAAGCCGTTCGGATCGGTGGCCGGTTCACCCCCGCGCCTGCGGGTAACGGCTCGATCCTGGTCACCAAGTCGCCGGTCGGCCCGGTACTGGCGATCACCCCGTGGAACTTTCCGTTGGCCATGGGCACACGCAAGATCGGGCCGGCACTGGCCGCGGGCTGCACCGTCATCGTCAAACCGGCCGAGGACACCCCGCTGACGATGCTTCTGCTCGGACAGGTGTTCGCCGACGCCGGGTTGCCGAGCGGTGTGCTGTCGATACTTCCCACCTCCGACGCCGCCTCCGTCACCGGACCGTTGATGGACGATCCGAGGCTGCGGAAGATCACGTTCACCGGTTCGACCGGAGTAGGAAAACTGTTGGTGCGCAACGCTGCCGACAGGCTGCTGCGGACGTCGATGGAACTCGGTGGCAACGCTCCGTTCATCGTGTTCGACGACGCAGACATCGACGCCGCTGTCGACGGAGCGATGCTGGCCAAGATGCGCAACGGCGGCGAGGCGTGCACGGCAGCGAACCGCCTGTACGTCGCGAACTCCGTGCGTGAGGAATTCACTGCGAAGTTGACGGCGCGCATCGAGGCATTGACGGTCGGCCCTGGTGATCGAGAGGGCACCGACATCGGCCCACTGATCAACGACAAGCAGCGCCGAACGGTCACCGCGTTGGTCGACGATGCCGTGGCCAAGGGTGCCCGGGTGCGCACCGGGGGCACGACGCCCGAGGGAGCCGGCTTCTTCTACTCGCCCACGGTCCTCGACTCGATTCCTGCCGACGCGAATCTGTTGCAGGACGAGATCTTCGGCCCCGTGGCGGCGATCATCGGATTCGACACCGAGGCCGAGGCCATTGCTGCGGCCAACGACACCCGATACGGGTTGGTGGCGTACTTCTTCACCGAGAGCCTCGACCGTGCCCTGCGGGTGTCGGCGGCACTGGACACCGGCATGGTCGGGGTCAATCGCGGTGCGATCTCCGACGCGGCCGCACCGTTCGGTGGCGTCAAGGAATCGGGCTTCGGACGCGAGGGTGGTTCGGAGGGCATCGAGGAGTACCTCGAGACCAAGTACATCGCGCTGCAATAGCCGCTGCACGTAGCGCTCCACTCCGCGACCGTCAGCGCGGGTATTGCCGATTTACGGCCGGGAGTGGAGCGTCGTGTGCAGGCCGCCGCTCAGCTCTGCGCGGCGGCGATTCGATCCTCGGCCAGGCGATCTGCCGCCGCTCCCAGCAGGATGCCCTCGGTGCGGGCGATGGCGAAGATGCCGGCGACGGTATCGCGGATCTTGCCGATCGTGGCCATCACCTCGCCGGAATCCTTGCCGCGCAGTTCGCCTTCCACCTGGATCAGGCCACCGGCGTTGGCGACGTAGTCGGGTACCCAGACTATTCCGCGCGCAGCCAGCATGGCTTCGACATCGGGTGTGAGGAGTTGATTGTTCGCCGCGCCGCACACGATGGACGCCGACAACCGGGCCACCGAGGACGCGTCGAGAGTGGCACCCATGGCGCACGGGGCGTAGACGTCGATGTCGGCACCGATTATGTCGGATCCGACGGTGACACCGGGGAAGTCGGCAACGATGCGATCGAGGGCGGGCGCGTAGGAGTCGCTGACGATCACCTCGGCACCGGCATCGCGAAGCAGGGCGACGAGGTTGTAGCCCACTTTGCCTGCACCCTCGACGCCGATGCGCTTTCCGGTCAGATCGTCCGAGCCCCAGGTCGATTCGGCTGCGGCCAGAAGAGAGAGAAAGACTCCGAGCGCGGTTTGGGGGCCGCTGTCGCCGGTGCCGCCTGCGGTGGTGTTCTTGCCGACGACGTGCGCCGTTTCTTCGGCGATGATGTCGAGATCGTCGCTGTTGGTGCCCACATCGCCTGCGGTGACGTACGTTCCGCCGAGCGACTCGACGAACCGGCCGTACGCGCCAAGCAGGGTCGGGGTCTTGATGGCGTTGGGGTTGCCGATGATCACCGCTTTACCGCCGCCGAGATCGACTCCCGCGACGGCCGCCTTGTAGGTCATTCCCCGGGAGAGCCGTAGTACATCGGTCAACGCATCCTGCTCGGATGCGTAGGGGTAGAAGCGAGTTCCGCCGAGAGCGGGTCCCAACGCAGTGGAGTGGACCGCGATGATCGCGCGCAGACCGGTGTCGGGATCCTGACAGAACACGACGCGTTCGTGTGCGGAGTCGCGCGGCATGTCGGGGCGATCGAAGACGCCCGTCGGCAGGGGATCGTTCGGGGTGGGTACGACGGCGGGGCGGTCGGCAACGATGGACACAGGCAGTCTCTTTCGGTGATGAGGCGGCGGTACCCGGAAATGGATGGTGTCCGGGAACATGTCCGTCGAAGAGTGCCGTGAACGTGCACGCTGGTCAACCACCGTCGCCGAGAACGTGCATGTTGCACTGTGGCGCGTGAATCGACTCGGCAGAGCTGGTCTGGCTGCTCAGCGTCGGCCCTCCTCGGCGAGCTGCTCGAGCAACGGCTTGGTGCGGTACTGGATCAACTCGCTCATCGCGATGGACATGTTGGTGCGCTCGACGCCGGGGATATCGAGGATGAGACCTGCGATGCGATACAGGTCGTCGGCGTCGACTGCGGCGATGCGAATGTGCATGTCCGCAGCACCGGACAGTCCGAACACCTCGAGCACTTCCGGAATGGTGCGCAGGTGCTCGGTGACTGCAGCCAAGGTGTGCTGGTTGACCTGAGCTGTGACGAATGCTTGCAGCGGGCGGCCGAGAGATTTCGGTGGAATACGGTGATCGATCGGCGTGAGCGACCCCTTGTCGTCCCATCTACCGAGGCGCGCCTGCACGGTGTTGCGGGACAGGCCCAAGGTGGTGGCGAGTTCGACGCCGGTGGCTCGCGGCTTGGCGCAGAGGGCGAGGAGGAGTCGGGCGTCGGTCTTGTCCAGATCGGTCATTGCGCACTTCCTGTCGCTCGGTCGTTACCCAATATTGTGCATCGTGCGCAGTTCTGAAGTCAGCACTTGTGCACCCTGGCTGTCGGTGGTGTCCTTGTGAAGGACATCACACCACGACGGAGAGTGCGACGAACATGAACACCACCTCGCTGGTACAGCTGATCAAAGAATCTGGAACGGTGGTCCGCAACGAGACCTACTCACCTCTCGTCGCGGACATCGACACGGCCGCGATGATGGAGATGTACCGCGATCTCGTGGTCGTCCGGCGCATCGACACCGAGGCGACCGCGCTACAGCGACAGGGCGAACTGGGCTTGTGGGCACCGCTGCTCGGGCAGGAAGCGGCACAGGTGGGTTCGGCTCGAGCGCTCGACACCGAGGACTTCGTGTTCGCCAGTTACCGCGAGCACGGCGTCGCCTACTGCCGGGGCGTCGACCCCACCCAGATGCTGCGGTTCTGGCGCGGATCGACGCTCTCGGGCTGGGACCCGTACGAGTACCGCATGACTACACCGGCGATCATCGTCGGCTCGCAGGGATTGCACGCCACCGGGTACGCGATCGGCATGCAGCTCGAGGGAGCCGAGGGCGCGGCCATCACCTACTTCGGTGACGGCGCGACCAGTCAGGGCGACATCTCCGAGGCGCTGGGCTTCGCCGCCAGTTTCCATGCACCGGTGGTGTTCTTCTGTCAGAACAATCAGTGGGCGATCTCCGAGCCGGTGACGGTGCAGACGAAGGCGACGATCGCCGCCCGCGGTGAGGGCTACGGCATTCCGTCGGTCCGCGTCGACGGCAACGACGTTCTCGCCGTCCTGGCCGTCACCAGGGCAGCGCTCGCTCGCGCCCGCGAGGGCAGCGGCCCGACTCTCATCGAGGCCGTCACCTACCGCATGGGCCCGCACACCACCTCCGACGACCCGACGCGATACCGCTCGGGTGCCACCGACGACGAATGGCGCGCCAAGGATCCGATCGACCGAATCGAGAAGCTACTGAGGCGAATCGGCGTGTTCGACGACGCATTCGCCGCCTCGGTCAAGCGCACCGCCGATGACGTCGCGGCCGAGCTTCGTCGCGGATGCCTCGAGACCGTCGAACCGGCTGCGATGTCGGTGTTCGACAACGTCTACGCCGACCCCCACCCCCTCCTGGACGACGAGCGAGCCCAGTTCGCCTCGTACCAAGCCGGATTCGAAGGAGCTTCGTCATGACCACCCTGGAACGGCCCACCAGTCTTCCGTTGGGCAAGGCCATCAACGCAGGTCTGCGACGAGCGATGGAGAACGATCCGAAGGTTCTGCTGATGGGCGAGGACATCGGCAAGCTCGGCGGCGTCTTCCGCATCACCGACGGCCTGCAGAAGGACTTCGGCCCCGGACGGGTACTCGACATGCCGCTGGCGGAGTCGGGCATCATCGGCACCGCAGTCGGACTCGCGATGCGGGGATTCCGCCCGGTGTGCGAAATCCAGTTCGACGGCTTCATCTATCCGGCGTTCGACCAGATCGTCTCGCAGGTCGCCAAACTGCACTACCGCACCAGTGGAAACGTCAAGATTCCCATGACGATTCGGGTGCCCTACGGCGGCGGAATCGGTGCCGTCGAGCATCACTCGGAGTCTCCCGAAGGCTATTTCGCGCAGACCGCAGGACTTCGCGTCGTCACGTGCAGCAACGCCGCCGACGGCTACTCCATGATTCAGCAGGCCATTGCCAGCGACGATCCGGTCCTGTTCTTCGAGCCGAAGCGTCGGTACTGGGAGAAGAGCCCGATCGACCTCGATGCCGACGCGTCGTACCCGCTGCATCGGGCGCGGGTGGTCACCGAGGGCACCGACCTCACCTTGATCGCGTACGGACCGCTCGTCGCCACTGCCCGCAAAGCCGCCGAAGTCGCTGCCCACGAGGGGGTCTCGATCGAGGTCATCGATCTTCGTTCACTCTCACCCATCGACTTCGAGACCATCGAGGCCTCGGTACGCAAGACCGGGCACCTGGTCGTCACGCATGAGGCCCCCGTGTTCATGGGCCTCGGCTCCGAGATCGCCGCTCGGATCTCCGAACGCTGCTTCTACAACCTGGAGGCGCCGGTACTGCGCGTCGGCGGCTTCGGTACGCCCTACCCGGCATCGAAGCTGGAGAAGTTCTATCTCCCCGACGTCGACCGGATTCTCGACGCAGTCGACCGCTGCCGCTCGCACTGACCTCGCGCTCACCGACCGCCGCCGATACGTACCGAACAGGATTCGACGATGCCCACCATCAAGAGCTTTCCGTTGCCCGACCTCGGGGAAGGACTCACCGAAGCCGATCTGCTGACCTGGCTGGTCGCGGTCGGCGACACGATCGAGTTGAACCAGAACATCGCCGAGGTCGAAACGGCCAAGGCCGCCGTCGAACTTCCGTCACCGTTCGCGGGCGTCGTTGCTGCCCTGCATGTGTCGGAGGGTGACACCGTCGAGGTCGGGGTTCCGATCATCGACATCCGAGTCGATGGAGACACCGAGGACCCCGACGTCGTCGTCACCGGCACCGATGTGGACGACGCGAGTCCTGTCGAGGACAGCGAGGAACGCGTTCCGGTTCTCGTCGGTTACGGCGTGGCGAAGGAAGGATCGAGTCGACGCGGCGGCCGGGGGACCACTCCGGTCTCTGCGGCATCGACCGGGCAGAACGGCAAACCGCTGGCTTCACCGCCGGTGCGAAAGATCGCCAAGGACAACGCCGTCGACCTCTCCGAGGTACCCCCGACCGGAGCTCGCGGCGACGTCACCCGAGACGATGTCGAGTCGTATCTGCACGGAGCCGACACTGCAGGGGAGCAGACCCCACTGCGGGTCGGCCGCGAAGAGCGGACCCCGATCAAGGGGGTGCGCAAACATACTGCGGATGCAATGGTGCGCAGTGCATTCACCGCTCCGCACGTCACCGAGTTCGTCACGGTGGACGTCACCGACACCCTGACTTTGCTGGACTCGCTACGGTCCTCCACCCACTTCGCCGACGTGCGGCTGACCCCGCTGGCGCTGGTCGCCAAAGCGGTTCTCGTTGCGCTGAAATCGAATCCCTCGCTCAACTCCTCCTGGGACGAGACTGCTCAGGAGATCGTCACCAAGCACTACGTCAACCTCGGCATCGCCGCAGCAACCCCGCGCGGATTGATGGTGCCCAACATCAAGGATGCACACGAACTGTCCCTGGTGGACATCGCCCGCGCACTGGCAGAGCTGACGCGAACGGCCAAGGAGGGCAAGAGCAGTCCGGCCGACCTGGCGGACGGCACGATCACGATCACCAACGTCGGAGTGTTCGGAGTGGACGCGGGCACTCCCATTCTCAATCCCGGCGAGGCTGCCATCCTGTGCTTCGGTTCGATCCGCCGCATGCCGTGGGAGCACGAGGGCGAGATCGCATTGCGGTCCGTGACGACCCTGTCGCTCTCGTTCGATCACCGCCTCGTCGACGGCCAGCAAGGTTCGCAGTTCCTGGCCCTCGTCGGCCGGTTGCTGAGCACTCCGATGGATATGATCGCCCTGAGCTGATTCCTCAGCTCGGCTCGACGCAGACAGCTCGATGGAGACAAAGGTGCGAGTGTGGCCGAGGCGATCGACGAGTACTTCCTGAAGCAGGTTCGGTCGGCTCGGAACGGAGATTCGGCCGTTGCCGATCCGGACCGACTGCTCCGGTACTTCGACGCGCAGCTCGCCAGCAGGCATCTCGACTTCGCCGCGCGCTGGTTGCAATCAGCTGGCTTCGGCTACTACACCATCGGCTCGTCCGGGCACGAGGCCAACGCAGCCGTCGGTGCCGCGACGACGGTCACCGACCCGGCACTGCTGCACTACCGCTCCGGTGGTTTCTACGCGGCACGTGCACAACAGTATTCGGACGCGACCCCGATCCGGGATGTGCTGGCGAGTCTGGTCGCCTCGACTGGCGATCCGATGTCCGGCGGCCGCCACAAGGTGTTCGGACATCCGGATCTGGGGATCGTTCCACAGACATCGACCATCGGCTCGCAGGTACCGCGCGCAGTCGGTCTGGCGTTTGCACTCGGCCGGGCGAAGGCTCTGCGGCATCGCACCCCGTGGCCCGAGGACGCCATTGTCGTGTGCAGCTTCGGCGACGCCTCGGCCAACCATTCGACGACGGTGGGGGCGCTCAACTCGGCGGCCTACTGCGCGCACCAATCCGTTCCGATGCCGATATTGTTCGTCTGCGAGGACAACGGGATCGGCATCAGTACCCGATCGCCGCGAGGGTGGATAGCGCAGTCGCTCGGCAGATTTCCCTCGATCGAGTACGTGCGGGCCGACGGACACGATCCTGATGCATTGATGCATACCGTCGACGCTGCCGTTGCTACCGTGCGGACACGGCGTCGACCGGTGGTCCTGCACCTCGAGACGGTGCGGCTGATGGGCCACGCCGGATCCGACGCCGAGCTCGCGTACCGAACCAATGCAGACATCGTCGGCGACTACATTCGAGATCCGTTGCTCGCCAATGCACGTACGCTGATCGGGGCCGGGGTGCTCTCGGCAGCCGACGTCGAAGTGCGCTACGAGGCGATGCGCGAGACCGTCATGGCCGAGGCCGAGGTAATGGTCGAGTCAGTGCGGACCGGGGCGTCGTTGCGCCTGGCCACCGCGGACGAGGTGATGGCTCCGCTGACCGAACGGCGACCCGCTGCCGTGGCCGCCACCGAGCAGAGCCTGCGGCCCGCACAGGGTGGGCCGCATCTGACGCTCGCCGCCATGATCAACAGGACCCTCACCGAGATCATGGCAGCGCGACCGGACGTCCTCGTGTTCGGGGAGGACGTGGCCGTCAAGGGCGGCGTCTACGGTGTCACGAAGGGTCTATGCAAGAAGTTCGGCGCAGCACGGGTTTTCGAGACGCTGCTCGACGAGCAGACGGTGCTCGGCACCGCCCTCGGTACTGCGCTCGCCGGGTTCGTTCCGATACCCGAAATTCAGTATCTGGCGTACCTGCACAATGCGGAGGATCAGTTGCGCGGCGAGGCCGCGTCGCTCAAGTTCTTCTCCGATTCGCAGTTCACCAACGGGATGGTCGTGCGCATAGCAGGCCTGGCGTATCAGCGTGGTTTCGGTGGGCACTTTCACAACGACAACGCGGTTGCGGTGCTGCGTGATATTCCCGGCATCGTCGTTGCCGTTCCGAGTTCCGCGGCCGAGGCCGCCGCCCTGCTGCGGACGTGTGTGGCACTGGCCGTGGAGGAGGGACGGGTATGCGTCTTTCTCGAGCCGATCGCGTTGTATCACCGCACCGACCTGCTCGACGGTGACGGGGCGCTCCGCTGCACCGACGAAGGCCCGGCCCAATTCGGCACCGTCGCAAAGCATTCGGACGGAGGCGATCTTGCCATCGTCACGTTCGGAAACGGGGTGGTGATGAGCAGGAGTGCGGTGCCGAGGTTGCGTGAGCACGGAATCGGCGTGACGATCGTCGACCTGCGGTGGATCGTTCCGCTGCCGATCGACGACCTTCTGCGCCGGCTCGACGGCTTCGATCGAGTGTTGGTCGCCGACGAGACCCGGCACGACGGGGGAGTGGGAGAAGGCGTCGTGACGGCATTGATCGAGGGTGGCTACGCGGGCACGGTCCGCCGAGTGGCGAGCAAGAATTCGTTCGTGCCCCTCGGCGAAGCAGCCGATCTCGTCCTCCTGTCGGAAGACGAGATCGTTTCTGCAGCTGTGAAGATGGTTCGATCCGGTTGAGTCAGTGCACCGGCTGTGCGGGAGCGACCTCGTCGAGATCACTACGTGCCGGGGTGCGGATGAAGAACGACGCCACCACCGCAACCAGCGATACTGCACCGCCGTAGAGGAAGGCGGTGTGGATGCCTGCCTCCGAACCTGCCAACTGAGTTGCGCCGTCGGAGATTCGGGCTGCCGCGGTATTCGACATGACGGTGACGAACAGTGCGGTCCCGGCTGCGCCTGCCAACTGCTGCACGGTGTTGAAGATGGCACTACCGTGCGAGTACAGCTGGGTTGGAAGCGATCCCAGCGACGAGGTCATGAGCGGCGTCATGATGAGCGCGAGCCCCGCCGAGAGCAGCATGTGGATGCCGATCACCAAAGGCAGTGCGGTCTGCGCGTCGAGCACGGTCATCGACCACAGGGCGGCGCTCACCACCATCGCACCTGGAATGACCAACGGGCGCGGTCCGATTCGGTCGAAGATGCGCCCGACGAACGGCGCGAGCAGGCCCATCAGCAGTCCGCCGGGGAGCAGCATCAGTCCGGTGTCCAGGGTGTCGAGACCGCGGACGTTCTGCAGGTACATCGGTAGCAGGATCAGGGCACCGAACAGGGCCATCATCGAGATTGCGATCATGCCGAGGCCGATGCTGAAGGTCGGGGTACGGAACGGACGCATGTCCAACAGTGCGCCGCCGCGGTCCTGACGCGAGATCTGACGCAGCACGAACACCACGAGGGCAATCGCTCCGACCGCCAGTGGCAGCCAAACCGGCACCACGGACTCCTCGGCCGAATGTCCCAGGCTGCTCAGGCCGTAGACGATCCCGCCGAAAGCCAACGCGGACAACACGACCGACAGGGGATCGAACGACGGTCGACCGGTCTGGGTCACGTTTTTCACCAGGGTGGTCCCGATGGCGAACGCGACGAGCGCGATCGGCAAAACGAGCCAGAACATCCAACGCCAGTTCAGCGAATCGAGGATGATGCCCGAGATCGTCGGACCGATGGCGGGGGCCACGGCGATGACGATGGAGATCACGCCCATCATTGCGCCGCGCTTGTGCGCGGGAACGACGGTCAGCACCGTCGTCATCAACAGCGGCAACATGATCGCCGTGCCGCTGGCCTGCGTGACGCGTCCGAGCAGGAGCAGCTCGAAGCCCGGGGCAGAGGCTGCGAGCAGTGTGCCGACGGTGAACAGACTCATCGCAGCCACGAATACCTGGCGCAACGTGAAGCGCTGGAACAGGAATCCGGTGATGGGGATGACCACGGCCATCGTCAACAGGAATCCGGTGGTGAGCCACTGCGCCGTCGTCGCCGTGATGTCGAGGTCGACCATCAGGGTCGGGAGTGCCACGCTCATGATCGTCTCGTTGAGGATCATGACGAACGCGGCGATGACGAGAATGCCGATCAGAAGTTTGCTGCCCGGCGCGAGTTCGTCGTCCGGCGCGGACTCGGATGTGTGGTCGGTCTGAGGTGAGTTCATCGGACGCTTTCGAGTATCGGTACAAGGTGCGGACAACGGACCGCCTAGATAGCTTGAGTCACCATGACAGTGACTGTCAACTTGAATATTGCTGGTAAGTTGACGGTGAGAACCCGAAGGAGTGACGAGGATGACCGAACGAGTGTTGGATCTGCGAGAACGACGTCGCCGAGACACCCAGCTCGAGATCTCCTGCGCAGCGCTCGACCTGTTCGAGAAGCAGGGGTGCGCCGCGACGACGGTCGACGAGATCGCGCGTCGGGCAGGGGTATCGCCCAGCACGTTCTTCCGTAGTTTCGCGTCGAAGGAAGAATCCGTCCTCGGAAACGACCCCGAGCTGGACGTCGATCTGCACGCCTGGCTGGCGTCCACGGCACCGGAGAACATCACCATCACCGGAATCGAAGCACTCTACGAGCGATCCGTCGAACGATTTTCCTCCGCACCGGACGAGGTGCGTGATCGTCTCCTTCGCACCCGACGGCTGATCGGGGCCGACGCGCACCTGCGATCCGCGGCCTTCGCCCACGACGCGATGACATTGTGCCGCGTCACCGATGCGGTGGCCGAACGATTCGGTGGCCACGAATCGCGTTCCTATGCACGACTTCTGGTGGAGGGTGCCGGCATGGTCATGCGCATCGCCTTCGACGACTGGGCCGAGCGGGTCGACGGTGGACAGGACGCCGATCTACTGGACATCTACCGAACCACGGTGCTTGATCTACGACGCGTCGTCGGTAGAGCGGCTGCGCCGCACGTGAGTGAAACTTCGTAGCAGGGGTCGAGTTTTCGTGCACGTGGCGCGAAGCGCCTCTCACCCGAAGCGCTGCGGAGCCACGTCGCCCGGCCGTAGTCCGCGCTCGGTCACATCGACCGGAAGTGGTTGCCGCCGAATCAGAGACGCGCCCACCCTGGCCAGCGCCGCACACGTCTGGATTCCGTATCCGCCCTGGCCGGCGCACCAGAAGAAGCCTTCGACTTCTCGATCGAAGCCCACGACCGGGGTGCGATCGGCAACGAAACTGCGCAGACCCGCCCAGGACGAGCGCAGATGCCGGCCCGTCAGCGTGGTCGCCTCGGCGATGTCGTCGAACGCCCGCGCGATCTCCAGTTCGTCCGGACGGGCATCGCTCGGTTCGGTGGGCGTCTCGTCCGCAGGCGAACACAACAGTTGTGCGCCTTCGGGTTTGATGTAGAACTTCTCGTCCATGTCGCTCAACGTCGCAAGATTCGCGGTGTCCAGATTGTCGGGTGCGGCGACCATGAACACCGACCGACGCATCGGCACGAGCCCGATGGGATCGGCTCCCGCCATCGCTCCGAGAACATCCGCCCACGCGCCTGCTGCGTCGACGACGAGCGGCGCGGTGTGGACCGACCCGTCCGTGGTGTGCACGTGCCACAGTCCGTCGACACGTCGCAGTTGCGTCACACCTGCCCCGGTGTGGACTCGCCCACCTCGATCGCGCAGCCCCCGCACGAACCCCTGATGCAGCGCGTGTACGTCGACCTCCATCGAATGTGGTTCGTACAGTGCACAATCGATCAGTTCGGGACGCAGCGGCGGAAAGAGCGTCCGCGCGTCGGCCGGGGATACCAGTTGGGCGTCCGGGGTCAGTCGGCTGACGTCCGCGTACATTGCCTCCAGCGCGTCACCTCGGCCGCTGGCCGCGAACTGCAGCAGCGGACGCGGGGCGAGCAATTCGGATCGGAAGTGTTCCGGCGGGTTCGTCAGGAATTCTCGACTCGCCGTCGTCAGAGCGCGAATGGTGCTGTTGCCGTAGGTCTCCAGAAACAGTGCGGCCGAGCGGCCGGTGGTGTGGAAGGCCAGGGTCTTCTCGCGCTCGAGCAGCGTGACACGTCGGTCGCTCGCGAGTTCGTATCCGAGCGAGACACCCCCGATTCCGCCGCCGATCACGATGACGTCGGTGGAGTTCGGATCTCGCTCGGACGTGGTCATGGATTGCTTCCGTTCGTTGTCTCTGCGGTCCACTGCGCGCCCGGTCCGATCGCCTCGTCGAAGATCAGCCAGGTGCGCGTCGACAGTATCCCGTCGAGTCCCTGCAGCTTGTCGAGTACCAGATGGCGTAGCGCCGAGGTGTCCGGAGCTCGCACCAGAACGAGTGCGTCGAAGTCGCCGCCCATGAGGCTGACGTGTTCGACGAACGGAAAGGTGCTCAGGTCGTCGGCGACGGCTCGCCAGGAATCCTGCCGAATGGACAGTGCCACATAGGCCGACGCGCCGAACCCCGCCTTCTCGTAGGCGATGCGTGCGGTGAATCCCTCGATGACACCTTCGTCGACGAGGCGGTCGACGCGCACGTAGGCGTGCGCCCGCGAGATGTGGGTGGCCTCGGCCAGGGCGCGCATGGACATTCGGCCGTCGCGGCTGAGCTCGGTGACGATGCGTCGGTCCACGTCGTCGAGACGGTACTCGGGTCGGTGCTGTGCCATCCGTCCACTCCAGGTCGCTCGGAAAGGGTCTGTGTAGACGAATTGTCACATCTTTGCCGGTTATCAGCTATCTATCTCGGATCCGGCCCTCGATTTGAATGTCGGTCCATCTGACCGCACTCTGTGTAGAACACATCGATCCGCGACGAACACGCGCAGAAGGGGTAGTCATGACCACGACCGACACGCTCGATCACGTCACGACCTCGGTCGCACGACGCGTTCGACAGGGATACGAAACAGACTTCGTTGAGTGGACCGATCACGGGATGGATCTGGTCCGAACCTTTCCCGGATTTCTCGGTGGCGGCTGGCTGCGCAGTTCCGGTGATTCCAGCGACTATCACGTGGTGTACCGATTCGAGACCCACGATGACCTCGACGCCTGGCTGCGCTCGGATGCCAGGCGCACCTGGCTCGCCACCGGCCGTCCCATCGCCGACGACGTTGCGACCCATCGACTCTCCGGTGTGGAGGGATGGTTCGAGCCGCAGTCCAACCTCACCGACGCCGTTCGGGTGATCGGTGGGCCGCCGCCGCGGTGGAAGCAGGCGATCTCGATCGGCGTGGCCTTCTACGCTGTCAGTCTGCTCGTCAACATCGTTCTCACTCCGCACCTGACGGAGCTGAACGTGGCTCTGCGGACCGCACTGGTGGTGATGATGTGCACGCCGCTGATGGTCTACGTGGTGATGCCGTTCGTCACCGCCCGGCTACGGCGGTGGCTGGTACCGCACTCGTAGCTTCACCTTCGATAGGGTCGAAGCATGCCCGACGCCCCGGTACACGATCAATTCGCCCTCGACGGGGCCTGGAACTTCCGTGATCTCGGCGGTGTGCGTACCACGGACGGGGCGACGGTTCGGCCCGGATTGTTCTATCGCGCATCCGAATTGAGCGGGTTGACCGAGGTCGGGCAGCGCGTTGTCGCGGATCTCGGCATCCGTACCGTGTTCGATTTTCGCGGTGATGCGGAGGCCGAGCGAAGCGGTGTCGACAGGGTTCCCGCCGGCGTCGAGTCGATCTCCGTGCCGTACGAGAATCTGAAGGGCGAGCGAGCCCCACACGAGGCGGCGCCGATTCTCGACGAGCAGAGTCAGGTGGACTACATGATGCGCGCGTACGCGTCGTTCTCGACTCTCGACGGTGCGTCGCATGCGATCAAGCGGGTGGTGGACGAGATCGTGGGGCGTCGCGGCGGTGTCCTGGTGCACTGCGCAGCGGGTAAGGACCGCGCGGGGTGGACGGTCGCGACGGTGTTACGTGCGGCAGGCGTCGACGAGGACGACATCGTCGCGGACTATCTGAGAAGCAACGATGCGATGGAGCCGTTGCTCGCGCACGTCCGCCGGACCTGGGCCGGACTCCACGACGTTCTGCCGACCGAGGCGATCCTGGGCGTTCGTGCGTCCTATCTGGAGCACGGATGGGCCACCATGGAGTCGAACCACGGTTCGTTCGGCGGATATCTGACGCACCTGGGTATCGATCGGGATCTCCGGCAACGCCTGACTGCCGCCCTCGTGCAGGGCTGAGCGGTAACCTCGCCCCATGCGCATCGGAAAGACCGCCCCGGACTTCGAGTTGCCGGACCATTCCGGTGAATTGCGTGCGCTTTCCGACCTGACGGCGTCGGGTCCGGTCGTCCTGTTCTTTTACCCGGCGGCCAACAGCCCCATCTGCAGAGCCGAAGCGTGTCACTTCAGGGATCTGGGCACGGAATTCGACAGATTCGGCGCACAACGTGTGGGCATCAGTACCGACACCCGAGATCGCAACCATCATTTCGCGCTGCAGAGGTCGTTCGACTTTCCGTTGCTCTCCGATCCCGACGGTGCGGTGGCCGAACAGTTCGGAGTGCGTAGAGGCGGGTGGTTCACGCGGCGGCGTCGGCTCCGAGAGCTCGAACGCGGCCACTCGAACGCGGGCCGTCGCGGATATGTGAGGCAGTTACTGTCCGTGAAGCGGACGACTTTCGTGATCGATCGGCACCGAGTGGTGCGGATGACGGTGCGGAGCGAGCGCGGTCACGTGCATGCGACCAAGGCGCTCGAGTACCTGCGCTACCTGTCGTGAGAGTTGCTCGTTACGTTCCGAACGTCATTCGTTCGCGCCGCTGAACAGGGCGGTGTAGACGGCAGGCTTCGAAGCTTCGGCGTGTGCATCGGTCGATGCATCGTCAGGATGGCTGAAGAGTGCCTCGTTCTTGTCTTTGTGTTCCATTCCCCGAGCATGCCCCTGATTCGCCGCAATAGCCACTCGCCGCGCGGGCTGTCGTGGGTGTGCAGGGTGGGATACTGCTCGGGTGCCCGATGAATCCCTGTTCGACGCCCTCCGCCGTGAGCCCGACGCCGAGGCACCCAACCTCCATGCAGTCGACGCCGCGGACCGCCTCGTCCTCGATACCGTCGACGAACTTGCCGGAATCGACAGGACGATGCCGATCGCGGTGATCGGCGACAGGTACGGAGCCATGACCCTCGGGGCCGTTTCCCTCGGTTTCACCGCGGTTCGCGTCCATCAGGACGCCGTCACCGGCGCGCGGGCACTCGAGCTGAACGCCGCGCGACTCTCGTTGTCGGACTCCTACACCCAGCACGCCCTCGGTGCCGAGCTGCTGACCGACGTGGGCACAGTACTGATGCAATTGCCGCGAAGTCTTGCCGAACTCACCGAGATCGCCGAGCACATCGCGGCACACGCGGCGGCGGACGTCGTCGTCCTCGCGGGCGGGCGAGACAAGCACATGACCCCCGCGATGAACGACGTCCTGAGAAAGTCGTTCGAGACCGTCACGGCCGGCCGCGGCCGGCAGAAAGCCCGAGTGCTCACCGCAACCGGGGCGGTGGCGTCGGGCATGACGTATCCGGTGAGCAAGCGAATTGCCGATGTGGACATGACGGTGGTGGCGCACGGTGCGGTGTTCGCGGGGGCCGGCCTCGATATCGGAACTCGTTTTCTGCTCGAGTACATACCGAAGATGCTGCCGCGGGCTCGCACCGCCGTCGATTTGGGTTGTGGCACAGGGATTCTCGCCACCGAGCTGGCTCGGACCAGGCCCGATCTCGAGGTGATCGCGACAGATCGCTCGGCGGCAGCGATCGCCTCGGCAGCGGCCACTGCGGCGGCGAACGGGACTCGAATTTCGGTGATCGCCGACGACGCGATGTCGACCTTCGATTCCGAATCGGTCGATCTGGTGGTCTGCAATCCACCGTTCCACGAGGGTGCCGCGGTGCACACGGGCGCGGCGAGCAAATTGTTCGCCGCCGCCGGTCGGGTGCTGCGACCGGGCGGACAGATGTGGACGGTCTACAACACACACTTGAACTACCGGCGTGAACTGGCCGACGCGGTCGGTCCCACCGATCTCATGGGCCGCAACGGCAAGTTCACCGTCGCTCGCTCGGTACGCCCGAGCGAGCAACGATGACTGTCAGGTGACCGGGCCGCCGTCTTCGGGAGTTCCGTCGATCTGTCCCCGGTTGCGCCCGAGGTCCTCGACGAGGGTGCCCTCGACGATCTCGGCCTGACGCTGGCCTTCCGCGTAGTCGATGTCGGGATCCTCATCGGATTCCTCGACGACGTGGTCGACGAGTTCCTCGGTCAGTTCGTCGTCTGGAGTCTCGGTGATCGGGCGGTCGAGTTCCTCCTCGACGGCGATGTCGGGTTCTTCCTCGCTGAGCTTGAGATCCAGGCTCTCGCCCTCGGCAGCCTCGCGAGCGGTGGTGCCGAAGCTGTTGGCCTCGCTCCAATGGTCGGGGGGATCGACCACGGTGTCGCCGTCGTCGTTGCGCACCTCGTCGGAGTCGACGCTTTCACTGGGGTCCAAGGTCTGGTCGGGTCCGTCTTCGATTGCCATTTCCTCATACTGCCCGTTTCGATTCGGTGTCACACACGCGGTCGTCTCCGCGTGTGTGCCCGGTACCCGGTAGAGTCCGTTTTGTCCGTCGTAGAAGTTCTCCTCCTGGGAACTTTTGTCCGGATGTCAGACGTTCTACTGATGACCGACGGGGAGATCCCCGGTGGGGATCAGAACTTACGAAGGGAAGAGACACGGTGCGCACCTCCAGCAACCCGGTGTTCCGCAACCTGCCCAAGCAGCAGGGCGGCGGATACGCCACATTCGGATCTGCGACGGCTGGAGCCTCGCAGGCCGCAACCTTCGGCCAGCATCCCGGAACGCAGGCCGACCCGTACACCACGCAGCCTGCTCAGCGGGCCATGACGATCGACGACGTGGTCACCAAGACCGGCATCACCCTCGGTGTGCTGAGCGTGACGGCGATCATCTCGTACCTGCTCGTCTCCAACAACACCGACTTGGCCATCCCGTTCGTCATCGGCGGTGGCTTGATCGGCTTCGGTCTGGTCATGTTCGCGACCTTCGGCCGCAAGATGGACAACAAGGCGATCGTGCTCGCGTACGCCGCAGCCGAAGGTGTGTTCCTCGGTGCGCTGTCGCTCATGTTCACCGGCGTCGAGTTCGGTGGGGTCGGTGGATCCGCCCTCATCGGCCAAGCAGTCCTCGGTACGTTCGGCGTGTTCTTCGGCATGCTGATCGTCTACAAGACCGGTGCCATCCGCGTCACCCCGCGCTTGACCCGCATGGTCGTCGGTGCCCTCATCGGTGTCGTCGTGCTGATGCTCGGCAATCTCGTCGCCAGCTTCTTCATGGAGGATGGCTTCGGACTCCGCTCCGGCGGACCGCTGGCCATCATCTTCAGCCTCGTCTGCATCGGCATTGCCGCGTTCAGCTTCCTGCTCGACTTCGATCAGGCCGATCAGCTGATCCGCGCACAGGCTCCCGAGAAGGCAGCCTGGGGCGTCGCCCTCGGTCTGACCATCACGCTGGTCTGGCTGTACGTCGAGATCCTGCGTCTGCTGAGCTACTTCCAGAACGACTAGTACTCACGCGAAAAGCCCCGCCACTCCATCGAAGGAGGGCGGGGCTTTTTCGTTGTGTGTCTCGGATCAGCTGAGGCGCTCGAGCACCATCGCCATACCCATGCCGCCGCCGACGCACATGGTCTCGACGCCGAACGTCTTGTCGTGCGTGGTCAGGTTGTTCAGCAGCGTGGTGGTGATGCGCGCACCGGTCATGCCGAACGGGTGGCCGATCGCGATGGCACCACCGGAGACATTGAGCTTGTCCTCTTCGATGCCGAGGTCGCGCGCCGATCCGAGGACCTGGACTGCGAAGGCCTCGTTGATCTCGAACAGGTCGATGTCGGAGATGGACATGCCCGCGATCTTCAGCGCCTTACGGGTCGCCTCGATGGGTCCGAGGCCCATGATCTCGGGGGACGTGCCGGTCACACCGGTCGAGACGATGCGGGCCAGCGGGGTCAGGCCCAGTTCCTTGGCCTTGGTGTCGCTCATGATGACGAGCGCTGCTGCGCCGTCGTTGAGCGGGCACGCGTTACCGGCGGTGATGGTGCCGTTCGGGCGGAAGACCGGCTTGAGCTGGCTGATCTTCTCGTAGGTGGTACCGGCGCGAGGGCCGTCGTCGGTGTTGACTACGGTGCCGTCGGGCAAGGTCACCGGGGTGATCTCCCGCTCGAAGAAGCCTGCGTTGATGGCCTCTTCGGCGCGGTTCTGGCTGCGGACGCCCCAGTGGTCCTGATCCTCGCGGGTGATGCCGGTGAGGAGCGCGACGTTCTCGGCCGTCTGGCCCATCGCGATGTACGCGTCGGGCAGCTCGCCGTTCTCGCGGGGGTCGGTCCAGCTGTCCGCGCCCTCTTCCTGCGCCTTCTTGGTGCGGGCCTCGGCGTCGGCGAAGATCGGGTTGTGGCTCTCGGGCAGCGAGTCGGAGCTGCCGTGGACGAAGCTGGACACGCTCTCGACACCAGCGGAGATGAACACGTCACCCTCGCCTGCCTTGATCGCGTGCAGCGCCATGCGGGTGGTCTGCAGCGAGGACGAGCAGTAGCGCGTGATCGTCGTTCCGGGCAGGGAGTCGTAGCCGAGCTGCACTGCGACGATACGAGCGAGGTTGTTGCCCTGCATGCCGCCGGGCAGACCGCAGCCCAGGAGGAGATCGTCGATGTCCTTCGGGTCGAGCGAGGGCACCTTGGCCAGCGCCGCGGCGACCATCTGTGCGGTGAGGTCGTCGGGACGAATGTCCTTGAGCGACCCCTTCATCGCCCTGCCGATCGGTGAGCGCGCGGTGGCGACGATGACTGCCTCTGGCATGAGATCTCCTTCGAATCGATACTGCGTGACTACAGTGCTACCGCCGGGTAGGCGATGTCTCCTGTCCGAACTTACAACCCCGCCGATCGGTCACCGGCACGACGTACGAGATCCTCCGACGCAGTGACGATCTCGGCATCGAGCTCGGCGCTTCTCCGGCGCAGGAAGCGATCGAACGCGGCCGTCGCGCGGGGGATGGCCTTGCGTGACTCGGCGGCAGCGGACACGGTCGGCAGCTCGGGCAACGGTCCGCCGTGCCACACGCCCAGCGCCGATGCGAGTACCGGCAGAATCTGCTGAGCGGCGAGCTCGTACCCCGCGGCCGACGGGTGGAAGCGGTCGGCCGAGAACATCGTGTCGGGCGCTGCCAGGAACTCGGGGGAGAGCAGATCTGCCAGAGCCACCGGATGGCCACCGGCGCTGAGAGTCCTGGCCGTCTGGGCGTTGGCGAGACGGCGACCCCAATTGCGGACGACGGTGCGCAGCGGCTGCGGGATAGCCGTCACGACACCGAGATCGGGGCATGTGCCCACTGCCACGACGCAGCCCTTGGCCGTCAATCGTTCGACGGCGTCGCCCAGCCGGGCCGCCGACGCCGGGATGGAGAACTTCTTGGTGACGTCGTTCGCGCCCACGAAGATGACCGCTGCGTCCGGGGGCGGGCCCGCGACGAACATCGCGTCGACCTGGCCTTCGAGCCCCTTCGAGGTGGCACCGGCAATCGCTTTGGTGCTCAATCGAATTCGTTGCCCGGTTTCCTCGGCCAGTCCGCGGGCGATCAGTACACCGGGAACTTCGTCGGCTACGGTGCAGCCCACGCCGGCAGCGGTGGAGTCGCCGAAGATCATCAGGTGAATATCTGCTGAATTTCCCATCCGCCACCGTTCCGGGGCCGCGCATCCCGCGGTGTAGACGCCGTCCGCCTCCGGTGGCTTGGCGGTGGTGCGCCCGATGACGCCGCGTGCCGCCGCGGCCTGCGCCATCAGATGTCGGTACGCGGCCCAGGATGCAGTCCCTGCTCCGGAGCCTGCAAGTACTGTCGCGGCGCTCGCTTTAGCAGCGGTACGCCATCCGCTCGCCGTCACAGATCGATCCCTCTCCTCGTGCCGTTGTCACCATCGTATGCGGGGTATCGACGGCCGTGACCGAGAGTGAAATAGGTGCATCTGGGAAGATGGAGCAATGCGCATCGCACAGCACATCACCGAACTCATCGGCAACACCCCGTTGGTGAAGTTGTCCACCGTCGTCGGCGACGGTGCAGGCACTGTCGCCGCCAAGATCGAGTACCTCAACCCGGGTGGTTCGTCCAAGGATCGCATCGCGGTGAAGATGATCGACGCGGCCGAGGCAGCAGGGGAACTGAAGCCCGGCGGCACCATCGTCGAGCCCACGTCCGGCAACACCGGCGTCGGTCTCGCCCTGGTCGCTCAGCAGCGTGGCTACAAGTGCGTGTTCGTGTGCCCCGACAAGGTCGGCGAGGACAAGCGCAACGTGCTGCGCGCCTACGGAGCCGAGGTCGTCGTCTGCCCCACGGCTGTCGCACCCGACGACCCCAACAGCTACTACAGCGTCTCCGATCGACTCGTCCGCGAGATCGACGGAGCCTGGAAGCCCAACCAGTACTCCAACCCGGCCGGCCCGGCCAGCCACTACGAGACCACCGGTCCGGAGATCTGGGCCGACACCGACGGCAAGATCACGCACTTCGTCGCAGGCGTCGGTACCGGCGGAACCATCTCCGGCACCGGCAAATACCTCAAGGAGGTCTCCGGCGGCAAGGTCAAGGTCATCGGCGTCGACCCCGAGGGCTCGGTCTACTCCGGCGGAACCGGGCGTCCGTACCTCGTCGAAGGTGTCGGCGAGGATTTCTGGCCGACCGCCTACGACCCGTCCATCCCGGACGAGATCATCGCCGTCTCCGACAACGACTCGTTCGACATGACCCGGCGTCTCGCTCGCGAGGAAGGCTTGTTGGTCGGCGGTTCGTGCGGCATGGCTGCCGTCGCCGCGATCCAGGTCGCCGAGCGCGAAGGTCCCGACGCCCTCGTCGTCGTACTGCTGCCCGACGGCGGCCGCGGCTACCTGGCCAAGATCTTCAACGACTCGTGGATGTCCTCGTACGGCTTCCTGCGTTCGCGTCTGGACGGCAAGACTCACGAGACCTCCGTCGGCGAGGTGCTGCGCGGAAAGTCGGGTGCGCTCCCGGATCTGGTGCACACCCACCCATCGGAGACCGTGCGCGACGCCATCGAGATCCTGCGCGAGTACGGCGTCTCGCAGATGCCGGTCGTCGGTGCCGAGCCTCCCGTCATGGCAGGCGAGGTTGCCGGCAGCGTCACCGAACGCGATCTGCTCAGCGCGGTCTTCGAAGGTCGCGCAGCGTTGGCAGACCCCGTTGCCAAGCACATGAGTTCGCCGTTCCCGCTGATCGGTGCCGGCGAAACCGTCTCCGACGCCACCAAGGCACTCGGGGAGTCCGATGCGCTGATGGTCGTCGAAGAAGGCAAGCCCGTCGGCGTCATCACTCGCCACGATCTGCTCGGATTCCTCAGCAAGGGTGCCTAAGCATGTGAACGGAAACTCGTAGCCTGCTACGAGTTTCCATTCACATGCGGCGCAGCCGCTCTACCGCACTGCGCTGGTGCCGGTCAGTGCCTGGCCGATCACGAGTTGGTGGACCTCGGATGTGCCCTCGTAGGTGAGGACGGATTCGAGGTTGTTGGCATGACGGAGTACCGGGTATTCCAGCGTGATTCCGTTGGCCCCCAATATCGTTCGACATTCACGAGCGATCTTGATGGCCTCGCGCACGTTGTTGAGCTTGCCCAGTGACACTCGCTCGCCCGGCAGTTCGCCCTTGTCCTTGAGCCGGCCAAGATGCAGTGCGAGCAGCTGACCCTTGCCGAGCTCGAGGGCCATGTTCGCGAGCTTGGCCTGAGTGAGCTGATATCCGGCGAGTGGCTTGTCGAACACCGCGCGGGTCTGCGAGTACTCGATCGCCGATTCGATGCAGTCCCGCGCCGCGCCCATCGCGCCGAAGACGATGCCGAAGCGTGCCTCGTTGAGGCAACTCAGAGGTCCGCGCAGACCGCTGGCCTCGGGCAGCATCGCGTCGGCAGGCAGTCGGACGTCGTCGAACACCAATTCGCCGGTGATCGAGGCACGCAGTGACAGCTTCTTCTTCACGGTGTTGGCGGTGAATCCCGGTGTATCGGTGGGAACGACGAATCCGCGGATCTTGTCGTCGGTCTGAGCCCACACGACGGCGACGTCGGCCACGGGTCCGTTGGTGATCCACATCTTGCTGCCGTTGAGGATCCAGTCGTCACCGTCGCGCTTGGCGCGGGTGAGCATGCCGCCGGGGTTCGATCCGTAATCGGCCTCGGTGAGCCCGAAGCAGCCGATCAGCGATCCCTCGGCCATGCCCGGGAGCCACTGCTGCTTCTGCTCCTCGGAGCCGTACTTCCAGATAGCGAACATCGCGAGCGAGCCCTGCACCGAGACGAGCGATCGGATGCCGGAGTCGATCGCTTCGAGCTCGAGGCAGGCCAGGCCGTACGCCGTCGCGGACGTTCCGGCGCAGCCGTAGCCCTCGAGGTGCATGCCCAACAGGCCCAGCGAGCCCAGCTCCTTGGCCAGCTCGCGCGCCGGCACCGTGCCCTCGTCGAACCAATCGGCGATGTGCGGACGAATGCGCTCGTTACCGAACTTGCGGACTGTGTCCCGGATCTGACGTTCCTCGTCGTCGAGGAGTGAATCGATCGCGAACAGTTCGTCGACGCTCTGGGAGTTGGCCACGGTGCCTCTTTCCGCTGGGGGTTGTCTTCGCAGGTTACCCACGCCCCCGCACGGCGACGCAGGCCGATTAGGGTGGAGGCCATGAGTGAGCAGCGCAGCAAGGCAGACAACACCTCCTGGCAGGGCTTTTCCACGAAGGCAGTGCATGCCGGATACGAGCCGGATCCGCTGACCGGTGCGGTGAACGTGCCGATCTACGCCAGCTCCACCTTCGCTCAGGACGGCGTCGGCGGCATGCGCAGTGGATTCGAGTACGCGCGCACCGGCAATCCGACGCGTCGGCCGCTCGAGGCCAATCTCGCGGCCATCGAGTCCGGCACCTACGGTCGCGCGTTCTCCTCCGGCATGGCGGCCACGGACTGCCTGTTGCGCTCGGCGCTGCGTCCCGGTGATCACCTCGTCATCCCCAACGACGCCTACGGCGGCACGTACCGGTTGATCGACAAGGTCTTCACCCAGTGGGGCATCGAGTACTCGGTGGCTGCGGTGTCGGACGTGGACGAGGTGCGCGCGGCGATGCGTCCGAACACCAAGCTCGTCTGGGTCGAGACGCCCACCAACCCACTGCTCAACGTCGGAGACATCGAGGCATTGTCGGGCATTGCGCACGAGGGTGGGGCCAAGCTCGTCGTCGACAACACCTTCGCGTCGCCGTATCTGCAGCAGCCTCTGAGCCTCGGTGCCGACGTGGTGCTGCACTCGACGACCAAGTACATCGGCGGACACTCCGATGTCGTCGGCGGCGCTCTGGTTACCGACAGCGAGGAACTGGACACGGCCTTCGCGTTCCTGCAGAACGGCGCGGGTGGCGTTCCCGGACCGTTCGACGCGTTCCTGACCTTGCGCGGCATCAAGACTCTTGCGCTGCGGATGGAGCGACACAGCGACAATGCCGAGAAGATCGTCGAATTCCTCGACGGGCATCCGGCCATCTCGCAGGTCATCTACCCCGGACTCGAATCTCACCCGTCTCATGCTGTCGCCGCGAAGCAGATGCGACGGTTCGGCGGGATGGTCTCCGTTCGTCTGGCCGGTGGCAAGCAGGCTGCGCTGGACTTCTGCGCGAAGACCGAGATCTTCACGCTCGCCGAGTCTCTGGGCGGCGTCGAATCGTTGATCGAGCATCCCGGTGCGATGACCCACGCCTCGACGGCCGGTTCGTTGCTCGAGGTGCCCGACGATCTGGTGCGTCTGTCGGTCGGTATCGAGGACGGTGCCGATCTGGTCGGTGACGTCGAGCAAGCGCTGGCATGATCGTCGCACTGATCGACTCGGGCCTCGGGATGCTCCCGACGGCTGCGCGGCTGCGACAAGCGCGCCCCGAGCTCGATCTGGTGCTGATGATGGACCCCGACAACGCTCCGTGGGGACCCAAACCCGATGGGTGGGTCGTCGATCGAGTGGTCGGCACCGCCCAGCATGCCGTCGAACTCGGTGCCGAGGTGGTCGTGCTTCCGTGCAACACCGCAAGTGTGACGGCGCTGAGTCACGTTCGGGCCGCGCTCGGTGACACGATTCCGGTGGTGGGTACCGTTCCGGCGATCAAACCCGCTGCAGCGGTGAGTGATCGGATTGCGATCTGGGCGACGGCGGCCACGACCGCGAGCGCCTATCAGGGGCGTTTGATCGAGCAGTTCGCCTCGCACCGAACGGTGACGAGTGTGGCGTGCCACGGTCTGGCGGATTCGATCGACCGTGGTGACGAGCGGGGGATCGGTGCCGCCATCACCGCGGCCGTGGCCGCGACACCCGCGGACGTCGAATCGATCGTGCTGGGTTGCACGCACTACCCGCTGGTGTTGGACCGGATCGTCTCGCAGCTGCCGGGCGACGTCACGATGTTCGACAGCGCCGAGGCGGTGGCCAACCAGACGGTGCGACGCGTCGACGAAGTCGGTTCGAGCGGTTCGGGCACCGGCCGTGTCTCGGTGTGGTTGAGCGGAGTCGAGGGCGACTTGCCCGCGAGCGCGCAGCGGTACCGCGAGGGAAAACTGCTGCGGGGCGACGCACGAGCCGAGCAACACTGACCGTCGGGGAATGCGGGGCGCTCCCGAGCGTTGTCTTTCACTGAGCTAACGGTTACTGCGGTGAAGGGAAACACATGGTCGGCGTGGGCACTCGGACTCCAGTGGAACGGACGGCGGTGCGCATGCCGCATCGGTACGCGTTCTGGGTCGTCGGCATCGCTTTCCTGGTCCTGATGGCGTCCTCGGCCGCACCGTCTCCGCTGTACCCGGTGTACCAACAGGCCTGGGGATTCAGTGCTCTCACCCTCACGGTGATCTTTGCCGTCTATGCGGTCGCGTTGCTGTCCACGTTGCTCACCGTCGGTAGTCTGTCGGACCACATCGGGCGCAAACCCATTCTGATCGCCTCACTGATTCTCCTCGCTGTCAGCTTGATGCTGTTCATCGTCGCCGACAGCGTCCCAGTACTCCTCGCGGCTCGCGTCGTGCAGGGAATTGCCGCGGGTGCGGCCACCGGTGCGTTGAGCGCAGCCGTCATCGACCTGCAGCCCGACGCGTCCACCGGACCGTTGCTCAACAGTGTCGCGCCTTCTCTCGGCCTGGCAAGCGGCGCGCTCGGGGCCGGATTGCTGGTGCAACTGGCACCTGCACCCGACATCTTGGTGTTCGCGTTGCTGATCGGCGCGGCACTGATTCTCGCAGTGGCATTGCTGTTCGTCCCCGAGACCTCGGCACTGCGTGGCTTCGATTCCCGACGCCACCTCGCCTCGACCCTGCTGCCGAGGATGTCGATCCCCACGTCGGTGCGGGCACCGTTCCTGCTCATCGCTCCCGCTCTGTTCGCGACCTGGTCGCTCGGCGGGTTTCACCTCTCGCTCGGGCCGTCCATCATCGGCACGGTGTTCGGCGTGGACAACCACATAGTGGGCGGGTTGGAGATTTTCGCGATGTTCGCCTCGGGCGCGGTGGCAGCTGCAGTGGTACGCAACGGGTTTCCCCGCACGGTGATGATGATCGGGGCGACGGTGTTGGCGGCAGGTGTCGCGCTCTCCCTGGTGTCGGTGCAGATCGAGTCGATCGTGCTGTACTTCGTCGGGGCTGTCATCGCCGGATCGGGCTGGGGAGCAACGTTCCTCGGTTCGATGCGCACGCTCGGCGCGCTGGTCCCCGCAGCGGAGCGAGGTGGGGTGTTCGCCACGACGTTCGTCATCAGCTACCTCGCGTTCAGCCTGCCCGCCGTGGTCGCCGGGCTGGCCGTGCATCGCCTCGGTCTGAGCACGACGGTGCAAGTGTACGGAGGGTTCGTCATCACGCTCGCGCTGATCTCGGTTCTCGGATTCTCTCTGGCGCAGCGGCGAGATCGATAGTGCACCAAAGCTTGTGAGTTCTCCTCTGCCGAGGGTGAGCGAGTACTCCTACCCGATCGGGTAGTTCGGTCGAGTCGTTGGCAGGGTTCCCGCCTCGAGGTGTTCCCACGCGGTACCGGGCAGGGGAGTGTGGTCATCAGTGAGACGCCGATCACAGAGGAAGGCGTCTTGTACTCACACTCACCGAGGAGACACCGATGGTCATCGAGCTCAACCAGATCTGGGAATTCCCCATCAAGGAGTTTCACCCGCTGCCGCGCGCCAAGCTGGGAGTCGGCGCCCACGACATGATCGGTGTCGAGGCCAAGGAACTCGGATTCAAGCGCTCGCTGCTGGTCACGACCGGTCTGCGCGGATCGGGCATCATCGAGGAACTGATCGGCAAGATCGAGTACCAGGGCGTCGAGGTGGTCCTCTACGACAAGGTCGAGTCCAACCCCAAGGACTACAACGTCATGGACGGTGCCGCGCTGTACCAGAAGGAGAAGTGCGACAGCGTCATCTCCGTCGGTGGTGGCTCGAGCCACGATGCGGCCAAGGGCATCCGCGTCGTCGTCGCCCACGACGGCCGCAACATCAACGAGTTCGAGGGATTCTCCAAGTCGACCAACAAGCAGAACCCGCCGCATATCGCCGTATCGACCACTGCCGGAACGGGTTCGGAGACATCCTGGGCCTACGTCATCACCGACACCTCGGACATGGAGAAGCCGCACAAGTGGCTCGCCTTCGACGAGGCGTCGACACCGACGCTGGCACTGGACGACCCGCTGCTCTACTACACCTGCCCCCAGCAGTGGACCGCGTTCTGCGGCTTCGACGTCCTCGCCCACGGCGCAGAGCCGTACGTCTCGCGGCTGGACTTCGCGCCGTCGCTGGGCAATGCGATCTACTCGATCGGGCTGGTCTCCAAGCATCTTCGTGAAGCTGTGTACGACCCGGGCAACCTGAAGGCTCGCGAGGGCATGATGAACGCCCAGTACATCGCCACACAGGCCTTCAACTCCGGTGGACTCGGCGTCATCCACTCGATCTCGCACGCGATCAGCGCTTTCTACGACAGCGCGCACGGCCTCAACAACGCCATCGCTCTACCGCGCGTGTGGGAGTACAACCTGCCCTCGCGTTACGAGCGCTACGCCGAGATCGCCGTGGCCATGGGCGTGGACACGAAGAACATGACCACCGTTCAGGCTGCCGACGCGGCAGTAGAGGCGGCCATCAGGCTCGCCAAGGACGTCGGAATTCCGGACAACTTCGGATCGATCCGTTCGGCGACGTACGACAAGAACCGGATGAACACCGGCAAGTACGCCGGCAAGGGCGACGTGATCAAGGGCGACGAGAAGTCGGTTCTGAAGATCTCCGAGCACATCCAGGAAGACTGGTGCACCCCGGGCAACCCCCGTGAGGTGACCGTCCAGTCGATGCTCCCCGTCGTCTCGCACGCGATCAACGAGTCTTACTAATGCTTCGCAGTGGTGCGGTTGTGTGCCCCGGGCGGCGCACAACCGCACCACTGCGCCGCCTGAAAGGAAGCACATGACCTCGCTGTCGACAGTGCGTAGCGACGACACCGGCACCGTTCGATTCACCGACGCCGCCGATCTGCAGCGCGCGCTCGGAGAGCAGGACTACATCGCGGACGACGATCTCGCCACCGTGGTGCATCTGGCGACAGCACTCGATCGCCCACTGCTGCTCGAAGGCCCCGCGGGCGTGGGCAAGACCGAGCTGGCGAAGTCCCTGGCCGCGGCGAGCGGACGCAAGCTGGTGCGCCTGCAGTGCTACGAGGGTCTCGACGACAATCGGGCCCTCTACGAGTGGGACTACGCCAAGCAACTTCTGCACGTGCAGATGCTGCGCGAGCACATCGGCGCACTCACCCAGCACGTCACCGACATCGACGACGCCTCGAAGATGCTCGCCGCCAAAGACTTCGGCCTCTACTCCGAGCCCTTCCTCGCCGTGCGGCCCCTGTTGGAATCGGTGCTCTCCGAGGACCCGGTGGTGCTCCTGGTCGACGAGGTCGATCGCACCGAGGAATCGATGGAGGCCTTGCTGCTCGAGGTGCTTGCCGAGAAGCAGGTGACGATCCCCGAGGTCGGTACGTTCACCGCGCGCAGTGATCCGTGGGTGATACTGACCTCCAACGACACTCGTGAGCTGTCGTCGGCCCTCAAACGTCGCTGTCTGCATTTCCATCTCGATTATCCGACCGCGGCGCGTGAGCGCGAGATCGTCACTGCTCGTGCCCCCGAGGTGCCCGCGCACATCGTGTCCGAGATCGTGGAGCTGGCAACGGAATTGCGTGAGCTACCGCTCCGCAAGAGCCCGTCGATCTCGGAAGTGATCGATGCGGCTCGTATCGCCTCGGTCCTCGGTCATACCGAAGACACCCGCAAGTACCTGCTCGCGGCCCTGGTGAAGTACTCGTCGGACATGAAGATCGCGCTGGCCGGACCGGTCGCAGAAACACCCTCCGCAGCAACATCACTCGGAACGGTCGTCAACACGACCGCGTCGGCTTTCAGAGGGCACGGTGGACGCGACAAGGGTGGCATCGGAATACGACGATGACCGTGGCACAAACGTTCTCGGCATCGGTGGTGCTCGACGTGCTGGCTGCGGTGTTCGGGCGCACGCTCAGGCGCTTCGGAGTAGCTGCGTCGCCGGCAGAGGTCATCGAGGTACGACGCGTCCTCGAACTTCTCGGGGCACGTGACCTGGCGGTGTTGCGCGCGGCCTTGCGTGCGACGTGCGCCAAGTACGACCACGAACAGCACGGTTTCGATCTGGCCTTCGAGTCGATGTTCAGGGCACTCGTCGAGAGCGCCACGGACGAGCATCGTTCGCCACTGGGAGCGCAGGTAGCAGGCGGATTGCCGACGGACCTGGACGTCGGCGCAGACCAGGAAGCGGCCAAATACGCCGAATACAACGAGCGTGCGGTCGAAATCGGTGATCTGCTCGACGCCCCGGAAGCGGACAAGGGCTTCAACCCGCACAAGGACGACGACGACATCAGTCTCTCGTCCGAGGACCACGATCTGTCGATCGACACCGACGGCGACATGGGTCGACGGGGTGTCACCTACACCGTCGACCTGGAGCGGTCCGGGTCGACGGCGGCCGGGGAGTTGGCGTCGAGCACCAGCGGAGCTGTTGCGGGACAGCTGAACTGGGAGGATCCGGCGAGCATCCTGGCGTGGTTCGATGCTTACGATCCGAGTAGCGTCTACGGTGACGGGGGTGATTCCCGTCCACTGAGCGCTGCGATGCTCGACCGCATCACCGATGCCGTCGTGGCTTTCGTCGCGGCACTGGGGGATGTGACGGGGACGATGTCGTCACCGGTGCCGGTCGACGGCGCGGCGCAGGCGATCGGCCGGCACGCCGAGATCGAGCGCGCGAGTCACGAAGTGCTCAAACACATGCGGGGCACTCCTCGCCCACGACCACGCGAGCATTCACGCGGACCGCTCGACATGCGGCGCACCGTCCGGTCCAGTCTGCGTACCGACGGCATCCCGTTCCGTCTGGTGACGAAAACCCCTGTGCCGGGTAAGGTTCGGTTGCTGGTACTGGCGGACGTGTCGTTGTCGGTCAGGCCCATCACCGCGTTCACCCTGAGGCTTGCGCAAGCCATGCATGCGCGCGCACACCGATGCACGGTGATGGGGTTCGTCGACGCACCGGTCGATGTGACGACCACCTTGCTCGGCAGTACCGGCGACGGCGCACTGGCCGCGGTGCTCGCGGACGCGCGGCTGGACCTCGAAGCGAGCAGCGATTACGGCAGAACCTTCACCGATCTGTTGCAGTCACACCCAGAAGTCCTGGACAAGCGCACCGCGGTCATCATCGTCGGTGACGGCCGGTGCAACGGACGCCCGGCTGGCCTGGAGGCCCTGGACGAGATCCGGTCGAAGGTGCACCGCATCGCGTGGATCACCCCCGAAGCTCGTCGTTACTGGGCGCAGGCAGCGTGCTCGATGGAGGACTACGAGCGAATTTGCGACCGGGTCGTCGTCGCGCGGGATGGCGAACAGTTGACCTCGCAGGCGGCCGAACTGGGCCATGCGCTGTCCTGACCTGACCGATCGTGCCGCCTACCTACCCGATCGGGCAGGTAGGAACCTGGCCCGGTGCTGGTGGGATCGGACCAGCCGTGCTCGTAAGGTTGTAACCTGAATCACAGTTCCGAGAGTTCTGGGATCGATGGACAGCGAGGGTGTGAACGGTGGACCAGGCAGCTACGGCGGACGTCGGCAAGGCGCTGCACGACCTCGATGCGCAGCGCAGCCGAGCCGAGACGCCACGAGTTCTCAAATTCCACGCACCCGAGATCGTGTTCGGTCCGGATTCGCTGGGCGAGGTCGCGCACGCGACATGTCGTCTCGGTGGGGTCCGGCCGATGCTCGTCACGGACTCGGGGTTGATCGAGAGCGGCTGGGCCGGGCAGCTGGTCGACCTACTCGTTGACCAGGGCCTCGACCCCCAGGTCTGGAGCGCGCTCACGCCCAATCCCAAGGATGTCGAAATCGAGGCCGGGCACGGCTACTACGCAGAGAACGGTTGCGACGTGCTGGTGGCGATCGGCGGTGGGTCGGTCATGGATGCGGCCAAGGGGATCGCCATCCTCGCGGGCAACGGCGGCAGAATCCTCGACTACGAGGGCGTCGATCAGGCCACTCGGCCGATTCCCCCGCTGGTGATGGTGCCCACGACATCGGGCACCGGGGCCGACGTCTCGCAGTTCTGCATCGTCACCGACACGGCGCGCTCGACCAAGATCACCATCCTCGGCCGGGCACTCGTTCCCGATATCACCGTGATCGATCCGATGTTGCTTACCACGATGCCCGAATGGCTCAACGCGGCAACCGGTTTGGACGCTCTGACGCACGGAATCGAGGCATTCGTCTCGCTGGGGCACAACCAGCTCACCGACCATCATGCACTTCGGGCCATCACCATGGTGATGTCGCAGTTGGCGCGCACCATCGACGAGCCCACCGATATGGCCGCGCGTGGTTCGATGGCGCAGGCAAGTCTGGAAGCCGGTCTGGCGTTCACGAATGCGATTCTCGGTGCCACCCATGCCATGAGCCATCAGGTGGGAGGACTCCTCGACCTCCCGCACGGGGTGATCAACGGAGTGCTGCTGCCGCATGTCATTCGTTTCAACGCCGCGGAGGATCCGTTGCCCTACGTGGCCATCGCGACGAGCCTCGGATTGCCGGAAGGCAGAGCCAGGCCGGAGGAAGCCGCCATGGCTGTGGCGGACCGTGTCGATCGCCTTGCACGTCAGGTCGGCGTTCCCACCGGTCTGGCACAGATCGGTGTCCGCGAGTCCGATCTGGATGTGTTGGCCACCAACGCTTTACATGATGCCTGTATGTCCACCAATCCTCGCTCCGCCACGCACCGCGAGATGGTCGATCTGTTCAGGAGTGCGCTGTGACGTCCGGACCCGACCTGTCGCTGCTGACGGGGCTGCGTTCGGGCAAGAACACGTTCTACCCCCAATATCGTGGCGCGGCCGAACGTTTGGAGCGCGTCGTCTATGCGCTGGAGTTGATTTCACGGGCACTGGTTCGGACGGTCGACGGGCCCGAGACGCTGGTGTGCGCGGTCGCGGAAGCAGCTCGTGCCCATCTGAGCGCACGCTGGGTGGTCTTCGCTCTTGCCGATGGCGCTCTGCCGGATGCCGGTCCTCGTCGACTCGTGCTCGGACCGGACGCCACGCCGTTTCTGGTCGACAACGTCGAGGGGCCACCGTTGCCGGACGACGTCGTCGACTGCCTCGAGTCGATTCGACAGTCGACGTGCGGCGATGGGCAGACACCGGTGATTTCCGCTCATCACGCCTTCGTGCCGATCGCGTTCGACGGAGGCGTCGTGGGTGCTTTCGCGGCGTGGACCGGAGAGCAGCGGGTGCTCGACGCCACCGACGCAGCGGTGTTGAGCATTCTGGCCAGTCAAACGGCGGTGGCGCTGCAGAATTCGGCGCTCTTCCAGAGTCGACGGCAATTGCTCGAGCGGACCGAGAGTGCCTACGCCCAGGCGAACCGCACAGCGGCCGATCTCGCAGCCCGCAATGCCGAACTGTTGCTGACACAGCGGCAATTGGGTGCCGCGCACCGCCATCAGGTCCTCGACGACGAACGCCACCGCATCGCTCGCGAATTGCACGACAGCGTCACTCAGGCCGTGTTGTCCGCTGGTATGCAGATCGAAGTGTGTCGCAGCGAGATCTCGGCCGAAGAACGCAGCGACAGATTGGATCTTGCGAAGGATCTGACGCGTCGAGCTGTGGAACAACTGCGGTCGGCGATCTACGCGCTCAATCATCCGCAGGACGCCGATCGAACGTCGCTTCCCGAAATGCTCGAACAGCTCTCCGTGGTCCACATGCCCGACGAGTTGCAGGTCTCGTTGCGGGTGGAGGGAACCCCCGTCGAGCTGAGCAGCGAGTGCGAGCATGCCTTGCTCCGTATCGCCGGCGAAGCATTGTTCAACACAGCGGTGCACGCGCACGCGTCGCGGGCGATTCTTCGGTTGACCTATTCGCTCGATCAGGTGCAGTTGTCGATCGCCGACGACGGCGACGGCGATCCGGCCCACCTGCGAATGATGCTGCACCTGGCCGAGTCCACCGATGTCGACGGCCGCCACCGCGGATTGGCGAACATGGCGGCCCGCACCCGTGAACACGGCGGGGTCTTCGAGATTCGCCGCGCCCGAACCGGGGGTGTGCGTGTGGCAGTGCGCATTCCCTTCCAGGAAAGATCCGAGAAGGGCGAAACACAGTGAGCGTTCCGACGGTTCGCACGGGCATGGGGCAGGTGGCGGCACCTACTGTCCGCATCGTCCTGGTCGACGATCATGCAATTCTGCGCGACGGGCTGCGTTCGGTGCTCGAGCGCGAGTCGGATCTGACGATCGTGGGGGAGGCGTCGACGCGGGAGGAGGGATTGGCCGTCGTCGCGCGGGTCGAGCCCGATATCGTGCTGATGGATCTCAAGCTCTCGGCCAGTTCGGATTACGAGGGCCTTGCCTTGTGCGCACAATTGGCCAAGGCGCACAACGGAATCGGATTACTGGTGCTCACAACTTTCCTCGACGACCGACTCGTGGTGGAGGCGGTGCACGCCGGTGCGCGCGGATACGTCGTCAAGGACGTCGATACCACCGAACTGGTGCGGGCGATACGTGCTGTCTCGCGAGGCGAGAGTGCCTTCGATTCGCGGAGTGCCTCGGCTGTCGTGCGATCACTCAACGGCACGCCGAGCAGCATAGAACGGCTGACCGAGCGCGAACTCGAAGTACTCAGGTTGCTTGCGACGGGCCTGTCCAACAACATGATCGGGACCCGGCTGTTCATCTCGGCGACGACAGTGAAATTTCACGTCAGCAACATCATGCGCAAGCTCGCAGTGTCTCGGCGAGCCGAGGCCGTGTACGCGGCGAGCAAGCAGGGGTTGATCTGAGCGACGCCCAAACATCCGAAGGTGCGGGGAAGCTCTCCGCGCCCCACCCCCCGGTGTGAGGAGAGTGCACACATTTCGTAACGCAAATGCCTCGGATGGCTTACGCCCAGGGCTTACCGTGTGTGCACTCGAACCTAGCGCGGAGTGCATCATGACGTCGTATTGGACAACCCGGGGACTCGGCCCGGCCGATCAGATGAGCTATTGGGCCGATGTTCTCTGCCAGGCATTCACGCCGCTGGCACCGTGGCGATCCCGGGACCACGTCGAACACAGTTCGTCACGTTCAGGACTCCCCGGATGGGTGCGCTCCGCGGCGATCGGGGGTGGCAACGCAGCGGAGATCGCTTCCTGCACACAGCGAATCGATCACGGAAAACGCGAGGTAGCCCGCGCGGACGAGGATGTCGTCTTCGTCAATCTGCAACTGGACGGGCACTGTACGACCACTCAGGACGGGCGGCAGTGCACGGTCTCCCGAGGTGAGTTCGCCGTCGTCGACTCGACTCGCCCGTACCGGCTGGAGTTCGTAGAGCCCGGCAACGACGAACTGTGGCGAGTGCTGTCCTTCCGACTGCCGCGCCCTCTGCTGGCTGATGTGGTCGGTCCGTCGGCAGCGACGACTGCGCGGCGTTTCGCAAGCTCGTCGGGTTCTGCTCGGCTGCTCAGCTCGTTGATGGTGGAGACCTGGCGGACCGATTCCTCGCTGCAGACCGCCGAGCGGCAGATGATCGGAGCGGCCCATGTCGATCTGCTGCGTGCCGTACTGGGAGGGACACAACGGCGCACCGGATGCTCGTTGGAGACCGACGAAGCACTTCGGGTCTCCGTCGTTCGGTACATCGACTCCAGGCTTGCATTCGGCCGTGTTCCCGCCACCGATGCGGCCCGCCATGTCGGGGTATCGGTACGCACGCTCCATGCCCTCTTCGAGAGGACGGGAACCACGTTCGGTGCCGTCGTCCGTGAACATCGCGTCGAAGCGTGTCGGCGTGAGCTCGCCGATTCTCGGGACACTCGATCGATCGGAACGATAGCGGCAGCGTGGGGATTCTCGGATTCCGCCCATCTGGCCAAGACCTTTCGATCGCGCTTCGGATGCAGTCCGGTCGAATACCGCGCGTTGGTGCAGACAGGGGAAGTGCCGCAGTCGGCGCAGGGGTGAATCTGTTTGTTCGACAATGCAGAACGGTACCGATGACGGCGCAGTCCGGTACAAGACCGGGACACGTCGGCCCATGAAACATGGTGTGCAGGGCAGCGTCGCCCGATTCCGTTCTTCACCCCACCAGGACAGACATCGAGGAGTCTCACATGACCCTGAGTTTCGAGCTCAGCCCCGAGCAGATGGCAGTGCGCATGCAAGCGCGGCAAGTGGCAGACGACATCCTGAGCGAAGTAGCGCCCACCATTTCCTCCATACCGAGCCCCGAGGATCGCTTCTACGCGCTGCAGCCGGTCTACAAGCAGCTGGCCGGTCTCGGCTTCGTGAAGGGACTGGTTCCCGACCAATACGGCGGCGCGTACTTCGACAATCTCACCTTCGCGCTCGCAGCCGAGGAACTCGCTCGGGTCGACATCAACGCTCCGACTGCGTTGCTGGGCACGGGATTGGGACTCAACCCGATCATCAATTTCGGCACCGAGGAACAGAAGAATCGCTGGCTCCCGCTGTTCTGCGACGGCGAGCCCCGGCTGGCCGCGATCGCATACACCGAGGTGACCGGTGGGGCCAACTACGACTCGGAGGACCCGACCGTCGGAATTCGGACCTTCGCGCGACTCGAGGGCGACGAGTGGGTCATCAACGGTGCCAAGCACTACACCACCAATGCTTCCGGCTGGGACGGTCAGGGTGCCGACCTGATCAGCGTGGTGTGCCGCACCGATCCTGCGCTGCCACCGTCGGAGTCGCTGGCCGTCATCGTCGTGGAGAAGGGAACGCCGGGGGTCGAGATCACCGACATGATCGACACCATCGGACACCGCGCCACCAACTCGCCGCGGGTGGAATTCCGCGACGTGCGGGTGCCGGTCGGCAACCTCATCGGCAAGCCGGGTGACGGGTTGGACATCGTCGCCACCGCCTTCTCTTGGACCTGCTCGTCCATTGCTGCCGCGTGCGTGGGCAGGATGCGAGCTGCGTTCGACTATTCTCTGCAGTTCGCCAAGACCGACCATCGGTCAGGTCCGGTACCGGTCATCGAGTATCAGAACGCCGGATACATGTTGGTGGACATCAAGACTCGCATCGAGGCGGTACGCTACTTTGCGTGGAAGGCCGCCGATCATTTCGACCGTACCGGCGGACGTGACCGCGAATTGGCCAACGAGGCAAAGATCTTTGCATCCGAGACGGCCGTGCAAGTGGTGTACGACGCCATGCGTCTCGTCGGCGTCGATGCATACACGAACCTGACACCGATCGCTGCGATCATGGAAGACGTCCTGTGTTTCCCGGTGTACGACGGAGGCAACATGGGCGTCCGGCGGAGGAACGTTCACAATCTGCTCAAGGCAGACGGATTCGACTCACTCGGTGCAGCGGAGAATCGACTGTCGGTACCCGAGTACGCCTAGGTCGACGGACGCAGTGGTGTCAGGATCCATTGCGATCCTGACACCACGTCGGTATTGCGATGTGGTACTCCCAGCGGCCTGTCAGACCAGTTGGGGGGTCGAGGTCTTGTCGATCACGAGCCACCCACCGTGGTGCTCGAAGGTCCGAAATGCGCGGCCCGACGACCGACCGAGCTCGACCAGCGATGCCTCGTCGAATGTGCGGACGTGTCCGTGGCAGGCGGTGGTCTCGGTCTCGAAGGGCACGGCGACAACGACACGGGTGCGCGCGATGCGTAGCGCTTCTTCCACTATGCGGGAGCCGGTCTCGGCGTCGACGTGCTCGAGGAGATGCAGTGCAGTCACCGTGTCGGCACTGCCGTCGGCAACGGGAACATTCGCGGCGTCGCACACCACGGTGTCGAGCGTGACCCCGAGGTGTGGAGCCACGGTGGCGAGCAACCGCATGGTTCCGGCCGACAGGTCCGTCGCAGTCACCGAGTGGCCTTCCATCGCCAGCCGCAGTGGAAAGAAGCCGAAACACGAACCCAGGTCGAGCACCGACCCGACGATCAGGTTCTCCGCCCGTTCGTGGACAGGCGCGAAATCGGCGGTGCCCGAGAGCAGCTCGTCCAACGAATTGCGGTAATAGGTGGCCCATGCGTCGACCGGATCGGCGACCGTGGTGCGGACGATCCCGACCAACACCAACTCGAACTCGCGCTGCGAAAGACCTACATGGCGGGCGTGTGCGGTGACCATCGGAACCAGGCGCTCACCGATACCCGCAGACGTCAGGCCGTGGCAGACCTGCACGGTCGACCCTGTTCGGGCCGCGTCGAATTCCAGTCCGGGGAGGTGCCGAACCACCACGTTCTCGTGAGCCCAGACTCCATCCGGGCTCGGTGCGAGTGCATCCAACTCGGTCATCGAAAGCCATTCTGTTCGTCGGACTCTCGGCGAAGCCGTACCTTCGCACACCGCCGAGCGTTCCACACGACGGTGTGCGAGGGGACCGATCCAGGGAAGATCGGGCCGTTCGGAGGACGTGGAACCCACGCGCCGGACGGGCCACTGCCTACCCGAAAGGTCAGTTTGTGCAGATGGCCGGCAGGTTCCCGACGTCGCGCCGGTCTCAGTCCACTTCCTCGCCGATCCACTGTGCCAGCAGATGGTGGATGTGCCGGATCTTGACTTCCTGGTATCGAGCCAGCGGGAGCGTCTTCGACTGCGCCGACTGCAAGCCCTTCTGCACCTTGGGCATGTTGTACGCGTCCTGGTCGAACACCCGCGCCGAACTGCCGAGCACCGTTGCTTCCAACCACGACTGCTCCGGTCGCAGCCACTGGGTCTTGGCAGGCTTGGGCCGTTCGCCCTTGAACGGTGCCAGTAGGTACACGTCCATGATCGAGGTCTCGTGGTCGTCACCGTTGGGTCGGAATCGGTAGACGATGCGTTGGTACGCGCCCCATGGATGAAAGTTGGGGAACACGGTGTAGTAGATGCTGTCCAGTGATTCCGCGTCGGACATGTTGTCCGCCTTGACATCACCGATGATCTCGCGCAGACCCTCGCGGGCCAGCATGCCGGACATCTCCCGCGCGGTCACACCCTCGGGGAGCGTCACCATCGGGTCCTCGTCGATGCGCGCATCGATCATCGAGTCGAACATCTCCTGCTCGGTCGGGACGAAGTTGATGTGCGGGCTCGGTACTCCGTTCGCCGTGATGCCGCGGTTGAAGTTGCCCCAGCTGTCGTACTGACTGTTGGAGTCGCCGGTTCCCACGACCCGCTGCGGGTGAGTGGTGATCACGTGGAAGGCCTCGGAGAATGCCTCCTGCGCAATCTTCCAGTTCGCCTGGATGACCTGAGCGACGTGCGCTTGGATGAATCGGTCTTCCAAAGGCCACGCCTCGAAGTGCTTTCCGAGATCGCCGAGGAAGCTGTCCAGTGATTCGGATTCGGGATCCATGTTGACGAACACGAAGCCACCCCAGGTGTCCACCTTGACCTGTGGCAGGTCCATCTTCGACTTGTCGACCTGAGGAAAGTCCCAGGCACAGGTCATCGACTTGAGCGAGCCGTCGAAGTTCCAGGCGAAACCGTGGAAGGGACAACGTATTTCGTTGCCGGCCGGGCCGTCCTCTTCGCGGAGGGTACGGCCACGGTGCAGGCACGAGTTGTAGAACGCACGAATGCCCATGTCCTTACCTCGGACGAGCAGGATCGACTTCCCGCAGATCTCGTACACGAGCGTGTCCCCCGGCTCGGGGATCTCTTCCTCGCGGCACGCCATCTGCCATACCTTGTACCAGACCCGGTCTCGTTCGAGTTCGTGGTATTTGCGGCTGATGTAGCGCGATACCGGCACGAAATTCTGGTCGGCGTATTGCTCGTGCGATTCCTCGCGCAGGATGTCCGGGACCGGGTGTGTATCGGTCTCGAGCAGTCGTTGATACCCCGTCCCGTTCTCGACGGGTGTTTCGGCGCGCTCATCGATATCGGTCACAGCTTGCCTCCCTGTTCCAGCGTGATGGCGAGGGCGTCCTGCGCCTGTTTGTCGGCCTGCATTTTCTCGAGCAGCTTCGCAGCGCCCATGAAGCGCCGGTTCTGGGTGATGGGGACGGGAGCGCGGGGACCGAGCCCCACCCATCGGGCCAGTTCGGGATCCACCGCCTTCACCTCGCCGTGGAGGTAGCGACCTTCCGGATCGAACGTGCCGGTCTTGCCGTCGCGAGTGGTGACCAGGACGTTGAAGTCGTCGTCGAACTCGTAGATCGCGTGGCTCATCGGATGCTTGATCTGTCGCATCGCAATCTCCTTGATGATCAGTAGCGGTGTTACTTAATGCTCTATCCATTAACTGTAACAGTGAACAGTGACGATGAGCACACTTTTCTTTACTGCGACTCCAATAACTATCGCCGAGCGGCCCAGAGGAGTGCTGCCCCCACGAGCCGGCGGTAGACGGGGTTCGACAGAGTGGGTGCTGCGTCGCCCGGTTGCAGGTATACGAGTCGGCTACGACCGTTCGTCTTTGTCCACCCGACCAGCGACGAACCGGGCGCGTGGTGCCACCCCGTGCGATCGTCTCGCCTGCCCGCCATGGCCGAGGCAGTCGAGAAGTGAACGGCGTCGGTCATCTCGGCATCGGTTCGCAGCAGCGGGGTCACGTCGTCCTCGAAGACTTCGCACAGGTAGGTCTCGTCGATCAGGTCGAAAGACTGGGGAATCCCTGCGGCGATCGGGTGGTCGGTGTCGACGACCGAGATGCGCTGCGGAACCGCGTGCCGATAGCCCGAATCGGGGCGCTCGACACCCCGCACCACGCCTGGTCGATACAGGTAGCGGCCACCGACGAATTCCGACCACTCGTCCCAGGCGGCCCACGATGCGATGGCATGGTGGAGAACGACGTACCCATGTCCGGACTCCGGGGCCGCCCTCACCTCCTCGCGTAGGGAATCGGGTGGCACGGACGGCTGGGGCAATGTGCCCGGCATGTCGTAGTGCAGCGAGACGTCGAACGCTGTGGGTCCGGGATCCGCGTCGGGATGCTCGAACCAGGTGACCTCGCCCGGCATCGACTCCAGAAATTCGGCGAACGCGTCACGATCGAAGGAGTGTCCACCGGAAAAAGCCGCGATACGCATGAGGGACGTCCGTTCAGAGTTTTGACTGTTGTTTCAGTCAAGTTACTCGACGGTGGTGGCCGTCCGTCGGAGCTTCAGCGACCCTCGATCATTTTCGCGCACACATCGGTGGTGGCCGACCGGAGGCGAGACACCGCAATGTTGGACAACGGCCCGCCCTCGATCCGCAGGGGCTGGATGGCGATGGTCGTTGCGATCATCGTGCGTGCTCGCAGCGATCGCGCGGCGTGCTGCGCCGCGGCCGATCGCTTGTTCGCCGGTATCTCGGCGTCGGGGAAGTAGTCGAAGGCGCGGCGGACGTGCCTGTCCTCGTATTCCTTCGTCAGTAGACGCGTCCCCGGCGTGGCACCGCCGGCCACTTGTAGAAACAACATCCGGGCCGCATTGGGATGTTCTGCGGTCCAGTCCCATACGGCATCGACGACATCCTTGAACGCAGCAGCATCGGCCTCGGTGTCGTCCGGTCGAACCGCCTGGGCTGCGGCGGTACTGGCGTCCATTGCGTATCCGAGCGCGGTATCGAACAGCTCTTCCTTGCTGGCGAAGTGGTAGTAGACCGCAGTCGGGACCATGCCCGCTGCTTCGGCGATCTCCTGAATCGACGTCTCCGCGAATCCTTTGCGAGAGAAGACACGCACCGCTGCCTGGACGATGAGGTGGCGGCGAGAGGGTCGGTGGGCAGATCCTTTGAGGGATGCGGTGTCCGGATCTGACGCGATTGGAGAATCGACGGCAGTCTCGAGCTCGGAACTCTCGTCGACTTTCGACGTCGAGCTGCTGGTTCGTCTCGGCACAGCGTCCTCCTCGGCACCCGGGTCACTGCATGGTGCCATGATCTACGTCATGGCAGCAAAGGCAGTGAAGCCGAAATCGACGGTGACGGCCCCGGCGGACAAGGGTGCCAAGCGTGCGGCGCACCGGCCGTCGCGGCGCGAAGTAGTGGTCGACGCCGCCATGCATCTGTATTCGGTCAGGTCCATCGAGGATGTCACCGTGGCCGATATCGCCGCTGAGGCCCAGATGACGTCGGCGGCCGTCTACTACCACTACCCGTCCAAGGACGAGGTTCTGCTCGCCGGGTTGCGTTTGTTCGCGGATGGTCTCCTCGACGAACTCCGGGCAGAGATCGCGGCCGATCCGGACGCTGCGCTGGGTGACATCATTTCGTCGTTGCTCGAGTGGACGGATCAGCACCGTGCTGCCGCATTGGTGTACTTCACCCGATCGCCCGGTTGGAGTCTGTCCATCGAAACCCTGCGAAGAGAAGTGCGTTCGGTGATGCTGGCGCTGTTCTCGGTCGAACTGCGCACTCGGAGCGGCATAGCGTCCAAAGCGAAGCAGGGTGCCGCAGCGGTTGCATTGACGACCCTGCTCGAAGTGGCGGCGTCGTCGTGGCTCACCGAGGATGCGGTCCTGGCAGACCTCGGCCGACGACGGTTCTCCGAGGAAGTTCGCGAGCTCGCGGCCGACATCTCCAGCGTCTGACGAGGGATCTCGCGGCACCGATTTCGCGAAGTATCTTTAGAGCGACGACAGTTTGTGGTTGACTTGCTTCCATGCCGCGCGCCAGGTCCATCGATCTCGACAATCCCTTTGCCCCGTTGGCCGGGCTCTGTGAACTGATCCTGGTTCGGCATGGTGAGCAGATACTCAGCAAAGAACTGAGCGCCAAAGAGACCGTCGACCCACCCCTGTCCGAACTCGGTGAGCGACAAGCGGAGGCGGTCGCGAACCGACTCGCGCGCACACGGGTGGATGCGGTCTACAGTTCCCCGTTGCGTCGCGCACTGCGTACCGGCACTCATATCGCGGGTAAGCAGGGGTTGGAACCCGTCGTGCGTGACGAACTCTCCGAATACGAACCGTGGCAGAAGTTTCCGGCAGACCAGTCTCCGTTCGAGGTGCTACCGCACGAGGAGGTCGCTGCGATGTTCCGCGATCACATTCGCACGCGCCGCTACGGTGCCTTCACTTACGCCGAGGACGGCGCAGAGTTTCATGCTCGTGTGCTCCGGCAGATCTCGTCGATCGTCGACGCGCATCTGGGTCAGCGAGTGGTGATCAGCTGCCACGGCGGTGTCATCAACGCCGTGCTCGCCGACGCATTGGGCAGTGCATTCGACATGCCGGTTCGAGTCCACCACACCTCGCTGAGTGTGGTGCGCGGTGCCGATACGCGTCGCGCGGTGCAATCGGTGAACGATTTCACTCATGTGCTCGACTTCCAGACGCACGTCGGAGCCATGAATCTTTAAGTCCTGCAGTCGAATCAAGTCACAGTCAAGGAGTCTCACATGGATCTCGACCTACGCGGAAAACGTGCAATCATCAGTGGCGCGAGCCGCGGCATCGGCCTGTCGATCGCCCGCACACTCCTGGCGGAGGGAGCCTCCGTCGGTGTGTGCGCCCGCGGCGAGGAGCACCTGAACGAGGTTGCCGGAGAACTGTCCGCTTTGGGCACGGTCTTCCACAAAGCGGTCGACGTGGGCGACGCCGCCGCGGTTGCATCGTTCGTCGAGGATGCAGCCGGTGCCCTCGGCGGAATCGACATCGTCGTGGTCAACGCTTCTGCCGCAACATGCAAGGGCGCTCAGGCATGGCAGAACAGCTTCGACGTCGACCTGATGAGCCTGGTGAACTTCATCGAAGCGGCCAAGCCACACCTCGAGAAGTCCGACGCCGCGTCGGTGGTCACGATCAGCACGACGTCCGCGCTCGAGGCGGGACCGATCAGCACGGCCAACAGCTACGGCGCGCTCAAGGCCGCTGTCCTGCAACATTCGTCGGCTCAGGCCCGCGCACTGGGACCTGCCGGCATTCGAGTGAACGCGGTGTCACCTGGCCCCGTCTTCTTCGAGGGCGGTGCCTGGGACACGATCAAGACGAGTCGTCCGGCACTGTACGAGGCCGCTCTCGGCGCGGCTTCGCTCGGTAAACTGGCTGCGGCGCAGGACGTTGCGAACGCCGTGACCTTCCTCTCCTCGCCGGCCGCTGGGCACATCACCGGTATCAACATGGTGGTCGACGGCGGATTCACCAACCGCTTCGATTTCTGAGCGCGGCATGGCACAGAAGCTGACGGGCAGCGCCGACGTCGTGATTCTCGGCGGCGGTTCGGGCGGGTACGCCTGCGCGTTGCGGGCCGCGCAGCTCGGCATGTCGGTCGTCATGATCGAGGCAGGCAGCCTCGGCGGCACGTGCCTGCACACCGGGTGCATCCCCACCAAGGCGCTGCTGCACGCGGCCGAGATCGCCGATTCGGTCCGGGAGGCATCGACTTTCGGGATCGAGGCAACCCTCGGCAGCGTCGATATGACTGCTGTGAACAAGTACAAGGACGAGGTGGTTGCCAGCCTGTACCGAGGACTGCAGGGGTTGGTGGCGTCCCGTGAGATCGAGCTCGTCGCCGGTCGCGGCCGCGTCGTGGACGATCGCACCGTGGAGGTGGAACTCGCCGACGGCGGAATCGGCACGTACCGAGGTGAAGCCCTGGTGCTGGCCACCGGCTCGCAACCGAAGTCGTTGCCGGGCCTGAACATCGGCGGTTCGGTGATGACCAGCGATCGTGTTCTGGAACTGGATCATGTTCCGGACAGTGTCGTGGTGCTGGGCGGTGGCGTGATCGGATGCGAGTTCGCCAGCGTCTGGACTTCGCTCGGTGCGCACGTCACCATCGTCGAGGCCGCGGCAACGCTGCTTCCCACGGAGGATCCGTGGACAACCAAGCAGATCGAAAGAGCCTTCCGTAAACGAGGTATCACTCTGCGCACGAAGACTGCGTTCAGCGGAGTCACCGAACGACCGGGCGGCGGCGTGCACGTCGATCTCGACGACGGATCGCAACTCGAAGCGGACCTGATGCTCGTGGCTGTCGGGCGCGGGCCGCGTACTGCCGACATGGGGTTCGAGGAGTCGGGAGTCGAGCTCGACCGGGGATTCGTCGTTACCGACGAATGGCTGCAGACGACGGTTCCCGGGGTCTTCGCGGTCGGCGATATCGTGGCCGGTCCGCAACTGGCACACCGCGGTTTCGCTCAGGGCATGCTGGTGGCCGAGCAGTTGGCAGGTGTGGACTGCACACCCGTCGAGGACAACGGAATTCCGCGGGTCACCTACTCGAACCCGGAGGTTGCGTCGGTGGGATTGACCGAGAGCGAAGCCGCGAAGCAGTTCGGCGAGGTCACAACGGTGGTCTACGACCTCGCCGGTAACGGCAAGAGTCGGATTCTGCGCACGTCCGGTGGGGTCAAGCTCGTCCAGGCGGGACCGGAGGGTCGCGTGGTGGGAATTCACCTGGTGGGCGAGCGTGTCGGTGAACTGATCGGGGAGGCGCAGCTCATCTACAACTGGCAGGCGACCGCAGGGGACGTCGCCCAGCACGTACACGCCCATCCGACCCAGGCAGAAGCTCTGGGGGAGGCGCACCTCGCGTTGGCGGGGAAAGCGCTGCACGCACACAGCTGACGAACAAGGAGAAGCGATGCCTGGACCGGCAGGCCGACTCGATGCCGTTCTCGTGTGCGGAGGGCAGTGGCACGACTTCGATTACGCACGCCTGCAACTGTTGTCGTCCCTGGCCGAGTACGAGCACGTCCGTACCAGAGTGTTCGAGGACTACGACTGCATCGAGGCGCTGGCTACGGCCGACCTCCTTGTCACCTACACCTGCAATCGAGTTCCCGACGACGCGCAGCAAGATGCTCTGGCCCAGTTCGTCTCTCGTGGTGGCCGCTGGCTCGCCTTGCACGGCACGAACTCGGCGATCGACAGGACTGCGCCCGGTTCGCCGAGCAAGTACGTGACGCCACGAACTCTGGGCACGATTGCGCCCGTGCTGGGAAGCCAGTTTCTCGGACATCCTCCGATTGCGCCGTACACGGTCGAAATAACCGATCCGGCGCACCCGTTGGTGGCCGGAATCGACTCGTTCGAGGTGACCGACGAGCTCTACGTCAGCGAGCTGCATCCGCCGATCCAGATCCTGGCGCACACTCGATTCGTCGGTGAGTCAACGGGTTTCGAGGAAGGGCACACCGCCGACGACGAACCGCGTCCGGTGCTCTACCTCAAGGATCATGGCCGGGGGACCGTGTGTTACTTCACGCTCGGCCATTGCCGAGGACGATTCGATGTGCAGGATCTCGGCATCGACGATCTGGGCCGGGTGGACAGGGGGAGCTGGACGGTACCTCAGTTCCGCACCGTGTTCGAGCGCTGCCTGTCGTGGGCTGTCACCGGAAACGGTGCGACGGCCCACGACCGACCGGTGCTCAGATGATGTCGACGGTGTCGAGGACCTTCTCGGCGTAGGACGCGTCGCCCTCGACAGAGACGTGTTGTCGCCACGGACTACGAGTGGTGCCCCAGAGCACGAAATCCGTTGCCGACGAGCGAACCACGGTGTCGGCGCCCGTGATACCTGACTCGACCGTCAGAAGTTCGGAACCGGGCCGGAGGGTCCATTCGCCGCCGCCTGCACCGGTGAGGTGCACGCCGAGCGGTCGGTCGAGGACGCTGCTGACCGGGGTACACATCTGCGGTAGGCCGGTCCACATCCACTCGACGGCGGTGCGGACCAGGTCGTCTTCCGGATCGGGAGTATCGCGTGTCACCGGACCGTCGGGTCCGAGCAGGTCGACGTAGAGGTGGCACCACATGTCGAACGCGAAGGCATCCGAAAGCTGATGGGTGCGATAGGTTCCCAGATCGGTCAGTGTCATCGGCGTCGATGCGAACTCGCTGCTCTGCATCGCTTCGAGTATCCCGAGTGCTCCGGCCGCGTTGGACAGGAATTCGTCGGCAACCTGCGCGCTCGACCAGTCTCGTCGGGCATCGACCAGTAGGTTCTGAGCCTGTTCCGCGGTAGTCGGAACGGGGGCCGACGGGTCGTGAGGCGGCGGGTCCACCATGACCTTGAAATTCGATCCCGTGTGCGCGACCAGGTCTTTGACGGACCACCCGGCGCAGCGACTGGGAGCACACCACTCCTCGGCGGTAAGCCCTCTGATCACCACCGAATAGCGTTCGGCGAGTTCGCGACTGGCAGACAATCCGGCTGTGCTCATGCATGACTCCGTCGTTGTTGCACCGCTGGGGTGATCATCAGTAGGACGCAGTTCCGCCGTCGACGCTGAGGATGGCTCCGGTGATTCCGGCACCGGCGTCCGAGGCGAGCAGCATGGCCATCGCCGATACTTCTTCGATCGTGTTGGGCCGCTTGATGGCCGACTCCTCGGCGAACAGAGCGACCATCTCGTCGAACGACATTCCCATCGCCGCGGCGGTGCCGGGTCCGTTGTTCTTGATGATGTCGGTGATGACGAGTCCGGGACAGATCGAGTTGACGGTGATGCCCTGGGTGCCGACCTCGCGGGCGATCGACTTGGTCATGCCGTTGATGGCGTGCTTGGCCGCGACGTATGCCGTGAACACGGGCTTGCCGTGCTTGCCTTCGACGGACGAGATGTTGATGATGCGGCCGTACTGGTTGGGCAGCATGTGCTTGAGTGCTCGACGGGTGGCCCAGAAATTGGAATTCAGGTTCCAGTTCATCACCAGTGTCCACTCCTCGTCGCTGAGATCGACGGTGGGCTGCAGGTCTTTTGCGCCACCGGCGTTGTTCACCAGTACGTCGATTCGACCGAAGGTGGCGACCGTTTGCTCGATGAAGTTCTCTACGTCCGCCTGAACGGTGACGTCTCCTGCGAAGAACGCAGCGCGATCTCCGACACCGAACTCGGCGAGGGCCTTGTCACCTTTCTCGGCCGAGCGGCCGTTGAGTGAGACCTTCGCGCCTTCGGCCAAAGCGGCCTCTGCGATGCCGCGACCGATGCCTTGCGTGCCGCCTGTGACGGCAACGACTTTGTCTTGCAGTTTCATCGAAGTGCTCCTCGGAAATGTCGGACAAGTAACTTGTCATCGTCTACAGTCTTGCATGTAGAGTGGCGGAAGTCACAGCAATGTGCAGAACGAATCAAAAAACTATCCATCGAGACGTCGGCGATGACGTCAGAGACGAGAAGCGACATGTCCGAACAGCGTTGGTTGGTCGATACCGAGCCCAGCACCCGTCTCCCCGTGTACACACGCTTGAACGCGAGTGACGTGCTGTCGGACCCGATCACGCCGCTCGGCGCGGATCTGGGGTGGATTCAGAACATCCTGCCGGGATGGAACTTCGGCTATGCCAGCTTCGGTAGCTACTCGTTGGCCGAGTCGCCCGATCTGACGGCGTCGGCAGCCATCTTCTACGGACATCTCTACGTGAACATGTCGATGTCGCGTCTGACCGGGATTCGGGGCGGACTGCCCGTCGAGCTGGTCGACCAGCTCTGGTACGGCGGAGACCCCAACATCCCTCCCTACGTGGCACATCCAGACGACGAGAACTCGGACGCGAGCCGCCGCCTGGAAGCCAGGAACGCCTGGGCGCTCTCGACCGAGGACTTTCCCGAACTGGAGGAGGATCGAACTCTTGCCGATCGCCTTCGGACCGAACGGCCGGATCTGTCGGTGCTGACCCCGGCTGCTCTCGTCGCGCGCGCACGCTCGGTGATGCCCCTCGAGCGAGTGGCCTGGCGCGGCGAGGTCGTCGCCACCAACTGCTCCGCGGTGGGCCCCGCCGTACTCGGTCAGTTGCTCGGTGCCGAGCATCAGGACCTCATCGTGACCCTCGTCGGTGCCGCCGGCGATGTCGATTCGGCGCTGCCGTCGTATGCACTGTGGGATCTGGGCCGACTGGTGCGGGCAAACGACACACTGATGGCCGCCTTCGCCGAGGGGGTCCACGGTGTCGGTGCGCGCGTGCACGGGATCGACTCCGAATTCGACACACAGCTCGAGCAGTTCCTGCTCGACTTCGGTTACCGCGGACCCAACGAATGGGATCTCGGATCGGTGTCGTGGGAGACCCGCCCCGAACTGGTACTCGGTCTGGTCGACCGACTTCGGCTGCAGGACGACGCGGCCTCACCGCATGCGCGGCTGGCCGACCATGCGTCGGCCACCGACAAAGCGCTGAAGGAAGCCGCGGACATCGTGGGCGACAATGCCGAGGGGCAAGCAACTCTCACCGCCGCACTTGCGTCGGCTCGTCGTTTCGCCGCGTGGCGGGAGCGGGCGAAGACCAATTGCATCAAGGTGTTGCACGAAGCCCGGGTTCCGCTCGTCGAGCTCGGACGCCGACTGTTCTCGGAGGGTCGTCTCGAATCGGCCGACCACGTGTTCATGGCTGTCGACGCCGAACTCGACGTACTGGCGAGTGCGCCCGAGTCGATCGCACCGATACTTGCACAACGCCATAGCGACTGGAAGGAACTGTTCGGGCTCGAGCTGCCCACGTTCCTCGACGGACGCGAGGCGTTTCCGCCGTTGTCCTCCCTCGGCCGCAAAGGGCAGTCGGCCGTCGAGCCCGTACGGGTGGGCGATGTGTTGCAGGGTTCGGGCGCGTCACCGGGAGTCACCCAGGGCCGCACCAGGGTGATCACCTCGATGGCGGCACTCGACGAGTTCGAGGTCGGTGAAATCCTCGTTGCGCCACAGACGGATCCGTCGTGGACACCGTTGTTCATGGTCTCGGGTGGCGCAATCACCGACGTCGGGGCCATGGGTTCCCACGCGATGATCGTCAGCCGCGAACTCGGCATCGCCTGCGCTGCAGGAGTTCCCGCGGCAACTCGCCGCATTCCCAACGGAGCGCTCGTGGAGATCGACGGGTCCAAGGGCACGGTCACCATTCTGGAGCTGCCGTGAGTGCGGGTGTCGTTACCGCGACGCGGGCAGTCTTTCTCGCCGAGCGACCGTCGGGGGAACCCGAAGCTCGGCACTTCGAGGTTCGCGAGTTGCTGTTACCCGAACGCACTGCGGGTCAGCTTCTCGTCCGAAACATCTTCATGAGCGTCGATCCGTCGACGCGGGGACGCCTGGGGACGTCGAACATGCAGTACACCACGAACATCGAGGTGGGTTCTCCGCTCGACGGCTCGGCGCTGGGGGTGGTGCTCGAGGGCACCGACGAGGTGCCCGCGGGTTCCCACGTTCGGCATCGACTCGGCTGGCGTGAACACGCGGTGATCGACACCTCTGCGGCCACGGTGATCGACCCACGCGGTATCGACCTGCACCACTGGCTCGGAATACTCGGCCAAACCGGATTCACGGCGTACTGCGGACTGCAGCGCGCGGGTGAGATCCGAACGGGAGACACGGTGTTCGTATCCGCTGCGGCAGGCGCAGTGGGCAGCGCTGCGGGTCAGTTCGCGAGATTGCTCGGTGCGACGCGAGTCGTCGGTAGTGCCGGGGGACCGGACAAGGCGGCACTGCTGCGTGATCGGTTCGGGTTCGATGTGGGAATCGACTACCGCGCCCGCCCGATCGGTGCCGCGCTTCGTGATGCGGCACCGGACGGCATCGACCTCTACTTCGACAACGTCGGCGGCGACCACCTCGTGGCGGCACTGTCTGCGCTTCGGCAGCAAGGCCGCGTCGCCCTGTGCGGCATGATCTCGAACGGCGGTCCGGACAGTCCACCTCTGGACCGTCTGATCGAGGTGATCCTTAAGCGAATCACCGTCAGAGGCTTCATCGTCCGTGATCACGAGGATCTCAGGGGCGAGTTCGAGGACCGCGTCGCCGGCTGGCTCGCTGCCGGCGAGATCGTGGCCGAGTCCACGATCCACGAGGGCCTCGACAACGCGGCGAGCGCATTCGTGTCCATGCTCGGCGGCGGAAACGTCGGCAAGATGCTGGTCCGGGTGTCCTGACCCGTGTCGTCCCGACGGACCCGACGTCTACCCGGCGATGGTCCGGTCGGTGTCCCAGTACGGTGCTCGCAGTGCCTTCTTGTCGAGCTTGCCCATGACGTTGCGGGTCAGCTCGTCGACGATCACGTAGCGCTTGGGGCATTTGTACGATGCCATCGACGCCTTGGCGAACCTTTCGAGTTCGGTGATATCTAGTGTTGCATTCGGTTCCGGGACAATCAGAGCCAGAAGGGCTTCGCCGAAGTCGGCATCCGGTATTCCGATGACCGCGACCTCGGTCACGGCGGGGTGTGCGGCCAGAACTCGTTCGCTTTCGGCGGGGTAGAGGTTCACGCCTCCCGACACCACCATGTCGGCGACTCTGTCGGTGATGAAGACGAACCCGTTCTCGTCCACGTAGCCGACATCGCCCAGCGTTGCCACGCCCGGCAAAATGTAAGCGGCTGCTGTCTTCTCGGGATCTGCGTGGTACACCACGCTGCGTTCCGGCGGGGTTCGAAAGCCCAGCACCCCGACCTGCCCGCGGTCGAGCTCGGTTCCGTCGGCGTCGACCACGACTGCTTCGAAGGGCGGTACTGCCCGCCCGACCGATCCCGGGTGCGTGAGCCAGTCCGGCGAGGCGATCTTGCACACCGTCCCGATTTCGCTGCCGCCGTAGGACTCCACCAGAACCGGACCGAACCAGTCGATCATCGATCGCTTGACGTCCGGTGGGCACGCCGAGCCGGTATGCGCGACGTACTCGAGACTGGAGACGTCGTACGTCGAGCGAATGTGGGAATCGAGTCCGAGCAGCCGCTGGAAGTGCGTCGGAACCATCAACGTGGACGTGACGCGGTGGCGGTCGATCGAATCCAGCGTTCTCTCGGCGTCGAAGCGTCCCAGCACCACCACGGGGTTGCCGGAGAGCAGATGCCGAACGGCGGTCAACGGCCCGTTGTGCTGAAGCGGTCCCACGACCAGGTGAACTCCGTCCGGGTAACCCGACCGCGCGGCGACCGCGTCGCCGAATTCCGCAGCGCTCTGGCCCGTGGCCGGTAACCAACGCACCTGGGTGCCTCGGGCACGGCCGGTGGTGCCGGATGTGTAGACCAGAGGCGGACGTGCGGGTCGCTGGGTCGGAGGTGTGGATGCAGACGCAGCTCGTTGCGGCGCGACGGCCACCGACCAGGCCACCGTGTCGACGCCACCGTCGCAGCCGTGCGCAATCACTTCGCGTAGGCCCGCGGTGGCCGCTGCGGCGCGGGACGAGAGAAGGCCGGCCGGACCGGTCACCACCGCGACGGTTCCGGAGTCGAGGAACTGCTCCGACATCTCGCTCGGTGTCAGCTGACGGGAGATCGCGACGGTACCGACCCCCCGCGCGATGGCCGCCACGTGCGTGAGCAGGGTCGGAGCGCAGTTCTCGCCGATGACGGCGATGCGATCGTCTGAATCGGGGGCGATCTCGAGAAGGCGCTCGCCGAGCGCCTCGAGGACGCTGAGCAGGTCGGACCACGTCATCGAGGTGGTGTCGTCCGTCAATGCCCGGCCTGATGGCTCGTTTCGTGCTCGATCTCTGATTCGGTCGAGCATGCGATCGATCCTCCAAAGGTGTGATGCGGCGGGCTGAAGTAACTTTATAGTGATTCTACTTACATTGCGCTAATGTTGGGCTCATACTGGTGAAGACGTAAACAAAGTCTGCAGAGAAGAGGTGTACGTGGTGACTTCGACCGCGACCGACCCGACCCGCGAGGCCGTAGAGCCCGTGGGGTCGAACGATCCGACGCCGAGTCGGGAGGTTCTGCTCGATCTGCACCGCAGGATGGTGCGCATCAGGCAGTTCGAGACCGAGGCCGGCCGGTTGATGGAGGGCGGACGGATGCCTGGCTTCCTGCATCTCTACGTCGGCCAGGAGGCGGTCGCGGCCGGCACGATGTCCAATCTCAGGGACACCGACCAGATCACCTCGACCCACCGCGGACACGGTCATGCCGTCGCCAAGGGTGCCGAATTCAAGCCGATGTTCGCCGAGTTGTTCGGCCGCGTCGACGGTTACTGCAAGGGCCGCGGCGGCTCCATGCACATCAACGACCTGTCGATCGGCATGCTCGGTGCCAATGGCATTGTCGGAGGCGGTATTCCGATCGCGGTGGGTGCTGCGTTCGCGGCCAAGTACCGCAAGGAGGATTCGGTGGCCGTCCCCTTCTTCGGCGACGGAGCGAGCAACATCGGGGCGTTCCACGAAGCGGCCAATATTGCGGGAATACTCGAGTTACCGGTGGTCTTCGTCTGCGAGAACAACGGATACGCCGAATTCACGGCACTCCGCGACCACATGAAGCTGGAGAATGTGGCCGATCGCGCTGCGGCCTACGGATTTCCGAGCGAGATCTGCGACGGAATGGACGCGATCGCCGTGCGTGCCGCAGTCGGTCGCGCGGTCGAGCGGGCGCGAAACGGTGGCGGTCCGACCCTGGTTGAAGCCAAGACGTATCGCTACTACGACCACCAGGGTGTGAAGGGTCTGCGCAAGACGTACCGCACCGAGGAGGAGGTCGAGGCCTGGAAGGACCGCGACGCCATCAAGTTGCTCGAAGCGCGGGCGGTGACCGAGGGGCTCGTCACCGAAGCCGAATTCGCGACCGTCTGGGCCGAGGTCGACGCCGACATCGCAGAATCCGTGAGTTTCGCCGAGGCCAGTCCGTATCCGGATCTGGCCGACTTCGCCCTCAACGTCTACAGCGACTGAAGATCTGAAAAGGCTGAGCATGTCTACTGCAACGGAAACACCCAACGCAACCGCGACGGCACCGGCCGCTGCGGGCAGAATCACCACCTACGTCAAGGCCTACAACGAGGCCGTCGCCCAGGTCATGCGCGAGGACGAGAACGTCTTCGTCGCCGGCGAGGACGTCGCGGCCTACGGCGGCGTCTTCCACATGTACGACGGGCTGTTAGCCGAGTTCGGATCGCGCCGCATGGTCGACACTCCGATCGCCGAGATGGGTCTGATCGGACTCGGCGTCGGGGCGGCCGCACGTGGTCTACGCCCCATCGTCGACATCATGTTCATGGACTTCCTGGCCGTCGCGCTCGATCAGGTGGTCAACCAGGCCGCCAAGATGAAATTCATGTACGGCGGCGAGGTCAAGGTCCCCATGGTCATCGCAGTCGCATACGGAGCAGGAGTCAGTGCGGGCGCACAGCATTCGCAGAGCCTCGAGGCCTGGTTGGCTCACACGCCCGGCCTCAAGGTGGTCATGCCGTCGAACGCGTACGACGCCAAGGGACTGATGGTCTCGGCGGTACGTGACGACAACCCCGTCGTGTTCATGCTCAACAAGGTCCTTCTCGGTGCCCGCGCCGAGGTTCCCGAGGACGTCTACGCAATCCCGCTCGGCGAGGCGTCCGTCCCGCGAGAAGGCGAGGATGTGACCATCGTGGCGTTCGGCCGCATGGTCTCCGAAGCGTTGAAGGCCGCGGACATCCTGGCCGAGTCCGGGGTGTCGGTGGAGGTCGTCGATCCGCGCACGGTCCAGCCGCTGGACACTGCCACCATCGTGAAGTCCGCGTCGAAGACCAACCGCATTCTGGTGGTGCACGAGGCAGTGACTTTCGGCGGAATCGGAGCCGAGGTGGCCGCGCAGATCCAGGAGGAGGCGTTCGACTACTTGGACGCGCCCGTCCTGCGCGTCGGCGCGCCCTTCACGCCTGTGCCATTCAGCACTCCACTCGAGAAGGCCTACGTTCCCGACGCCGACCGCATTGTCGCGGGTGCACGCCGTCTCCTCGAAAGGAACTGATCGTGGCTCAGCAGATCGTGCTGCCGAAGCTGGGTCTGACGATGCAGGAAGGCGTGATCGGCGAGTGGGTGGCCGAATCCGGCCAGCGCATCGGTCTGGGCGACGTTCTTCTGCGCCTGGAAACGGACAAGGTCGATGTCGATGTCGAGGCGGAGGCCGAGGGAATCCTCGCGACGACCGCGCAGGCCGGTGACGTGTTGCCGGTCGGTGCGGTGATCGGGTGGCTTCTCGGTGACGGCGAAACGGCACCGGGTGTCGACGCAGCGGTCGTGACCGCAAACGAACCGGCCGCCGACGACGGTGCCACCGTCGCAGGCGAGACCGAGGTGCGCACACAGAGCAGCGACTCGCGAATCAAGTCGTCTCCGAATGCCCGCCGGGTCGCGGAGATGTCGCACATCGATCTTGCTCAGGTGCGGGGTTCCGGCCCCGGTGGACGAATCGTGTCCGAGGACGTCGAGGAGTTCGTCGCGGCAGTGCCTGTTCACGAGAAGGTAGCGACACCCGAAGCAGCGCAGGCCCAGATGGCGGGCGGCGCGGACAGCGCGGCCGGACAGTTCGTCGGACCGGTACTTCGCCGTCGGGCAGCCGAGCTCGGAGTGGATCTGAGCCGGCTCGTCGGATGCGGTACGGGAGGGCGAATCACCAAGGGCGACATCGAGGCTGCTGCCGGTCACAGTGTGTCGACTCCAGTTGCCGCGGAACCGGTGGAAGCGGACGCGCCCGCACGCGAGACCGGCCCGAAAGCCGGCGACGTCATTCCGCTGAAGGGCATGCGAGGCGCGATCGCTCGCAACATGCTCGACAGTCTGCACTCCATGGCACAGCTGACGCACGGCTACGAAGCAGATGTGACCGCACTGGTGAAGATCAGGGCGGAGCTAGGAGCCGAATCGGCGTCCAGCGGGTCGAAGCCGCCCAGCCTCAACGCCTTCGTTGTCAAGGCCGCAGCGTTGGCGCTGAGGGAACATCCCCTGTTGAACGCGGGAATTGCCGACGAGAAGGTGACGTTGTTCGAGGCCATCGACATCGGCGTAGCCGTCTCGGTCGACGGTGGTCTCGTCGTTCCGGTCGTTCGGGGAGCGGATTCGCTGTCGATCGGCGCAATCGGCGCTCGCACAACGGAATTGGCGACAGTTGCCCGAACGGGAACGCTGGGATTGTCCGACATGGAGGGTGCGACGTTCTCGGTCAGCACGCTCGGGGCACACGGGGTCGACTTCTTCACGCCGGTCATCAATCCCGGCAATGTCGCGATCCTCGGAGTCGGCCGCGTGAAGGACGGATTCCGTTGGGAAGGTGAGACTCCCGTCAAGACTCAGGTGATGACCCTGAGCTTGACGTTCGACCACCGGGCCGTGGACGGCGCTCCCGCAGCGGAATACCTCCGCACGGTGAGCGAGATCCTGGCGCGTCCACTGAGCTTGTTGGCTCACTAGGCGAGCAGCACGACATGGAACCGATTGCGATCGACGACAGGCTGTTCGTCGAACTCGACCCACCACTGTTGGCCGGGAGTTCGTGTGGCGACTGCGATGTGGTCGTCTTTCCGGCAGCCGAGCGGTGCCCGGGTTGTACCGGCGAGAACGTCACGCGCATCGCGCTGCCGAACCGAGGAACGATCTGGACGTGGACCACCCAGTCGTTCGCGCCGAAACCGCCGTACCAGCCGCCGCCGTCGGGATTCGAACCGTTCGTCGTCGCCTATGTCGATCTCGGTACGGTGCTCGTCGAGTCCCGAATCATCGGTGAGGTAGCGATCGGAGACGAGGTCGAACTGCGTGTGCTCGACCTCGGCGGCGGCGACGTCACTTTCGCCTTCACCACGGTGGCGTCTTGAACCCCGCCGACATCTTCGTCGTCGGAGCCGGTATGCACGCCTTCGGGCGACACGACGGTGTGTCCGGTATGGACATGGGTGAACACGCACTTCGTGCCGCGCTGACCGACGCCGGAATCGGGTGGTCCGACGTCGACGCGGCCGTCGGTGGCAGCAACGTCTCCGGCAAGCCCGACTCGCTGGTGTCTCGGCTCGGACTGACCGGAATCCCGTTCACGACAGTCAAGAATGGCTGCGCCACAGGGGGAGTCGCGTTGTCGACCGCAGCCGACATGCTCACCGCCGGTAGAGCGGGGATCGTCGCAGTCGTCGGTTTCGACAAGCATCCGCGAGGAGCATTCGCATCCGACCCAGCGGCGTACGGTCTCGACCCCTGGTACGCGAAGGCCGGTCTGATGGTCACGACGCAGTACTTCGCCATGAAGACTCGCCGGTACCTCCACCGGTACGGACTCGACGAACACTCGCTCGCAGCGGTATCCGAGCGAGCCTTCGCCAACGGGGCGGCGCATCCGATGGCATGGCGTCGCACTCCGCTGACCTCTGCGCAGGTTCTTGCGTCCCCGATGATCAACGACCCGCTGACGCAGTACATGTTCTGTTCGCCGGGCGAGGGCGGCGTGGCGCTGATTCTTGCTCGGGGTGAGCGGGCATACGACATGTGCGAACGGCCGATTCGTCTGGCATCCGTCGAAGTCCGAACGAGACGGCCGGGATCCTTCGAGGTCTTCTCACCGTGGTTGGCCACCGACCCGAGCCGCAGTCCGAGTATCGACGCGGCTGCGGCTGCTTTCGCCGGTGCCGGTGTGGATCCGGCCGAGGTCGATGTGGCGCAGTTGCAGGACACCGACTCCGGGTCCGAGGTGATCCATATGGCCGAAACCGGTCTCTGCGAGCACGGTGAGCAAGCACAGTTGCTCGCGTCCGGCGCGACCGATTGGAACGGCGAGCTCCCGATCAACACCGACGGTGGATGTCTGGCCGGAGGTGAGCCGATCGGCGCATCCGGATTGCGGCAGGTGCACGAGGTGGTGCGTCAATTGCAAGGTCGGGCGGACGGACGTCAGGTGCTCGGCGGGCCGGCCGTCGGATTCACACATGTCTACGGGGCACCGGGGTTGTCGGCCTGCACCGTGCTGACGAGTCGATAGCGAAAGGCGAACCATGACACAGGTTGTCGACACCGTTCCCGAGTTGGCCGATTTTCGGGCGGAGGTGAGCTCGTGGTTGAGTTCGGTCCTCCCGCCACGGCCGGCACCGTCACCGGAGGACCGGCCGGATCTGGCCGTCTTTCGCAATCTGTCCGACGAGGACGAGTCGGCTTTGCTCGACGCCGTCCGAGACTACCGCCGCAGGCGTTTCGACGCCGGCTACGGCGCGGTGACATTGTCGGTCGAGCACGGTGGACGCGGGTTTCCGGCGTCGTTCACATCGGCCATCGCTCAGGCCGAGCGTGAGTTCGATGTGCCGCCCTCGACCGAACTCATCAGTGTCACGACGGGTCTCGTCGGTCCTGCGGTCGCGATGTTCGGGTCCGACGAACAACGTGCGACCTACGCGAATCCACTGCTGCGCACGGATCTGCTGGCCTGTCAGCTCTTCAGCGAGCCCGGTGCCGGCTCCGATCTGGCGGCGCTGGGATGTCGCGGGGTGCGCGACGGGGATGACTGGATCTTCAACGGGCAGAAGGTGTGGTCGTCGGGCGCACGGTTCGCAGATCTCGGGATGCTGCTGGCCCGCACCGATCCCGACGCACCCAAGCACAAGGGAATCACCGCGTTCCTGATTCCACTCGACCTCGAGGGCGTCGAGATCCGCCCGATTCGGCAGATGAGCGGGGGCGCATCCTTCAACGAGGTTTTCCTGCACGACGTTCGAGTTCCCGACGGCATGCGTCTGGGCGACGTCGGCGCGGGGTGGAAGGTTGCCGGTGCCACTCTGGCTTTCGAGCGCACCGCCTCCGGTTCGGTGACCCGGAAGAAGGGCGGCTCCGTCGCAGAGTTGGTGGCGCTCGCGCAGTCCCTCGGCGTTGCCGGTGATCCGCTGGTGCGTCAGGACATCGCCGACGTGTACATCCGATCCGAACTGCGCGCCGCCACCGCAGACAGAGTAGCGCGGGCCGCAGCGGCAGGGATCTCGCCGGGACCGGCGGCGTCGGTCGGAAAGCTGATGGCATCGGACGTGCTGAGCAGAATCGGCGAGATTGCCGCTGACATGTTGGGAGAGAACATCTCTGCCCGTGTCGACGACGACCTGTTCGCGTGGTCCGAGCATCTGCTGGGTAGCCCGGGCTACCGGTTGGCGGGCGGCACCGATCAGATTCAGCGCACCATCATCGGCGAGAGAGTGCTCGGCCTACCGTCCGAGCCACGAGAGAACCGCGATCAGCCATGGTCGGGGCGTGACAAGCGCTGACCCACCAGTCGGGCTTACCAGGCGAGGGCGAGAGCCAGGCGTGCCCTATGGAACGCGGCACCGCCGAAGAGTTGTGCGTCGGCGCGTGCGCGTCGAAAGTACAGGTGGCAGTGGTGCTCCCAGGTGAAGCCGATTCCGCCGTGCAGCTGCACCGCTTCGGCCGTCACGGTTCGGTACGCGTCCGAGCACCACGCCTGAGCGACCGAGCCGGCCTCGGTGAGATCGTCGGCTTCGACCGCGCGGGTCACCGCCGAGCGGATGGACTCCACCAGCACCAGAAGATCCGCGAGAGAGTGCTTGACCGCCTGGAAGCTGCCGATCTCGCGGCCGAATTGCCGTCGTTCCTTGGCGTACCGGACGGTGGGATCGAGGCTGGCCTGGGCACCGCCGAGTTGTTCGGCGGCGAGAACGATGCAGGCGATGTCGAGCGCCGGAAAGACTGCGGTGGAGGCGCTTCCGCCGGTAGTGAGACGCCGAGCCGGGGTATCGGTGAGGGTCACGGAGGCCTGAGCACGGGACAGATCCAGTGTCTCGACGCGGTCGATCAGCGCGCCGTCGGTCGACGCCTCGACGACGAAGACATCGGGGCCTTCGGGTGTTGCGGCGACGGTCACGATCCATCGTGAGCCGGCGGCACCGAAGACGGCAGGCGCGCGTCCACTCACCGTCCATCCGGTGCTGTTCTCCGCGGCCGAGAACGGCACATGGTCCGGTGACCACCACCCGCGGCGGTCGAGCCCGGCGAACGCGGCGGGCGTGCCCTCGGCGATGTCGGACACCACCTCGTCGGCACTGCCGGTGCCGGCGAGCACCTGTCCAGCGAACAGGGTCGAGAGGAAGGGAACCGGAAGCAGCGCCGCTCCGAGCTCCTCGGCGACGACGACCATCTCGGCCAATCCGCCGATGCCGCCGCTGGATTCGGGTAAGCCGAGTGCCGCTGTTCCGATCTGTTCCCCGAGCACCGACCAGGCGCGCGAGTCCCAACCGGGGCCGGCCGGATCGAGGCGACGGCAGAGATCGTGTCCGCCGAGTTCGGCGGCAGCGGCACGGACGGCGGATCGAAGGGCGTCGAGTTCGGTGCTCATCGGTTGGGGTTCACCGGCTTTCGAGGGTGGCGTGCGCCGCCGCGAGTCGGGCCACCGGGACCCGTCGAGGTGAGCACGAGACATAGTGCAGGCCCAGCGAATTGAGGAACGAGATGGACTGCGGATCGCCGCCGTGCTCACCGCAGACACCGAGTTTCACGTCGGGACGGGCGCTGCGGGCACGGTCGACGGCCATGGAGACCAGAGCGCCGACACCGTCCCGATCCAGCACGGCGAACGGGCTGTCCGTCAACAGACCGTGTTCGAGATAGTGGGCCAGTACCGTCTTCTCGACGTCGTCGCGGGAGAATCCGTAGGTGAGCTGGGTCAGGTCGTTCGTCCCGAACGAGAGGAACTGGGCCTCGGTGGCCAACGGTTCGGCCAGCAGGGCGGCGCGGGGAGTTTCGATCATGCTGCCGACGAGATAGGGAACCGTGACGCCGGTGTCGCCGGCGACGGTCGCAGCGGCCCGGTGCACCTGGGCGATGGCCTCGGTGAGTTCTCCCGGCAGCGACACCAACGGAATCATGACCTCGAGTTGCGGTGTCATCCCTTCGGCGTTCACCACGACCCATGCACGGAAGAGCGCTTCGGCCTGAGCGGGATACAACCGGGTCTGCACCATGGCGAATCGAACTCCACGTAACCCGAGCATCGGGTTCGATTCGTGTGTGGCAGCCGCGCGTTCGGCTTGTTCGCGATCGCGATAGTTGCCGTCCGCCGGCAGGAACTCGTGCAGCGGCGCATCGAGCAGGCGCACCGTGACAGGCCGGTCACCGACGACACGGAGCAGATCGATGAAATCCGATTGCTGCGCTGCGGTCAGCGCCGCGATGGCCTCGATCTCCTCGGCCTCGTTCTCGGCCAACACGAGCCGTTGCACCAGCGGGAGTTGGTCGCCGAGGAATTGGTGCTCTGTACGGCACAGGCCTATTCCCTCGGCTCCGAGGCGAAAGGCGGTTGCAGCGTCGTCGGCGTTGTCGGCGTTGGTGCGGATGCGTAGCTCGCGGATGTCGTCGGCCCAGCCGAGCAGCACTTCCAATTCCGGTGACGGCTCCGCAGGCCGTATCGCCACGGTGCCGACGTAGACGTCACCGGTCCGGCCGTTGACCGAGACGGTGTCGCCCTCGGAGAGGGTCACTCCGTCTGCCGTCACGGTGGCCTGTTCGCGGTCGATGCGGATGGTCGCCGCACCGCAGACAGCCGGACGGCCGGCACCTCGGGCAACGACGGCCGCGTGGGATGCGAGTCCGCCGTTGGACGTGATGACTGCGGTGGCGGCCAACAGAGCGGGCACATCCGCGGGGCTGGTCTCGGACGCAACGAGAACGACGGCCTTGCCCTGCGCCGCCAGCGCAAGAGCTCGATCGCTCGACAGGGCGATCTCGCCGACGGCCGCACCGGGTGACGCGGGGAGTCCGCGGACGAGTAACTGCTCGCTACCGGTGAGGGTGAGCTGAGCATGCAGAAGGTCCTGCATCAGATCGGGCTCGAGCATGCGCACTGCCTCGCTACGATCGATCGATCGTGCGTTGGCCAGATCGACGGCGAGATTGGTGACCGCACGTGGGCCGGGATGGTCGAGCGCACCAGCGCTGAGCAGCGCGAGCTGCCGGTCGCGGACCTCGAACTCGATCTCGGCGACACCGCGCAGATGTGGCTCGAGAGTCGCGAAGATCTGATCGAGAATCTGTTCACCGCCAGGAGTGCTGGACAGTGGTTCACCGGGACCGGGATCGGGATCGGCCTTGCGGACACCGAGGTGGAAGACGCCGTGGGGCGCGTACCTGCCGCTCTCGAGATCACGGCTGACCGCGGAGCCGTGACCGGACTCGTCCCACGGTCCGAGTCGCAGAGCGCGGACGTGCAGTGCAAGGCCCAGATCGTCCGGTAGGGACAGAGAGCGGCGGGCCCGCTGCCCGCGGGGAGAGGCCCAGCGGGCCAACATGGCGGTCGCTGCGAGGCCGAGCTGCTCGGCAGGTTCGGTGGGAAACGCACTGCCCGTCGCACGTTCGATCAGTTCGAGAAGAGCGGGCACGCGGGAGTGACTGTCGGGGTGGTCCTCGTCCAGATCGTCGAGGTCGTCGGTGTCGACGTCGAGGGCACCTTCGGCGACGAATCGAAGGGTCGCGGCCCACGAGTCGTAGATGTCGCGGTCACGTCCGATCACCTCGACGAGTGCGTCGACGTTCCGGGGCGAGAGCCCGATCACCGAGATGGCAGGAGGCAGCGCCGACACCGGAACCGGCGCACTGCATCGCAGATGCAGCAACATGGGTCGACGCTCGGTGCGAACCGACGGCCAGATCCCCCGGACTGCCAACTTCTCCAACAGATCGATCGTGGCACTCGCAGTGTCCGGGTTACGCAATCCGGTGCCGGACCCGATCGGTACCGTCAGCCCGGGTACGACCGGAAGCCCGAGCGCGACGAGGTTGTCCATCTCGACGCCGTGCACCCCGAGTGCGTCGGCACCGAGACCGCGAGCACGGCCTTGTCCGTAGGGTACGGCGGCGCGAGCGAAGCCGATCACGGAACTGTCGGACAGGGTCATTCGGCGCTACCGCGAACGAGTTCCTCCTCGAGGGCCTCGTCCTCGGCGCGGGTGAGTCCGAGCATCATCAGCACGTGCTGATGGAGCCACATCCACACGGTGTGATACCCGTCCGTCAAGGGGGACGTGATCGACGCGGTGTCGCCGTTGTCGAACCGTTCGAGTGCAACGTTCAAGCGGTCGCGGTACTCCAGCAGGACTGCGCACTGCTTCCCTCCACGGCGGAGCAGCTTGGACACGGATGTGTGAATGTCCTCGAGCTGGTCGCGGATCCTGGCGTCGTACTGCGCATCGCTGTGATCGTTGGTCGTGCCGTCCGGACGGCACTGCCATGCGGTGCACAGTTCTCGCAGCCGACGGTTCACCGGGAGGAATGCGCGAAGGAAGTCGGCGACCGCACAGTGCTCGTCGCTTCCGTCGGTGAGACGAACCCGGGCACCGGCCGCGGCTATTCCGGCCTGTGTCGGCATGACCATCGGACCTTTGGCCACGGCGTCACCGGCGTCGACGACAGCCTGTAGCTCGGGCGTGACCGGCCCTCGAAGCATGCCCTTCACAACGAGGTCGACCAGTGCGGTCGATTCGGATGTGGTGGTCGCAAGGTCGTTCATGGTGCTCCTGGCGCTCTCCGGTCCCCCGTGGGGAACAGCCCTAGGTAAGTGGCGTGCGTCTACCGTAGGCGGGACTGTGACGATGCTCATAACCTACCCAAATAGTAGTGAATGTCAAGAAACTTTGTCCAACTCTGTACAGGTTTGGGGAGGTAGTTACTTGACAGCATGTCGCCTTTGAGGGATAGGCTGCATGTGATGGCCGCCACTCGGCCGACGCCGTACGGGAAGAGGGACCGCGACATGGACGACCGAACCGAGCTGTACATCGGCGGTAAGTGGGTGGCCTCCGCGGGCGGGGGCACCATCGATGTGCTCGACGCCACGACGGGTGAGTTGCTTGCCCGAGTGCCTGCCGGAACGGAAACCGACGTCGACGACGCGGTCGCCGCAGCCCGCTCCGGTTTCGAGGTGTGGTCGCAATCCTCGGTCGAGGAGCGCGTCTCGGTGTTGCGCCGGATCGCCGACGGGCTGGTCGAGCGCGAGACCGAGTTGGCGGAGATGATGGCGCGCGAGGTCGGTACGCCGATTGCGCGGTCTCGGACCGTGCAGGTGGGGCTGGGCGTCACGGTATTCCGCTCGATGGCGGACATCCTGGAGAACACATCGCTGGAGGAGCGTCGCGGGACTTCGCTGATCCTGAAGGTCGGCATCGGTGTCGTCGGTGCAATCACGCCGTGGAACTATCCGCTGTATCAGTTGGCCGCCAAGGTCGCCCCGGCCATCGCAGCCGGATGCGCCACCGTGGTCAAGCCCAGCAGTGTGGCCCCGCTGGTCGCGTTCGCCGTCGCCGAGATCGCCGATTCCACCGCTCTGCCGCCCGGCGTGCTCAACATCGTCAGTGGAGCCGGCGGTCGAGTGGGGGAGCGGCTGGCCGGACATCCGGACGTCGACATGGTGAGTCTGACCGGCTCTACATCGGCCGGTGCGCGCGTCGGTCAAGTGGCTGCAGCTGGAATAAAGAAAGTAACCCTCGAGTTGGGCGGCAAGTCCGCCTTCATCATCGCTCCCGACGCCGACTTCGACACAGCCCTGACTGCCGCCGTCCGCGGGTGCTACATCAACAACGGACAAACCTGCACCGCGACCACTCGATTGCTGGTTCCGGCCGATCGTCTGGAGTACGTCGAGCAGAAGCTGGCCGAGCACGTAGGAGCGCAGCACATCGGCGACCCTCTCGACGAATCCGTCGACATCGGTCCGATGGCATCGCGTGAGCAGCAGCAGTCGGTCCTCGACTACCTCTCCGCAGTTCCTTCCGACGCGCACTTCGTGGTCGGTGGGCCGGGCGATGTGCCAGACCTGGACGATCGACTGCGGTCGGGATTCTTCGTCCGCCCGACCGTGGTGAGCCGGGTCGACAACACTTCTGCGATCGCCCGCGAAGAGGTGTTCGGTCCGGTCCTGACGGTGCTCACCTACGACGGGATCGACGACGCGGTCCGCATCGCCAACGACTCCGAGTACGGGTTGTCCGGTGCAGTCTTCGCAGCCGACGACGACGCAGCGATTGCCATTGCCCGTAGATTGCGCACCGGCCAGGTGGCCATCAACGGGGGTCGCTTCAATGCCCTTGCACCGTTCGGGGGCATGAAGAAGTCGGGTATCGGTCGAGAGCTCGGACCGGATGGACTGGACGAGTACTTCGAGAAGATCTCCCTACAGTTGCCCGCGACATGAGCGCAGAGGCGAGCCGGGACATCACCCGGCTCATGGCGAGATTCGCGCGGGGGATCGACCTGCGTGACTGGGAAATGTATCGGTCCGTGTTCACCGACGAGATCGACGTCGACTACACCAGCTACCGCGCGGGTAACGGTGGGCACTTCCGCGCCGAGGACTGGGTGCAGCGTGGGCGGATGCTGTTTCCGGGTCTCGTTGCATCGCAACACTACTTGTCGAATTTCGACATCACGGTCGCTGGAGATCGGGGCACGGTTGTCACCTACGTGCGTGCCGAGCACGTACTCCCGAACACCTCCGGCGACGCCGTGTTCACCATCGGCGGGTACTACACCGATTCGGTGGTGCGAGTAGACGGTGACTGGAAGATTTGCCGGAAGCAACTGACGGTTCTCTGGAACTCCGGTAACCCGCAGGTTCTGACGCTGGCCCGCGAACGAGCGGCAGCCCTCCTGGCCGAGGCCTAGACGCGTCACAGGCTGCGAACGGGATCGGTTCCGTCCCAGTGCGTCGCTGCGTCGGCAACGCGTCGATACAGCTGGACAATGCTCGGTCGCGGCTCGTAGATCTCCAGGAGATGTCCGAGCTGCGGCCGGGCGTCGTGGAACGCGAAGTTGTTGCCGTGCGGGGTGGACGCAGACAGCAGTGCCGGCCAACCACGCTGGGTGAGTTGCCGTCGGTGCTCGACAAACGACGCAACCATGATCGCAACGTGGTGCACACACCCGCGTGCTCGCGTGGTCTCCGCGAATTCCGGCGGTTCGGCCGAGTGCGTCTGTACCAATTCGATCTGCATGCGGCCCCATTGCCCGTAGGCCGATGAGTGGTCGAAAGCCCCCGTTCTGCCGTCGGGGCCGTCGGCGACCGTGATGACGTTTCTACGCACGAAGAACGGGCCTGCCCCGGTGCGGACGGAAAAGTCGGCGGCCGCCTCGTGAATGTCGTCGACCATGTACGCGATCTGAACCACACTGCCCAACTCGAACTCGCTCATCCCTGATGCCTCGATTTCCACTGTCGATATTGATGCTTGCTAACTGATGACCGACTGCAGATATGCAGAGTCGGGGTTCGGTCGCCGTAGGTACTGCTGTTCCGGCAGGTTCCATGATTCCTGCACTGACGCAAACAATGTCGAGTTTCGCAGATTGCTGGACTTATCCCTGTACATAGTTGAGTATGACGTGGATAACAAAAGCGAGACTCAAGTAACTCAAGTCACAGGCGGGCTTTCATGACCGATGCACTGAGCATCACCAGTCTTTCCAAGACCTTCGGCGGGCACCGCGCGCTCGCCGATGTGGACTTGCAGTTGGCCCCGGGGGAGATTCGAGGGCTGGTCGGCCAGAACGGGTGCGGCAAGTCGACACTCATCAAAGTGCTTGCCGGATATCACGACCCGGACGATGGCGCCCGAATATCGGTCGATGGTCACGACTTGGCCCTCGGTGTCCCCGGCAGCGGTGAAGCCGCCGGCCTGCGATTCGTCCACCAGGAACTCGGGTTGGTCGAAACCCTCGATGTCGTCGACAATCTGGCACTCGGCCACGGCTATCTGACCACCGCGGTCGGAACGATCGACTTCCGTGCCGAGCGATCCCGGGCCAAAGCCGCCCTCGCCGAATTGGGAGTCGAGCTGGACCTGGGAAAGCTCGCCGGAGCGCTCAGTATGAGCGAACGCACGATGCTCGCGATCGCCCGTGCGGTTCAGGACAGGTCGGGTCGAGCCGCGGTGCTGGTTCTCGACGAACCGACGGCCAATCTTCCCGCAGCAGAATCCGTTCGGTTGTTCGAGCTGGTGCGCAGGATCAGGGATCGTGGTGTCGCAGTCCTGTTCGTCTCCCATCATCTGAACGAGATCTTCTCGCTGTGCGACAGCGTCACTGTGATGCGGGACGGCGCAATCGTGAGCACGCGTCCACTCGACGGTCTCGACGAATCGGGGCTCGTCGAATTGATGATCGGACGTCGCATCGACGACTTCCTGGCCGAGCCGGAAGAGACGTCGAACCCCGATGGGGATCCCGTGCTCGAGGTGTCCGGCATGAGTTGCGGTGCGGTGGAGAACTTCGGGTTCGAGATCAGGTCCGGTGAGGTCCTCGGCATCGCCGGGATCACCGGTTCCGGTCGTGAGCAGATCGTGCCTGCGCTCTTCGGTGCCGAGTCTCGACGCGGCACAGTCGTCGTCGACGGTGTGGTCGTCGAACAGGGGCGCCCCGACCTCGCCATGTCGGCGGGCGTCGGATGCGTTCCTGCCGAGCGGCTTTCGAATGCTGCATTCGCTACCGCCTCCCTTCGCGAGAACGTCTCCGTCGCGGACCCGTGGGGGTTCTCCCGGGGTGGGATAGTGCGAGTGAAACGGGAGAAGTCCGACGTGGCCACGTGGCTCGAGCGACTCGGCGTGCGTCCGGCCGGTGACACCGAGCGCCATCTCGGCACTCTCAGCGGAGGAAACCAGCAGAAGGTCGTCCTGGCCAGGTGGCTTCGACGCGGTCCTCGCGTGTTGCTGTTGGACGAGCCGACGCAGGGTGTCGACATCGGTGCTCAGGCCGACATCCATGCGCTCGTGGACAAGGCCGCGCAGGACGGTGCCGCGGTGCTCGTGGTGTCCACGGATCACGGGGAACTCACGCGATTGTGCGATCGGGTGCTGGTTCTCTCGGCAGGCCGGGTGGTCGACGAATTTTCCCGCCCTCGCATCGACCCGGATCGATTGACGGCCTCGACTCTCAAAAAGCCCGCTTCCGCTGCTGTGCGGTCCGGCGCAGACCCTCGGTGAAAGGATCACCATGACAACACAATCCCACGAAGGCACAGCAGCGTCGCCGCACACTCCGCCGCCCGGCGGTGGGGGTGGTACGGAACGGCGCACGGCCAGACGACGACCCAATCTCGGACTCGATCGCTTCAGCGGTCTCTATGTGTGGATCGCCGTCATCGCGCTCTTCGCGCTCTGGATTCCGGACACCTTCATGACACAGGGGAATTTCCGCATCATCGCCGGCGACCAGGCGATCACCGCGATGCTGGCCATTGGCTTGATCGTGCCACTGGCTGCCGGGGTGTTCGATCTGTCCATCGCAGGCATCATGGGCTTTTCGGTCGCGATGGTGTCCTACCAGCTCTCGCAGGGCGTCAGCACCCCTATCGCCGTCGTCACCACTCTGCTCTGCGGTGCGCTGATCGGGGCAGTCAACGGTTTCGTCGTCGTCAAGCTCAAGGTCGACTCGTTCATTGCCACTCTGGGAATGTCGAGCATTCTGCTGGCGGGAACCTACTGGGTCACGGACGGCAAACAGATCACCGAGGGGTTCACCGACGGCTTCCTCGATCTGGGGAGCAAGCCGTTCCTCGGTCTGCCCCTTCCGTTCTTCTACATGATCGGCGTCGCCGCCGTGATGTACGTCGTACTCGAGAAGACCCCGTTGGGTCGCTACTTCTACGCCACCGGTGGCAACCGTCAGGCCGCACGGCTCGCCGGACTGCGAGTCGAGCGAATCATGTTCGGCGCGTTGATGACGTCGGCCACCATCGCGGCCTTCACAGGAGTTGTCCTGGCAGCCAAGCTCGGCACCGCCGCGCCCGACATCGGCCCGTCGTACCTGCTGCCGGCGTTCTCGGCCGTCTTCCTCGGCTCGACTCAGATACGCGCCGGGCGGGTCAACGTACTGGGCACGCTGATCGCCATCTACCTGCTTGCCACCGGTGTGAAGGGACTGCAGCTGGCCGGTGCTCCCAGCTTCGTCAACGACCTCTTCAACGGACTCGCCCTCATCGTCGCCGTGGCTCTCGCGGCCCGGACCGCCCGCCGTACCTGAACTCTCCTCCACCCGAAAGGTGATCACGTGAAATCGACCAACTGGACGAAGGCTTTCGTTGCCCTCGTGTCCGCAAGCTTGTTGGTGTCCGCATGCAGCAGCTCGGACGAGACGACGGCGACCGGAGAAGCTGCCGACGTCGCCGGCGCGCAGGCCGTCGCCGATCAGTACGAGGCCCCGCCGGCCGGTCTGGTTCTGACGACGCCGTTGAGCAGAGCTCCGGACAGCGGCAAGTACGTCATCAGTATCGAGACCCCGCAACCGATCTCGAGCGCGAAGAACGATGCCATCCAGCAGGCGGCGGACGTCCTCGGGTGGCGCTATCAGCGAGTGTTGATGGGCACCGACGCCGAAGCGGCACCCAAGGCGATGGACCAGGCAATCGCACTGAAGCCGGATGCGATCCACATCTCGGGCACCCCGCTCACGATGCTCACCCGCCAGATCGAATCTGCCGATGCCGCGGGCATTCCCATTATCGCGGACAGTATCGCGGGCCCTCCCGTCGCCGGTGTCATCTCCACCGCCTTGGACGGGGACGCGCAGGTCGAGGAGTGGGGAAAGATGGTCGCTAGTCAGGTCGTCGCAGACAGCGATGGGCAGGCGAATGTCGCAATCTTCTCGATCACCGACTACTCGATCCTCAACGTCTTCACCGACGCATTCACAGCTCAGTTGGAAGCCCAGTGCCCGGACTGCACCACCCAACTCGTGAATCAGCAGGTCACCGATCTCGGCACCAAGACTCCGCAGAGCGTCGTCAGTACACTCCAGCGGGACCCGACCATCAACTACGCGGTCTTCTCCTTCGGCGATCTCGTGTTGGGTGTCGATGCGGCGCTGCGTGGTGCGAGCCTGACCGATCAGGTGACTTTCGCCGGTCAGACGCCCACACCGGACAACCTCGAGTCGCTGAAGGGTGGCGACAACAGTGTGTGGGTCGGCTTCCCGGTGCAGATTCTGGGATGGCGCGTCATCGACACTCTGGCGCGGCATTTCAACGGCGACGACCTCGCAGCGGCCGACGCCGCGTTCCTCCCCACGCAATTGCTCAACAGTGACAACATCGGGTCGGCAGTCCTCGATGAGGACACCGGATACTACGTCGGTGTCGCGGACTACCAGGGTGAATTCGAGACACTCTGGCAGAAGTGACGCCTCGGGTTCTGTCCCTGTCGCATCTGTCGGCGCTGCACCTCTCACCCCCGGAGTTGATCGACTGCGCTGCGTCGGGTGGCTTCGACGCGGTGGGTATCCGGGTGGCGCAGGGCGAACGGGAAAGGGGATTCCTTCTCCCGGCGGGATCGGCGCTGCTGCGGGATACAGCATCTGCGCTGGCGCACAACGGATACGAGTTCTCGATGTCGAGGTGGTCAAGCTGCATCCCGGAAGCTCCAAGGGCGATTGGTCGGCGATTGTCGAGGCAGGTGCCGAACTCGGGGCGAAGCATCTGCTCGTGACGGTGTTCGACGACGATCGCAGTCGAGCAATCGACAACTTCGACCTCCTGTCGGAGTTGTCCGGGGCGTACGGCCTTCGGTGTTGTCTCGAGCCGATGATTTTCTCGTCTGTTCGGGACTTCACTGCCGCTGCTGCATTCGTCGTCGAAGCTCGGGGGAGCGATTCCGGCGTCCTCGTCGACGCCCTGCATTGGATCCGGGCGGGGTCGGAGCTGGCCGATCTCGACGCCGTCGACGACGACTCACTGCCTTACTGGCAGATCTGCGATGCAGCGTCGGCGGAGCCCTCGGGCGACCTGAATGCAGCGATCACCGAGGCTCGAACCGACAGGCTCCCACCGGGACTGGGTGCATTCCCACTGGCCGATCTCGTGCATGCACTCCCATCGACGGCTGCGGTGAGCGTGGAGGTCCCCTCCGCCCGTAGCGCGGCCGATACACGGGAGTGGATTGCAGAACTGGGTCGAGCGACGCGAAAGGTGCTCGACGACGCGGAAAGTGAGAAACTGGAGACATGACCAACAAACTGCATTGCACACTGTCATGACCAGCACCGTCGAGCGCAAGTACGTCCACGTCGTCGCACCCGGAACCGCGGAGACGACGATCGAAGCCGCATCGCCGCCTGCCCCCGACGCTGTTGTCGTCGACATTCGCTACTGCGGTATCTGTGCGACCGACACGCACGGATACTCGTCCGCTGCTCTGCCACCGGCCGTGTTCGGACATGAATGGACAGGCACGATCAGCGCTGTCGGTGAGAACGTGACCACCCTGCGGGTGGGTCAACGCGTGGTGGCCGGTGTCGGGCCTGCGTGCGGTGTGTGTGCCCAATGCCGGGCAGGTCACGCCGCTCACTGCGACCTGGCCTTCGCAGAAGCCAACGGCATCACCGACGACGCACCCGTGCACGGCGGGTTTGCCACCACCCTCACGGTGTCGGCTCGCCGAGCGATTCCGGTGCTCGACGCATTGTCCGACGAGGAGGCCGCGCTGATGGAGCCGACGACCGTGACGTTCCATGCCGTCAAACGTGCCGCGATCACGCTGGGTTCCACGGTGGTCGTTCAGGGTGCGGGTCCTATCGGTCTACTGACCGCGCAACACGCACGTACCGCCGGAGCAGGCCGAATTCTCGTCAGCGAGCCGTCGGCGGCACGTCGAACGGCAGCAACGGATCTGGGCTTCGCAGACGTGGTGGAACCGGCGGATCTCGCAGCGCTGCTCGGTGAGGTCACCGGTGGTCTCGGCGCGGATGTCCTGTTCGAGTGCACCGGAGTCGCCGCCTTGATGCAGCCCTCCGCCGAGCTCGTCAGACGCGGCGGGACCCTGGCGTTGCTCGGGTATCCGGGCACCGATTCCTCGGTCAGCTACGGCGATTGGCAGTCGAGGGAGCTCACGGTGATCGGCTCGCTGGCGTACTCGCACGAGGACTTCATCGGTGCGATGACGCTGGTCGCCGAAGGTCGAATCGACCTGAAGTCCTTGCACACAGGCACGATCGGGCTCGGTGAATTGGTCGGGATGTTCGCCGAACTCGATTCCGGAACGAGTCGGCACGCCAAGGTGCTGGTGGACCCGAGTCGTTGACGCGGTGGGTCAGGCGGGAGCCGGCACCGGCACCGTCTGACCGCTCCCGCAGGTAGCCCCGCCGTCGACCGGGATCGCGACACCGGTGACGAACGACGCCAGCGGCGAGGCCAGGAATGCGATGACCTCGCCCACCTCGTGAGCGGTGCCCCAACGGTGCAGGGGGATCATCGTTTTGAGCGCTTCGTAGCGGTCGGGGGTGTTGTCCTCGATACGTCGGGTCATGCCGGTGCTGATGGGCCCTGGGCAGACGGCGTTGACGCGGATTCGGTCGTTCGCCAGGTCTAGGGCGAAGGACCGCGCGAGGTTCACAGCCCCGGCTTTGGCCGCGGCGTACGGCCAGCGGTTCGGCTCGCCACCGAGCGCGGTTGCCGACGCGGTGATCACGATCGAACCGCCACCTGTGCGGCGAAACGCGGGAATGGATTCGCGCACACCGAGTACGACGGCGCGGAGGTTGACCTCGATCGAGCGGTCGAAGACCTCCATGTCGAGGGTTTCGATGGACCCGGATGCAGGTACACCGGCATTGAGCACCAGGGCGTCGAGACGTCCGAACGCGGTCTCCGCGTGCTGTACCGCTGCGCGGTTGTCGTCCTGTCGGGTGACGTCGCCGACGAACGGCACCGCATTGTCGTTGCCGGACAACCAATCCAAGGATTCCGCGGTGGTGTCGAATGCAACGACCGAGCCGCCGTTGGCGAGGATGATCTCAGCGGTTGCACGGCCGATACCCGATCCTGCACCTGTGACCAAAGCGACGGTGTTCACGATGCGCTCGCCGTCGACAGTTCCTCGACGTCGTCGAGCAGGACTGCCAACTGTGCCGGTACGTCGACCCAATCGGTCGGCGAACGCATCGCGTCCCAGAAGTTGGGCTCGACGATCAGGTGTTCTGCGCCTGCCGCCAGGGCAGTGCGGATGTCGCCTCGGACCCCGTCGATGCCTTGACCTCCGGATCCGACGGCGTCCGTCGGACGTTGCAGGTAGGAACGTAGGAACAACCGCACCGGGTGTGTACCTTTCGGACGCAGGCCGCGCATCGTCTCGAGTTGTTCGAGCAGAGCTTCCGGGCTGCCGCTACTGGGGTTCCAGATGTCGAACAGTGCTGCGGTGCGCTTCAATCCGGTTGCCGAACGAAGACCCGAAAGCAGCGGTGGGTGTGGCTGTTGCACCGGTTTGGGGCGCACGATGGACCGGGGGATGGTGAAGAACTCGCCTTCGAATTCCACCGGGTCGGGTCCCCAACAGGCCTGCACGGCCCGCACCAATTCGCCCATCCGACGGCCACGGGTGCGCGGATCGACGTCCATCTGAGCATGTTCTTCATCGGACCAGCCGGCCCCGAGGCCTGCCACGAGTCGTCCGCCCGACAGTAGGTCCAGAGTCGACAAGCGTTGCGCCAATTCGACCGGACGATGATAGCCGGCCACCAGAATGCTGCTGCCGATCGTGATCGTCCGGGTGCAGGCAGCGGTGAACGCCATCAGTTCTGTGGCACCGAGTACCGAGCGATACGCCGGATGCACGCTGGTGGTGTGTCGCCCGCCGTAGATCGATTCGTTCTCCTCGGGATAGAACAGGTGCTCCTGAACCCACAGGCTCGAGAAGCCCAGTTCCTCGGCCGAGGTGGCGAAGGCGCGGACGGCCCCGGCATCGACATGTTCGCCGAGCTGAGGAAGGGACAACCCGATTGCGAGACTCACAGTACGGTCACCGTTCCCGTGTTTCCGTCGACCTCGATCATCGCACCGTCGGGAATTCTCAGGGTGGCGTCCTGCACCGAGACTGCGCACGGGATGCCCAGTTCACGGCACACGATCGATGAGTGGGTGATGGTGGCACCGACGTTGACGACGACGCCGCCGGCGAACACGAAGAGCGGAGTCCAGGCCGGGTCCGTCTGTGGAGCAACGATGATGTCTCCCTCGGCGAGGTCACCGACCTCGTAGGGATCATGAAGGACGCGTGCTCGTCCACGACTCACCCCCGGTGCACCACCGACTCCGGTCAACGAATCGCCGGGAGCTGCGGCCTGCGCCTTGTTCTCGGTCCTTCTGGGCCACTGCGAGAGTGGGAGTGGCTCGAACAAGAAGAAGGGCGGCTCCAGGTCGAAGAGCGCGAGGTACTGCTCGCGCCGCTCGGCGATGGTGCTCTTGAAAGTTTCGGGGTCGGCGACGAACGCGTCGAGTTCGTCGTCGAGCAACATGGTGACGTCGTGATGGTCGCCCATGATGCCGCGATCGACCATACGATGGCCCAATTCGTAGAGGGCCGTGCGCATCTCGCCCATGACCTTCACGCAGGCCGTCTTGGTCCGCTCCCGCCAGGGCATGAACTTGGTGATGGATTTGGCGGCGTCGAGGAAACTCTGACGAGTTGCGTCGTCGGGCATCTTGGCGGCGAGCTCCGCGGTGAGTGCGATGCGCTTGTTCTCGTTGCGCCCTCTGATGACCTCGGGGTCTGATTCGTCGGGACTCAGGCGCATGCCGTTGATGGCCAGCAAAGCGAGCACCGGCTTCGATTCCCAACTGTCGGAACGGATGTCCCACTCGTTCGGGGCGCGCGATCCGAACTTGTACAGAAAGTCGTCGAAGTCCTGGCGGAACTGCTTCGCATCGGGGGAGTCACTGGCGTCGACGGCCTCGAGGAGAGTGGCAAGACCGGAGTCGAACAGGGAGGTCAGTTCCGCGGACTTCGCCACCGACCGACCCATGTTCCACAGGGCGTACGACGGTTCTGCCGAGTCGACTCCGCCCAGCCCGCTGAGGAGGTCGCCGAGCTTGTCGGCCTCACCGATCGCATCGAGAAGGGCTCCGGCTACGGCCGGCCCCATGGTCGAGAGTGTGGTGGTCACCGGGTGGTAGGCGTAGCAGAAAACGAGGTCCGGAACGAAGGATCGCGCGTGGTCGACCAGTTCGCGATCAGTCAGTGCAGCAATGTCGGGGCGCGCGGCGCGGGCGGCGTCCGCGCGACGCTTCGCCTCCTCTGCCTCGGGAAAGGTGTCGGTGGTCAGTGCCCACGCGGTCTTGTCGGCCAATCCTGCAGTCAGTCGATCGTTCTGGTGCCAGGGCTGTTCGACGTACTCCGGGATGTCGGGGTGATCGCCGACCCACAGGCTGTTCCATACCGGAACGGTCAAGCCCGGCAGGCGGGCTCCGTTCAGCTCGGTCATCGAGAAGTTGGTGTAGTGGTAGCCGCCGAAGTTGCCGATGATCTGTGGCATGGTCTCGTCGATCTCGGAGGCCAGGTGAGTGCCGAGGTGTTCCACATATCCTTCGCGCCAGCCGATGTTGAGGCCCTTGTTCCAGACAAGGGTCACATTCAGGGGACTCGACGGGTCGGGAAGTACTTCCCCGGCGTTGGCTCGGGTGTACACCGGGTACCGCTCGCTGAACTCCCAGTCGGTGATCCAGCTGTCGCGATCGTTCTCGACGCTCACTGAGTGCTCCTCTGCCGTTGATGCCGGACTGTATTTCAAGTCACACTATAGAAACTGTGGAGCAAAAGAAACATGTACAGAGATATTTTCCGGCAAGTCGCACGCACGTGCCGGCGACGAGCATCTCGGTAGTAACTTTATATGCAGTGTAGTAATGGTCACCGTCTTGTGCGAGACTCGGATCACATCCCTGGTCTTGGAGAGGAACTCCATGTTCGAGAAAGTCCTCGTCGCCAATCGCGGAGAGATTGCTGTCCGTGCTTTCCGTGCCGCCGTCGAACTCGGCGCCTCGACGGTTGCGGTCTATCCTTTCGAGGATCGAAACTCCGCTCATCGCGCCAAGGCCTTCGAGGCGTACCAGATCGGTGACCCGGGAAACCCGGTCGGCGCTTACCTTTCGGTCGACGCTGTCATGGCTGCGGTACGTGAGTCGGGAGCCGACGCGGTGTATCCCGGATACGGATTCCTCTCGGAGAACCCGGCATTGGCAACGGCATGCAAGGATGCCGGCATCACCTTCGTCGGTCCATCGGTCGAGGTCCTCGAGCTCACCGGTGACAAGTCCCGGGCGATCGCCGCAGCGAAAGCGGCCGGGTTGCCGGTCTTGGCTTCGTCGCCTCCGTCCGACGAGCCGGACGTGCTGATCGATGCGGCCCGGGCCATGACTTTCCCGCTGTTCGTCAAAGCGGTCGCCGGTGGCGGTGGACGTGGAATGCGCAGAGTGCCTGCGCCGGAGCAACTCCGAGACGCGATCGAGGCAGCCTCGCGTGAAGCGAAAGCCGCATTCGGTGACGGGACCGTGTTCCTCGAACAGGCGGTCATCGATCCCCGGCATATCGAGGTGCAAATCCTCGGCGATTCGAGTGGGGAAATCATCCATCTGTTCGAGCGGGACTGCTCACTGCAGCGACGTCACCAGAAGGTCGTCGAAGTGGCACCCGCACCCGGTCTCGATCCCGAACTCCGGCAACAGATGTGTGCCGATGCGGTGGCCTTCGCTCGACACATCGGCTACACCTGCGCCGGCACTGTCGAGTTTCTGCTCGATCCGCACGGAAACTACGTCTTCATCGAGATGAATCCCAGAATCCAGGTGGAGCACACCGTCACCGAGGAGATCACCGACGTGGACCTGGTGACGTCGCAACTGCGGATCGCATTCGGTGACACCCTGGCCGATCTGGGTCTGAGCCAGGACGACATAGAAATCCGGGGTTCGGCGATTCAATGCCGGATCACCACTGAGGATCCAACCGACGGATTCCGTCCCGACACCGGTGAGATCACCGCCTACCGCACACCGGGAGGATCGGGTGTGCGATTGGACGGCAGCGTCGGAGTCGGATCGGAGATCAGCCCTCACTTCGACTCGATGCTCGTCAAGATCATCTGTAGAGGAGCAGATTTCGCGACGGCCTGTGCTCGCTCCCGGCGCGCGGTCACCGAGTTTCGGGTGCGAGGAGTCGCGACCAACATTTCGTTTCTGCAAGCGGTCCTGGAAGATCCGGACTTTCTCGCATGGAACGTCGACACGAACTTCATCGAGGACCATCCACTTCTGTTGACGCAGAACGTCTCTGCAGACCGCGGCTCTCGTATTCTTCGGTATCTCGCAGACGTGACCGTCAACCGCCCGCACGGGGAACGTCCGTCGCCTGTGTACCCCGTCGACAAGCTTCCTCCCATCGACGCTCACACGGCCCCGCCTGCAGGCTCCCGCGATCGGCTCCGTGCACTCGGCCCGGCCGGCTTCGCAGCCGATCTTCGCTCGGCCTCCGCTCTTGCAGTGACCGATACGACGTTTCGGGACGCTCATCAATCGCTGCTGGCCACGCGGGTACGCACCCGTGATCTGGTGGCCGTGGCACCCCACGTCGCGCGACTGACACCGCAGCTGTTGTCGGTGGAGGCGTGGGGTGGTGCAACGTACGATGTCGCGCTGCGCTTCCTGCACGAGAATCCGTGGGAACGGCTCGCGCTGTTGCGATCCGCGATGCCCAACATCTGTCTCCAGATGCTACTGCGCGGCCGGAACACCGTGGGATACACGGCCTATCCGGACAGCGTCACGCATGCTTTCGTGGCGGAGGCGGCCGAGACCGGTATCGACATCTTCCGAATCTTCGATGCTCTGAACAATGTCGATCAGATGAGGCCCGCGATCGATGCGGTGCGTGATACCGGTGTCGCGGTGGCGGAGGTGGCAATGTCCTACACCGGTGACCTGGCCGATCCGGGTGAGAGCCTCTACACCCTCGACTACTATCTCCGGTTGGCCGAGGAGATCGTCGAGGCGGGAGCTCATGTTCTGGCCGTCAAGGACATGGCCGGCCTGCTGCGTCCGGCTTCGGCAGCCACCTTGGTCACCGCCTTGCGGTCACGGTTCGACCTCCCCGTGCATCTGCACACCCACGACACACCGGGAGGCCAGTTGGCTACCTATTACGCTGCGTGGCAAGCGGGAGTAGACGCTGTGGACGGCGCGAGCGCGGCGCTCGCCGGTACGACGAGCCAGCCGGCACTGTCGGCCATCGTGGCCGCAACCGAACACACCGATCGCGCCACTGGCCTCGATCTCGGTTCGGTATGCGACCTCGAACCGTACTGGGCTGCAGTGCGATCGGCGTATGCACCCTTCGAGTCCGGACTGCGGGCACCGACGGGACGGGTGTACGTGCACGAGATCCCGGGTGGCCAACTCTCCAATCTCAGGCAGCAGGCGGCTGCATTGGGACTCGCGGAGCGCTTCGAGGACATCGAGGAGGCGTACGCAGGTGCAGACCGCATTCTGGGGCGGATCACCAAGGTCACACCGTCCTCGAAGGTCGTAGGGGACCTGGCGATGGCTCTTGTCGGTGCAGATGCCACCGCAGCGGAATTCGCTGCCGACCCGTCGAGCTACGACATTCCAGGATCGGTCGTCGACTTCCTCCGTGGTGATCTCGGCACGCCGGCCGGAGGTTGGCCCGAACCGCTGCGGAGTCGGACGCTGAAGGGGAGGGGAGAGGCCTGCCCTCAGGTTTCGGTCGGTGCCGCGGATCGAGCGGCTCTGGCAACGTCGGGACGCGAGCGGCAAGAGACGTTGAACAGGTTGTTGTTCCCGGGGCCAGCTGCTGAGTTCGAGCGACACCGCGACAGGTACGGCGATACGTCGCAGCTGTCGACCAATCAGTATTTCTACGGGTTGCGACAGGGCGACGAACACCGAGTCGTGCTCGAACCGGGGGTGGAATTGCTCATCGGATTGGAGGCGATCTCCGAACCCGACCCCGCGGGAAGTCGAAATGTGTTGTGCGTCCTCAACGGTCAACTGCGGCCGGTGCGGGTGCGTGATCGGAGCATCGAGACCGCCTTGCGGTCCGCCGAGAAGGCGGACCGCACCGATCCTGCTCATCTGTCCGCACCTTTCAGCGGCGTGGTGACGCTGTCGGTGAAAGAGGGTGACACCGTGGACAAGGGGGAGTCGGTGGGATCCATCGAAGCAATGAAGATGGAAGCGACGATCACCGCGACCACCGCAGGCGTCGTCACCCGAGTGCTGATCGGCGGCGGGGCACCGGTCGAGGGCGGTGACCTGTTGTTGGTGGTAGGGGCCTAGGGCCCTCAGGGACCCTGCACGAGGGCGGCCGCAACGGCCGCCACGTGCAGGGTGGTGCTTCCGAACAGGAGCTCGCTGGTCTTGGCCCGACGAAAGTACCTGTGTAATGGGTGTTCCCACGTGAAGCCGATGCCCCCGTGGATCTGGATGGACTCCTCGGCGGCGAACGTAGCGGCCCGCGAAGCGAGCACCCGCGCGGTGGCCGCAGCGACGGCGAACTCCGGGCCGAGTCGCGTGTCGGCTCCCGCGGCGTGAAGCACAGCGGCCTCGGCCAGTTCGATCGCGATCGACATGTCGGTCAGACGATGCTTGATCGCTTGGAACGACCCGATGGCCCGGCCGAATTGTCGCCGGGTCTTCGCATATTCCACCGACATCTCCAGGCAGGCCCGCGCTGCGCCCACTTGCTCGGCGGCAAGTGCCGTGATCGCCACTGCTTGCGCTGTGTCGAGACCGGCCGACAGGTCTGCGCCGGTGATTCGGTGCGCGAGGGCACCGGAGAACTCGACGCGAGCAAGCCCTCGGGTGAAATCCAATGTTTCTCGGCGAGTTCGGATAACTCCCTCTGCGTGTGCGTCGATCGCAGCGAGGTGAGGTCCGTCCGATCCGTTCGCGACCACGAGCAACACATCGGCATCGGAGCCGTCGACTACGGACTCCTGGGCACCGTCGAGAACGACGGTGTCGGAGTCCTGTACGCGCGCAGCGACGAGCGACGTGCCGAAGGGAAATCCCGTCACGAGCGCTGCAGCGGCGGAGCCATCGGCGATCGACGGGAGGTACTGCTTGCAGGCAGCATCGGAACCGGCATGCAGCAGAGTGAGCCCTGCCAAGATCACCGACGAGAAGTACGGAGCACTTCCGAGCGATCGACCGAGTTCGGACATCACGACAGCAGTGTCCTTCAGCGTGAAGCCCGCACCGCCGACGTGTTCGGGGAACGGAATCTCGGTCAAGCCCATCTCCAGAAGCGCAGGCCATACATCCTGTCCTGCAGCAGTTCTGGACAAGGACGCGCGCAGGCTATTGCTCAGGTCCTGCTGTTCTTCGGACAGTTCGAGTCTCATGCGAGGCCTTCCCGTGGTTCACGCGGCAAGCCGAGTCCGCGTTCGCCGATGATGTTGCGCTGAATCTCGTCCGAGCCCCCGGCAATTCGGTAGCCGGGGGCGCCGAGAAGATGCTCGGTCCAGGCGAAGGTGTCGAGCACCCCGGTGTCGGCCAGGATGCTCGGCCCGAGGAACGACGCCGCGGCGTCGCCGATTCGCTTGAGGTTCTGAGTCCAGACCAGCTTGCCGATGGAACCTTCCACGCCCGGGACCGCCCCGGCCAACTCTCGCTCGGCGTACCGGGCTACCAGTAACGCCGCGGCCCGCTCGTAGATCGCCGCGTCGGCGAGCTGCTGGCGAACCAGTGGGTCGTCGGTTATGCCCAAAGTCTTTGCCAGCCGGACCAAGTCGGCACTGTTTCCTCCGGCGCTGACAATTCCCGCGCTCGAACTTCGCTCGAAGCCGAGCGTCGTGAGTGCGACAGTCCAGCCGTCCCCCTCGGCTCCGAGGCGCAGCGAATCCGGCAGTTCGACGTCGGAGAAGAACACCTCGTTGAAGGTCGAGCCACCGGACATCTGGCGGATCGGCCTGATATCGACACCCGGGGTGTGCATCGGCACCATGAATGCCGTCATACCTCGGTGTTTCGGGACTGTCGTATCGGTGCGGGCGATGAGTAGACCCCATTCCGAGAACTGAGCTCCCGAGCTCCACACTTTCTGGCCGTTCACCCGCCAGCCACCGTCGGTTTTCGCTGCCTTGGTGGACAATCCGGCGAGGTCGGACCCGGCTCCGGGCTCCGAGAACAGCTGACAACACAATTGTTCGGCCCGCAGAAAGGACGTGACGAACTGCTGCTTCTGCTCGTCCGTGCCCAGGGCATGAATTGTCGGGGCCACCAGCTCGACCGTGACAAGGACGCTTTCGTGCCGCTCCGGCGCTGCGAAGTCTCGCTCGAGCCCGACGTACGCGCGCTCGTGGCTTGCGGTCAACCCCGGACCGCCCCATTCCGGAGCCCACGTGATGGCTCCGAAGCCGGCGTCGACGCGCACCCCCTGCCAGTGTTTGGCGGCGTCGATGAGTTGCCGCTCCTCGTCGTGGCTGCGGTCGTGGAAGATCGCGTAATTCGAATCGGTCGATTCGTTGGTTCGCCGCGCCAGGTTTTCTTCGAGCCATGCCTCGGCCTTCTCGGTGAAGACCCGAACGTCGATACCGCGATCGTTCGGCGTCATGCCTTCTTGCCTCCTGCCATCTCGGCTATGCGTGCCTCGACTGCCGACTTCGAGTCCGGGTGTTCGGACAGGCGCAGTGTGAACGTCTGTTCCAGCTCGTATCCGCGCTTGAGATCGAGGTCCTCGCAGCCGTTGAGCGACTTCTTCGCCAGGGTGAGTGCGTAGCGGCTCTTCGACGCAATGGATCGCGCACGTGTCATGGCCGTGGTCAGACACTCTTCATGTGGGACGACCTCGATCGGTGCGCCCCACCTGCGCAGGGTTTCGGCCTCGACAGCTTCGGCGGTGAAGAACAGCCGCCGCATGGCTTGCTGCGGCAGCATTCGGGCCGTGAACCGGCCGCCGCCGAGCACACCGACTCCCATCTCCGGCAGGCCGAAGGTGGCTCGCTCCGACGCGACCACCAGATCGCAGACCGAGGTCAATCCGAATCCGCTTCCGAGGCAGGGGCCGTTGACGGCCGCGATCACCGGGAGTGCGCAGTCCAGAACTCCGAAAATCGCCCGGCGCGCTGCCCGCATCTCGATCTCTCCGCCGATCGAATCCATGACCCGAAAGCTCCCGAGATCGTTTCCGGCGCAGAATATTCGGCCACGACCGGTCAGTACAACAGCGCGAATATCCTGGTTGTCCGACAGTGCTTCGAAGACCGTAGCGATCTCCCCGTACATCTGCGTATCGATGGCGTTGACCTTGCCGCGGGCCAATTCGACCACTGCGATGCCGGGTTCCGGCTCGGTCACCGTGAGATGTTCGATTCCATCAGGCTGGAGAGGCATTGGGATGTCCTATCTTTCGTGTGCTGCGGCAAAGGTCATCGCAGCCATCTGCGGCGGCACCGTGACGCGGTCCTGCGTCCAGTTGCGCAGCGCGAACTTCTGAATTTTTCCGCTTGCCGTCTTGGGCAGCGAATCTACGATGAACAGGCTTTCCGGAATTTTCTGCATGGCGATTCGGCGGTGCACGAGGAACTCACGCACCTCCTCGAGACTCAGGTCTCGGTGCTCGCGGGTGACGACGAATGCGCAACCACGTTCTCCCGTCACAGGATCGGGACCTGCCACCACGGCAATCTCGAGCACGTCGGGGTGTGCGCCGAGCTCGTTCTCCACGTCGTAGGCGCTGACCTTCTCACCCGACCGGTTGATGATGTCCTTGATTCGCCCCACCACATGGAGGGCACCGCTGGCGTCGAAGCGGCCGAGATCACCGGTACGGAAAAATCCGTCCTCGGTGAACGCCGCCGTATTGAGAGAGGCATCGAGGTAGCCGAGAAAGGTGTCCGGTCCACGCCATAGAATCTCGCCGACATCGCCGGTCTGCGCGAGTCCACCGTCGGCATCGGTCACCATCACCTCGGTCGACTCGATGGGGCGACCGTCGGATTTCATCCGCAGGGCAGGCGGGTCCCACCGGTCCGCTGTGGTGACCGACGGCCCCTCGGTGGCCCCGTACATCCGAACGACGGTGCCGAGGCGGGTGGTGGCCGCCGCTGTCAGAGCATCGGGGATGTCGGCTCCACCGCAGACTATGTACCGGATCGACGGGGTCGACGAGTCGGTCGCCTCGGCGGCATCGAGCAAGCCTCGAAGGAACGGCGTCGAGAAGATCATGAAGCTGCACCGTTCGTCGATCACTCGCTGCAACGCCGTCACCGGATCCCAGTCGGCCTGCAACACCACGGTTGCGCCCACCACGAACGGGAGAACCAGAGCGCAGTTGACCCCGGTGATGTGCGTGACCGGAGACGGATTGAAGACGACGTCGGTTTCGTTCAGTCCGAACCACCGCGCCATCGAGAGGTTTTCGTAGACCAGCGTGTTGTGGCTGTGCAGTACGCCTTTGGGATCTGCGGTCGTCCCCGACGTGTAGAGCAACAAGCAGACGTCGTCGGGCGACGGAGAAGTCGCAGCATCGAGATCGGCGACCATCGAGTCCGTGACCTCGCCGATCAGGTCGGTCCACCTCGTGCCAGGTCGGTCGTCCCCGTAATCGCCTACGGTGACAATCGATTCGAGGTCCGGTAGTTCGGCGGAGAGATCGCTGTACATGTCGGTTACGTCGACCCCGTGCAACTCCGCGGGCACGAAGGCGATCCGCGCCCGCGACTGACCGAAGATGAATCGCAGCTCGCGAAACCGGTAGATCGGCACGATCGGATTGGCGGTGGCTCCGAGCTTCATCGCGGCATGAAATACGACGATTGCCTCGGTGCAGTTTGGGAGTTGGAATGCGATCACATCGTCGGAGGTGATTCCTCTGGCGTGCAAGGCAGCCGCCAGACGAGTCGCGTCACGGTCTATGTCGGCGAATGTCGCGCGCCGGTCGCCGTCCACCACTGCAGTGGCGTCGGGGTAGAGGCGAGCGGCACGCGAGAGGTAATGCCCGATCGGAAGATCTCTCCACAGCCCGCGTTCGCGATACGTCCGGGCGAGGTCGATGTCCGGCGGCCGAGTCGGCAACATGGTCGGCTCCTGCCCTAGTCCCTCAGTTTTCTGACAATCACTACAGTAACTAAGCTACCAAACTATGTATAGAGTTAACCCGCATCACACCGAGAACAACGAGGTGAGGTCACAGACATGACAGCTGAGGAGAGCGCCGCTCCCCGGGTGCGGTCGCCCAAGGTCTCCGCGAGGATCGCCAACATCATCGCGGACCGGATCCTCGACGGGGGCGTCGTGGAGGGGGAGCGGTTGCCCACGGAAAAAGACATGATGGCCGAGCACGGTGTTGCTCGGACCACGGTCCGTGAAGCGCTGCGGTTGCTCGAAAGCCGTGATCTGGTCACCATCAAATCGGGGATCGGCGGCGGCCCTGTGGTCAAGCGACCGAGGCTCGAATCGCTCGGCAACACCATGAAGCTGTTCCTGCAGTTGGACGGGGCCAACATCAGCGACGTCATCGATGCCCGTCTGATGCTCGAGCCCATCATCGCTCGCGAGGCCGCGACGAATGTGAGCGACGAGCAGATACAGCTCATGCAGAGTGCTCTCGACCGAATGCGTGAGGACCCCGGTGATTACGGAAATTTCCAGGAGAACAATGCAGAGTTCCAGCGGGGGGTGTACGACGCGGCCGGAAATCCGGTCCTGAACATCCTGATGGAAACTCTTTGGTTGTTGGTACGCGACGCCGAACCGAACGAGCATCCTCTCGCGACGCGGCTGGCGGCTATCGAGATGCAGCAGGATGTCCTCGATGCGCTGAGCCTGCGCGATCCCGACGCTGCTGCGGCCACGATGAGCGCGTTCGTCACCGAATCGGCGAAGTACTACCGCCGCCGTCTGCGGGCCATAATTTCCCGTCCGGTGCGGTGGCAGATGTAGATCTCGAGGTGGTGTCGGAGCGGATCTCGTCGCTGACTCCATCGAGCTGACGGTGTGAGTCGGCGCAGTGCTCGGTTTCCAGTGCTCACTCGATGCGCTCTCCGTCCAGTCGGCTTTCGGCAGTGTCGCTGGGTGCTCGAAGCGGACCGACACCGGTGAAGAGAACCGACGCTCCTGCCGTCAGAAGCTCGGGAAGGCTGTTGTTCTCGTCGATCAGCCAATGCTCGTACGCCGAGATCGCCACCCCCAAGACCATCCATCCGACGGTGCGCGGAAGATGGTCGCCGGGGTCGGAGTTCGTCCGTGCTGCCACGTATTCGGCGATGACCTGACGCCAGCCCTCGTACATCACCATCGAGTAGCTCTGCAGTGCTGGATTTCCCAGGATCAGTGCCATGCGCTGACGGTGAACGGCGGCTTCTTCCTCGGGGAATGTGTTGAACTGCAACAGGGCCGAGTGCAATCCGTCCGCGAGTCCGACGTTGCCGGGCAGGTCGTTCAGATGCGTCCTCAATGCCGTGAGTTGAGCGTCGAAATCGCCCCAGGGAACTGCGTTCTTGGACGGGAAGTAGCGAAAGAACGTGCGTCGAGCGATGCCCGCGGCATCGGCTATGTCGTCGACGCTGGTCTCCTCGAATCCCTTGGCGGCGAACAGTTCGATTCCGAGATCGCTCAGCTCGCCCCGCGTTGTGGACGGGCGCCTACCTGGCTGACTGGACGGTTTTGCGCTCCTGACCATTTTCTTCTTTCCATTCTCTGGTTTTCTGCACTCAGTGTCATTATGTTGGTGACCCAAGCCACTGTCGACTCCGATTGTGGTCCGCAACAACCTCAGGAGGTTTCCGATGTCGAAGAACAACGAGAACGCTGTAGTCGATACGGCAGTCGTCGAATCCGATCTGGTCGAAGAGTCGTTGGTCGAGGAAGTATCCATCGACGGCATGTGCGGCGTGTACTGATCATGACCACTGCGGTGCGTGAGGACCTCGACGAGTTGGACCTGGATGTGCGGTGGATTCTGCATCCGCAGGTGGCGTTACGGCCGGAGTCGTTCGGGGCGCTGCTCTACCACTTCGGAACTCGCAAGCTCTCGTTCCTGAAGAACCGCACGATCGTGGCGATCATCGAATCGCTGCCCGACCACCCGGATATGCGGTCGGCGATTGCGGCTGCGGGAATCACCGAGTCGCAGTCGGCGCCGTATGTGACGGCACTCGCGACGCTGGCCCGCTCGAACATGATCACTCGCCCGTAAAGCCCTGACCTATCGCAGAAGAGGACTTCCGCCCATGACCTCCACCCTCGAAAGACCAGCTCCGGTAGGAAAACTGGTCGATCAATTCGAACTCGGACTCGACGCCCCCATCTGTCTTACGTGGGAGTTGACCTACGCCTGCAACCTTTCCTGCGTGCACTGCCTGTCCTCGTCGGGTCGCCGTGACCCGCGCGAACTCAGTACCGAGCAGTGCAAGTCGATCATCGACGAGCTGCAGAAGATGCAGGTGTTCTACGTCAACATCGGTGGCGGTGAGCCGACGGTGCGGTCGGACTTCTGGGAGCTCGTCGACTATGCGACTGCGCATCAGGTGGGGGTGAAGTTCTCCACCAACGGGGTCAAGATCGACAAGAAGGTCGCGGCGCGTTTGGCTGCGTCGGATTACGTGGATGTGCAGATCTCCATCGACGGCGCTACGGCAGAGGTCAACGACGCGGTCCGCGGGCCGGGCTCGTTCGACATGGCCTGCCGTGCATTGGAGAATCTGAAGGAGGCGGGCTTCCGGGACGCGAAGATCTCGGTGGTCGTCACCCGGCACAACGTTTCTCAGCTCGACGACTTCAAGGCCTTGGCCGACAAATACGCTGCGACACTGCGCATCACGCGGCTTCGACCGTCGGGACGTGGCGCGGATGTCTGGGACGATCTGCATCCGACTGCGGGGCAGCAGCGAGAGCTCTACAACTGGCTCGTCGCGAACGGTGAGGGGGTGTTGACCGGTGATTCGTTCTTCCACCTGTCGGCATTCGGTGATGCTCTGCCCGGACTCAACCTGTGTGGTGCCGGGCGCGTGGTGTGTCTGATCGACCCGATCGGCGACGTGTACGCATGCCCCTTCGCCATCCACGAGAACTTCCTCGCCGGCAACATCGTGCGAGACGCCAAAGACGGCATGGGCGGGTTCCAATCCGTCTGGCAGACTTCTGAATTGTTCCAGGAGTTGAGGTCTCCGCAGACTTCGGGTGCATGCACCAAGTGTGCTCATTTCGATGCGTGCCGCGGTGGCTGCATGGCGGCGAAATTCTTCACTGGCCTGCCCATGGACGGTCCGGATCCCGAATGCGTCATCGGTAACGGCGAAATGGCGTTGGCGGCGGCGGGGGAGATCCCGAAGTCCAGCGTCGACCATTCCCGTACCGGGCAGCGCAAGACCCCACGAAAGTCGGTGCCGCTCACGCTGATGATGCGCCCGCCGGCGAAGATCTGCGACGAGAACCCGCTCGCAGGAATGGAACAGGAACACTGATGGCCAAGAGTGCGTGGTTCGAGACCGTTGCCGAAGCGCAGCGGCGTGCGAAGAAACGTCTACCGAAGTCCGTGTACGCCGCACTCGTGGCGGGGTCCGAGCGCGGGTTGACGATCGACGACAACATGGCAGCATTCGGCGAACTCGGGTTCGCCCCGCACGTTGCGGGGTTGTCGGACAAGCGGGACTTGTCGACGACGGTGATGGGGCAACCCCTGTCGTTCCCGGTGATGATCTCCCCGACGGGTGTCCAGGCGGTTCATCCCGACGGTGAGGTAGCCGTCGCGAGAGCTGCTGCAGCGCGGGGCATTCCGATCGGACTGTCCTCGTTCGCCAGCAAGTCCGTCGAGGAGGTCGCTGCGGCGAATCCGCAGACGTTCTTCCAGATGTACTGGGTGGGCTCGCGTGAGATCCTGCTGCAGCGGATGGAGCGGGCACGCGCCGCGGGGGCCGTCGGATTGATCATGACCCTGGACTGGTCGTTCTCCAACGGCCGCGATTGGGGCAGCCCGTCGATTCCGGAGAAGATGGACCTCAAGGCAATGGTGCAATTCGCCCCCGAGGGCATCATGCGACCGAAGTGGTTGTGGGAGTTCGCCAAGACCGGCAAGATTCCCGACCTGACGACCCCGAACCTGACGCCACCCACCGGCGGTCCTGCACCGACGTTCTTCGGTGCGTACGGCGAATGGATGGGCACCCCGTTGCCGACGTGGGAGGACGTGGCCTGGCTCCGTGAGCAGTGGGGTGGGCCGTTCATGCTCAAGGGAGTGATGCGGGTCGATGACGCCAAACGAGCCGTCGACGCGGGCGTGACCGCTATTTCCGTCTCCAATCACGGCGGCAACAATCTCGACGGCACCCCAGCACCGATCCGGGCGTTGCCTGCGATCGCCGAAGCCGTGGGCGATCAGATCGAGATCACCCTCGACGGCGGAATCCGGCGCGGCAGCGACGTGGTGAAGGCGCTGGCACTCGGTGCGCGTGCGGTGCTCATCGGCCGGGCGTACCTGTGGGGTCTGTCGGCCGGCGGTCAGGCAGGCGTGGAGAACGTGCTCGACATTCTGCGCGGCGGAGTCGATTCCGCGGTCCTCGGTCTCGGACACACCTCGGTACACGATCTCTCGCCGTCGGATGTGGTGATGCCGCCCGGGTTCGACCGGAAGCTCGGGGTCTGAGCGAGGGCGTGTGGTTCGAGACCGTTGCCGAGGCCCAGCGGCGAGCTCGGAAACGTCTACCGCCGTCGGTGTACTCGGCGCTGGTGGCGGGTTCCGAACGTGGTCTGACCGCGGCGGACAACACCGCCGCGTTCGCCGAACTCGGTTTCGCCCCACACGTTGCAGGGTTGTCGGACACCCGAGAGTTGTCGACGACACTGATGGGGCAACCGCTGGCGTTCCCGGCAATGATCTCCCCGACGGGTGTGCAGGCGGTACACCCGGACGGTGAGGTCGCCGTCGCCAGAGCTGCTGCGGCGCGGGGGATTTCGATGGGGTTGTCGTTGTTCGCGAGCAAACCGATCGAAGAGGTCGTCGCGGCCAACCCACAGACGTTCTTTCAGCTGCACTGGGTCGGTTCACGAGAGTTGTTGGGGCACATGCTTCAGCGTGCACGTGATGCAGGCGCGGTCGGGCTGATTCTGACGATGGACTGGTCGTTCTCGGAGGGCCGTGACTGGGGTAGCCCGGTGATTCCCGAACGCCTCGATCCGAGGGCGATGATCCGGTTCGCGCCGCAAGCGCTGTGTCGGCCACGGTGGCTGACGCAGTGGGCGCGGTCGGGCGTATTCCCTGATCTGACTGCTCCGAACCTCGCGCCGCCCGGTGGGCGTGCGCCGACGTTCTTCGCTGCTTATCGAGAGTGGAAGGCGACCCCGCTGCCCACGTGGGATGACATCGCGTGGTTGCGCGAGCAGTGGGACGGGCCGTTCATGCTCAAGGGCATCTCGCGGGTCGACGACGCACTGCGGGCCGTGGACGCAGGCGTCACCGCGATCTCGGTGTCCAATCACGGTGGTAACAATCTCGACGGTTCCCCGGCGTCGATCAGGGTGTTGCCTGCGATCGCCGAGGCCGTGGGCGATCAGGTAGAGATCACCCTCGACGGTGGTGTGCGTCGGGGAAGTGACATCGCGAAGGCGCTCGCGCTCGGTGCGCGGGCGGTGTTGATCGGGCGGGCGTATCTGTGGGGTCTGGCGGCGAACGGTCAGGCCGGAGTGGAGAACGTCCTCGACATCCTGCGCGGCGGCCTGGACTCCGCCGTACTCGGTCTCGGTCGCACGTCGGTCCACGAACTGTCACCGTCGGATGTCCTCGTGCCGCCTGACTTCACGCGGTCGAATCAGCTCCCAGGTCTGGGATAACCGACGCCGATCGGAGTCCGGGATCCAGAACCGAGGGGCCGATTCGACCTGGACGGCCGCCGCAGGGAGACGAATCGACAGTCACCATTCGGACAGGTGAGTGTGGCCGTCCTGTAGTGCGCGAGCGAACAGGGCGGCCTTCGTCGGCGCGCTGCGTCCCACCGCCGCGTATTTCTGCCGGATGCGGGTGATGTGGGTGTTGATCGTGCCCACCGAGATGTAGACGGACCGAGCTGCGACCGTTTTCGAGTCGGAGGCGAACCAGGCGAGCATGACCTCGATCTCGCGGGCGCTCAACGCAGGCTTGCGGTGGCGAGCTTCGAGCGGTGTCGGGACTGCACCGGGTCCCCGCTGTGCCGGCCTCCGGAACGGGTGATGCACTGCCGATGCCAGCGTTTGTTCGAGCACGAAAATTTCCCCCCTGGAGTGTCCACTTGCCCCGACAACACCGTCCATCGTCGACTGGACTTCGTCGCGGATCCAGCTGAACGAGCATGTCCGTACAAGGTCAATACGGACGGCCACGGACTCCGTACGAGCGTCATTCAAACGCATCAATTTGCTGTTCGCGCAGCTCAGCGCGATGCTCGAGTGCCTCTATCGAGGTTTTCCCGGTTCTATAGTTCTCGCTCATGACCATCGACCGTCCGGATCCTTCGTCGATCACGGACCGCACGGAATTCGCGGCAGCATTGCGTGCGATCCGGACAGAGGCGGGTGCCACGGTCCGGGAGATCGTCGAGCGTTCCGGTGGCTTGCACGGCACCATCGGTGGCTGGTTCTCCGGACATCACGTCCCGACCAAAGCCAGCGCCGAGATGTTCGCCGCCGTACTGATCGCATGCGGCGTCGCCGACGAGGACGAGCGCGCCCTGTGGTGGGACGCGGTGTCGAGGGTGCGGTCGATCCCGGGCAGGCGGACCGTCGATCCGGTGAAGGGCGACCCTCCGTACAAGGGCCTCGAGGCGTTCGAGCCGGCCGATGCGGAGTGGTTCTTCGGCCGTGACGACGTGATCGAGCGTCTGGGCACACGCGTCCGTGAGGCCCTCGGCTCCGGTGGAGGCATCGTCTTCGTCGTCGGTGCTTCGGGCTCCGGCAAGTCCTCGCTCCTGCGTGCCGGGCTGGCATCGAGATTCCCCGGTTCGGAAGTCCATTCCGGCGTCGGCGATATTCGTGCCTTCCCCGAGCGAGCCGAATCCTTTGCGCCGGGATCGGTTCTCGTCCTCGATCAGGCCGAGGAGTTGTGGACACTGGCGACACCGCTCGAGCGCGAGAACTTTCTGCGTGCGGCAGCGGCGTTGCCGAGCGCGGGGTCGGTTCTCGTAGTCGGACTGCGGGCGGATTTCTACCAGAACGCCGTGTCCGAGGACGCGCTGCTCGCCGGCCTGTCCGACAACCCGGTGGTTGTCGGGCGTCTCACCGAGTCACAACTGCGGGAGGTCATCGTGTCGCCTGCCGCGAAGGCGGGTGTCTCCGTCGAGGCCGCCCTCGTGCAGGTCTTGGTCGGCGAATTGGGTCCACGCGGATCGCAGTTCGCCCATGACTCCGGTGCCCTGCCGCTGCTGTCCCATGCCCTGCTCACCACGTGGCAGGTGTCGAGCGGTAGAACGTTGACTGTCTCGGACTATCTCGCTACCGGCGGGATCGGCGGTGCGGTGGGGCAGAGCGCCGAGGAAGTGTTCTCGGCCTTGACCGCCGAACAGCAGCGCGAGACACGGCGCATCTTCATGCGGTTGGTCAATCTCGACGACGAGGTCGTCACTCGTCGCCGCGTCGATCGCGTGGAGCTGTTCAACGGAGACGAGAACGAGGTCGCGGTCACCGACGTCGACATCGTCGTCGAACGGTTTGCCGCACGCAGACTGCTGACCGTCGGAGAAGAGACCGTCCAGATCACCCACGAGGCGTTGCTGACGGCGTGGCAGCGGCTGCGCGAGTGGCTCGACGACGATCGTCAGTGGCTCGTCGAGCACCGTCGACTCACCCAGGCCGCAGAACTGTGGGAGAACAACGATCGCGACGACGGTTCGTTGCTGCCGGAATCGAGGTTGGCGCTGGTGCAGGAATCCCTCGGTCCGGTACGTCGGCGAGATCTCAACTCGGTGGAGAGGCGCTACCTCGACGCGAGTGCGAACCGAATCGAGCAACAGAACCGAAGCGACCGACGTCGGCGACGCACCCTCGAAACGCTCGTCACTGCACTCGCGCTGCTGACCGTACTGGCTGTGACACTGGCAGTGACCGCGTTCGTTGCTCGGTCGGACGCGAACAACCGACGGGTCGAGGCCGAGCGCGCGGAGGCAGAGGCTGTCTCACGTCAGATCGCCGGTGTCGCAGAGCAATTGAGGACTCGAGATCCCGGGCTGGCGGCATATTTCGCGTTGGCGTCGTACGAGGTGGACCGCACGACGGAGGCGCGGTCATCGCTACTCGATTCATCTGCGATCCACACTCCTGTGCGGCTGCTCGGAGTGGAGGGCGGGGCGGTGACCGCGGTCGAGCCGCGCGGAAACATCGTGGCGACAGCCGGTTCCGACGGACACGTGCGGATGTGGTCGCTCGCAGACGGGCACGCGAAGCTCGGTGAAATTGTCTTGCGTGACGCCCGGGTGTTGACGTTCGATCCGCAGGGGAGCGTGCTCGCTGTGGGAGGATCGTACGGCGTCGAGCTGTGGGATGTGGCGAACCCGTCTGCACCGATGTTGTTGTCGCGCATCGACGCAACTGGCGTCAGTAGCCTGTCGTACTCTCCCGACGGCCGGCTGCTCCTCGTCGGAACCCAAGATGACACACTGCCTCTCCTCGACGTTGCAGATCCCACCGCGCCGCGCACCATAGGTGAAGTCTCTCAACCTGGTTCGCCGACAGCGACGGAATTCAGTCCCGACAGTCGATACCTGGTGACGGCCGGTCCGGGGCGCGCGATGCGGCTGTGGGACGCGACCCGACTGACCGCGTCTCCAGCAGCCCCTGTCGTTCCGCTGATCGACGTCCCGTCGGACGGATCGACCTACACCGCGCTACAGCTGGCATTCTCTCCCGACGGCACCACGTTGATCGCGGGTACCACCGGTCGCGAGGTTCTACGCTGGGCGGTCGACGGCGGTCGGCTGACTGCACTACCGGCGTTGACTGGATTCACCAGTTACGTCAACGACGTCGCGTTCAGCGGGGACGGGGTGTTGATCGCTGCGGCGAGTTCGGACAACACCACGAAGGTGTGGGACGCCGACTCGGGAACGCTGCAGCGGACACTGCCCGGCCCCATCGAGGTCACTTCGCTCGCGTTCTCACCGGATCGCTCGTCGATCGTGACGGCCAGTGGCGATGGCATCACGCGGATCTGGCCACTTCCCGGACCGGCCCTGGTCGATGCCGGCGACACGATCTATCAGAACCCCATCGGTGCGTCGGACACCCGGATGCTCGTCGGTGCCGGTAGCCGAGCCCCGGCCACGATCGTCTGGGACGTCACGGATGTGGAGAATCCGGTGGCGTCGGCACCGTTGGTGATCGGCGACGGTGCCCAGCAGACGGGGGCGGTAGCACTGACCGCAGACGGCACCCGTGCTGCTGTGGGTACCACCACCGGTGGATTTCAGCTCTGGGACACAACCGATCTCACCGATCCGGTCGCCCTCGGTGGCATTCGGGAGGCAACGACCAGCTTGACTGCGGGGCTGGTCTTCGACGGAACGGGATCGCTTCTGGTCGTCTCCGGCCAGAACTCGAACGACGTGTCGTTGTGGTCGCTGGCCGACCCAACGATCCCGCGAGCGTTGTCGACCCTGGAGGCGGGTAACTACCCCGCGGGTATGGCGCTGTCGCCCGACGGTTCGGTACTCGTCATCGCCAGTGTCGGTGGCGTGGTCGAACTGTGGGACATCTCCGACCCCACCGATCCGCGTCGAAGGACCACGTTGGGCGGTTTCGGAAGTGACGTGCAGGCCGTGGCCATCTCACCGGACGGGCGAACACTCGCCGCAGGCAGTGCTGATCGCTCGATTCGACTGTGGGACATGGAGAATCCGGACAACCCACAGCACCTCTCGCGCATCGTCGGACCGTCCAGTCCGATCTGGTCGCTCTCGTTCGATCGATCCGGTACGCGGCTGGCCGCCGGTGAGGGGGGATCGACGCTCTGGCTGTGGAACGTGGGGGACCGCTACGCACCCGAAGAGTATGCGGCCCTCACCGCGTACGGCCAGCGTGTCTACACCGCGGTGTTCGGCGCGGGCGGACAGGTGCTCTTCGGCGGTGGCTCGGCCCGCGACCTCCGCATGTGGCAGACCGAGCCGGACGAGGTCCGCAGTCGCCTGTGCGAATCCGGGGGCTCGGTGGTCACCGAAGCCGAATGGGACCGCTACCTGCCCGGGGTGCCGTATCGGCAGTTGTGCGAGACCTGATCGATCGCGGATCCAGGGCTAAGGATCAGGGATCGGTCGGCTGAAACCCTCCAGCATCCCGGTGTAGCGCTTGGGTGGCGGAACGGCGAATTCGCCCCTCTTTCCGGTACCCAGTCCCAGCGAGATCAGTGACTGCACGAACAGTGTTCCCGCGGCGACGCCGTCGACCACCGGTACGCCGATCTCGGCCGAAATGTGTTGGCACAGATCGGCCATCCCCGCACATCCGAGGACCACGGCATCGCTACCGTCCGTCTCCACGGCGATGCGACACGCCTCGGTGACGATCTTGCGGGCGTCGGGGTCCGCCTCGAGATCGAGGACCGGCAGGTCGCACGCGTGGATGCCGAGGCAGTGGCGTCCGAAGCCGTAGTGGTTGGCCAGATCCTGGGCACGCCCGACGGTGCGCCCGAGTGTGGTGACGACGCTGAATCCTCGGCCCAGGAAGCTCGCGGCGTGCATGGCCGCCTCGGCGATACCGATGACCGGCCCGGCCGCGAGCTCGCGAGCCGCGTCGATGCCGGGATCACCGAAGCAGGCGACGACGTAGCCGTCGACCCCCGCGGCCTCGCCACTGGCGATCTCGGCGAGAATTCCTGGGACGCTGAGGGCTTCGTCGACATGGCTCTCGATCGAGACGGGCCCCATCGAGGGGCTGACCGCGTCGACGACCGTGCCCGGGCCGACCACGGCCCGGGCACAGTCACCGATCGTTGCGGTCATCGAACTGGTGGTGTTCGGATTGATGACCTTGATGAGCACGGAAGAGATCCTATGCCTTCGCTGGAACGTCGAAGTTGGTGACAGCCAGCTTGGTTCGCGTCGCAAGGAAGTAGTACGTGGCGAATCCGATGCCGCAGCCGATGAACCAGCTGTACTTCGACGCCGTGGACATACCGGCGATCTCCAGGCCGTCGACGGCTCCGTTGAACAGCACGGTGAACATCGCCACCGCTGCGCCCGCGACGGTCGCGTACACCGCCGCCGGGTTGTAGCCCTTCGAGTACCAGTACAGGCCGGTCTTGGACATCGAGAAGAGTTCGTCGACCGCCACGTGCTGCTTACGGATCAGGTAGTAGTCGGCGATCAGGATTCCGAACAGAGGCCCGATGAACGCGCCGAGGGTCTCGAGCGTCAGGTGGATGACCTCGGGATTGTTGTACAGGTTCCACGGGGTGATCAGTACCGAACCGACTGCGGCGATCATGCCACCGGCGCGCCAGCTGATGCGTTGCGGGCTGACGTTGGAGAAGTCGAAAGCCGGAGCGATGAAGTTGGCGACGATGTTGATGCCGACCGTCGCGATGGCGAAGGTGAGGGCACCGAGGACGATGGCGAAGGTGCTGTCGATGCGGGCGACCGTCTCGACAGGGTCGGTGATCAGCTCGCCGAACACCGGCAGGGTCAGCGAGGCGGTGACGACAACGAGGATGGAGAACACCAGGAAGTTGACGGGCAGACCGAGGAAGTTGCCCTTCTTGACGGCAGCGTAGGACTTTCCGTACCGAGAGAAGTCACCGAAGTTGAGCATCGGACCGGAGAAGTACGAGACGACGAGCGCAATGGCTCCCAGCATGACGGGAACGGCGCTGAAGCCGGTGTACTCGACATCGCCGAGGGTGAGATCGATTGCGCCCCAGCCGGCTTTCCAGATCAGGTAGCCGCACAGCATGAACATGACGACGTAGACGGCAGGGCCGCAGAAGTCGATGAACTTGCGGATCGACTCCATCCCGCGCCAGAACACCGCAGCCTGAACGACCCAGAGGAACAGGAAACTCGCCCAACCGAGCAGCGACAGTCCGGCGAAACCGTAGTCCGCGGTGACGGCGTACGGAGCCAGGGACGGGAACAGCTTGATCAGCACGATGTCGAGGGCAGCCGATGCCAAGAATGTCTGGATGCCGTACCAGGCCACCGCGATCAGGCCACGGATGATCGCCGGGATGTTGGCACCGAGCACTCCGAACACGCTGCGACAGATGACCGGATACGGAACCCCCGTCACCTGGCTCGGCTTGGCGACCAGATTGCAGAAGAAGTAGACGATCGTGATGCCGACTAGCAACGCGATCAGCACCTGCCAACTGGCCAGCCCGAGCGCGAACAGGCTGCCCGCCGTCACGTAACCGCCGACCGAGTGCACGTCCGACATCCAGAAGGCGAAGAGGTTGTACGAGGTCCAGGTCTGCTTCTTCAGCGGAGCGAGATCCTCGTTGGTCAGCCGTGGGTCATAGGTGTCCTTGATCAGTCCACCACCGACGGGGTGGCCCGCGGCTTCCACGAGATCTCCCGTTTGAGCGGGACCGTGCGCTGTATCTGTCATCGATGCTCCTGACGGCATGGCGTATGAGACGAACGAAGGAGGTGAACGAGCGAATGAGGAAAAGTTAGCGGCGAAGTGTTGCGCACTCGTGACGAGAGCGATATATCTTTCCGGTCGTTCCTGCAGTCTCTATTCCGACGACGGATCGGCGAACAATCCGTGATCGTTCGACAGTGTCGAAATGACCGAATTGAGACGCGTGTGGTGATGCTGCGCGGCGCGCAGCAAGCCCGCGGAATCGCCGGCCAGAAATGCCGCGAGCATTTCGGCGTGATCGCTGTGCAGCGACGCCCTGTCCGACCCGGCGACATGCACCATGGGTTGCACGGGTTCGGTTATGTTCCAGGCGGATTCGAGCATGTGCAGCAATCGATGCATGCGGGACGGACGGGTCAGGGACAGGTGGAACTCACGCGAGAGGCGGTGATATTCTCGCGAGTCGTCCTGGGCAAGCGAGGCCTCGAGTTGACAATTGATCTCGACGATGTGGGCCCGGTCGGCCTCGGTGGCGAGCTCGACTGCGGACGGTAGTGCAGCCGTCTCCAATACCTCTCGCACGATGTACATTTCGCGAAGTTCGGCTGCGGTCAACTGCGCAACCGTGTAGCCCAGATTCGGTCGATGATCGACCAGTCCCTCGCCGATGAGTGTCTTGAGGGATTCGCGCACCGGAATTCTGCTCACCCCGAAGAGTTCCGCTACTTCATTGAGTGGAATCGGCGTATTCGGCGGCGCATCGCCGGCAAGAATGACTCGGCGTAACTCTTGCAGAATTGTCGGTTGCGGGCCGCCGGGTGCCGATATCGACAATTGCGAGAGCAATACGGATCGGCGACGGGGTGGCACGAATCGAAGATTATCGTCGCAGTGTTTCGGCGGCGTGACGTCCTCGTTCCATCCGATAGCATCTGCACTCATGGCCACGGACCCCCTCGGTACGCAGTACTGGCCGGACCTCGACGGGTCTCGCACCCTGGTGGTGCCGGTCGGCTCGATCGAGCAGCACGGTCCGCACCTCCCGCTCGATACCGACACTCGTATCGCAACCGCCGTGGCGCACACCATCGCGGATGCTCTCGTGGCCCCCGCGATCGCGTACGGAGCCAGTGGCGAGCACGAGGGATTTCCCGGCACCGTGTCGATCGGGGCCGCAGCTCTCGAATCGGTTCTGGTGGAGTACGGGCGTTCCGCGTGCCGCTGGGCCGAGCGAGTGGTGTTCGTCAACGGACACGGAGGCAACGGCCCCACCGTGCGCTCTGCCGTACTGCTGCTGCGCTACGAGGGCCGCGACGTCGTGTGGTTTCCGTGCGCGATACCGGGAGCAGATGCTCACGCCGGGCGCACCGAAACGTCGTTGCTGCTGCACCTTTCGCCCGAGGTGGTGAACATGAGCAAGGCCGAGGTGGGCAATGTAGCCGACATCGCCGATCTGTTGCCTGCGCTTCGCGTCGACGGCATGGCACCGATCACTGCGAACGGGGTGCTCGGTGATCCCACCGGGTCCGATCCGGAGGAGGGGCGTCGGATGTTCGAGCAGCTCTGCACCCGCGCCGGCGATGCTGTGCAGAGATGGAGTCCCTCCGAGCACGGAGTGATCACATGAACGAGCTCGATGGAATGCCTGCTGAGGAGCCGTCCGACGATTCCGGAAAAACGGGGCATGGGTATGTTCCGTCCGATTTCACGGGTGGCCGACACTTCGGCGTCTCGTCCGCTTACGATCTCCTGATGGGTGAAGGTCGGTTGCCTGACGGCTTCGGGGTGCGAGTCGATCCACGCGTACGCACATTCTCCGAAGGACGAGTCCTGATCGGTGGTTCACCGACACGCATGCTCAAGCTGGCACCGACGGCAGCGGCGATGATCGGTGACGGTTTCATCGAAGTGACCGACTCGCAGTCCGCTCTCGTCGCTCGCAAACTGCTCGACTCGGGTGTCGGGAACCCGCGCCCTATGTCGATCCCGTCGCCGAGCGACGTCACCGTGGTCGTACCGCTCAAGAACAACGAGGCCGGGTTGGAGCGCTTGATCGCCGCACTCCACGGTCTGCACGTCATCATCGTCGACGACGGGTCGGACGTTCCGGTCGCAGTGCCGCGGGTCTCGTGGAGTGTGGGCAGCGTGACGGTGCTCCGGCACGAGCACTCGCGCGGACCCGCTGCGGCGCGAAACACGGGATTACGATGTGCAACAACGGATTTCGTTGCTTTCCTGGACTCGGACGTCGTGCCGCGCAAGGGATGGCTCGAGGTGATGCTGGGACACTTCTCGGATCCGGCCGTGGCGCTGGTGGCACCCCGAATCGTCGCGCTGGAGCCCGAGGGCAGCGCCCTGGCCAGGTACGAACACGCGCGCTCGTCCCTCGATCTCGGTCGCAGGGAAGCAGCGGTACGCGCAGGCAGCTCGGTCTCCTACGTGCCCAGTGCTGCAATGCTGATTCGTCGGTCGGTGGCGATGGACTGCGAGGGATTCGACGAGTCGATGCACGTGGCCGAGGACGTGGACCTGTGCTGGCGGCTGCAGGAGGCGGGTTGGCGACTGCGCTACGAACCGGTCGCTCACGTCGCGCACGAGCATCGCGTCACCTTCGTCGAGTGGTTCGCCCGCAAGCTGTTCTACGGGACCGGTGCCACCCCGTTGTCGGCACGTCATCCGGGAATGGTGCCGCCCATCGCAATGTCGCCGTGGACGTTGGTCGCGTGTCTGCTCGCCGCGAGTCTGACGAGGATCGGACTCGTCGGTGCCGCCGCCACGCTCGGTGTCACGATCGTCCGCCTGCGCAAGATGTTCGTCGGTCTGGATCAGCCCACGCGGATCGCGGCCATTCTCGCTGCCGAGGGTTTCGTGGCGGGGTTGTGGCAGTTGGCGTCGGCCCTGTGTCGACACTATTGGCCGATCACCCTGCTCGCCGTGCTGCTGTCGAGTCGTATTCGTAGAATAGCGCTGGGATTGGCTGTTGCAGAGGCGTTTTCGGATTGGTACAAGCATCGTGAACTCGGCGGCCTCGACCCTGTGCGGTATGCATTCTACAAACGTGCCGATGATGTCGCGTATGGCGCAGGCCTGTGGCGCGGTGCACTGTCCGCGCGCAGCATCGACGCGCTCAAGCCTCGCCTGGACGGCTGACGCGATGCGAGCCGGGCCCGCCCCGCAGACGGTGTGATCGGAATCGAGCACGCGGACGTCATCGTCGTGGGAGGCGGATCCTGCGGCTGCGTCGTCGCGTCGAGGCTCAGTGAGAATCCCGATCGGTCGGTGCTGTTGCTCGAAGCCGGGCCTGCGTTCTCCGGCGTCGCCGACGTTCCGGCGGCTTTGCTCGACGCGTCGACGCTTCCCATCGGCCCGGGGAGCGAATGGGTGGGAACCTACACGGCCGAACTCGCGTCGGCCGTGTCTCGGACGATCGCGCGAGGCCGGGTGCTGGGGGGCTCCGGCGCAGTGAACGGCGGTTACTTCATCCGCGCCACGCCGGGCGACTTCGACGCCTGGCCGCAGTCGGTGTGGTCGTTCGATCAGGTGTTGCCGTTCTACATCGCCTCCGAAACCGATCTCGATGTCGAGGCGACCGGTCGGTGGCACGGTTCCCACGGACCGATGCCGGTCTCGCGCACTCACGTGCAGGACCGACATCCAGTGACGGCGGCATTCGTAGAGGCCGCTACGAACGCTGGCTTTCGATTCCATGATGATCTGAACGCTCCCGACGCGGCCGTGGGGGGAGTCGGCGTTGTGCCCTCGAACATCCGCGACGGGGTCCGCGTAAGTGCCGCTCTGGCATATCTGTTGCCGGTCGTCGGAAGGAAGAACCTACGGGTACAGGGGAATACGACGGTCGCGTCGTTGATGTTCAAGGGAAGCAAGGTGATCGGGGTCGAGATCATCGCCGACGGTGTACGCAGTGTCGTCGAGTCCGATACCGTTGTCATCTCGGCCGGCGCGGTGCATACTCCTGCCCTGCTGCTTCGATCCGGCATAGGACCGTCGGAAAGCTCTGCTGCGCTGGGCATTTCGGTCATCGCCGACAGTCCGGGAGTCGGCCAGGGTTTCAGTGACCATCCCGAGGTTGCCGTTCCCGTCGTCACGACGAACGAATTCCCGACGGCATCTCGTGCTCTGGAAGCGGTGCTGCATGCGGGCGACGTGGAGATCAGGCCCTACACCGGAAGATTCGACCGACTCATTTCCGGGCTCCCCGCGGGTCCCCACGTGTTCGGTGTCGGCCTCATGCGCTCGACGGCGCGAGGGAGCATCGCGCTGCGCAGCACGGATCCGTTCGAGGCTCCGGACGTGCGCTACCGCTATCTCGAATCGGAGGGTGATCGGCAGGCGATGCGAGGTGGCGTCGCACTGGTGCGAGATCTGATCGCATCGCCGTCCATGGCCTGCGCTGAAGTCCCTGCGACCGACGACCCTTTCGCGGCACTGGGCACGTCGTTGCACCTGTCCGGTAGCGCCAGGATGGGTCCCGAGTCGGATCCGGGGTCGGTGCTCGACGATCACTGTCGCGTGCGGGGAGTGGACGGAGTCTTCGTGATCGATACTTCGGCGTTCCCGGTGGTGCCCAGCCGCGGCCCGCATGCGACGGCGATCATGTTCGCCGAGCGCGCCGCTGCGTTGATGTGAGTGGAGCAGGCGGACTGACCGGTGGCTGTTGCAGACCACGGTGAGGGTGTTTAGGCGTAGCGTTCGTGGTCTGGGGACCGTTCAGGTTCCCCGATAGATGGGTTACTGCCATGTCGGACAAATCGCCCCGCAACACGATGACCAAGAAATCCGGCAAATCGCTCAAGGACAAGCGCGCAGACAAGCGGGCCAAATCGAGTGGTGACACCAGCAACGACATCATCACCACGGCCGTCAAGAAGAAGTAGGCACTCGGGGTCGGCGCAACCGGCCACGGCCGCGTGCGTCGGCCACGGCTGTATCCTTGCGTGTGAGCTGGGTTACAACGATGTGGACAGGTCACGGAGGAAGCGTCGAATGGCAAGCCGATCGGACAGTGGTGGCAACCCCTGGGTCGCAGTGCGCCCCGGCGAGGACGTCGCTGTGCTCGCGCGCCAGATGTCCAGTGCCCATCAATCTTTCGTCGACGACGTTCGCACCCACGGTTCGGCCGTCCGGTCCGTCGTTCTCGATTCGTGGATGCGCAGCCGAACCAAGGGTGTCGACCCGGACGGTGGCAACGACACTCCTGCGCTGACCGGTGCGGACCTCGAGCGCTACCGCAACGGACACCCGATGGCCATCATCCGCCCGGTGATTCGAAAGCTTCTGGTCGAGGACGCGTCCGACACCGGTTTGCTCGTTGCGATTTCCGATGCCGAGGGACGCCTGCTGTGGGTCGAGGGTGATTCCGCGGCCAAGGACCGAGCACTCGCGATGGACTTCGCCGAGGGGGTCGATTGGAGCGAGGAGAGCAAAGGCACCAACGCCCCCGGCACTGCGCTCGCGGTCGATCACAGCGTGCAGATCTTCGCATCCGAGCACTTCTCGCGGTCGGTGCACGAGTGGAGCTGCTCGGCGGCACCGGTGCACCACCCCACCAGTGGTCACATCCTGGGTGCCATCGACATCACCGGTGGCCCGCGGGTAGCGGTGCCCGAGGTGCTCTCGTTGGTGCGCGCAACGGTCGCCGCTGCTGAATCCGAGCTGCGCCTGCATCTGATGAACTCGCCGAAATCATTGGGCGACACAGCCCCTCGGCTCGAGGTCCTGGGATCGGGACGGCCGGGAGTGGTGCGCGGATCCGGCCGGATACCGCTCTCGCAGCGGCACGCCGAGATTCTGCTTCTGCTCGGTGAGCATCCCGAGGGTCTGAGCTCCGACCACCTCGCCGTGCTGCTCGACGAGCAGGAACTCGACTCGGTCACCATTCGCGCCGAGATGTCGAGGCTGCGCAAGGCCTTCGGTACTGCAGGCCTGGCATCGCGGCCCTACCGGCTGGTCGGCGAGTTGTCCTCCGACGTCGGCGATATCCGACGAGCCCTGGATCGAGGCGACGTCGACGCTGCTCTGCGCATCTACTCGGGCCCGGTGCTTCCCGGGTCGTCCGCGCCGGGAATCGAGGAGATCCGCGAGGAACTGCGGTCTCGGATGCAGGCCGCATTGCTCCGACTCGGAGATCCGGTGCTGCTGGCGCAGTGGACCTCGTCCATCCACGGCCGCACGGACGTCATCGCATGGGAGGCGTACCGGGCCACGCTCAGCCGCGACTCCGCGCTCTACGGGCAGGTCAGTGCGCGTATCGACCTTCTCGACCGCGATCTCGGCATCTGAGGAACCGGTCGCTCCAGGCCGTCCTCGGAATCGGCAACGTAGTTGCAACGTTGCAACCCCTAGTGTCCTGAATCACACACCGCATCAACTGTGAAGCACGTGTCGATCAGGAGGATTTTCAATGTCCGTCTACGCTCGTCCAGGTACCGCCGATTCCGTCATGTCGTTCCAGTCGCGCTACGACAACTGGATCGGCGGCGAGTGGGTACCGCCGGTCAAGGGCCAGTACTTCGAGAACCCGACTCCCGTCACCGGTGAGAACTTCTGCGAGGTCGCCCGTTCCACGTCCGAGGACATCGAGCTCGCGCTCGACGCCGCACATGCCGCGGCCCCCGCATGGGGCAAGACCTCCGCGGCCGAGCGTGCCGTGATCCTGAACAAGATCGCCGACCGCATCGCCGACAACCTCGAGTCCATCGCGCTGGCGGAGTCCTGGGACAACGGCAAGCCGATCCGCGAAACACTGAACGCCGACATCCCGCTGGCCATCGATCACTTCCGATACTTCGCCGGCTGCATCCGCGCGCAGGAGGGATCGCTCTCCGAAATCGACAGCGACACAGTCGCTTACCACTTCCATGAGCCGCTCGGCGTCGTCGGGCAGATCATCCCGTGGAACTTCCCGATCCTCATGGCCGTGTGGAAGCTGGCCCCCGCCCTCGCGGCCGGTAACGCAGTGGTGCTCAAGCCCGCCGAGCAGACCCCCGCGTCGATCCTTCACCTGATCTCGATCATCGGCGATCTGCTGCCTGCGGGCGTGCTCAACATCGTCAACGGATTCGGCGTCGAGGCAGGCAAGCCGCTGGCATCGAGCCCGCGTATCTCCAAGATCGCGTTCACCGGCGAGACCACCACCGGCCGCCTGATCATGCAGTACGCGTCGCAGAACTTGATCCCGGTGACCCTCGAGCTCGGTGGCAAGAGCCCCAACGTCTTCTTCTCCGACGTGCTGCAGGCCAACGACGACTACCAGGACAAGGCGCTGGAGGGCTTCACGATGTTCGCCCTCAACCAGGGTGAAGTGTGCACCTGCCCGTCGCGCTCGCTGATCCAGGCCGATATCTTCGACGAGTTCCTCGCCCTCGCAGCCATCCGTACCAAGGCTGTGCGACAGGGAGATCCGCTCGACACCGAGACCATGATCGGCGCACAGGCCTCGAACGATCAGCTCCAGAAGATCCTGTCGTACATCGAGATCGGCAAGGGCGAGGGCGCACAGGTCGTCACCGGCGGCGAGCGTGCACAGCTGGGCGGCGACCTCAACGGCGGCTACTACATGCAGCCCACGATCTTCACCGGCAAGAACAACATGCGCATCTTCCAGGAAGAGATCTTCGGCCCGGTCGTCTCGGTCACGTCGTTCACCGACTACGACAACGCCATCGAGATCGCCAACGACACCCTGTACGGGCTCGGCGCAGGCGTCTGGTCGCGGGACGGCGGCATTGCCTACCGCGCCGGCCGCGATATCCAGGCCGGTCGTGTGTGGACCAACACGTATCACCAGTACCCCGCGCACGCGGCCTTCGGTGGTTACAAGCAGTCGGGTATCGGCCGCGAGAACCACAAGATGATGCTCGATCATTACCAGCAGACCAAGAACCTGTTGGTCAGCTACGCGCAGAAGGCACAGGGCTTCTTCTGATGAATGCCCCTCGGCCGCCTGCGCGGCTGAAGACCACCGTCGAGGCGATGGACCTGCTCCGTCGCCTCGGCGGTATCCACGGCGAACTGATGATGCATCAGTCCGGGGGATGCTGTGACGGGTCGTCGCCGATGTGTTATCCCGCAGGCGAATTCATCGTCGGCGACCGGGACGTTCTTCTGGGGTACATCGACCTCAGGCTCGGGGTCGGCGAGGTCCCACAGGATCTCCCGAGCGGGAGCGACGGTGTACCGGTGTGGATTTCGGGGTCTCAATTCCAGGCGTGGAAGCACACGCAACTCGTGCTCGACGTGGTTCCCGGCCGCGGCGGTGGGTTCTCGCTCGAATCGCCCGAGGGAGTGCGCTTCCTCAGCCGCGGACGTGCGTACACCGCCGAGGAGAACGACATCCTCGCCGAGCACCCACCGCTCGTGGGCGTCGACTGGGAAGAAGGCCGACGGCCGGAGATCCCCGACGATCCCCTGGTGGTCGCCGAGGCCGTCGACGCATGTCCCGTTCCCGGGATGCTCCAGGGCTGAATGCCTGCGGCAGTGGTGCGGCTGAGAGCCCCAGGCGGCACTCAACCGCACCACTGCGCGCAGCGCATACAGTGCAAACGATGAAGAGCGCACCGAAGTCCGACCACGTCGAGGGTGACGAGAGCCTGCGCACCGTGGTCATCGCTTTCGTCGCCAACCTCGGCGTCGCGATCGCGAAGACCTTTGCAGCGGTGTTCACCGGATCTGCGTCGATGGTTGCCGAAGCCGCGCACTCGTGGGCCGATACCGGGAACGAGATCTTTCTGCTCGTCGCCAATCGCCGGGGATCGCGCGGACCGGACGATCGACGGCCTCTCGGGTACGGGCGGGAGACCTACTTCTGGTCGACTCTCGCAGCGGTCGGACTCTTCGTCGCCGGTGCGGCGGTGTCGGTGTGGCACGGCATCACCTCGCTGTTCGCCGGCGAATCGAGCAGCGAGAACTACCTTGTCGCATACGTGGTGCTCGGCATCGCATTTCTGCTCGAGGGAGTCTCGTTTCTGCAATCGGTTCGACAGATTCGCGGCGAGGCCGCCGAGTACCACAGAGACTTTCTCGATTACGCGCTCGAGACCTCGGATCCGACGCTGCGCGCAGTGTTCGCAGAGGACAGTGCCGCGTTGATCGGCATCGTGATCGCCGGTGCCGGAATCGGATTACACCAACTCACCGGTAACGCCGCCTTCGACGCCATCGGGTCCATTCTCGTGGGGATACTGCTCGGAATCGTCGCGTTCGTTCTGATCGATCGAAACCGCCGATTCCTCACCGGTGAACCGGGTTCGAGGGCATTATGGAATGCGGTGGTGCAGCGGATCGAGCAACTCCCCGAGGTGGCGTCGGTCAGGTTCGTTCGCATCGAGTTCGTCGGTCCCAAACAGATCTATGTGGTGGCGAGTGTCGACCTCGTCGGTGATTTCGCAGAATCACGCATCGCACACACGCTCCGGCGACTGGAGCGTGAGTTGGAAACCAACAGAGCTGTGGTGGACGCGGTATTGACAGTCGCCGAACCGGACGAGGGCGACATCGGTGACGTCAACGCCGTGGGGCACCAGTCGTAATTTGCCCGTCATTCATCGATGACGCGGCGCTTACATCACGGGCCTATCGTGAACCGATTCGCGCGCCACACCTGTTGTGAATCGTCCCCTCGGGCGTGACCGTCGTCCCGAGAGTAAAGGCTACGAGAGGCTTGTCATGTCCGTAGTAGACCCCCAGTCGTCTCCTCCGAAATCGGGCTCCCACGAGAGCACTCAGTCACACGTCGAGGGCGGTGACTACCTGGCCAAACGAACCCTGAAGAAGGGGACGGCAGGCTGGGTCCTGCTGGCGGGCCTCGGAGTCAGCTACGTCATCTCCGGCGACTATTCCGGGTGGAACCTCGGGCTCGCCGAGGGTGGTTTCGGTGGTCTGCTCATCGCGGCGATCATCATCGCGGGCATGTACCTGGCCATGGTGCTCGGCATGGCCGAGATGTCCTCGGCGCTGCCCGCCGCGGGTGGTGGCTACACCTTCGCGCGCCGTGCTCTCGGCCCGTGGGGCGGATTCGCCACCGGCACAGCGATTCTCATCGAGTACGCCATCGCGCCCGCCGCCATCGCGACGTTCATCGGTGCCTACGTCGAGTCCCTCGGGCTGTTCGGAATCACCGACGGGTGGTGGGTCTACCTGGTGGTCTATGCGGTGTTCATCGGAATCCATCTGTCCGGCGCAGGCGAAGCCCTCAAGATCATGTTCGTCATCACCGCGATCGCCTTGGTCGGACTCATCGTGTTCGCCATCGCCGCCATCGGACAATTCGACGCGAGCAACCTGACCGATATCGCGCCCACCGACGCGGCCGGAGCCTCGGGATTCCTGCCGTTCGGCTACCTCGGCATCTGGGCTGCCGTCCCGTTCGCCATCTGGTTCTTCCTCGCGATCGAAGGTGTTCCGCTGGCCGCAGAAGAGGCCAAGGACCCGACCAAGAACGTCCCGCGCGGCATCATCGCCGCGATGGGTGTGCTGCTCGTGACCGGTGCCGTCGTGCTGTTCCTGGTGACCGGAGCCGGCGGGGCCGACGCCGTCAAGGAATCGGGCAACCCGTTGGTCGAAGCCCTCGGGGACGGAACAGCGAGCAAGATTGTCAACTACATCGGCCTGGCCGGATTGGTCGCGTCCTTCTTCTCGATCATGTACGCGTACTCGCGTCAGCTCTTTGCGCTCTCGCGTGCCGGGTACCTACCGAAGACTCTGTCCATCACCAACTCTCGCAAGGCACCGACGCTCGCCTTGATCGTCCCCGGCGTCATCGGCTTCCTGCTCTCGCTGACCGGCCAGGGCGGAATGTTGCTGAACATGGCCGTGTTCGGGGCGGCGCTGAGCTACGTTCTGATGATGGTCAGCCACATCGTGCTCCGTCGCAACGAGCCGAACATGGAACGCCCGTACCGAACCCCCGGCGGCGTCGTGACCACCGGATTCGCGTTGATCATCGCGGCGCTCGCCGTCGTCGCCACGTTCGTCGTCGATTCCACTGCGGCACTGTGGTGCCTGGGAGTGTTCGTGGCGTTCATGGCCTACTTCGGCATCTACAGCAGGCATCATCTCGTCGCGAATTCGCCGGACGAGGAGTTCGCCGCACTGGCCGAGGCCGAGGCCGAACTGGAATGACGATCTACACCCAGCAGGTCTCGGGCACCACCTACACGTTCGACGGTCTCGTCGACCTGATGGCCAAGGCAACCCCGCTGCGATCGGGTGACGAATTGGCCGGTTGCGCAGCCGAATCGGATGCCGAACGGGCTGCTGCGCAGTGGGCGCTGTCCGAGGTGTCACTGGATGTCTTCCTACACGATCTGCTCGTGCCGTACGAGAGTGACGAGGTCACTCGGCTCATCATCGATTCACACGACCGCCTCGCCTTCGGAGCGGTGTCGCACCTGACCGTCGGCGGCCTGCGGGACTGGCTTCTCCAGGTCACCGCCAGGCCGGACGCGGCCGCGACGTTGCGGTCGGTGGCCGCCGGACTGACTCCGGAGATGGTGGCAGCAGTCAGCAAGATCATGCGAAACCAGGATCTCATCGCGGTGTCTCGAGCCGTGCAGGTGACGTCGGCTTTTCGTACGACGGTGGGACTGCCCGGAACACTCACCACCCGGCTCCAACCCAATCACCCGACGGACGACCCCCGCGGAATCGCCGCGGCCACGCTCGACGGGTTGCTGCTCGGATCGGGTGATGCGGTCATCGGGATCAACCCGGCGACCGACTCGCCTCAGGCGACGGCCGAACTGCTGCACCTGCTCGACGAGATCCGGCAGCGCTTCGAGATTCCCACACAATCGTGCGTGCTCTCGCACGTGACGACGACGATGGAACTGATCGACAAGGGCGTTCCGGTCGATCTGGTGTTCCAATCCATCGCGGGCACCGAAGGAGCCAATTCGAGCTTCGGAGTGAACATTCCGCTGCTTCGGCAAGCCAACGAGGCCGGCCGATCGCTGCACCGCGGAACCGTCGGGAACAACGTCATGTATCTCGAAACAGGCCAGGGTTCGGCGTTGTCGGCGGGCGCGCACATCGGTACCGGCGACCGCCCCGTCGATCAGCAGACCCTCGAAACGCGTGCGTATGCGGTGGCCCGCGATCTCGAGCCGCTGCTGATCAACACCGTCGTCGGATTCATCGGGCCCGAGTACCTCTACGACGGCAAACAGATCATCAGGGCGGGCCTCGAAGATCACTTCTGCGGCAAGCTGCTGGGACTGCCGATGGGTGTCGACGTCTGCTACACCAACCATGCCGAGGCCGACCAGGACGACATGGACACCCTGCTGACGCTCCTGGGTACCGCCGGGGTCGCGTTCGTGATCGCGGTGCCGGGTGCCGACGACGTCATGCTCGGCTACCAGTCGTTGAGCTTTCACGACGTGCTCTACGTTCGGCAGGTTCTCGGTCTGCGACCCGCACCGGAATTCGAGTCGTGGCTCTCCCGACTGGGCATGGTGGACGCCGACGGCAGAGTCCTCGACGTCGATGCCGCGGGATCGCCGCTGCGCGCGTTGATGAGTGCGCGATGAGCACGCCAGCGGAACGACCGGAAACAGAGTTCTGGGGCGAGTTGCGCGCGATGACGCAGGCTCGAATCGGGTTGGGCCGCATCGGTGATTCGTTGCCGACCACGCGGGTGCTCGAGTTTCGCTCGGCGCATGCTGCGGCGCGCGATGCTGTGCACATGCCGCTCGAGGTCGAGGAGTTCGTGGGCCGGGTCGAGCAGGTCGGTCTCGGTGCGCCGTCGGTGGTGACGTCGTTGGCGACGAGTCGCGCGGAGTATCTACGACGGCCCGATCTGGGTCGGCAGCCGGAAGATCTGTCTGCGATCACGCTGTCGGAGGACGAGATCGGCATCGTGTTGAGCGACGGGTTGTCCCCGCGCGCACTCGCCGATCACGGTGTGCCGATGCTGGAGGCGTTGAAAGCCGAACTGGCCGATCGCTATTCGATAGCAGCCCCGGTGATCGCGACCGAGGCGCGGGTGGCGCTGGGTGATCACATCGCGGCGGCGATGGGTGTGCGGACGGTGCTGGTGCTGATCGGGGAGCGTCCGGGTTTGTCGGTCGCCGACAGTCTCGGTATCTATCTGACGCATCTGCCGAAACCCGGGTGCACCGACGCCGATCGCAATTGCATCTCCAACATCCACCCGCCGGAAGGGCAGGGGTATGCGCAGTCGGCACGAATCGTGGCCGGTCTGTTGGCCGGTGCCAGGAAGCTCGGGCGGTCGGGTGTGGCGTTGAAGGACACCTCGCGAGCCGATGTGCTCGAGGCGACCGAGGCCCTCACCCTGGAGTGACATCACCCCTATCCGGGGGGTGGCCGAGGGTGACGGCGGTCACTACCGTGGGGTTCATGGACAGTTATTCTTCCGGTGCGTCCGACACAGCGGTGCTGGACGACACGATCGGCGCAAATCTGGATCGAACTGCGGCGCGGTACTCGGAGCGTGATGCGTTGATCGATGTTGCGTCCGGGCGGCGGTGGACCTACTCGGAGTTCGTCGCCGACGTCGATCTGTTGGCGGCCGGGTTGCTCGTGGCCGGAGTCGAGGTGGGGGACCGCGTCGGAATCTGGGCACCGAACTGCCCGGAATGGGTTCTGGCGCAGTATGCGACGGCCAAGATCGGCGCGGTGTTGGTCAACATCAATCCCGCGTATCGCTCGCACGAGTTGCAGTTCGTGTTGAAGCAGGCCGGGGTGTCGGTGTTGTTGTCGGCCACGGAGTTCAAGGGTTCGAACTACGCGGCGATGATCGACGACGTGCGTCCCGAGGTGGAATCCCTGCGTGAGGTGCTGTTCATCGGGAGCATCCAGTGGGAAGCGATGACCGATCGCGGGCATCGAGCGCTGGCGAAGACTCCGCGCATGATCACCGATGTGTCCGAGCGGCTCCGCTGCGACGACGCCATCAACATCCAGTACACCTCGGGGACAACGGGTTTTCCCAAGGGTGCAACGCTGAGTCATCGAAACATCCTCAACAACGGATTCTTCGTCGGCGAGCTCTGCCATTACACCGCCGAGGACCGAGTGTGCATTCCGGTGCCGTTCTACCACTGCTTCGGCATGGTGATGGGCAATCTCGCGTGCACGTCGCACGGCGCAGCGATGGTGATTCCCGGACCCGCGTTCGATCCGGTCGCGACGTTGACGGCCGTCGCCACGGAGAAGTGCACGTCGCTCTACGGAGTCCCGACGATGTTCATCGCAGAACTGGCACTGGAGAACTTCGAGGATTTCGACCTCGGCAGTCTGCGTACCGGCATCATGGCCGGATCGCCGTGCCCCACCGAGGTGATGAAGCAGGTGATCGAGCGGATGGGGATGGCCGAGGTGTCGATCTGTTACGGCATGACCGAGACTTCTCCGGTGTCGCTGCAGACTCGGAGCGAGGACTCCATCGAGCAACGGGTGTCGACCGTCGGACGCGTCGGTCCGCACCTCGAGGTGAAGATCGTCGATCCGATCGAGGGCAGCACACTGCCGCGTGGGGAGGCGGGCGAGCTGTGCACGCGCGGGTATTCGGTGATGTTGGGCTACTGGGAGCAGCCGGAGAAGACCGCCGAGGCCATCGACGACGAGGGGTGGATGCACACCGGCGACATCGGGGTGATGGACCACGACGGCTACGTGGCGATCACCGGACGGATCAAGGACATGGTGATTCGCGGCGGCGAGAACATCTATCCCCGCGAAGTGGAGGAGTTTCTGTACACCCATCCCGACGTCCTCGACGCGCAGGTGATCGGTGTGCCCGACCCGAAGTACGGCGAAGAGCTGATGGTGTGGATCCGGATGAAAGACGATGCTGCGCCGCTCGATTCGGCAGCGGTGCGTGAGTTCTGCGACGGGCGGTTGGCGCACTACAAGATCCCGCGGTACGTGCACGTGGTCGACGAGTTCCCGATGACGGTGACCGGCAAGGTGCGCAAGGTGGAGATGCGCGAGCGATCGCTCGGCCTGATCGAACAGCTGCCCTTCGGCTGACATACTCGCTTCCATGACCAGAGCGCTGTGGACGCCGACGGATTCCGACCTCGCCGAGGCTCGGGTGACCGAGTTCGCGCGCTTCGTCGAGCGACGTCACGATGTGCTTCTCCCGGACTACCTCGCTCTGTGGCGATGGTCGACCACCGAGCTGGAGCTGTTCTGGCGAGCGGTGTGGGACTTCTTCGAGGTTCGCTCCTCCAGCGTGCCGACAACGGTGCTCGCGGAGCGCACGATGCCTGGCGCACAGTGGTTTCCGGGTACGGAACTGAACTACGTAGACCACGTGACTCGGCACGCTCGACCCGGTCGCGCTGCGATCGTGCACGCCCGCGAAGACGGTTCGACGCGGACCGTGACGTGGGAGGAGATGATCGATCAGGCCGGGGCGCTGGCGGGGACGTTGGCCGGTGCGGGAGTTCGACGCGGCGACCGCGTCGTCGGGTATCTGCCCAACGTCCCCGAGGCGGTGATCGCGTTTCTGGCGACCGCGAGTCTGGGTGCGGTGTGGTCCGCGTGCGGGCAGGACTACTCGGCCTCGGCAGCGCTCGATCGTCTGGGGCAGCTCGAACCCACGGCACTGATCACGGCCGACGGGTACGTCTACGGAGGGAAGTTCCGAGACAAGGCCGCCGATGTCGACGCGCTCACGACCGGGCTGCCGACGCTACGGCTGGTGGTGACGGTCGGCGAGGCGTCGGGAAGTGCAGTGAGCTGGTCTGCCGCAACAGTGCAGAGCCGTGAGTTGGAACCGGTCGCAGTGCCGTTCGATCATCCACTGTGGGTCGTGTTCTCCTCCGGTACCACCGGTCTACCCAAGGGCATCGTGCACGGCCACGGCGGCGTGGTGCTCGAACATCTCAAATCCGTTGCCCTGCACTCCGATCTGGGGCCCGAGGACGTGTTCTTCTGGTACACCAGCCCCAGCTGGATGATGTGGAACTTTCAGGTCGCCGGTCTGCTGGTCGGTTCCACGATCGTGTGCGCCGACGGCAATCCCGCATTTCCGACGCCTGATGCATTGTGGGACATCGCCGCTCGGCTGGGCGTGACCTATCTCGGCACCAGCCCCGGGTACGTACTCGCATGCATCAAGGCCGACGCACATCCGGGCTCCGATCACGATCTCTCGGCACTGCGGGCCGTCGGGATCACCGGGTCCGCGATGCCTGCGACGTCGTCGATCTGGTTGTCGGAGAACATCGGAGCCCATGTGCCGGTCTTCTCCATCTCCGGTGGCACCGATGTGGTGTCGGCGTTCGCCGGGGGAGTGCGGACCGCGCCGGTCTGGGCGGGGGAGCTGTCGGTGCCGTTCCTCGGCGTCGCGCTGGACGCCTACGACGAGGACGGCCACGCAGTCCGTGGCACCGTCGGTGAACTGGTCGTCACCGAGCCGATGCCGTCGATGCCGCTGTACTTCTGGAACGACGCGGACGGATCTCGTTACCGAGAGGCGTACTTCGAGACCTATCCGGGAATCTGGCGGCACGGCGACTGGATCACCAGGACCGATCGCGGCAGTGTGCTCGTCCACGGCCGGTCGGATTCCACGCTCAACCGCAACGGAATTCGTATGGGGAGCGCTGACATCTATCAGGCCGTCGAATCGCTGGACGAGGTCACCGAGGCGCTCGTTCTGGGCATCGAGCTACCCGACGGCGGATACTGGATGCCGCTGTTCGTGGTGGTCCCGGGCGGCGCGACCGACGAGTTGGGTGAACGCATCCGATCCGTCATCGGAACCCAGGTGTCGCCGCGACACGTTCCCGACGACGTCATCGCCACGCCCGCGGTGCCCCACACTCGAACCGGGAAGAAACTCGAAGTACCGCTCAAACGACTTTTCCAAGGTGCCGCTGCGGCAGGCACCGTCGATGCGAGTGCCGTCGACGACCCGGCGGCGTTGGCGTGGTTCGTCGACCGGGCGGCCGAGTTTCAGCGAGTCCAGCGCGCGAGGTAGGCCTTCTCCTCCGGCGCGATGCGGCGCAGAGTCTCGGCACCGACGTCGACCATCGCCATTCGCGTGGTCGCCACCACCGCGGGCGGCGAATCCGGTGCCGCGCCCGCGGCGCGCACCTCGTACCCGATGGTGAAGTCGACAGCGCGCACCTTCTCGAACCACAGGGTGACGTCGAGTGGACTGTCCGAATGACGGAGCGGCTTCTTGTACGCAATGGTCACGTTGGCGATCAACGCACTCTTGATCAGTGACTCGTTGGCCTCGCCCTCGCTGAGCAGCCATTCGATTCGCGCTTCTTCGAGCAGGGTGACCATCCGTGCATGGTTGATGTGCGCAAAGGCGTCCATGTCGGACCAGCGCACCGTCACGCTCGCGTGATATCCGACGGGACCGGTCTGCTGTGTCTGCATCGCAACAGGCTCTGTCTTCATTGCTAGAGGATGGCATGCGCGCCCGTGAAGTCGACGCTCTAGAGTCCCAGGAGTGATTATCGCCAATGTCGCACTGGATGGTTCCGGCGTGCTCTTCGACATCGAACTGGCAGGGTCGGTCATCGCGGCGATCACCCCCGCAGGTACTCGACGCGCAGCGGGTGACGAGGTGCTCGACGGCGGGGGCGGGGTGGCGCTACCCGGATTCGTGGACTCTCACGTGCATCTGACGCAGTGGGCGGCGGCCCGTAAGCGAATCGACGTCGGGCCGGCGATGTCGGCGGCCGACGCCGTCGCGCTGGTGTACCCCTACGCGCGTACGGCAGGTGAATCCGTGGTGCGCGCCAACGGTTTCCGCGATGCACAGTGGCCGGAGGAGCCACACAAGGACCTGCTAGAGAATGCGCTGCCCGGTGCCCGCGTGGCGATGACGAGCATGGACCTGCACACGCTGTGGCTGAGCCCGGCGTTGCTCGACGACCTGGGTATCGACCACCCCACCGGTGTGTTGCGTGACGTCGACGGCCTCGAAGCGGTCATGGCTCTCGAAGAGCAGGAGGACCCGGCCGAACTCGATCGAGCCGTGCTCGACGCCACCGCGGCACTGGCGGTCCGCGGAGTCACCGGCGTCGTGGATTTCGAGTTCGCCGACAACAAGACGGTCTGGGATCGACGCCTGACGGCCGGCTCTCCCGCGGTACGCGTCGACACGACCGTGTGGCCGCAATGGCTCGACGAAGCACTCGAGCGCGGCGAGCGGACCGGAGACGTCTCGGCTCTGTCGGAACTGATCCGGCGGGGACCACTCAAGGTGATGCTCGACGGCTCGCTCAACACCCGAACCGCGTGCTGCCACGACCGATACCCGGGGATCGAGGGTGACGACGCGTACGGTCTGATGCTCGAGACCCGGGAGGGTCTGTTCGAGCTCGTGTCGCGGGCCTCACGTGGCGGCATCGTTCCGGCGATCCACGCGATCGGTGACCGCGCGAACGGTGTTGCTCTCGATGCGTTCGAGCGCGCCGGTTGCGGTGGTCGAATCGAACATGCGCAACAGATCCTGCCGGAGGACATCACGCGTTTCGCAGCGCTCGGCGTCGCGGCATCGGTGCAGCCGCAGCACGCGATGGCCGATCGCGAGATCGCCGAGGATCTGTGGGCCGGACGGCGCTCGGTGGCGTACGGATACGGAACCTTGCACCGCAGCGGGGCGACGCTGCTGTTCGGTTCCGACGCCCCGGTCAGTCCGCCCGAGCCGTTGGCCGGAGTCGCCGCGGCGGTGTTCCGTACCGACGACGACCGACCCCCGTGGCACCCCGAAGAAGCCGTACCTCTCGAGGTGGCACTGCGGGCGGCGTGCGGTGGCCGCGGGATACTCCGCGTGGGGGATACGGCGGACATCGTCGTTCTCGTCGAGCATCCCGTGCACCGATCGGCACACGATCTGGCCGACACCGAGATCCGAGCGACGATCTGCGCCGGCGCGCTGACCCACGCGTCCGCCGGATAGGCACCGGGTTCGCGGACGAAAATTCGGTCCATAGCCGGACATGAGAACTCACTCATGTTGCCTTCATCGGCGTCTCACTCGTTCGAGACAGTGTGGTGATGTGAAGTTCGCACCCAAGATCGCCGTCCTGGCGGCCGTGGTCATCGTCCCGGTGGGCGTAGCACTGGCGAGCACCGTACTCGCCGACACCCCGCAGCCACCGAGCTTCGAGCCGCGAGTCACCGTCGGAGTCGCGGCACCGAGCGCATCCCAGACCTCCGGCGAGGCACCGCCCCCATCGGACACACCGGCCTCCTCGACCGCTGTACCCCCGACCGCTGTACCCCCGACCGCTGCACCCTCGACCGCGGCCCCCTCGGTGGCTGAAATTCCTCCCGCGGCCACGGGCCCGGTGGGCGGTACGGCTCCGGATGCAGCGGAGCCGCCGGCAGCACCGCAGTCCATCGTCGTCCCTGCCCCTCCGCCTGTCGAAGTCATTCCGGACGGTGATGACGATGATGACGACGTCGGTGGCCAGGACGATGCGGATGGCGACGACGATGTGGAAGACGACGACGGGTGAACTCGACCGAGAAACTGATCGACGGCAGTGATGCCCGCACCGAGGTGCTCGCTCGGAGGGGACCTGTGCCCGAGCCTGCGCCTCGTCGTCCCCGGGTGGGAACCCGTGTTCCGGCGCGGGTGCGCATCCTCGGCTGGCTGTTGTTCGTCATGGCACTGGCCATGCTGGCCGTGGGGGTTGCCGTCCGAACGATCCTCCTCGCCGATGTCGAGAGAGACACCGCGGTGGCGCTCGAGCAAGAGATCGGCGAGTTCAGCGAGTTCGCTGCGACCGGCCGGGATCCGGACGACGGGTTGCCGTTCGGCAATGTCGCCGATCTGCTCCAGTTGCACCTGCAGCGCCAATACCCGGACGACGACGAGATCCTGTTCGGCTACACCGACCGACTGCTGCGTCAGGAGCGCAGCGGCCCGGGAGATCTGGTCGCCGACGCGGCCGTCGTATCGGCGATCGTGGACTCACCCGACAGTGTGGGATCGACGCAGACTTCGGAAGGCGAGGTCGTCTGGGCGAAACAGGTCGCCGAACCTTCCGGCGGAGGCCAGGCCGGAACTTTCGCGATCGGAATCCTCGTCGACCGCGAACGCGCGGACGTGTCCGACACCGTTCGTGTGGTGATCGGAGTATCACTGATGGCACTGCTGTTCACCGGCGGCATCGCCTGGGTCGTGGCCGGGCAGATCCTTGCGCCCGTGCGTCTGGTTCGGCGGACCGCAGCCCAGATCACCACCGACGACCTGTCCAGGCGGATCGAGGTGGACGGCCGAGACGACGTCGCCGAACTCGCCGACACCTTCAACGACATGCTCGATCGATTGGAGTCCGCGTTCGCCGCGCAGCGACAATTCGTCGACGACGCGAGCCATGAGCTTCGTACGCCGATCACGATCGTGCTGGGGCATCTCGAACTGATGGGTGATGATCCACGCGAGCGCGAAGAGACGGTCCGCCTCGTCACCGACGAGTTGGACCGAATGAACCGGATCGTGGAAGACCTCTTGCTCCTCGCCAAAGCCGAGCGGCCGGATTTCGTGCACAAGCAACCGGTGGATCTCGAGACCCTCACGCGCGACATCGACGCGAAGGTACGCGCGCTCGCCGACCGCGACTGGATACTGGGGCACGTCGGCACGGGCTCGGTGCGGGTCGATCCACAACGAGTCACGCAGGCAGTGCTTCAGCTGGCGCAGAATGCGGTGTCGCACACCGGCCCCGGTGACCGAATCGTCGTGGGCTCCGAGCTCGCCCTGGACCGAGTTCTGTTGTGGGTGAGCGACACCGGTCCCGGTGTGTCCAGCGAGGACGCGCCGACCATCTTCGAACGATTCGCGCGCGGCACCAGTGCTTCGCCTCGCTCGGACAACGGCGGAGCGGGTCTGGGCCTGAGTATCGTGCGAGCGATCGCCGACGGGCATCACGGTGCCGCGACACTCGACAGTCGGCCCGGTGCCGGTGCGACATTCGGGCTCGACCTGCCGGCACGGTGAGCGACCGACGATTTCGTTCTGCCAGAAATGTTTCCACGTCACCCACGGCAGTGGAACGGCACATGAAAGAACGCTCATGGAACGTTCATCGACGTTTCATCGGACGGACCGAGACTGGTCACCATGAACACGGTCAGCTACAGAACGCAGCCACCTCCTGTCCCGGAACCGATGCGCGCGTGGCGCTTTCGCGATCTGTTGACCCGCCGACTGGTCCAGGGTGTCATGAGTTCGGTTGCGCTGCTGGTACTCCTGGCCGTACTCGCCGGCGCGGCGCAAGGGCTGCCCAGCGCCGGGCGGACCACGCTCGTGGTCTTCACCGCAGCTGTCGCGCTCTGGGTGTTCACGAAGATCGACGACACCTACGTAGCTCTCGGTGCCGCACTTGCTCTGGTACTGACCGGTGTGGTGAGCACCGACGCACTGTTCGACACTCTCGGCGAGGAGACCATCTGGCTTCTCATCGCGGCATTCATCATCGCCGCGGGAGTCCGCGAGTCCGGTTTGGCAACGCGCGCAGCAGTGTTCATCGTCAGTGGCGCGCGTAGCGTACGTCAGCTCGCCCATCTGGTGACGGCCGCGTTGATCGTGACCGCTTTCGCGATTCCCGCCACCTCGGGTCGCGCCGCCCTTGCGCTGCCGGTGTTCTTGGCGTTGGCGCAGGCGCTCGCCGAGCGCAAGCGGGTGGTGCGGGCGTTGGCAATCCTGTTTCCTACCGTCATCCTGCTGTCCGCGGTGGCGACGCTCATCGGGGCGGGGGCGCATCTGATCACCAGCCAGGTGCTCGAGAGTGCGACGGGTACCGGGATCAGCTTCACCGCGTGGCTGTTGCTCGGTGTGCCGCTGGCCGTGGTCAGCAGCCACTGCGCCGCCGAACTGGTACTGGTGCTGTTCACCGATCGGGAGGATCGCCGAATACCGTTGACGGTGAACGTTTCCGACATGGCGTCACGTCTCCCGACACCGGTGACGGGACCGCTGACCATCGCGGAGAACCGGGCCGCGACGCTGCTGGCCGTCGTCATCGTGCTGTGGTGCTCCGAACCGTTGCACGGCGTGCACCCCGCCATCATCGCCCTGCTGGGTGCCTTGATCTCCACCTCACCGCGGGTGGGTACCACCGACTTCGGAAAGGCGCTCGCTACCGTGCCGTGGTCGCTGCTGTTGTTCATGGCGGCAACGCTGGCCCTCGGGACCGCGTTGACGACGTCCGGTGCGGCAGGGTGGCTCTCGGACGGGCTGTTCACGGTGGTTCCGATCGGCTCGGCACCGCCCTGGGTGTTCATCGCGGTGGTGATCGTGCTGTCCGTGGCCTCGCACCTTCTCATCCAATCTCGCTCGGCACGTTCGTCCGTCCTCGTTCCGCTCGTCGTCACCACGGCTTCCGCGCTCGGAGTCGACCCCATGGCCGCGGCCTTCGCGTCGACGGCTGCAGCGGGCTTCTGCCACACCATGCCGTCCTCGGCGAAGCCGGTGGCAATCTTTGCCAAAGCCGAAGGTGTGGAGACGTATTCACCGCGGGACCTGCTACGCCTGTCCGCGTTTCTCGCGCCGCTGACCGCAGGGACCGTGCTGTTCTTCGCCGTGTTCGTGTGGCCGCTGCTCGGCACCCCCATCGCCTGACCTCCCACCCTCGAAAAGGAATCGATCACCATGCCGTCTTCCACCCCACTCCGGTTCGTCGTCGCCCCGTCCGGGTTCAAGGAATCTCTCGGTGCCGACGAGGTCGCATCGGCCATTGCCGCTGGTATTCGCCGGGTGGTGCCCGGGGCCATCGTCAACTCGGTCCCTCTCGTCGACGGGGGTGAGGGGTCCGCTCGCGCCCTTGCCGGTGCCACCCTGGGCAAGGTGATCGACACCGTCGTGACCGGGCCGGTGGGCAAGCCGGTCGATTCCCATTTCGCTCTGCTGGGAACGGACGGGCCGGTCACCGCGGTCGTGGAGATGGCAGCAGCGGCCGGTCTGTCGCTGGTTCCGCGAGACATGCGCGACCCGACGGTGACGACGAGCCGCGGAGTCGGTGAGCTCATCCGTACCGCCCTCGACTACGGTGCCGAACGAATCCTGTTGGGCTGCGGCGACTCCGGCACCTCGGACGGCGGTGCAGGGCTCCTACAGGCGCTCGGAGTGCGACTCCTCGATGCCGAAGGCCTCGAATTGGGCGACGGCGGAGGCGAGTTGACTCGGCTCGACCACATCGATGTATCCGGCCTCGATTCACGGCTGAGTCCGGGAAGCGGTGTGGAGATCAGGGTCGCATGCAACCCACACAACATCCTCTGTGGGCCCGGCGGAGTTGCCCGGGTCTTCGCACCGCAGAAGGGGGCCAGCTCGACGCAAGTGGAGATCCTGTCGGCCGCGATGGACCGCTGGGCCGAGGTGTTGGAGCGTGACGTGTCGACGCGGCCGGCCGGTCTGAACCTCCGCACCGGGCCCGGTACCGGCGCGTCCGGCGGGATGGGGGCAGGCGTGGCAGCGGTCCTGCGGGCCGAGCTGCTACCGCGCTTCGAGGTGATGCTCGATCATGTCGACCTCGACAGCCTCATCGCGACTGCCGACCTGGTGTTGACCGCCGAGGGGTCCATCGACAAGCAGACGCCGAAGGGGAAGATCCCGACGGAGGTCGCCCGCCGAGCCAAGCTCCACGGCAAACCTGTGGTGGCGCTCGCGGGAACCATCGGTCTCGACGCCCGCGCCAATTACGACTCGGGTATCGACGCCTTCGCCGGCATCCTGCCCTCGCCGGTCGAGTTGGTCGAAGCGCTCGAACGGGGTGCCGAGTTCCTGACCGATGCCACGGAGCGAGCGATGAGATTGCTTCTGGTCGGAGCGACTCTCGGCCGGTGAGGCCGGAGCAGCGTGAATGGATCTCGTGGACCTGCCGAAGTGTCCGCGATCGCCGATTCTGTCGGACCACCCGCGTAGCGTGTCTGCGATGACGTCGATCACCGATCCGCGCGTACGCGAGTTTCTGTCCACGGGTACCCGCACCGGCAAGCTCGGGTACCTGGCCTCCGACGGCAGGCCCCTGGTGGCCCCCGTCTGGTTCATCGTCGAGGGCGACGAGATCGTGTTCAACACGGGGGCCGACACCGCGAAGGGAAAGTCGATTCGCCGTGATCCCCGCGTGGTGCTGACCGTCGATCTCGAAGAGCCGCCGTACGGATTCGTCCAGGTGCAGGGCATCGCGTCGGTCGACGAGGATCCCGCCGAGTTGCTCCGCACCGCCACCGAGCTGGGGGCTCGGTACATGGGCCGCGATCGCGCCGAGGAGTTCGGCGCACGCAACGGTGTTCCGGGCGAATTGATCGTTCGAGTGACACCGAACAAGGTGATCGCCGCTTTCGACATGACGGCATGACGACCGACGGTCTTCGCCCGGTCGGCACTGTAGATTGACCGGGTGCCGAATCGAGTCGGAGTGTGTCGGGTGAGCTCGGATCGGGTATCGACTTGTAACGGTCCGGTACATACGGACGGATATGTACTGAAAGGTAACTTCGAGTTGTTTCCGGTGAGAAAATAGAGAACGAAGTAAGCAACTTGCTCGATGTGTTCGGTGCCTGCCGATCGCTGCCCGTGTGGCAGCCGGTGGGGGCGCGTGTGATTGTGGGAAAGAGAGGCTTCGATTGGACCCGCTAGGTGTGGAAGGTGCTGGACACGACGACGGAGTCGGCAGTTCCGAGCATTCGTCGTTCCCACTGTCACCGGCCCAATTGGGAATGTGGTTCGCGCAGCACGTGGACCCCTCGGTACCCGCGAACATCGCCCAGTACATCGAACTTCACGGCGACCTCGACGTGGAGCTGCTTCGCCGAGCATCCTCGCAGGCGGCACTCGAACTGCAATCCGGATTCGTGCGCATCGTCGAGGTCGACGCCGAGCCCCGGCAGATCGTCGACCCCACTCTCGACGACTCTCTGAACTACCTCGATCTGCGCGGTGAGACCGATCCGCGGGCAGCCGCCCTGGCGTGGATGCACGGTGACTACAGCGCGCCGATCGACATTCTCCGCGACCGACTCATCGCTGCAACCGTCCTGCGCCTCGAGGACGACGTGTGGTTCTGGTACGAGCGCGTGCATCACGTGGTGCTCGACGGTTTCGGTGCCGTCACGTTCATGAACCGTGCGGCGGAGCTGTACACCGCAGCGGTGGAGGGCACCGAGCCGAGCAAGAACCTGGCATCGGACCTGACCAAGGTCTACGACATCGACGTGGCATACCGTGATTCGACCCGTTTCGAGGCCGACCGCGAATACTGGGCGTCACGCATCGACGGCATCGACGGAGTCACCACTCTCGCCGGGCACACGGCTCCGCCCGCAGCGAAGAGCCAGATCGACAGCACAGCTCTGTCCACCGAGACGATGGAACGGCTCGAGGCTCTTCGTGCCGAGACGGACACGACGATGGCAACCATCGTCATCGCCGGCTTCGCTGCCTACCTCGCCCAGATGACCGGACGAGAAGACGTCGTACTGTCGCTGCCGGTCACCGCACGCACCACCGCTGTACTTCGCCGTTCCGGCGGCATGGTTTCCAACGTCGTTCCCCTGCGGCTCGACGTGTCGGGAGACACCACCGTCGAGACCCTCTTCGCGCGCGTCAACGCCGAGGTCTCCGGGGCCCTGCGCCACCAGCGTTACCGGCACGAGGACATCCGGCGCGATGCAGGCTCGGCCAGTGGTCAGGCCTCGTTCTTCGGCCCGTGGGTCAACATCATGCTGTTCTTCGGTGAGGTGCGCCTCGGTTCGATGGTCGGCGGCATCAACATTCTCTCGACCGGCCTCATCGAGGATTTCGGGCTCAATCTCTACACCAGCGTCGCCGGGTCCACCACGCACATCGACTTCGAGTCCAACCCCAATCTGTACGGACCGGAACAAGCCGGCCGGAACCACGAACGCTTCGTCGATTTCTTCGCCCGTTTCGTGGCGTCGGGACCGAAGGACGCGGTATGGGATCTGGCACTGACGGACGGTCTCGAACGCGAGCAGGTCGTGGACCGGTGGAACGACACCGAGCACGAGACCGAACCACGGACTCTGCTCTCTGCATTCGAGGCAGCCGCGGCCGCGAACCCGGATGCGACAGCCCTGGTGTACGAGGGCGAGGCGCTGACCTACGGTGACCTCTCGGCGCGCGTGAACGGCCTCGCCCGCCACCTGATCGACATGGGTGTGGGTCCCGAGACGCTCGTCGGACTGTCGATTCGCCGTTCTTTCGACCTCGTCGTCGGCATGTACGCGATCGTCGCGGCGGGCGGTGCCTGGGTGCCGATCGACCCCGACCACCCCGCGGATCGCACGGCCTACATTCTGGATTCCGCGCAGCCGCGGTGCGTGCTGATCTCCTCCCGCGACGACGTGGCGCTGCCCGAGGGAACCGAGACGGTTGCGGTCGATCTCGTCGACTGTGCCGCGAGGTCCACGGCACCCGTTCGGGATGTCGAACGCACTGCGCCACTTCGACTTTCGAATACTGCGTACGTGATCTACACCTCCGGTTCCACCGGACGACCGAAGGGTGTCGCGGTCGAACACGCGGCCATCCACAACCAGATGGAGTGGATGCTCTCGGAGTATCCGATGGACGCATCCGACGTCTATCTGCAGAAGACGGCCACCACCTTCGACGTCTCGCTCTGGGGATTCTTCCTGCCGCTGCGCGTCGGCGCGACGATGGTGCTCGCCACCCCCGACGGGCATCGAGACTCGGTCTACGTGGCCAACAAGATCGCCGAACATCGGGTCACGATCACCGATTTCGTGCCGTCGATGCTGACGGTGTTCGTGGCCAACGCGCCGATGGGCACCTGCAGTTCGCTGCGCCACGTGTTCGTCATCGGTGAGGCACTGCCGGTCGAGACAGCAGCGTCGTTCCGCGCGCTGTGCTCGGCGGGGCTGCACAATCTCTACGGCCCCACCGAGGCCGCGGTCTCGGTCACCTATCACCCCAGCGGACCGGAGGACACCCGCACCGTTCCGATCGGTGTCCCCGAGTGGAACACCAGGGCCTTCGTTCTCGACGGTCGGCTGCGGCCCACCCCGATCGGCGAATCGGGCGAGCTCTACCTTGCCGGAGTCCAGTTGGCGCGCGGCTACGTGGGCCGACCGGATCTGAGCTCGGATCGCTTCGTCGCCAACCCCTTCGGCACCGGCGGCGAGCGGATGTACCGCACCGGTGACCTCGTGCGCTGGCGTAGCGACGGAGTGCTGGACTACATCGGACGAACCGATTTCCAGGTCAAGTTCCGCGGCCAACGCATCGAGCTCGGTGAGATCGAAACGGTTCTGCTCTCCAACGAATCCATCTCGCAGGCAGTGGTGTTGGTGGTCCAGACGGTCACCGGTGATCAGTTGGTGGCGTATGTGGTCGCCGCTCCCGGACGATCCATCGAGTCGGCCGCGGCGATCGAGTTCGCCGGTCACGCCCTACCGTCGTACATGGTGCCTGCAGCGGTCGTCGTCCTCGACGCCCTGCCGCTGAACACCAGCGGCAAGCTCGACCGAAAAGCGTTGCCGGAACCGGTGTTCAGCAGTGCGAAGAAGTACCGGGCTCCGCAGAGCCGAGCGGAGTACGTCGTCGCGGGCATCTACGAGGATCTGCTCGGAGCCTCCAAGGTCGGTCTGGACGAGGACTTCTTCGAGCTCGGTGGTAACTCTCTGATTGCCACGCAGTTGGTGACGCGAGTCGGCAGCGCTCTCGGTGTGCGCCTCGGTGTCCGTGAGCTGTTCGAGGCTCCCACGGTCGGCGCACTCGCGGCCAGGGCCGAATCGGCGGCCCGGCTCGGGGCGGACACCCCGGTTCTGGAGTCGCGGGAACGCCCCGAGCGTATTCCGCTCTCACCTGCGCAACAGCGTATGTGGTTCCTCAACCGCTTCGACCCGACCACTGCGGCGTACAACCTGCCGTTCTCCGTTCGTCTGACCGGCCCGCTGGACGTGGTGGCGCTGTCTGCCGCATTCGCCGACGTTGTCGATCGACACGAAACGCTGCGCACCGTCTACCCCGAAGTGGACGGCTCACCGGAACAGGTCGTACTCACGGCCGCACGGACACCGGCGACGATCCTGCCGGTCCGCATCGAACGCGACGAACTGGGTGGCCGGCTGCACGAACTGGTCGCCAAGGGATTCGACGTCACGGTCGATACACCGTTCCGCATCGCACTCTTCGAGATCTCACCGACCGAACACGAACTCGCGATGGTGCTCCACCACATCGCCGCCGACGGTGCGTCGTTCGGCCCACTGGCGCGGGACGTGCTGGTGGCGTACTCGAGCCGCGTCAAGGGGCGCGCACCCGAGTGGACCCCTCTCGAGGTCCAGTACGCCGACTACGCGTTGTGGCAGCGAGCGGTGCTCGGTCCCGAGACCGATCCGCTGTCTCTGGCGTCTCGCGAAATCGCCTACTGGAGCGCGACTCTCGAAGATCTGCCCGATCAACTGGCGCTGCCGTCGAGCAGGCCACGGCCCGCCGTGTCCTCGAATGCGGGCAGCAAACTCCGGGTGGACGTTCCGGCTCATCTGCATGCCTCGCTGGCGAACCTGGCCCGAGCGAACAACGCCTCGCTGTTCATGGTCATGCAATCGGCGTACGCGCTGCTGCTCGCCCGGCTCAGTGGTACCACCGACATCGCTATCGGTGCGCCCGTGGCCGGTCGGGGAGAACCCGCGCTGGACGACCTGGTCGGCATGTTCGTCAACACGCTCGTGCTGCGCACCGAGGTCGACCCGGCGTTGACGTTCGAGGATCTGCTCTCGCGCGTACGTGACACGGATCTGTCCGCGTTCGCGCATGCAGACGTGCCGTTCGAGCGCCTCGTCGAGGTGCTGAACCCGGTCCGCTCGACGTCTCGGCACCCGCTGTTCCAGGTCGCGATCTCACTCGAATCGGCGATGTCTCGTGAACTCACCGTCGGCAGTCTGCGCGCGGAAGCCGCCGAATTCGATGTTCCCATCGCCAAATTCGACATACAGCTGTGGCTGACCGAGCACCTCGACGACGGAGCGCCCGCGGGTATCGATGCGGTGTTCGAGTACGCAACGGATCTGTTCGACGAAGATCTCGTCGAGAGCTTCGCGCGTCGCTTCCTGGCGATTCTGGACGCGGTCACCACGGACGCGACAGTGCCGGTCGGTGACGTCACGATCGTCGACGCCGCGGAGCACCGTGCCGTGGTGTCGCAGTGGAACGTCTCGGGAGACGACGTCTCACGAGAGCTGACCCTGGTGGATCTGCTCGATGCAGCAGCCGCGAATCACCCGGACGCCGTCGCGGTGCGATTCGGTGGCTCGTCGATGACCTATGCGGAGTTCGATGCGCAGTCCAATCGCCTTGCGCGCGTTCTCGTCTCGCACGGCGTCGGCCCCGAAAGCCTGGTCGCCGTAGCACTTCCTCGGTCGGCGGAACTGGTCGTCGCGCTCGTCGCGGTGATCAAGGCCGGCGGTGGATACCTCCCCGTCGACCCGAGCTACCCACTCGACCGGGTCGAGTACATGCTCGACGATGCTCGCCCCACCACCGTTCTGTTGTCCGGCTCGGACCGAGTCGAACTGCCGTCCGACGTCGAATCACGTACCGGCGCAGCGCTGCTCGATATCGACACCGTCGATCTGTCCTCGGTGTCCGACGATCCCGTCACCGACGAGGATCGGACTGCTCCGCTGCGGCCCGACAACGTCGCCTACGTCATCTACACCTCGGGTTCGACGGGCCGTCCCAAGGGCGTGATGGTTCCGCATCGCAACGTCGTTCGGCTGCTCGACAACACCGATTCGGTCTACGGCTTCGGTGCCGACGACGTCTGGACGATGTTCCACTCCTACGCGTTCGACTTCTCGGTGTGGGAGCTGTGGGGCCCGTTGCTGTACGGCGGCACGTTGGTCGTCGTCGACTACTTCACCTCACGGTCGCCGGAGGCATTCCACCGACTGCTCGTCGACGAGCAGGTCACGGTGCTCAACCAGACGCCGTCGGCGTTCTATCAGCTCTCCGAGGCCGATCGCACGACGGCGACCGCGCACGGCGAATTGGTGCTGCGGTACGTGATCTTCGGCGGTGAAGCCCTCGAACAACGACGGCTGACCGGCTGGTTCGAACGGCACGGGCACAGTGCGCCCCAGCTCGTCAACATGTACGGCATCACCGAGACGACCGTGCACGTGTCGTACCGTGCGCTCGATGCCGCGTCCGTCGAGACCAGTGCGTCGGTGGTCGGTAAGCCGATCGCCGGGCTGCGGGTATTCGTACTGGACACTCGCCTGCACCCGGTTCCGGTCGGGGTGCCCGGTGAAATGTACGTCGCCGGTGGACAACTCGCCCGCGGTTACCTCGGTCGCCGGGAACTGACGTCGGTCCGCTTCGTGGCGAACCCGTTCGCGTCAGGAGCCGACGAGGGATCGCTGCTGTACCGAACCGGTGACCTCGCACAGTGGAACTCCGCAGGCGAACTCGAGTACCTCGGACGTTCCGACGACCAGGTCAAGGTTCGCGGATTCCGCATCGAACTGGGTGAGGTCGAGGCGGCGGTGTCCGCGCAGCCCACCGTCACCCAGGCCGCCGTGGTCGTGCGCGAGGACTCGCCCGGTGCAGCTCGACTGGTCGCCTACGTGGTGTCCGCCGCGGTCGAGGGCAGGCCGATCGTCGACATCGAAGACATCAGAACCGGTATCGCAGAGGTACTTCCCGAGTACATGGTGCCGTCGGCTTTCGTCGTGCTCGACTCGATCCCACTGACCGTCAACGGCAAGCTCGATCGCCGGGCACTGCCGGCTCCGGTGTTCGAGGTGCGCGAGTTCCGCGCCCCGACCACACCGATCGAGGAGATCGTCGCGGACGTCTTCGCAGACGTTCTCGGCGTGGAACGCGTGGGTCTCGACGACGACTTCTTCGAGCTCGGCGGTAACTCGCTGATCGCCACGCAGGTGGTCTCGCGCCTCGGAGTCGCTCTCGATGCGACCGTGCCGGTGCGCATGCTGTTCGAGGCATCGACCGTAGCGCTGCTCGCGGTACGGGTGGAGCAGGCCGCAGGGGAGGGCGGCCGCGTCGCGCTCGTCGCAACCGTGCGGCCCGAGCGCATTCCGCTCTCGCTCGCGCAGCAGCGTATGTGGTTCCTCAATCGATTCGACGCCGATTCGACCGCATACAACATTCCGTTCGCACTCAGACTGACCGGCGAACTCGACGTCGCCGCCTTGCAGGTGGCGATCATGGACGTCATCGACCGCCACGAATCGCTGCGCACGGTCTACCCGGACACCGCGGCCGGCCCGCAGCAGACCATCCTCGACGCCGCGCAGACGGTGCCGAACCTGATGCCGGTTCCGACGTCCGCGACCGATATCCAGCGGCAGGTCTTCACGCTGGCATCGACGACGTTCGACGTGACGGTCAACGTTCCGATTCAGGCTCGCCTCTTCGAGATCGGTCCCCGCGAGCACGTCATCGCCATGGTGGTGCACCACATCTCGGCCGACGGCTGGTCGATGGGTCCACTGGCCCGCGACCTCATGATCGCGTACGCCTCACGCACCGCGTGGGAGAACCCGGCGTGGATGCCGCTCGAGGTGCAGTACGCCGACTACAGCCTGTGGCAGCGTTCGGTTCTCGGCTCCGAGGACGATCCGCACTCGCTGATCTCCGGTCAGGTCGACTACTGGGCCGACATGCTTGCCGGTCTGCCCGATCAGCTGGATCTCCCGACCGATCGGCCGCGCCCGAATCGTCAGTCGTACCAGGGATCGTCGATCCGATTCGAGGTACCGGCCGAGGTCCACCGAGGCCTGTCCTCGCTGGCCCACACGCACAACGCATCGCTGTTCATGGTCGTGCACGCCGCTCTGGCGGTACTGCTCGCGCGCCTGTCCGGCACCGAGGACATCGCGATCGGTACTCCGGTCGCAGGCCGCGGCGACGCAGCCCTGGACGACGTGGTCGGCATGTTCGTCAACACCCTCGTGCTGCGCACCGACATCGAGTCGGGTCGCACGTTCTCGGAGCAGATCGGCCGCGCCCGCGAGGTCGCGCTCGGTGCGTTCGGGCACGCCGATCTGCCGTTCGAGCGCTTGGTCGAGGTGCTGAACCCGTCCCGGTCGCAGGCTCGGCACCCGCTGTTCCAGGTGATGCTCTCGTTCGAGAACCTCACCCGTACGCACGTGGACCTACCCGGACTGTCGGTGGACAGCGTCGCGCTCGATGCCGAGGTGGCGAAGTTCGACCTGCAGCTGACCGTCACCGAGTCCATCGGAGTGGACGGTCGCGGACAGGGCATGGCAGCCGAGTTGACCTACGCGACCGATCTTTTCGACGCCGCGACGGTCCGAGGATTTGCCGAACGTTTCGTGCGGATGCTCACTGCCGTGGTCGCAGATCCCTCGCTGTCGGTGGGAGACATCGACCTTCTCGACGACGGCGAGCGCGACCGAGTCGTCACGGCGTGGAACCGGACCGAACACGACGTGCCGAAGCAGGTGACGTTGGTCGACCTGTTCGACCGTCAGGTCGACCGAACCCCCGATGCACCGGCTCTGGTGTTCGAGGGGGAGCGGCTGACGTATGCGGAGTTCGCGGCGAGAGCCAATCGCCTTGCGCGACATCTGGTGTCGACCGGTGTCAAACCCGACTCCCTCGTGGGGCTCGCCATCGGACGCAGCCTCGACCTGTTCGTGGGCATGTACGCGATCGTCAAGGCCGGAGCCGGGTACGTTCCGATCGATCCGACGCAGCCGGCCGATCGCAACGAATACATCGTGGCCACGGCCGCACCGGTCCGAGTGCTGTCCACCACGCGAGATCACGTGGAGTTCGCCGGCGTCGAGACGATCGACATCGACACCCTCGACGTGTCCGACCTGTCCTCGACGCCGTTGACCGATGCCGACCGTGCAGCCCCGCTGCGGCCCTCGAACATCGCCTACGTGATCTTCACGTCGGGATCGACAGGTCGCCCCAAGGGTGTCGGGGTCTCACACGAGGCGATCGTCAACCGCCTGCTGTGGATGCAGCACGAGTATCGGCTGAACGCCGACGACGTGGTGCTGCAGAAGACTCCGTCGACCTTCGACGTCTCGGTGTGGGAGTTCTTCTGGGCTCTGCAGAACGGCGCATCGGTCGCCATCGCTGTTCCGGACGGTCACCGAGACGCGATGTATCTGCTCGACGTCATTGCGCGCGAACATGTCTCGGTGGTGCACTTCGTACCGTCGATGATGTCTGTCTTCGTCCCCGAGGTGGAGCGACGCCGAGCATCGGGTGCCACACTGCGGCTGGTGTTCGCATCCGGCGAGGCACTGGCTCCCACCACGGCTCGTGCACTACGCCGAGCGGTGAAGGGAGTCGAGCTGCACAACCTCTACGGTCCGACGGAGGCCGCCGTCGACGTCACCTATCACGCTGTCACGGACGAGGATTCGGACGTGATGCCGATCGGTGCGCCGGTGTGGAACACCGCCGTGTACGTGCTCGACTCGCGGCTGAATCCCACTCCCGTCGGTGTCGCAGGTGAGCTCTATCTCGCAGGTACACAGCTGGCTCGCGGCTACGTGAGCCGCCCCGACCTGACCGCGGATCGCTTCGTGGCACATCCGTTCGCAACGGGCGGGCAGCGCCTCTATCGGACCGGCGACGTGGTGCGGTGGAACCGTGACGGCGAGCTGGAGTACGTGGGTCGTTCGGATTTCCAGGTGAAGCTGCGCGGCCTGCGCATCGAACTCGGCGAGATCGAATCCGCATTGCTGGCACAACGCTCCATCTCTCAGGCAGTCGTCGTGGTCCGCAACGACCAACTCGTCGGGTACGTCGTACCGTCCGGTGCCTCGGTGGAGACCGGAGCCGTCCTCGGTGCCCTGCGCTCTCGACTCGCGGAGTACATGGTGCCGTCGACGCTGATCGTGCTCGAGGAGTTTCCGCTCGGTGCCAGCGGAAAGCTCGACCGCAAGGCTCTGCCCGATCCCGCTTTCGAGGTCACCGAGTACCGGGAACCGACCAACGACATCGAACGCACCGTTGCGGAGGTCTTCGCCCAGGTCCTCGGAGTCGAGCGCGTCGGTCTCGACGACGACTTCTTCGAGCTCGGCGGAAACTCCCTCATCGCAACACAACTGGTGTCACGACTGGGCGTCGCCATGGACACTCGAATTGCGGTTCGAGAGCTGTTCGACACCTCCACGGTGGCCGATCTGGCCGCGCGGTTGGGCACACTGGTCGCCACCGGAAGCCGTCCGCCGCTGGTGCCTCAGCAACGGCCGCAACACATTCCGTTGTCGCTCGCGCAGCAGCGGATGTGGTTCCTGAACAAGTTCGACGTCGAATCCGCAGCCAACAACATCCCGATCGCCGTGCGACTGTCCGGTCTGCTGGACCGTCGCGCAATGCAGATCGCGGTCGCGGACGTCGTGGCTCGGCAGGAGTCCCTGCGCACGGTGTTCCCGGAGACCGACGGAACCGCACATCAGGTGATCGTCGACGCAGCCACGGCCACACCGGATCTGACGCCCGTCGACATCGCCGCGCACGAGGTCGCGGATGCGTTGCGTGAACTGGCGACCACCGGATTCGACCTGTCGAAGGACCTGCCCTTCCGAACCAGGCTCTTCGAGGTCAGCCCCACCGAGCACCTGCTGGTGTTCGTCGTCCACCACATCGCGGCCGACGGGTTCTCGCTGGGCCCGCTCACCCGAGACGTGATGAACGCGTACGCGGCTCGCTCGCTGAACCAGGAGCCCTTCTGGTCTCCGCTGCCGGTCGACTACGCCGATTACAGCCTCTGGCAGCGCGAAGTACTCGGTTCCGAGGACGACCCGCAGTCGGTCGTCTCGCAGCAGATCGACTACTGGACAGCCACTCTGGCCGGCCTACCGGATCAGCTCGACGTGCCGTCCGACCGACCGAGGCCCGTCGTGGCGTCGAACCGAGGCGCGCTCGTACGCTTCTCCATCGACGAAGATCTGCACCGCGCGCTGATCGATGCCGCCAGAGCAGAGAACGCCTCGCTGTTCATGGTGGTGCACACCTCGTTGGCCGTACTGCTGTCGCGGTTGTCCGGCGAGGCCGACATCGCGATCGGCACCCCGGTCGCCGGTCGCGGTGAGGCCGCCCTCGACGACTTGATCGGCATGTTCGTCAACACGCTGGTGTTGCGCACCGAGATCGACACGTCACGGCGATTCGACCAGGTTCTCGCCGACACCCGCGAGACCGATCTGTCGGCTCTGGCCCACGTGGACGTACCGTTCGAGCGGCTGGTCGAAATTCTCAACCCCGCCCGATCCACGGCTCGGCATCCCCTCGTGCAGGTGGTACTCGCGTTCCAGAACCTGGGACAGAAGGATCTCGAACTGCCGGGACTGTCGGTCTCCGGTGTCGATTTCGAGACGCTGGTCGCGCTGTTCGATCTGCAGTTCACGTTCGTCGAGTCGATCGGACCGAGCGGTGCTCCGCAGGGCATGACCGTCGACGTCACCTACGCCACCGATCTCTTCGACGAAGCCACGGTTGTCACGCTGGGCGATCGGTTGATCACGGTTCTCGAAGCCGTCGCCGACAACCTCTCCACCGTGGTCGGCGACATCGAGCTGCTCGAGCCCGTCGAACGCAGTCGGGTGCTGGTCGAGTGGAACGACACCGCGCACGAGCTCGACCGGGCACAGACGTTGGCCTCGCTCGCCGGACAGGTCGACTCGACCTCCGCCGCACTGATTTTCGAGGGCGACACGCTCGGCTACGGCGAATTCCAGGAACGGGTCTCCCGTCTGGCGCGGTTCCTGATCGCCCGCGGTGTCGGACCCGAGAGCGCGGTGGGCATCGCTGCCCGTCGCTCGGTGGAACTCCTCGTCGGCATTCACGCGATCATCGCCGCCGGCGGTGCGTACGTACCGATCGATCCGGACCAGCCGACCGAGCGGATCGCACACATTCTCGGAACCGCGGAACCGGTCTGCGTGCTGACCACCTCACGTGACGCGGTGGAAGCCGACGGCTACGAGGTGCTCGATATCGACACCCTCGATCTGTCCGGCTTCTCCGATGCGCGGATCACCGACGCGGACCGAATCAGTGCGCTGGCACCGTCCAACACCGCCTACGTCATCTTCACCTCGGGTTCGACCGGGCAGCCCAAGGGCGTGGCCGTCTCACACGAGGCGATCGTCAACCGCCTGCTGTGGATGCAGTCGGAGTACGAGCTGAGTCCCGACGACGTGGTGCTGCAGAAGACCCCCGTCACGTTCGACGTGTCGGTGTGGGAACTGTTCTGGCCGTTGCAGATCGGCGCTACGTTGGTCATCGCGAAGCCCGACGGCCATCGCGACCCTCAGTACCTGCTCGAGACGATCGAGGCACAGTCGGTCACCACAGCGCACTTCGTACCGTCGTTGCTCGAGGTCTTCGTGTCCGTCGTGGCGGCTGCGCCGTCTCCTGCGGCCGGCTCTCTGCGGACGCTGTTCGCATCAGGAGAGGCGCTGCCCGCCGAGGTCGGCGATCGGCTCCGTCGCGTCTTGCCGGGCGTGGCTCTGCACAACCTCTACGGCCCCACCGAGGCGGCCGTCGACGTCACCTACCACGCAGTGACGGAGGCGGACGTCGACCTCGTCCCGATCGGTGTCCCCGTGTGGAACACCAGAACGTATGTCCTCGACGCTCGACTGTCTCCGGTCGCTCCTGGGGTTGCCGGCGAGCTGTACCTCGCCGGAGTTCAACTGGCCCGCGGATATCTCGGACGAACGGACCTGACGGCCGATCGATTCCTTCCCGACCCGTTCGGAGAACCGGGCTCGCGCATGTACCGCACCGGTGACCTGGTGCGCTGGCGCGCGGCGTCCCCCGGTTCAGGACGGTTGGAGTACCTGGGCCGCACCGACTTCCAGGTCAAGCTTCGAGGACTGCGCATCGAACTCGGCGAGATCGAGACCGTGCTGCGCAAGCATTCGTCCGTGGAATCCTCCGTCGTACTGGTTCGGCAGACCGTTGCCGCGGGTGATCAGCTGGTCGCATACGTCGTACCCACGGTCGGCGGGACCGTCGACGTCGCCGAACTGACGGAGTTCGCGTCGCGTTCGCTCGCGAGCTACATGGTCCCGGCCGCGACCGTCGTCCTCGATGCGCTGCCACTGACCCCCAACGGCAAGCTCGATCGTCGCGCTCTGCCGGAGCCGAACATCGAGCAGCGCGTGTTCCGTGCACCGACCACCACGTCGGAAACCGTTGTGGCCGAGGTCTTCCGCGATGTTCTCGGCATCGATGTGGTCGGTGTCGACGACGAGTTCTTCGCGCTCGGCGGCAACTCCCTCGTCGCCACGAGAGTGGCGTCGAGAATCGGCGCTGCACTCGACACCACGGTGACCGTGCGGACGATATTCGAGGCATCGACCGTGTCCGCTCTGGCGGCCAGGCTCGACGAGCTCTCGGGTTCGGGCCGTCGAATTCCGCTGGTGCGTGCCGATTTGCCGGATCTGGTACCGCTCTCGCTCGCGCAGCGCCGGATGTGGTTCCTCAACCGGTTCGACCCGGAGTCCGCGACGGAGAACCTCCCCGTCGCCATCGAGCTCAGTGGCGATCTCGACATCCCCGCTCTGCGCGCAGCAGTGGCCGACGTGATCGAGCGGCACGAGTCGCTGCGAACGGTCTACCCGGAGGTCGACGGCGTCGCCTCCCAGGTGATCGTCCCGGCGGAGCGGGTGGTTCCGGATCTGGTACCGGCTGCGACCACCACGGCGGAACTGCCGTCGGCGCTGGCGGCGCTGGCGATGGGCGGGTTCGACGTCACCGCGGAGCCGCCGTTGCGCGCTGCGTTGTTCGAGCTGGGCTCGGACCACCACGTTCTGGCGTTCGTCACCCACCACATCGCTGCAGACGGCTTCTCGATCGGCCCCATGACTCGGGATCTGATGGTCGCGTACGCGGCCCGGAGCGCGGGCACCGAGCCCGATTGGGCTCCGCTCGCCGTCCGCTACGTCGACTACACCCTCTGGCAGCAGGCCGTTCTCGGTTCCGAGGACGATCCGTCGTCACCGGTCTCGAACCAGATTCGGTACTGGGCGAGGGCATTGGCCTCGCTGCCGGACGAGGTCACCTTCCCCGGCGATCGCGTCCGCCCGGACAGGTCGTCGTATCGCGGCGGCAACATCACGCTGGCCCTCGACGCAGCCACGCACGGACGCCTCGGCGACGTGGCCCGCGCCAACCAGAGCTCACTGTTCATGGTGTTGCACTCCTCGCTCGCCGTGCTGTTGGCCCGGCTGTCCGGTGAGACCGACATCGCGATCGGTACTCCGGTCGCAGGACGCGGTGAGGCCGCGCTCGACGACGTCATCGGAATGTTCGTCAACACGCTGGTACTGCGGACCGACATCGATCACGGCGGCGCGTTCACCGAGCTGCTGGCTCGGGCACGCGAGACCGACCTGTCGGCGTTCGCCCATGCCGAGGTGCCGTTCGAGCGGCTCGTCGAGGTACTCGACCCACCGCGGTCGGCGGCTCGGCACCCGCTCGTCCAGGTGATGCTCACCGTGCAGAACATGGAGCAGACCGAGCTCGAGCTCCCCGGACTGAGCGTGCGCGGAGTCGATCTCGACGTCGAGACGGCCAAGTTCGACGTTCAGTTCACGTTCACCGAGAACCACGTCGACGGCGGCATGACCGTCGACGTCACCTTTGCTCGCGACCTGTACGACGACAGCACAGCGCGTGTGATCGGGGAACGCCTGATCCGCGTCCTCGAGTCCGTGGCAAGCAATCCTGGTCAGCGAATCGGCGACGTCCCTGTGATGGACGACGCCGAACGCGGCCGTGTTCTCGCACTCGCCCAGGACGCGCCTGCCGTTGCCGATTCGCTCGACACGATCGTCGATCTCTTCGCCGCTCGGGTGGCCGAGGACCCGGACGCTCCCGCAGTGGTGTTCGAGGGTGCCACCAGGAGTTACCGAGAGATCGACGAGTCCTCGACGGCACTGGCGAGAATTCTCGCCGGCCAGGGAGTCGGGCCGGAGTCGCTGGTGGCCGTCGTGCTGCCGCGTACCGCCGATCTCGTCGTGGCACTGCTCGCGGTGCTCAAAGCCGGCGGTGCCTACGTTCCGATCGATCCGTCCTACCCGGCCGACCGTATCGAGTTCGTACTCACCGATTCTCGTCCGGTGGCCGTCCTGACGTGGACCGGTGTGGACGTGGAGCTACCCGCCGCGCTTCCCCGGATCGATATCGACACCGCCTCGATCGCGGGCGACGTGTCGGTGGCCGATCCGATTCCGGCGACCGCGGCTGCGACGGCGTACGTGATCTACACCTCGGGCTCGACGGGCAAGCCCAAGGGCGTGCTCGTTCCGCATCGCAACGTCGTACGGCTGTTGGCGAACACCGAGCGGCACTTCGACTTCGGTCGAGGCGACGTGTGGACGCTGTTCCACTCGTTCGCGTTCGACTTCTCGGTGTGGGAACTGTGGGGCCCGCTCACCACCGGCGGCAGCGTCGTCGTGGTCGACTACTTCACCTCCAGGTCGCCGGAAGCATTGCGAGAGCTGCTCGTTCGTGAGCGTGTCACCGTTCTCAACCAGACTCCGTCGGCGTTCTACCAGCTCGATCAGGTCGATCGGACCGCAGGCTCGACAGGCGACTATTCGTTGCGGTACATCGTGTTCGGTGGCGAGGCGCTCGAACTGCGACGACTGGCCGGTTGGTTCGATCGTCACGGCGACGAATCCCCGCAACTGGTCAACATGTACGGCATCACCGAAACCACCGTCCACGTCTCGCACCGCGTCGTGGACGCGCAGTCCGCAGCGCAGGCTTCGGGATCTCTGGTGGGACGCGCCATCTCCGGGCTCTCGGTGTACGTACTGGATTCGCGACTGTCCCTGGTGCCAGCAGGCGTGCCGGGGGAGATGTACGTCTCCGGTGGTCAGGTCGCGCGCGGGTATCTCGGGCGAGCCGGACTGAGCGCAACGAGGTTCGTCGCCGATCCTTTCGCAGGCGACGGATCGGTCCTGTACCGCACCGGCGACGTGGCACGGTGGTCGACCGATGGCGAACTCGAATTCGTCGGTCGCGCCGACGATCAGGTCAAGATCCGCGGTTTCCGAATCGAGCTGGGCGAGGTCGAATCCGCCGTCGCCACCGCTCCTACCGTCGGGCAGGCCGCGGTGATCGTGCGCGAGGACACTCCCGGTGCCGCACGCCTGGTTGCCTATGTCGTGCCCGCGGCCGAGTCGACCGTCGACATCGACGTCGTCTGGACAGCGATCGGGGAGCACCTTCCCGAGTACATGGTGCCCTCGGCGTTCGTGGTTCTCGACGCGATTCCGTTGACCGGCAACGGAAAACTGGACCGACGAGCGCTGCCCGAGCCGGCCGCGCGCACACGTGAGTTCCGACCACCGACCACTCCGGTGGAGGAAATGGTCGCTGACGTGTTCGCCGACGTTCTCGGCGTCGAGCGCGTCGGTCTCGACGACGACTTCTTCGAGCTCGGCGGCAATTCGCTGGTGGCAACGCAAGTGGTGTCCAGGCTGGGTGCCGCAGCGGACACCACTGTCCCCGTCCGCGCACTGTTCGAAGCCCCGACCGTCGCGGCTCTGGCAGCGCGGGTCGAGCAGGGTTCGGGCGCAGGCGCGCGTCCGGCGCTGGTGGCATCGACGCGACCGAGCCGAGTGCCGCTCTCGCTCGCGCAGCAGCGGATGTGGTTCCTCAACCGCTTCGATTCCGAGTCCACGGCGTACAACATCCCGTTCGCGCTTCGGCTCAGCGGGCGTCTCGACGTCGACGCGTTGCAGCGTGCCGTCTCCGACGTGATCGAACGTCACGAGACTCTGCGATCGGTCTACCCGGATTCACCCGAAGGCCCGCATCAGGTGATCGTGCCGATGTCCCAGGTGCCCACCACTCTCGAGGTGATCGACACCGACGCGGAGTCGGTGACCGCGCGGGTTCTGGAGCTCCTGTCGGCGACGTTCGACGTCACCACCCAGGTTCCGCTGAAGACCGCACTCTTCCGAGTCTCGAACACCGAATTCGTACTCGGCATGGTCATCCACCACATCAGCGCCGACGGTCTGTCGGTGATGCCGTTGTCCACCGACGTCATGACCGCATACGCCGCGCGCACCCGTGGTTCCGATCCGGCGTGGGCACCGTTGCCGGTGCAGTACGCCGACTACGCGCTGTGGCAACGCCAGGTTCTCGGATCCGAGGAGGATTCGGAATCGATTGCTGCGCAGCAGATTCGGTACTGGGGAAGCGCTCTGGCCGAGCTGCCCGAGCAGATCGAACTACCGCTCGATCGCCCGCGACCGGCCGAGCAGACCTTCCGGGGCAGCCGCGTCGACTTCCGGATCGACGCAGCCGCGCACGCTCGACTGACCGAACTGGCACGCGCACGCAACGCGACGGTGTTCATGGCCGTGCACGCGGCGTTCGCCGTGCTGCTCTCGCGCATGTCGGGGTCGTCGGACATCGTCGTCGGGACTCCGATCGCTGGTCGCGGCGAAGCGGAGATCGAGAACCTCGTCGGGATGTTCGTGAACACGTTGGTGCTGCGGCTCGACGTGGCGGGCGGAGCGAGCTTCGAGGACCTCCTCGACGCGGCTCGGGAAACCGATCTGCAGGCTTTCGCCAACTCCGACATACCGTTCGAGCGGCTCGTCGAGGTCGTCAACCCCACCCGGTCGACGGCGCGTCACCCGCTGTTCCAGGTCGGCTTCTCGTTCCAGAACTTCGCGCGCCGAGAATTCGAGCTCGACGGACTGGACATCTCGGCCCTGGACACCGAGACCGGAACGTCGCAGTTCGACCTACATCTGATCGTCTCCGACGCATCGAGCGGCGACGAGTCGTCGGGCGGGGCCGATGCGTTGTTGACCTACGCGACCGACCTGTTCGACGAGCGCACCGCGCGTTCGCTCGTAGCCCGGTTCGAGGCCGTGCTCGACGCTGTCACAGCGGCACCGTCGACCCCGATCGGCGATCTCGATCTGTTCCTCGACGGTGAGCTGCCCGCCATCGTCGAGGAATGGAACGACACCGACCGCGAGTTCGATTCGGCAGATGGCACCACGCTCGCCGATCTGTTCGCGGGCTCGGCAGCGCGCAACGGTGACGCCGTTGCACTCGTGCACGACGACGGCACACTGACGTACGGCGAGTTCTCCGAGGGGGTGTCGCGTCTGGCCCGTCATCTGATCGGTCTGGGTGTCGGACCCGAAGTGCCGGTGGGGCTTGCCATTCGGCGTTCGGTGGATCTGCTCGTCGGCATGTACGCCGTCTCCGTGGCCGGAGGTGCCTACGTTCCGATCGATCCGGATCAGCCGGCCGAGCGCAACGCGCTCGTGTTGGAGACCGCAGCTCCGCTGTGCGTACTGACATCCGGCGCTGTCGGCCCGGAGATCTCCTCTGCAGCAACGGTCGTCGATCTGGCGCAACTCGATCTCGAGGTCTACTCGTCCGCGCCGGTCGAGACCTCCGAGCGCTGCGGTGAACTCTCCGCCGACACCACGGCCTACGTCATCTTCACGTCCGGCTCCACCGGCCGGCCCAAGGGCGTGGCGGTCTCGCACGGCGCAGTGGTGAACCAGTTGAACTGGCTGCGCGCGGAGTACGGCCTCGACGAGACCGATGCGTCTCTGCTCAAGACCGCAGCGACGTTCGACCTGTCGGTGTGGGAGTTCTGGTCGCAACTGACCTCGGGTGGGCGACTCGTCATCGCGAACCCGGAGGGTCATCGCGATCCCGACTACCTGCTCACGCTGATCCGTCGGCACGCGGTGACGACGTTGCATCTGGTGCCGTCGATGTTGTCGATGCTCGGCACCGTTGCCGCGGGCGAGCTGTCACCCGATCTGCGACGTGTCCTGGCCATCGGTGAAGCACTACCCGCAGCGGTGGCACAGGACTTCCGGCGGCACAACGGTTCCGCCGAGCTGTTCAACCTCTACGGTCCGACCGAGGCTGCGGTGTCGGTGACCTCGCATCCGGTCACCGATGCCGACACCGTCACCGTGCCGATCGGCGTGCCCGAGGCCAACACCGCCGTGTTCGTGCTGGACTCGCGCCTTCATCCGGTTCCTGCCGGAGTCACGGGAGAGCTGTATCTCGCCGGTGCACAGCTGGCGCGAGGATATTTCGGGCGTGCGGACCTCACCGCCGAACGGTTCGTGGCGAATCCGTTCGACGCGAACGGAATGCGGATGTATCGCACGGGCGACCTCGTGCGCTGGCGGGTTCCGGTCGTCGACGGAGCACCTGGCGCGGCCCGCCTCGAATACATCGAGCGCGCCGACTTCCAGGTCAAGATTCGCGGCTTCCGCATCGAGCTCGGTGAGATCGAGGCAGCCCTGCGCACACAGGCGACGGTGGCCGACACCGCCGTCGTGGTGCACACCGGCGAATCGATGGGGGACCAGCTGGTTGCCTACGTCGTCGGTACGTCCGGAGCAGTACTCGACGTGGCGAGTGTCGAAGCCGAACTCGCCCGCGCCGTGCCGTCGTACATGGTTCCGGCAGCGTTCGTCGTCCTCGATGCCCTTCCGCTCAACGCCAACGGCAAACTGGATCGACGGGCACTTCCGGCACCGCAGTTCGAGGTTGCCGAGTTCCGCGCTCCGGTCACTCCGGTCGAAGAGATCGTCGCGGCCACCGTGGCGGAACTGCTCGGTCTGGACCGTGCCGGACTCGACGACGATTTCTTCGCGCGCGGTGGAAACTCTTTGGTCGCAACGCAATTGGTCTCGCGGCTGGGACAGGCTCTCGACGCCCAGATTCCGGTGCGAGCAGTGTTCGCGGCGTCCACCGTCGCAGGCCTGGCCGCCCACATCGCCCCGCTCGTCGGCGGCGGTGCGCGCCGAGAACTGACCGTTCGTGAGCGACCCGATCTGCTTCCACTCTCGATCGCTCAGGAAAGAATGTGGACGATCAACCGGATCGACCCCGGTTCCTCGGCGTACAACATTCCTGTCGCGGTCCGGCTGACCGGCGCACTCGACGTCGACTCCCTGCGTGGGGCATTCGACGACGTTCTGGGGCGCCACGAAATTCTGCGCACGGCGTACCCCGATTCTGTGGACGGGCCGGTGCAGCAGATCGTTTCCGTCGCCGAGGTAGGGGTCGATCTGACGCCCGAGCGGGTGGAACCGGATGCAGTGATCTCCCGCCTGACCGAGACCCTCGGTGCCGGGTTCGACGTCACGAAGTCGGTTCCGGTGCGCGCTGCGTTGCTGCAGGTCGCCGACAACGAGCACGTGCTCGCCGTGGTGGCACACCACATTGCTGCCGACGGTTTCTCGATGGGTCCGCTGATCCGCGATGTCATGGTGGCGTACACCGCTCGGATTGCGGGGGAGATGCCGGCATGGACTCCGCTGCCGGTCCAGTACGCCGACTTCGCGCTGTGGCAGCGTGACGTGCTCGGCAGCGAGGATGATCCCGAGAGTCCACTCGCGAAGCAACTGGCGTATTGGACGACCGAGTTGGCAGGAGCGCCCGAACAGTTGGCGCTCCCGCTGGATCGGCCGCGACCGCCTCGCCCGACGATGCAGGGTGCGTCGTACGAATTCTCGTTCGGCACCGACATCGCATCGGCGATCGAGAAGATCGCTCGCGAACACTCGGCGACGACGTTCATGGTGGTGCACAGTGCCTTCGCCGTGCTGCTCTCGAGGTTGAGCAACTCCTCCGACATCAGCATCGGCACACCCACTGCCGGTCGCGGTGAACAGCAACTCGACGAGCTCGTCGGCATGTTCGTCAACACCCTCGTGTTGCGAACTCGACTCGATCAGAGCGGCACGTTCGCCGAGCTGCTGCGGCAGGCCAAGGACAAGGATCTGGCTGCGTTCGGTCACGCGGACGTCCCGTTCGAGCGGCTCGTCGACGCACTGGGCCGGGCGCGGTCGAGTGCTTACACTCCGCTGTTCCAGGCGATGCTGACGTTCCAGAACCACGTGACCGGATCGTTCGAGTTGCCGGGTCTGCACGTACAGGCCTTGCCCGCGGGCGACGACCAGGCCAAGTTCGATCTGCAGCTGACCGCCGTCGAACGATTCGACGACACCGGAGCACTGCGCGACATCGAGGCGACGTTCACCTACGCGACGGCGATCCTCGACGAGTCGTCGATCGCGACGTTCGCAGATCGGCTGCTGCGGATTCTGAACGCCGTGGTCTCGGATCCGGATGTGGTGCTGCGGTCCATCGACATCCTCTCCGAGGAGGAGAAGGCGGAGTTCGCACCGCGAACCAAGCCCAAGACGGTGGACGATCTGCCCGATCTCGTTGCCCGCGCAGCGGCCGTCGCACCCGATGCGGTGGCACTCGAACACGAGTCGACGACGGTCGATTTTGCTGCTCTGCACGCCAAACTGGCTCAGATGTCGGCAACGATGGGCTCGGCGATGAAGCCGCAGGCTCTGGTGACGGTCACTCTGTCGGCACTGGTTCCGGGGATCTTGCCCGCCCTCGGTGCGGAGGGGCTGAACACCGCTCTGGCATCGTTGATCGAACGGGCGGAGTCGGTGATCGCGTCGTCGTGACGAATGCCGAGCTCGCCGGTTGTGCACGTGGATCGATCAGGAGGAAAAGGTAGATGGCGGTAGGACGTCGAAGCGATGCAGCTCTGACGGTCGAGGACCTTCCGCGCTTGGTTCGGAGGGTCGCAGCGGTCGAACCGGACCGCGTAGCTCTCACGCACCTCGGTACGGAACTGACCTACGCCCGCCTGGACGAGGAGATCACCACCCTCGATGCGGCCATGGGGGGCGTCCTCGGCCCCGACGCGCTGGTCCCGGTCGTGCTGTCCAACACGCTTGCGGGCCTCATCGAGGCCACCGAGGGTGGACTGGACGCGGTCGTATCCACCGTGGTCGCGGATGCCGTGTCGGTTCTCGGCGGCGACGAGTCGACGTCGAACTCCGCCCATCCCGAAGCCGCCATGCTGTACGCGCTGTTCGCCGACCAGGCCGAGCGCACCCCGGACGCACCTGCCCTCGTCTTCGGCGACGACACCCGAACCTACGCCGAGTTCGCCGCCTCGGTGGAGCGTCTCGCCCGCGTACTGATCGCACGGGGAGTCGGCCCCGATTCAGCGGTGGGACTGTCGATCCGCCGATCGTTCGATCTGCTGGTGGGTATGTATGCCATCTCGGCAGCAGGCGGAGCCTACGTGCCGTTGGACCCGGATCATCCGGTCGACCGACTCGGCTACGTTCTCGACATCGCGACACCTGTCCTGGTCCTGACGACCACGAACGACCTACCGCAGTTGCCCGAGGGCACCGCCACCGTTCTCGTCGACGAGCTCGACCTGACCGATGTGCCGGGAGGACGGATCACCGATGCGGATCGGCTCTCCGCCCTGACCGAGGACGATCTCGCCTACGTCATCTTCACCTCCGGTTCGACGGGACGTCCGAAGGGTGTGGCGGTGAGCCACCGGGCCATCGTCGCCAACATCTCCTGGCGTCAGCGGGAGTACTCGATGAGTGCTGCCGACGTCGTGTTGCAGAAGACTCCGTTCACGTTCGACGTATCGGTGTGGGAGTTCTTCTGGCCGTTGCAGATCGGTGCCACGCTCGTGATCGCCGAGCCCGAGGGTCACCGCGACCCCGCCTACCTCGCCCGCGTCATCGGCGAGCGCGGCGTGAGCGTGACGCACTTCGTGCCCTCCATGCTCTCGGTGTACGTCGCCGAACCCACTGCTGCGCAGGCCGATTCGCTTCGGATGGTGTTCGCCTCCGGCGAGGCTCTCCCGGCGCGCACCGTCAACGCGTTCCACGAGATCTCGAACGCGGAACTCCACAACCTGTACGGTCCCACCGAAGCGGCCGTCGACGTCACGTACTACCGAACCCAGCAGGTGGAAGAAGCTTCGGTTCCCATCGGCGCTGCCGTCGACGACACCGATCTGTACGTGCTCGACGAAGGACTGCGGCGATCGCCCCGTGGAGTCGAGGGCGAGCTCTATCTGGCGGGCGTGCAGCTCGCTCGCGGATACCTCGGACGCACCGACCTGACAGCCGATCGGTTCGTGGCCGACCCGTTCGGTGAGCCGGGTGACCGCATGTACCGCACCGGCGACCTGGTGCGTCGACGCGGCGACGGCCTCATCGAATACATCGGGCGCACCGACTTCCAGGTCAAGCTGCGCGGCCTGCGTATCGAGCTGGGCGAAATCGAATCGGCCCTGCTCGCCGAGCCTGAGGTGACCCAGGCGGCTGTACTGCTTCATTCGTCGGAGCAGTCGGAACAACAGCTCGTCGGCTACGTCGTCAGTACCGATCCCGATCTGGACCACGACGGCCTCGCGGACGCGGTGAGACGCCGCATGCCCGAGTACATGGTGCCGTCGGTGTTCGTCGTCCTGGACGAGTTTCCGCTGAACGCCAGCGGAAAGCTCGACCGAAAAGCGTTGCCCGCTCCCGATTTCGCGTCCCTGGCGCGGGAGTACCGCGCACCGAGCACGGAGACCGAGTCGGCATTGGTCGCGATCTTCGAGACCGTGCTCGGCATCGACCGTATCGGCGTCGACGACGACTTCTTCGCACTCGGCGGCAACTCGCTCAACGCCACCCGCGTGATCGCGCGGGTCAACGCCGAGCTGGGCACTGCGGTGGATGTGCGGTCGTTCTTCGACGCACCGACCGTCGCCGAACTCGCCGCGACAGTCGACGCCGCAGGCTCGACGCACGCGCGACCGGCGTTGGTTGCGCAGCAGCGGCCCGAACGTGTGCCGCTGTCGCTTGCCCAACAACGGATGTGGTTCCTCAACCGATTCGAGCCGGACTCGGCTGTCAACAACATCCCGGTCGCCATCGCGTTGAGTGGAGTACTCGACTTCACGGCCCTGCAGTCGGCCTTGGTCGACGTATTGGATCGGCACGAGTCGCTACGGACGGTCTACCCCGACCACGACGGTATCGGCTTCCAGCGGGTGCTCGAATCGGATTCGGTGACAGTGGAATTGGAGCGAGCGACGGCAGCCGGTGCCGACGTCCCCGCCGTGCTGCTCGAGTTCGCACTCAGGCCCTTCGATCTGGCGATACAGCTACCGTTCCGCGCAGTGCTTCTCGAGACGTCCGAGACCGAGCACGTGCTCGCGTTCGTGGTACACCACATCGCGGCCGACGGATTCTCGATGGGCCCGCTGACCCGAGACGTGGTGGGGGCCTACGTTGCCCGCACCAACGGGCAGGAACCACAGTGGACTCCGCTCGAGGTGCACTACGCCGACTTCACGCTGTGGCAGAGAGCCGTCCTCGGTAGCGAGGACGACCCCGAGTCGGTGCTCTCCGCTCAGCAGGATTATTGGCGCGGACGCCTCGGCGGAGCACCCGATCAACTCGAACTACCCACCGACCGGCCCCGTCCTGCCGTCGCCACGACCCGAGGCGGAACGTACAAGTTCGAGATCGACGCCGACCTGGTCCTCGCGACCGAGAAGCTCGGCCGCGCCCACGGTGCGACGACCTTCATGGTCGTGCATGCTGCTCTGGCCATTCTTCTCGCCAAACTGTCTTCCAGCGAGGACATCTCGATCGGTACACCGGTCGCCGGACGTGGTGACGCAGTCCTCGACGACGTCATCGGTATGTTCGTCAACACCCTGGTTCTGCGCACCGCCGTCGAACCGGACGCGACAATCGAAGACTTCCTGCGCGAGGTGAGGGGCGTCGACCTAGCGGCGTTCTCGCACGCGGACGTGCCGTTCGAGAAGTTGGTCGACGCGTTGGCTCCGACGCGGTCCCAGGCCAGGCATCCACTCTTCCAGGTGATGCTCACGTTCCAGAACCTCGACCAGACCTCCGTGGAGATCCCGGGTCTTCGCGTTGCCGCACTCGACTACGAGGCCGATCTGGCAAAGTTCGACCTACAGGTTACTTTGTGGAATTCGATTGCCGCAGAGAGCGATCCCTCGGGTTTGACCGTTGCGCTGACCTACGCCGCCGACCTCTTCGACGAAACCACGATGGCCGAATTCGGTCGGCGGTTCCTCCGGGTGCTCTCGGCGATGGTGCAGACCCCGGCGGCCCCGATCGGAAACGTCGACATCCTCGATGCCGGCGAATTGGACCGGGTGGTGACGTCCTGGAACTCGACGGCCCACGAGGTCCCGACGGGCTCTACCCTGGTGCAGTTGTTCGAGGCGCAGGTTGCCGCCACTCCCGAGGCATCTGCCCTGGTGTACGACACCGAGCATCTGACGTATCGGGAGTTCGACGAGCGAGTCAATCGCCTGGCGCGACATCTGGTCTCGCTCGGAGTCGGCCCCGAGCGCACCGTCGGTCTCGCCATCGACCGCAGCGTGGAGATGATGGTCGGCATGTACGCGATCCTGAAAGCGGGTGGCGCGTACGTTCCGATCGATCCCACTCAGCCCGTCGATCGCAATCGCTACATCGCATCCACAGCCGCACCGGTCTGTGTGCTCTCGACTACCCGTGACCACGTGGACATCGACGGATTCTCCACCGTCGATATCGATACTCTCGATCTGAGCGCGCTGTCCGCCGATGTGCTGACCCCCGACGAACGACTGTCCCCGCTCCGCGAGACGAACATCGCGTACGTAATCTTCACGTCGGGTTCGACCGGACGGCCGAAGGGGGTTGCCGTCTCGCACTCGGCAATTCGCAACCGATTGCTCTGGATGCAGGGTCGGTTCCCGTCGACGCCGGACGATATTGTCGTTCAGAAGACGCCGGTCACCTTCGACGTCTCCGTCGGTGAGCTGTTCGGAGCGCTGCAGAACGGCGCGACGCTGGTTCTGGCGGCTCCCGACGGCCACCGCGACCCGTCGTACATGCTCGATCTGATCGAACGCGAGCAGATCACGACGGCCCACTTCGTGCCGTCGATGATGTCGGTCTTCGTACCGGAGGTCCGGCGCCGCCCCGTCGCCGCGCGTTCGCTGCGCCGTGTGCTCGCCTCCGGCGAGGCTCTCGCTGCTGCGACCGCGCACGAATTGCGGGCGTTGTTGCCCGAGATCGACGTGCTCAACCTGTACGGCCCCACCGAGGCGGCAGTCGAGGTCACCTTCCATACCGTGACCGACTCCGACACCACCTCGGTGCCCATCGGTGCGCCCGTGTGGAACACCTCGGTGTTCGTGCTCGATGCGCGGCTCCGGCCGGTCCCGGTCGGTGTCGAGGGTGAGCTCTACTTGGCGGGTGTTCAGCTGGCGCGGGCGTACGTCGAACGGCCCGACCTGACCGCGGAGCGGTTCGTCGCCAACCCCTTCGTCGCCGATCCGTCGCGGGGGAGCGGCGTGCGCATGTATCGAACCGGTGACGTCGTGAAATGGACGCCCGACGGTGAGATCGAGTATGTCGGTCGGTCCGATTTCCAGGTCAAATTGCGCGGTCTTCGCATCGAGCTCGGTGAGATCGAATCGGCACTGACCGAACTACCATCGGTTCGCCAGGCAGTGACGGTGGTGCGCCGCGAGCAATTGGTCGCCTACATCGTCGTGGACAGCGATACCGAGAGTGGGACCGTCGACACCGAGGCTCTCCGTGAAGCGCTGGGTGAGCGTCTGGCGACGTACATGGTGCCGCGCACGATTGTGGTGCTCGATCGACTGCCGATCGGCTCCAGTGGCAAGCTCGATCGAAAAGCATTGCCGGACGTCACAGTCGAGGAAACCGAGTACCGCGCCCCGTCGAACCCGGTGGAGGAGATCGTCGCCGCAGTGTTCGGTGACGTTCTGGGTGTCGACCGCGTCGGTGTGGACGACGACTTCTTCGCGCTCGGTGGCAACTCATTGGTGGCGACCCAGGTGGCGTCGCGGCTCGGGACGGAGTTGGGAACCACCGTTGCGGTACGGATGCTTTTCGAGGCGAGCACCGTGGGTGCCTTAGCCGCGCGCATGGAAAGCCATGTCGGTCATGGCGGGAGCGCCCCGCTGGTGCCACAGGAACGACCGGAGAGCATCCCGCTTTCGCTTGCGCAGCAACGAATGTGGTTCCTCAACCGCTTCGAGCCGGAATCTGCCGTCAACAACATCCCAGTGGCCATCAGGCTGTCAGGCGAACTCGATGTCGACGCACTCCGGGCAGCCGTGGCCGACTTGCTCGACCGCCACGAATCCCTGCGTACCGTGTATCCGAACCAGGACGGGTCCGGCTACCAGGTTGTGCTGCCCGTTAGTTCGGCGCTGCCCGATCTGACTCCGGTCCCCTCCTCGGCGGGAACGATTCTCGAGGACGTCACCGCGTTCGTCTCCGCAGGATTCGATGTGACGGCCTCGGTCCCGTTGCGCGCTCGACTGCTCGAAGCCTCTGCGCAGCAGTACGTTCTCGTGGTCGTCGTCCACCACATCAGCGCCGACGGTTGGTCGATGGGACCGTTGACTCGCGACGTGATGACCGCATACGTGGCCCGAGCAGGCGGCGACGCTCCGCAGTGGTCACCGTTACCCGTGCAGTACATCGACTTCGCGTTGTGGCAGCGTTCGGTTCTCGGTGCCGAATCGGACCCGACGAGTCTGATCTCGCGGCAGGCGGATTACTGGCGAACTGCGTTGGCGGACCTGCCCGCCGAGCTGTCGTTGCCGGTCGATCGCCCCCGTCCACCTGTTCAGTCGTACACCGGTGGTCGATTCTCCTTCGACATCGATGCCGACGTCCATGCGGGTCTCGCAGAGATGGCCCGTACCTCGGGAACGACCCTGTTCATGGTGATGCACACTGCTTTTGCGGTGTTCCTCGCTCGCATGTCGAACTCGGACGACGTTGCGGTCGGTACCGCGGTAGCGGGCCGCGGCGACGCTGCGCTCGACGATGTCGTCGGAATGTTCGTCAATACTCTGGTACTGCGAACGAAGGTCGATCGCGCACTCGGTTTCGACCAGATGCTCGCCGCCGTGCGGGAGGTCGATCTCGCCGCGTTCGCACACGCGGACATACCGTTCGAGCGCTTGGTCGATCTGCTCGATCCCGAGCGATCCACCGCCCGCCATCCGCTCTTCCAAGTTGCGATCGCCTTCGAAAACCTTCCGCCGAGCTCCTTCCGTCTGCCCGGACTCGAGGTCTCCGCCGTCGACTTCGAGATAGAGACGGCGAAGTTTGATCTGTCGCTGACACTGCACGAGAAGCCCGACGGTGCCGGCATGTCGGCCAGCTTCCTGTTCGCGCGAGACCTGTTCGACGAGAACACGATCGAGGTGTTCTCCCGCCGACTACGGTGGCTCTTCGCCGCTGTGGTTCGGACCCCGAGCGCACCGGTGGGGGATCTCCCGATCCTGTACGACGACGAGAACGACCGGCTCACGCACGTACACGGAGACGAGGTGCTGGCCGGCGGAACTCTGGCCGAGATCTTCGCTGCCGGAGCTGCACTCGACCCGTCGGCGACCGCGATACGCTACGAGGGCCGCTCGATCTCGTACGCCGAACTAGACGCGACGTCCTCGCAGCTCGCCCGGGTGCTCATCGAGCGCGGGGCCGGACCCGAATCCGTTGTGGCTCTGGGATTCCAGCGCTCCTACTTCATGGTGCTCGCGGTTTGGGCAGTGGCCAAATCCGGGGCTGCGCACCTACCCGTCGACCCGACGTACCCGCAGGATCGCATCGCTCACATGCTCTCGGACTCCGAGGCCGTACTCGGCCTGACCACCCGTGCGCACGCGGATCGGCTTGCCGGCGGACAGCAGGATCCGGTCTGGCTGAGCGTCGACGACGAGGAGTTCGTGGCCGAGGTCCGCACCCGCTCTGCCGAGCCGGTCACCGACGCCGACCGCCTGCGACCCGTCACGTTCCAGAACCCGGCCTACGTCATCTACACCTCGGGCTCCACGGGCAAGCCGAAGGGCGTTGTCGTCACGCACGCCGGACTCGGCGGTGTACTCGACGCAGCAACCGACCTGTACCACCTGAAACCGGCCTCGAAGTTCCTGCACGTCTGCTCGCCCAACTTCGACCCTTCGGTCCTGGAGTGGATGGCGGCGTTCTCCGTCGGCGCGACGTTGGTGGTCGTGCCTGCATCCATTCTCGGCGGCACCGAGCTGTCCGCATTGCTGAAGGCGGAGAAGGTCACCCACGCCATCATCACGCCCGCGGTTCTCGGCACGATGGATCCGGCGGGAATGGATTCTCTCGAGGTGTTCTCGGTCGGTGGTGACGTGACGACACCGGAGCTGCTAGAGCGGTGGGCACCGGGCCGTAAGTACTTCAACGGATACGGCCCCACCGAGACTACGATTATCTCAAGCTTCGCGAGCCTGATCCCCGGCGAGCCGATCACCGTGGGTCGGCCGATTCACGGAATGTCGGCGCTGATCCTCGACGACCGACTGCGCCCGGTGCCGTCCGGAGTGGCGGGAGAGCTGTATCTGTCAGGCGGTGCGCTCGCTCGCGGCTATCTCGGTAGGCCCGGTCTGTCTTCCGAGCGCTTCGTGGCCAACCCGTACGGCATCGACGGCGCACGGATGTACCGCACCGGCGACGTCGTGCGATGGACCGACGACCTGCAGCTGCAGTTCGTCGGGCGCACCGACTTCCAGGTCAAGGTGCGCGGCTTCCGTATCGAGCTCGGCGAGATCGATTCCGCGCTCACCGCCGTTCCCGAGGTCGACTTCGCCGTCACGCTCGGTCACGAACTGCCGTCGGGCGTCACGACCCTCGTGTCGTACGTGCTGCCGACGCGCGGTTCCGTCGTCGACGTGGACGAGTTGACCGCATTCGTCGGAAAATCACTGCCGGCCTACATGATTCCGTCGTCGATCATCGTGCTCGACGCCGTTCCGCTGACCCCGGTCGGCAAGTTGGATCGCGCCGCACTTCCCGCACCGGTGTTCGAGGCCCGTGAATTCCGAGCACCCACCACCGCGGTCGAAGAGATCGTCGCCGGAGTGTTCGCCGATGTCCTGCACATCGATCGAGTGGGACTGGACGACGACTTCTTCGCCCTCGGCGGTAATTCTTTGATCGCCACCCAGGTGGTCTCGCGACTCGGCGCGGCCCTGGACACCGTCGTGCCGGTGCGCGCGCTGTTCGAGAGCTCGACCGTCGCCGCGCTGGTGGCGCACGTGGAGAGCGCTGTCGGTTCGGGCGGTCGAGCTGCACTCGTGGCAGGTCCGCGTCCCGAGCGCCCGCCGCTCTCGCCGGCGCAGCAGCGGTACTGGTTCCTCAACCAGTTCGACACGACGTCGTCGGTGGACAACATTCCGTTCGCCGTGCGGTTGTCCGGCGAGCTCGACGTCGCTGCGCTGCAGTCGGCGGTACGCGACGTCGTAGAACGTCACGAGTCTCTTCGTACCCGGTACCCGGACTCGGCACAGGGCCCGTTCCAGCAGGTGCTCCCGGCGTCCGAGGTGCCGATGGACCTCGCCGTCCGCGACGTGGCCGGTACGAATGTCGTTGCGGCAGTCACGGAGTTCTTCGGACGCGGCTTCGATGTCACCGTCGAGGTGCCGGTCGACGCGCGTGTGTTCCGCGTCGGTGAGAACGAGCATGTCTTGGCCTTCGTCGTACACCACGTGTCGGCCGACGGCGCGTCGATGGGCCCGCTGGCCGTCGACGTCATGACCGCGTACACCGCGAGATCTGCAGGGTCGGCGCCGGATTGGGAGCCGCTCGACGTGCAGTACGTCGACTTCGCGTTGTGGCAGCGAACCGTGCTCGGTTCCGAATCGGATCCCGATTCTGTTGCAGCGCAGCAGGTGTCGTTCTGGAAAGATGCGCTCGCCGAGCTGCCGGATCAACTGGTACTGCCTACCGATCGCCCGCGCCCGCCTGCGCAGAGTTTCCGCGGCAACGCCGTGCGGTTCACCGTCGACGCAGGCACGCACGCCGCTCTCGCCGAACTCGGACGTACCGAGCAGGCATCGTTGTTCATGGTGGTGCACTCGGCATTCGCGGTGCTGCTCGCGCGCCTGTCCGGTTCCGAGGACATCGCCGTCGGAACGCCCATCGCCGGCCGCGGCGAGCGGGCTCTCGATTCGATGATCGGGATGTTCGTCAACACTCTCGTCTTCCGATCGACCGTCGAATCGTCGATGACCTTCCGCCAGTTGCTCGCTCAGGCCCGCGAGCGGGACCTGGCCGCGTTCGCGCACTCCGACGTTCCGTTCGAGCGTCTCGTGGAGGTGCTGAACCCGGTGCGGTCCACGGCGCGCAACCCTCTGTTCCAGGTGGGCCTGTCCTTCCAGAACCTCGCCGAGTCGACGTTCGAGCTGCCGGGTCTGACGGTGAGCGCCGTCGAGGCGGATGCTGTGACAGCGAAAACCGATCTGCAACTGTCGATCTCGGATCGCTACGACCAGGACGGCTCGCCTGCGGAACTGTCGGCCGAATTCAGTTACGCCACCGACCTTTTCGATCGCACCACGATCGAAGCGTTCGCCGACCGGTTCGTGCGCCTCCTCGCCGCAGTGGCCGAGGATCCCTCGGCCGTCATCGGCGATCTCGCTCTGCTCTCGCCCGAGGAGCGCACCCGGATCGTGCGCACGTGGAACGACACCGATCATCATGTCGATGCGTCGCAGACCCTGGTATCGCTGTTCGATCGACAGGTGCAGGCGCAGCCCGACGCCATCGCGGTGGTCCATGCGGGAGAATCGCTGTCGTACGCGGAGTTCGATCGTCGAATCAACCGGTTGGCTCGAGTCCTGATCGGTGCCGGCGTCGGCCCGCAGGTGACGGTTGCCCTGGCGATCAGGCGCTCGGTGGATCTGCTCGTGGCGATGTACGCCGTCGCGAAGGCAGGCGGGGCGTACGTACCCATCGACCCGGATCAGCCGGCGGACCGCAACGCCTACATTCTCGAGGTAGCTGCTCCCGCTCTGGTTCTGAGCACGTCGCGTGACGATGTCGACGTCGAGTCGATTCCGGTTCTGCTCGTCGACACCGATCCTCGACTGCTGGGTGCAGAGGTCTCGGACGCGCCCGTCACAGACAGTGAGCGCACCTCGCCGCTGCGGCCTGCGAACACCGCGTACGTCATCTTCACGTCCGGATCCACCGGCCGCCCCAAGGGCGTCGCGGTCGGTCACGCCGCCATCGTCAACCAGTTGCTCTGGCAGAGCGCCCATTACGGGCTGGGCAACACGGACCGGGTACTGCTCAAGACCGCCGCCACCTTCGATCTGTCCGTGTGGGAGTTCTGGGTCGCCACCGCCTCCGGTGGTGCGATCGTGGTCGCCGACGCCGAAGGCCACCGCGATCCCGCCTATCTCGTAGATCTGATGGACCGGGAATCGGTGACGACACTGCACACCGTGCCGTCCGTCCTCGACGCATTGGTCACGGCGTCGGCGGGAGTCCTACCCCGGCATCTGACACGGATCCTGGCGATCGGCGAGGCGCTGCCGGTCGCGACGGCCGAGCGCGCTCTACGCAGTTCTGCTGCGCGACTGGACAACTTGTACGGACCGACCGAGGCAGCGGTGTCGGTGACCGCGCATCGAGTGTCGACCGTCGACGCGACCACCGTTCCCATCGGTGGCCCGGAGTGGAATACCCGTGTCTACGTGCTGGACTCGCGTCTGGCTCCCGTTCCGGTCGGCGTCGCCGGCGAGCTCTACCTCGCGGGTGCGCAGCTGGCCGATGGGTACTTCGCGCGGCCGGATCTGAGCGCCGAGCGTTTCGTCGCGGACCCGTTCACCCCAGGTGGCCGCCTGTACCGCACCGGTGACCTCGTGTCCTGGCGCGCCGACGGCGAACTGGAGTACGTCGGCCGTACCGACTTCCAGGTGAAGATTCGCGGTTTCCGTATCGAACTCGGCGACATCGATGCCGCTCTCGGATCGCTCGACGAGATTCGTGACGTCGCCGTGATCGCTCTCGCGGACACGGGATCGGGCGCACGACTCGTGGCCTACGTCGTGCCCGCAGTCGGTGCCACGGTGGATGCCGACACGTTGCGGACAGCCCTGTTCGGCCTGCTGCCGTCGTACATGGTTCCGTCGGCTTTCGTGATTCTCGATGCGTTGCCCCGCAACACGAATGGGAAGCTGGACCGACAGGCATTGCCGGAACCGCAGTTCGAGACAGCCGAGTTCCGCGCACCGACCAACCCGGTCGAAGAGGCCGTCGCGGCGGTCTTCGCCGAGGTGCTCTCGGTGGAGCGGGTCGGTCTGGACGACGACTTCTTCGCACTCGGCGGTAACTCGTTGATCGCCACCCAGGTGGTCTCCCGGCTGGGGGCGGCGCTCGATACACAGGTGCCGGTTCGCTCGATCTTCGAGTCTCCGACGGTGCAGTCGCTCGCACGCGCCATCGAGTCCGAGGTGGGTACCGGTGCGCGCCGGGCACTGACGGCTCGAACACGACCGGACTCGGTGCCGCTGTCGATGGCCCAGCAGCGCATGTGGTTCCTGAGCCAGTTCGATCCGACGTCCGCCGTGAACAACATCCCGGTCGCAATTCGGTTGTCCGGCAGCGTCGATGTCGATGCACTCGTCAGCGCCGTGTACGACGTGCTGGCGCGGCACGAAATTCTGCGCACCGTGTACCCGGAGGTCGACGGGCGAGGCCAGCAGGTTGTGCTCGGTACCGCGGAGTCCGGCGTGACGGTTGTCGTCGACGACGTGGACGAGAGTTCGATCGAGCAGTCCCTGCGCGACTTCGTGTCCGCTGGATTCGATGTGACCCGAGCGGTCCCGGTGCGAATCCGGATCCTGCGGGTCAGCGAGACCGAGCACGTATTGGCATTCGTCGCCCACCACATCGCCGCGGACGGGTTCTCGATGGGACCCCTGACGCGCGACGTCATGGTGGCCTACACCGCCCGTGCCGCGGGGGAGAGCCCCCAGTGGGCTCCACTTCCGGTGCAGTACGCGGACTACTCGCTCTGGCAACGCGAGGTACTCGGTTCCGAGGACGACCCCGATTCGCCGTTGGCGAACCAGCTCGCCTACTGGACGTCGGCTCTTGCCGGTGCCCCGGCGCAGCTCGATCTCGCGACCGACCGGCCGCGCCCGGCGGTGGCGTCGTATCGCGGTGCGGCATACAACTTCTCGATCGACTCGACCCTGCAGTCGAACATCGCTCGGGCCGCCCGGGCCGGAAACGCCACGAACTTCATGGTGGTGCACACCGCGCTCGCGGTGCTCCTCGGCGCGATGGCGGGAACCGACGACGTGACGATCGGAACCCCGGTCGCCGGCCGCGGTGACGCAGATCTGGACGAGCTCGTCGGCATGTTCGTCAACACGCTCGCCCTCCGTACCGCGATGAACCCCGCGGCAACGTTGCGCGAGCAACTCGCCGCGGTTCGTGACGCCGACCTTGGTGCCTTCGGGCACGCCGACATGCCGTTCGAGCGGCTGGTCGACGAGCTGGCCCCGGACCGCTCTCAGGCTCGGCACCCGATTTTCCAGGTCATGTTGACGTTCCAGAACCTGAACCGTCAGACGTTGGCCCTGCCCGGGCTGAGCGTCGAGGGAATCGATCTCGGCAGCGCCTTCGCAAAGTTCGACCTGCAGGTGACGCTGTGGGAGAACGTCGACCGATCCGGCGCTCCAGCCGGCATCGACGTCCAATTCGACTACGCCACCGATCTTTTCGACGAGTCCAGCATGGCGTCTCTCGGGCGCCGGCTCGTCCGGGTTCTGCACGCGCTCACCGATGCACCGGACGCAGTCGTCGGCGACATCGACATCCTCGAGGAGGGCGAACGCACCCGCGTCCTCGAGGAATGGAACGCCACCGCGCACGAGGTGGATCCCGGCGCAACTCTGGTGTCGCTGTTCGAGGCCCGAGTTGCGGCGTCTCCGGACAACATCGCCACGAGCTTCGCCGACGACCGAGTGACCTACCGCGAATTCTCCGAGCGGGTCAATGCGCTCGCGCGCCTGCTCATCGCCGAGGGGGTCGGCCCGGAAACCGTGGTGGCAACGGCCATGCGCCGCTCGATCGACATGCTCACGGGTATCTACGCCGTGCTCGCCGCCGGTGGTGCCTACGTCCCGGTAGACCCGGATCTTCCGGCCGAACGAATCGGCTACATCCTGGACACGGCGGCACCGGTGGTACTGCTCACGACCGAGCACGACGGCACATCTCTCGTGACCGACGCCGCCAGGATTCTGGTCGACACCGTCGACACGACAGGTCTGTCCACGGCACCGGTGACCGATGCCGAGCGAACCGCGCCGCTGCGACCGGCGGACACCGCGTACGTCATCTTCACCTCCGGCTCCACCGGTCGCCCCAAAGGCGTTGCGGTCAGCCACGAGGCCATCGTCAACCGTCTGCTGTGGATGCAGGACGAATACCGTCTCACCGAGCAGGACAAGGTGTTGCAGAAGACGCCGGTCACGTTCGACGTATCGGTCTGGGAACTGTTCTGGCCGTTGCAGATCGGTGCCGAACTCGTCATCGCGGTGCCCGACGGCCACCGAGATCCGGCATACCTGGTGAGCACCGTCGCCGAACGCGGCATCACGGTCGCGCACTTCGTCCCGTCGCTGTTGGCCGTGTTCGCTGCTGCCGACGGTGTCTCCGACTGCATCGGCCTGCGTGCGGTCTTCGCCTCGGGTGAGGCACTGCCTGCATCGGTTGCCTCGGCGCTGCGCGCGGCACTGCCCGCCACCGAACTGCACAACCTGTACGGGCCGACCGAAGCTGCAGTCGACGTCACCTACCACCGCGTGGTGCCGGCCGACGTCGCGTCGGTCCCCATCGGTGCTCCGGTCTGGAACACCCGAGTCACCGTGCTCGATGCACGCCTGCACCCGGTCCCGGTCGGAGTACCCGGGGAGCTGTATCTCGCCGGGCGGCAACTGGCCCGCGGATACCTCGGCCGCCCGGACCTCACCGCCGACCGGTTCGTAGCCGACCCGCACGGCAGTGCCGGCTCGCGGATGTATCGCACCGGAGACCTGGTTCGCTGGAACGCAGACGGCGAGCTCGAGTACCTCGGCCGCACCGACTTCCAGGTCAAACTCCGAGGCTTGCGGATCGAGCTCGGCGAAATCGAAGCCGCGTTGACCGGAGATCCGTCGGTCGACCAAGCCGTGGTTCTCGTGCGCAGGACGCCGTCGGCAGGTGAACTACTGGTCGGGTACGTCGTTCCTGTCGCCGGGGAGACGATCGACACTGCAGCGGTCACCACCTCGGTTGCCACCCTGGTTCCGGAATACATGGTGCCGACCGGGCTCATCGTGCTCGATGCCCTCCCACTCGGGCCGAACGGCAAGCTGGACCGCAGAGCACTACCCGAACCGGAATTCGGCAGCGATGCCGAATTCCGTACGGCGACAACCGACACCGAACGTGTCATTGCCGAGGTCTTCGCAGACGTCCTCGGCCTCGACACCGTCGGGGTCGACGATTCGTTCTTCGCGCTCGGCGGCGACAGCATCGTCTCGATTCAGCTCGTCTCTCGTGCCAAGGCCAGGGGAATTCAGTTCGGCCCACGAGATGTGTTCGAGCGCAAGACCGTTGCCGGGCTGGCCGAGGTGGCTGTCATCGGTGAGGGCAGTGACGCGGCCGTGCTCGAGGAACTCGACGGCGGTGGAGTCGGCTGGCTCCCGCTGCCACCGTTCGGTGCAGCACTACTGCAGCGCGGCGGTGGGTACCGTCGCTTCCATCAGGCGCTCACACTCGAGCTTCCGGAAGGGATCGACCGCGACGGTGTCGTTGCCACACTCACTGCTGTCGTCGATCATCACGACATTCTTCGGTCGACCCTCGTGCACGACGATCGTGGCTGGGGCCTCGAGGTCGGCGAGCCCGGTTCGGTGGACGTCGACGAGCTGCTGACGACCTCGGCGGCGGACGGTGGAACCGCCGCGGTGGATGCGGCGGTCGGATCGCTCGATCCGGAGAACGGGCGCATGCTCGCGTTCGTGTGGGTCGACAGCGCACCGAACACACTGACGGTCGTCGCGCATCACCTCGTCGTCGACGGTGTGTCGTGGCGAATCCTGGTGCCGGACTTCGTGTCCGCGTGGGCGCAGATCGGCGGCGGTGCCACCCCGGTGCTGCCGGACGTCGGTACTTCGATGCGGCGATGGACACACGCACTCGTGGAGGAAGCGGTGCGCCGCACGCACGAGTTGCCGGAGTGGCGCAGCATCGCCCGGACCCCGGACCCGATCCTGGGGGAGCGGGCCTTCGAGCCGACCGTCGACGTGGTGGACACCCTCGAGCGAGTCGAGATGTCCCTGTCGTCGGATGCGACGCGCACGTTGCTGACCACGGTTCCCGAGATCTACCACGGCGGAGTCGCGGACGGACTGCTCGCCGCACTCGCGCTGGCAGTCACCACGCTGCGCAAGGAACAGGGAATCGATGCCCCCGCGACGCTGCTTCAGCTCGAAGGTCACGGCCGCGAGGAGGCCGTGGTCCCCGGAGCAGATCTCGGTCGGACCGTGGGCTGGTTCACCAGCCTCTTCCCTGTTCGGCTCGACCTGACCGGAATCGACGTCGACGACGCTCTCGGCGGCGGTTCTGCCCTCGGTGACGCCGTGAAGGCCGTCAAGGAGCAGATGCTGGCGTTGCCCGACCGTGGAATGGGATGGGGGCTACTGCGCTACCTCGATCCGACGAGCGAGACGGAGCTGGCGCCGCTGTCCACCGGGCAGATCAGCTTCAACTATCTCGGTCGGGTCGGTACCGGGGATGTACCGGAGGACATGAAGTCTCTCGGCTGGTTGCCTGCCGAGGACACCGCAGGTTTGTCTGCAGCCGGTGATCCGGACATGGCCGCGAACAAGACGATCGATATCAACGCCATCGTGGTCGACACCGACGACGGAAGCGCCCTGAGTGCTTCGCTGGCGTTCCCGCGGGGCGCGATCTCCGAGGCGACCGTGGCGCGTCTGGCACAACTGTGGTCGGGGCTGCTCGACTCGCTCGCGGCCCACGCACGTACCCCCGGTGCCGGTGGTCTCACTCCGTCGGACCTTCCGTTGGCGCGCGTGAATCAGGCCGACATTCTCGGTTTCGAGCAGCGCTATCCGGCACTGACCGATGTGTGGTCGCTGGCACCGTTGCAGCAGGGCCTGCTGTTCCATGCCCTGTTCGCCGACACGTCGCTGGACGTCTACACGATGCAGGTCGTGCTGGACCTGGCAGGCGACGTCGATCAGGAGCGTCTGCGCGATGCCGCGCAGGCCCTACTGGATCGGTACGAGAACCTGCGCGCAGTGTTCGCGGTGACCGCAGACGGCGAGAGTGTGCAGATAGTTCAGCAGGGTGTGCGGTTACCCTGGCGCACTGTCGATCTCAGCGATGTCGAGGACGACGCACGCGCGGCCGCGGTCGCGGCTGCGCTGGACGGGGAGCAGCGGGAGCATTTCGACATCACCACTGCCCCGTTGTTGCGGTTCTTGCTGATTCGCCTCGGACCCACGACGTACCGACTGGCAATGACCAACCACCACGTGCTGCTGGACGGATGGTCGCTGCCGCTGGTGATGAAGGAGCTGCTCTACCTCTATGCCGTCCGCAGTGACACGTCGTCGATGCCGCGTCCGCGCTCGTATCGCTCGTTCCTGCAGTGGCTCGGTCAGCGCGACCCGGAGATCTCCCGGCAGGCGTGGGCCCGTTCGCTCGATGGCGTCGACGAGCCGACACTACTGACACCGCCGACGCTGGGCCGCGAGATCTCCACCCGATCGGCGGAGACCGAGGTACGGATCGACGCGGAGGCCACCGCAGCGTTGACAACGCTCGGTGGACGCCTCGGCGTCACCGTGAACACGTTGGTACAGGCCGCATACGGAATGCTGCTGGCTCAGATGACGGGCCGCGACGACGTGGTGTTCGGGGCCACGGTGTCGGGTCGGCCCGCGGACCTGCCCGGAGTCGAGTCGATGATCGGCTTGTTCATCAACACCATTCCGGTACGAGTTAGCCTCGACGCACACGACACTGTGGAGCAGTACCTCACGCGACTCCAGGGTGAGCAGGCCGATCTGCTCGATCACCACCACGTGGGATTGGCGGACATCCAGCGGGATGCTGGGCTGGGCAACCTGTTCGACACGCTGACGGTGTTCGAGTCGTACCCGGTGAACGAGGCCGAGTTGGCACAGCAGGCAGCATCGATCGACGGCATGACCGTCGAGGGTGTCGGCTCCAACGACAACACCCACTACCCGCTGACCCTGCTGGTGGTGGCGAACGAGGAAGTGACGCTGACGGCGAAGTACATCAGCGACCTGTTCGACACCCGTGCGGTCGAGTCGATCCTGGCGCGCATCGTCTCGCTTCTCGCTACGTTCGCGGCGGACCCCACGCGTCGGGTTCTCGACATCGACCTGCTCGACGCCGCGGAGCGCACCCAGATACTCGACGAGTGGAACGACACTGCCCGCGAGATCGAGTCCGCGGCAACGCTCGTGTCGATGTTCGAGGATCGGGTGGCGCAGTCCCCGGACCGGATCGCGGTCTCCTTCGAGGATGATCGAGTGACGTACGCGCAATTCGCGGGTCGAGTGAACGCGCTTGCGCGACTGCTGATCCGCGAGGGCGTCGGCCCGGAAACGATGGTCGCCATCGCCATGCGTAGATCGGTGGACATGCTCGTCGGTGTCTACGCGGTGCTGACCGCGGGCGGGGCGTACGTTCCTATCGATCCCGACCAGCCGGCCGAGCGCGTCGAGTACATCCTGGCGACGGCCGATCCCGTTGCGATTCTCACGACGGAGGCGGATTCGTTTGCCGTGGACTCGGTCTCGCCCGCCGCACCGCGAATCGAGGTCGATTCCGTCGATCTCACCGGATTCGCCACCGATGCGGTTCGCGCCGACGAGCGCCGCGCCGCGCTGCTCTCCGACGACGTCGCGTACGTCATCTTCACCTCGGGTTCCACGGGTAAGCCCAAGGGTGTTGCCGTGACTCACGCCGCCATCGTCAACCGGCTCGTGTGGATGCAGGACGAGTACGGTCTGACCGTCGACGATGTGGTGTTGCAGAAGACTCCGGTGACGTTCGACGTGTCGGTGTGGGAGCTGTTCTGGCCGTTGCACATCGGTGCCGAATTGGCGATAGCGAAACCGGACGGGCATCGCGACCCGGCCTATCTGGTCGAGATCGTCACCGAGCGGTCGGTCACCGTCGCACACTTCGTGCCGTCGATGTTGGCCGTGTTCGCGGCAGCGGACGGAGTCTCGCAGTGTTCGAGCCTGCGCATGCTGTTCGCGTCGGGTGAGGCGCTGCCGGTATCGGTCGCCTCGGCAATCGGTACGGCACTGCCGAACACGGACCTGCACAACCTGTACGGCCCCACCGAGGCTGCGGTGGACGTGACCTACCACCGCGTCACCGCCGCCGACGTTGCCGGCGTTCCGATCGGTGTGCCGGTGGCCAACACCCGAGTGACCGTGCTCGACGCGCGGCTGCGACCGGTGCCGGTCGGCGTCGCGGGTGAGCTCTACCTCGCGGGAGTCCAGCTGGCCCGCGGCTACCTCGGGCGAGTGGATCTGACCGCAGACCGGTTCGTTGCCGATCCGTACGGTGCACCGGGTACTCGGATGTACCGGACCGGCGACCTGGTCCGGTGGAACGTCGACGGCGAGCTCGAGTACATCGGCCGCACCGACTTCCAGGTGAAACTGCGCGGCCTGCGCATCGAGCTCGGCGAGATCGAGGCGGCGTTGACGGCGTACCCCGACGTCGACCGATCGACCGTACTGGTGACGTCGACGGCGTCGGGCGAAATCCTGGTCGGCTACGTCGTTCCTCGTACCGGTGCGTCGGTGGACGTGAGCGAGCTGACCTCGTTCGCAGGCAGCCGACTCCCCGGCTACATGGTGCCGACCCAGATCATGGTGCTCGCCGAGTTCCCGCTGAACGCCAGCGGCAAGCTCGATCGAAAAGCATTGCCGGAGCCGGTGTTCGAAGCCCGCGAGTTCCGTGCACCGGTGACCGCGACCGAGATCGCCATCGCCGACGTGTTCACCGACGTGCTCGGTATCGATCGGGTGGGATCGGACGACGATTTCTTCGCGCTGGGCGGAAATTCGCTGGCGGCCACCCGTGCAGCGGCTCGCATCACCGCTGCTCTGGGCAAGCAGGTGGGTGTGCGCGAGCTGTTCGAGAACTCGACGGTCGCAGCGCTCGCAGCGCGCACGGACCTCCAGGGAACGGTGCATCGCGTGCCGCTTCGACCCAGGACGGGCGACGAGCGGGTACCGCTTTCGCTCGCGCAGCAGCGGATGTGGGTACTGAATCGACTCGACCCCGGGTCGGGCGCGTACAACATGCCGCTCGCGCTGCGGCTCACCGGTGATTTGGACGTGGCCGCACTGCAGGCGGCCGCGACGTGGGCGATCGAGCGGCACGAGACGTTGCGAACCCGCTATCCCGAGGATGCCCACGGCACTGCTTTCCAGGAGGTCCTGGATGCCCGGGCCACCACTCTCGACCTCGATCCGATCGACGCCACGGGCGAAGCCGACATCGCCGATCGGGTGCGTCGACTGGTGTACGACGGCTTCGATGTCACCGCCGCGCCTCCGGTGCGTGGGGCACTGTTCCGACTTGCCGGAACGGACGACGGCGACATGCAGTACGTGTTCGTCATCGTGATGCACCACATCAGCGGCGACGGAGCGTCGATGGCACCGCTGGCTCGCGATGTGATGACCGCCTACCTCGCCGCGACAGCCGGTACGGTTCCTTCGGTTGCACCGCTGCCGATCCAGTACGCCGACTACACGCTGTGGCAGCGCGAGGTGCTGGGTTCGACGAACGATCCGGGTTCCGCAGCGAATCGGCAGGTCGATTTCTGGCGCACCGAGCTGAGCGGTATCACCCCGGTCATCGCCCTGCCGTGGGATCGGCCGAGACCGGCAGAGCCCTCGCTGCACGGCGGAAGTGTCCGCGTACATCTCGACGCGCAGACCCACGAGGCGTTCGTCGACATCGCACGGTCGAACAACGCGACTCTGTTCATGGTGTTGCACAGCGTCCTCGCGGTATTGCTGGCGAGAACCAGCGGTGCACGGGATTTCGCCGTCGGAACTCCGATTGCCGGTAGGGGAGACGAACAACTCGACGACATCGTCGGAATGTTCGTCAACACGCTGGCGCTTCGTACCAGCGTCGATCCTGACGCGACGTTCGAGGATCTCGTACGCAGCATTCGGGAAAGCGACCTGCGGGCATTCGGCAACGCGGACGTACCGTTCGAGCACGTCGTCGACGTCATCGGGCAGGACCGAACCCCCGGAATCAGCCCGCTGTTCCAGACCGTGCTGTCGGTCGAACCACTGGGCGAGGCTCGCTTCGAGCTGCCTGCTCTGACCGTCGAGCCCGTCGAGGGATTCGAGCCGACCGCCAAGTTCGATCTCCAGGTGACGGTGCAGACCAGGCCCGCGGCCGGTATCGAGGGCGAACCAGACCTCGCGGTCGAGTTCGCCTACGCCGCAGACCTGTTCGACGAGACGACCGTATCGGCAATGGTCGATCGTTTCGTCAGGATCGCCGACGCCGTCGCGGCGGCTCCGGGAATCAAGGTCGGTGCGATCAACGATCTCGGTGACGACGAGCGGGCAGCGTTGACAGCATCCCCGACACCGGTCGGCGACGCCGTGGGCGCGGTGGCGGGGCGCACGTTGCCACAATTGCTCGCTGCGACCGTGGAAGCGGATCCGGAGGCCCCGGCGTTGTCCTCGGCAGGTGAGGAAACCACGTACCTCGAGCTCGACCGACGTTCGTCACGCCTGGCCCGTGAACTGATCGATCGCAACGTAGGTCCCGACGTCACGGTTGCCGTCGTCGTCGACGACGCAGTCGAAGCTGTCGTTGCCCGGTGGGCGGTGGTCAAGGCGGGCGGCGCTCTGGCCCTGGTGGACGACATCGACAGTGCCGTCAGGGTGGGCGCGAGCGCAGTCGTCATCGACACCGGTCAGGCGCAGGATTGGGATCGAATCTCCACGATCGTCGATCTCGGTGACGAGGCGACCGCCGGCTCGGTGACCGGCCGATCGGCTCGTCCGATCACGTACACCGACCGCGTGGCCGTACTCTCCGCAGACAGCCCGGCTCTGGTGGTGGATGTGTCGACCGGCGCTACGGTGAGCCATGGTGCCCTTGCTGCCACGGCCGTTCGGGCGGTCGGGGACTACGGAATCGACTACGAGTCGCGACTGGGCGTACCCACAGCGATCACCTCTCCGTCAGCGTGGTTCGCCGGTGTGTTGGCTGCTTCGGTCGGTGCGGTGCTGGTGGTCGATCGGGCCGAATCACCCGAGGACTCTGCCGATCTCGTCGTCGCCGAGTGGATGACGCACGTGTTCGTGACTGCGGCGGAAGCCACGGCGGTCGCGGAATTGGAGTCGGACGATCTCGAGGACCTGGTGGCTCTGGTGATCGTGGACGGTGATGTGGAGGAGGCCGAACGACCGGTCGGTGTGTCTGTACACGGCGCGCCACAGTTCGGCTGAACCCGTTCGGGTCGATAGACTTCGGCCCTGAACAACAACCGTCCATAGAGACGGTGAGCGTTCTCGACGCGCCTCACTGAGGTGGTTGTGCGGGAGCGCCGCCGATGAGGAGTGTTGAGTGAGTTCGGATTGGTCGGGGACCAGTACGTCGGGTAAGGCAAAGCGACCGAATGGACGTGTCAGGCGTCCGAAACCGGGCCGTAGCCGAGCTGCACGGGTTCCTACCTTGCCGGCCTTGCTTTCGGCAGCGGTCGAGAAGAATCCGACGGGTACCGCGCTCGTATTCGGCGAAACGTCGGTTACGTACGAAGAACTCGACGGTCAGTCGTCGAAGTTGGCTCGGCTGTTGATCTCTCACGGCGTCGGACCGGACCACCTGGTGGCGATTGCGCTCGATCGATCCATCGAGTCCGTGGCCTCGGTGTGGGCGGTCGCGAAGTCCGGCGGAGCCTTCCTGCCGATCGATCTGCGGTATCCCCCCGGGCGGATCGAGCACATGGTGACCGACTCCGGTGTTCGGTGGGGACTGACGACGTCCGACCGGGTAGCCGAGCTGCCCGACGGAGTGTCGTGGATCGCGCTGGACGGGCCCGACGAAAAGCGGCAACTCGAGCAGTTGTCGGCAGAGCCGATCGCACCGCAGGACCGTCTGGCTCAGCCGGTTCCCGCCAATCTGGCCTATGTGATCTACACGTCCGGGTCGACCGGAAGGCCGAAAGGGGTCGCGGTCACGCACGCCGGACTTGCCCCGCTCGCCGCCACCGTCAACGACACGTTCGAGACCTCCGGTGACTCTTGCACAATGCATTTCGCTTCACCCAGTTTCGACGCCTCCGTGCTGGAACTGTTGATCTCCATCGTGAACGGGTCGATGATGGTGATCGTTCCGTCGGGCATCTACGGCGGCTCGGAATTGACCGAGATCATGGCGGAGCATCGAGTCACTCACGCGATCATCACGCCTGCCGCGCTGACGACAATGGATTCCGGCGACCTTCCCGAACTTCGCGCGCTCGCCGTCGGTGGGGAAACCTTCACCGCGGAGCTGATGGGACGGTGGGCCCGTGGTCGGCAGTTCCACAACGCCTACGGTCCTACCGAAACGACCGTCATCTGCAGTCTGTCCGCCCCGCTCGTCCCCGGCGGGGCTGTCGACATAGGCTCTCCCACACAGAGTATGGCCGGTCATGTGCTCGATGACCGACTCCGGCCGGTTCCGGCGGGTGTGGTGGGGGAGCTGTACATGAGTGGGCCTGGACTGGCCCGCGGCTATCTCGAACGCACGGCGCTCACGGCGCAACGGTTCGTGGCTAATCCCTTTGCAGCAGAGGGGGATGCTTCACATTCGCGGATGTATCGAACCGGCGACCTGGTTCGGTGGCGGCACGGCGACAGCGGACCCGTGGTGGAGTACGTCGGTCGCAACGACGCGCAAATTCAACTGCGCGGCTTTCGCATCGAACTCGGGGAGATCGACGCGGTGCTCGCGGCCGTCGACGGGGTCGACTTCGCCGTGACCGTCGGCTATCGACGTGATTCCGGCGCAACCGAACTGGTCGGCTACGTTCTGCCGAACGCGGGGGTGGATCTCGACGTCGATGAGGTCCTGGACGCAGCGAAGAGATACTTGCCTGCCCACATGGTCCCGACGACGCTGACGATACTCGAGTCGATTCCACTGACACCGGCGGGCAAGCTCGATCGAAGTGCGCTACCGGAACCGGTGTTCGCCGTGCGCGAGTTCAGCGCTCCGACGACTCCAACCGAGATCGCCGTGGCCGACGTGTTCGCCGACTTGCTCGGTGTGGACGAGGTGGGGTCCAACGACGAGTTCTTCTCGCTGGGTGGCAACTCGCTCCTCGCGACTCAGGCCGCTGCGCGCATCGGCGCAGCCCTCGGGCGTCGAGTACGACCACGGGCACTGTTCGAGAACGCCACCGTAGAGTCCTTGGCCGCGGCGATCGACACCACCGACGCCGACGCCCTGACGGTTCTGGATTCCTCGAGGCCACGCCCGCAACATATTCCGCTTTCTCCGGCGCAGCAGCGCATGTGGTTCCTCAACCGATTCGACACTGCATCGGCGATGAACAACGTGCCGGTGGCGTTGGCTCTGACCGGCGCACTCGACGTCGATGCGATGCGCGCGGCGATAGACGATGTGATCGCTCGGCACGAGTCGCTGCGCACCGTGTATCCCGAACTCGACGGAACGGGCTTCCAGCAGATTCTCGACGTGTCCGGTGTCGACGTCGCCATGGAAGTCGTTCCGGCGTCACGCGAGTCGGTGTCCGAGGCGGTGGGCGAGTTCCTGTCGAGGGGATTCGACGTGACGACGGAGATTCCGTTTCGGGTGCGGCTGTTCGAGATCACGGACCCGGACGGTTCCGAGCCGGAATTCGTGTTGGCTTTCGTCGCTCATCACATCTCCGCCGACGGGTTGTCCATGGGGCCGCTGTCACGAGATGTGATGACTGCCTACGTGGCTCGGGCGGCGGGAGATGCACCGGACTGGCCTCCGCTGGCTGTGCAATACGCCGACTACACACTGTGGCAGCACGAGATGCTCGGTTCCGAGGACGATCCGAATTCGTTGGTGTCCAGGCAGGTCGCTTTCTGGGAGGCTGCTTTGGCAGGTACCCAGGAGCAGCTGCAATTGCCATGGAATCGGCCACGTCCCCGGGTGGCGTCCGGGCGAGGTGGACTGACGCAGTTCGCCGTCGAACCCACGACGTACGAGCGCATCGTCGAACTCGCGCACAAGCACGACGCGACACCGTTCATGGTGGTACATGCGGCGTTGGCGGTTCTGCTTGCGCGGCTGTCCGGTTCCCCCGACGTCGCCGTCGGTGCACCGGTCGGTGGTCGCGGCGATGCCGGCCTCGACGATCTGGTCGGCATGTTCGTCAATACGGTGATCCTGCGGACGCGGATCGACGGAGATCGATCGATTGCGCAGCTGCTCGACCAGGTCCGGATCTCCGACATGGACGCCTTCGAGAACGCAGACGTGCCGTTCGAGCGTTTGGTCGAGGTGCTCGATCCGGTGCGATCGCAGAACCGACACCCGCTGGTGCAGGTTGCACTGTTCTTCCAGAACTTCTCCGAGGGGACGTTCGAGCTTCCCGGGTTGACGGTCTCGCGATTCGGGTCCGCAGCGTTCTCGGCCAAGTTCGATCTGCAGGTCACGATCACGGAGTCGGCGGGTGGACTCGCCGGCGAACTCCTGTATGCGACCGACCTGTTCGACGAGGATACCGTCGTCGCCTTCGGGGAGCGGCTGGTTGCGTTGCTCGATGCTGTCACCGAGAACCCGCACGTGGCGTCCGGTGACCTCGACATCGTATCGGACTCCGAGCGAGACCGGATTCTGGTGCAGTGGAACGATACTCGAAATTCGAGTGTGCCCGATGGAGAGTTGCTGCTCGACGGATTCGATCGACAGGTCGCCGCGACGCCGGATGCCGTAGCCGTTGTCTGCGGTGACGAGGTGCTCACCTACGCCCAGTTCGCGGCTCGGGTGGATGCCGTCGCGCAGCGGTTGCATCAGGACGGCTCCGGTCCCGGCGCGCTCGTCGGGTTGGCCATGAGGAGATCCATCGAACTGGTCGTCGGCATGTATGCGGTGTTGCGGACCGGTGCGGCCTATGTTCCCCTCGACCCCGATCAACCGACCGAGCGAAACGATCACATTCTTTCCACGGCAGATCCGATGGTTGTACTGTCCACCAGCAGAGACGAATTCACGACGGGCAGCGATGTCTCGGTCCTCCTCGTCGACGGGGTGGAGCGAGCCGATTCTGTGCCCACGTTCGGTCGACCCCACTCCGCCGATCTCGCGTACGTCCTGTTCACGTCGGGTTCGACGGGCAGGCCCAAGGGTGTCGCCGTCGAGCATCGGGCCATCGTCAATCAGATGGTCTGGATGGCCGAGGAGTACGGACTCGACGAATCGGACGTGTATCTACAGAAGACGGCGACGACGTTCGACGTATCACTGTGGGGCTTCTTTCTTCCCCTTCGGACCGGCGGGCAGCTGATCATCGCGCCGCCGGGTGCGCAGCGCGAGGTCGATGTCGTCGGCACCCTCATCTCTCGACACCGAGTGACCGTGACGGATTTCGTACCGTCGATGTTGACTGTCTTCGCGGAATCCGTTGCTGCGGAATTGATATCTACACTTCAGCACGTATTCGTCATCGGAGAGGCTCTACCCTCTCGGACGGTGGCGGCCTGCCGTGCAGTGTCGAACGCACGAGTGCACAATCTCTACGGTCCCACCGAGGCGGCAGTGTCGGTGACCTATCGTGATGTCTCCGATGACGCACTCGACCTCGGTACCGCGTCCGGTGACGGTTCGGTGTCGATCGGTGTACCGGAATGGAATACGGTTGTGCAAGTTCTGGATTCGCGATTGAATCCGGTTCCTGCCGGGGTGCCCGGTGAGCTGTATCTGACGGGTGTGCAGTTGGCCCGCGGTTACGTCGCACGACCGGACCTGACGTCCGAACGGTTCGTGGCCGATCCGTTCGGCAGCGCCGGTGACCGCATGTACCGAACGGGCGACCTGGTGCGGTGGTCGATGCTCGGCGACGGCCGAATCGAGTACATCGGACGTACCGACCTCCAGGTCAAGTTCCGCGGTCAGCGCATCGAGCTCGGGGAGATCGAGACCGCTCTGACATCGTTGCGCGGGATCGGTCAGGCAGTGGTCGTGGTCTCAAGTTCGGTCGCCGGTGACCTCCTGGCTGCGTACCTCGTACCGGTAGCCGATGCGGTTCTCGATATCGAGGATATTCGCACCAGGCTCGGCTCGCTGGTTCCGTCGTACATGGTTCCGTCGACTTTTGTTGTCCTGCAGTCACTTCCGCTGAATCCTGCGGGAAAGCTCGATCGCCGAGCGTTGCCGGATCCAGTGTTCGAAGCACGCAAATTCCGTTCTCCTGCAACCGCGTTGGAGGAGGCGGTGGCGTCGGTGTTCGCGGATGTACTGGGCGTCGAGCGAGTAGGTGTGGACGACGACTTCTTTTCGCTGGGCGGAAACTCGCTGTCGGCGATGAAGCTCGTGTCCCGATTGGGCCGCTCCCTCGAAGGCGTGACGGTGCCGGTGTCGTGGGTGTTTTCTGATTCCTCGGTCACGGCGTTGGCGTCTCGGATCGATGCGGCGCGTGGTGCCGAGAGTCCGATCGCCGAAGAGACCGGATTGGACACCGTTGTCGAACTGCGCGGCGGCAGCGGAACACCACTCTTCTGTGTACATCCGATCGTGGGTCTGTCGTGGGCGTTCGGCGGGCTTGCGCCGTACGTCGACAGAACTCGGCCCATTTACGGCCTGCAATCGCCGGTACTCGCCGGCGACCCGATGCCCGCCTCGATCGAGGAGTGGGCATCGACCTTCGTCGATCGTATCCGCGAGATTCAGCCCAGCGGTCCCTACCACCTGCTGGGGTGGTCGATGGGTGGCGTCATCGCTCATGCCGTCGCCGTGCAGTTACGTGGGCTCGGCGAGACGGTGTCGACGCTGGCGATGATGGATTCGTTCGTGCTGTCAAGAACCACGCATCTCGTCGAACGGACGGTGACTGCGGGGGAGGTGCTGGGCGGGTTGGGTATCGACTCCGCACACGACTCGGACGTGGCCGAACTGTCTGTGGATTCTGCCATGGCGCTACTACGCACCATGCCCGCTCCGTTCGACGCCTTGTCGAGAGAGCGGGTGCAGGGAATCGTCGACGGAATCGAACGGTCGTCGGCGATGTTGCAGGCCCATGAGCCCGAACGGTTCGACGGCGAGCTGCTCTATTTCGCGTCCGTCGTCGACGACCCGACCGGTGATGCCGGTGCGTCGACGTGGGCCGAGTTCGTCGACGGGAAACCGATCGTGACGCAGGTTCATTCGACACACTGGCAGATGGCGTCGGCGACGGCACTCGCCGAGATCGGACCCGTCCTCGACGAATGGGTATCTCGCTGACGGTGAGCGGCACCGCATGGATCCGTATCGCCGAGCAGCTCACACGTGAACGCGGCGTCAGTTCGAGGGTAACGAATCCAACTAAGTGCCCGATATCTCGAGTAATGCGTACCGTCGGACGTCATAGTTCGCCGGCGCTGAATCGGGTGAGTGGTCGACGGCCGAATGCCGTTCGAATGTGAGGAGCACGACAGTACATGGGCACCGAGACGTCGGGGACAGCAGGAACGACCGGCGGCGGTAACCCGGTGCAGGACGGTTCGCAAGAGCGGGGCCGGGAAGCACGAACCAGAGAGCGGCCGGCACGACGTGAGCGTCCGGCACGCCGTCGGCGCCCGCGCACCCCACTCCTGCCTCAGCTGCTGGCCTCGGCAGTCGAACTCGGACCCGACTCGGATGCCCTCGTGTTCGACGACCGAACCTGGACCTACGCCGAGCTCGATGCTCGATCGGCTGCCCTCGCCCGCGTACTGATCGCGCGTGGCGTCGGTCCCGAGGACTTCGTCGCATTGTCGATTCCGCGCTCCGATCTGTCCGTCATGGCGCTGTGGGCGGTGGCCAAGACCGGCGCGGCATTCGTGCCGATCGATCCGACCTATCCGGCCGACCGGGTACGGCACATGGTGTCCGACTCCGGCGTGCTGCTGGGGTTGTCCGTCGGCGCGGTGAGCGAGGATCTGCCTGCGGAGGTCGAATGGCTGGTCATCGACGACAGTGACATGACTCGGCGTCTCGATGAACTGTCCGGCGAGCCCGTCACCGCGGAGGATCGGGTGCGAGCCTTGGAACCGACGCACCCGGCATACATGATCTACACCTCCGGATCGACCGGTCTGCCGAAGGGCGTCGTCGTCACCCATGCCGGACTGAGCAACTTCTGCGAGGAGCAGATCGATCGCTACTCGCTCACCGAGCAGTCGCGAGTGCTGCACTTCGCATCACCGAGCTTCGACGCGTCCGTACTCGAACTCCTGATGAGCATCGGCCGGGGTTCCACGATGGTCGTCGCCTCTCCGAAGATTTTCGGTGGAGACGATCTGGCTGCGCTCATCCGCGCGCAGAACGTGAGTCACGCCTTCATCACCCCCGCAGCACTGGCGTCGGTGAATCCGGCCGACACGAACACTCTGCACACCGTCGTCGTCGGCGGCGAGGCCTGCCCGCCCGAGCTGGCGAACCGATGGGCACCGGGCCGCCGCTTCTTCAACGGGTACGGGCCCACCGAGACGACGATCATGACCAACATCGGCGGACCGATCGCCGAGAACGAGCGCGTGACCATCGGCGGACCCATCCGCGGCGTCAGCGCGTATGTGCTCGACGCATCCCTCAACCCAGCTCCCGACGGGGTGGCAGGAGAGCTGTACCTGGCCGGACCGGGACTTGCCCGCGGCTATCACCAGCGACGTGGACTGACCTCGGAGCGCTTCCTTGCCTGTCCGTTCGGCGAGGGCGGTGCGCGGATGTACCGCACCGGAGACGTCGTGCGCTGGCGGGTGGTCGAGGGCGAGCGAGTGGTCGAATACATCGGCCGCAACGACTTTCAGGTCAAGATTCGCGGCTTCCGCGTCGAACTCGGTGAGATCGACGCCGTTCTGGCGGCCGACGACAACGTCGAATTCGCCGTGACGGTCGGCCGCGAGACCCCGTCGAAGTCCACCGCCCTCGTCTCGTACGTACTGCCGAAGTCGACGTCGGTATTCGATGAGCGAGCACTTCTTTCGGTTGCATCACAACATCTTCCGCGACACATGGTTCCGTCGATGATCATCGCACTCGACTCGATTCCCCTGACGCCCGTCGGCAAGCTGGATCGCGCCGCGTTGCCCGCTCCGGTCTTCGCCGCGGCAGAGTTCCGTTCCCCGTCGACGCCCTTCGAGAACACCGTCGCGCAGATCTTCGGTGAGCTGCTCGGAATGGACCGAGTCGGTGCCGACGACGACTTCTTCGAGCTCGGTGGAAACTCGCTGATCGCAACGCAATTGGCCGCACGTCTCGGCGCTGCGACCGGAACCCGAGTGCCGGCACGCACCGTCTTCGAGTTCTCGACGGTGCAGTCCCTCGCCGTCCGTTTGGAGATTGCCTCGTCCGATGGCGACAACGCCGCGAGCCGACCGCAGCCGGTGCTGGCGAAAAGGGAGCGGCCCGAGCGGATCCCGCTGTCGTTGGCTCAGCGGCGGATGTGGTTCCTCAACCGCTTCGACACCGCGTCAGGAGCGAACAATATCCCCGCCGCCATCGAACTGCGCGGAATTCTCGACGTCCCGGCGCTCTCTTCCGCGATCGACGATGTCGTCGATCGTCACGAATCCCTGCGCACGTACTACCCCGAGGTCGATGGGACCGGGTACCAGATGGTGCGGGACGCAGTCGAGAGCGGCGTCACGCTCGAAATCGAATCGATCGAGGCCGATGCGGTCGCGCGTCGGGTCCAGAAGCTGGCTTTCACGGGTTTCGATGTGACCCAGCAGGTCCCTGTGCGGTTGCACCTGTTGCATCTGGGCACCGACCACTACGTCTTCGTGCTGGTGGCCCACCACATCACCGCCGACGGCTCGTCCGTTGCGCCGATGGTGCGAGACATCATGACCGCCTACGCCGCTCGCAGCGCGGGGAATGCACCCGGCTGGGAACCACTGGCCGTGCAGTATGCCGATTACACGCTGTGGCAGCACGAGGTGCTCGGATCCGATGACGATCCCGAGTCCGTTGCGCATCAGCAGATTTCGTTCTGGAAGGACAACCTCGAGGGGTTGCCGGATCAGCTCGACCTGCCGACCGACCGTAGCCGCCCACTAGATCCGTCCGGAGTCGGTCGGGTACTCGGATTCGACATCGACGCGGCGTCGACGGCGGCGATCGGGCGTCTGGCCCGCGAGCACGGGGCCACGCCGTTCATGGTGGTACACACCGCCTTCGCGGTGCTGCTCGCCCGCCTGTCCGATTCCACTGACGTCGTCGTCGGATCGCCGATCGCCGGTCGAGGTGAGCAGGCGCTCGACGACGTGATCGGAATGTTCGTCAACACCCTCGTTCTGCGGACCGCCGTCGATGCGTCCCGCACATTCTCGGACCTGCTTTTCCAGGTTTGCGAGGCCGATCTACAGGCGTTCGCGCACGCCGACCTCCCGTTCGAGCGTCTGGTGGAGGTGCTCGACCCCATTCGATCCGGCGACCGTCACCCGCTGTTCCAGGTTGCTCTGTTCTTCCAGAACCAGGCGACAGGCACACTCGAGCTGCCCGATCTGACGATCGCCCCGCTGGACTTCGGTGAGGTGGTCGCGAAGTTCGACCTGCAACTGGTCCTGGAGGACCGCGCCGCCGGTACCGAGGAGCACGCTCTCGCGGGCACGTTCACCTATGCGGCAGATCTCTTCGACGAGGCGACGGTACGCGGAATCGCCGACCGCTTCGTCCTGCTGCTCGCGCGGCTCATCGATGCGCCGACACTTCCGGTCGGCGATGTGGATCTGCTCGACGCCGCCGAGCGAGCACAGTCCACCGAACACGCTGCCGTCGACGCAGCAGCGGTGCCGGACCGGTCGATCCTGGACGCCTACGTGCGGCAGGTAGCCGCGACTCCCGATTCGCCGGCGGTGACGTTCGAGGACGTCACGCTGACCTACGCGGAGTTCGACTGTCGAGTCAACGCGCTTGCGCGGCACCTGATCTCGCGCGGTGTCGGCCCCGAGGTGCTCGTCGCCGTGTCCGTCAGGCGCTCGATCGACCTGCTGGTGGCGATCTACGCCGTGGTTCGAGCAGGCGGTGCCTACGTGCCGATCGATCCTGATCTCCCGAGCGAACGCAGAGCCCACATCCTCGGCACGGCTGACCCGCTGTGTCTGCTCACCAGCGCCGCCGACATCGAACCCGACGAGACCCGCCGGCACGAAACGGTGCCGGAGTCCATCGCGATCGACACCCTCGACCCAGCGCTCGACGGTTCTCCTCTGCGCACGAACGAGTTGCGCCCCCTGCACACGGCCAGTCCCGCTTATGTCATTTTCACCTCCGGCTCGACCGGAAACCCCAAGGGAGTCGCGGTCTCGCACCGCGCGGTCGAGAACCAGTTGGCGTGGATGGCGGCACAGTACGACGTGGCGGACACCGACGTCTATTTCCAGAAGACCGCAACCACCTTCGACGTGTCGGTGTGGGGTTTCTTCCTCCCGCTGCGTACCGGGGGCCGCATCGTCCTCGCGACGCCGGACGGGCATCGCGATCCCGAGTACATCTCGGCCTCGATTGCCCGGCACGGGGTGACACTCACGGACTTCGTGCCGTCGATGCTCACCGTGTTCGCTGCGCACGCACGCGCCGCCGAATGTGCGACGCTGCGTGACATCTTCGTCATCGGTGAAGCGTTGCCGCCGGAGACCGTCACCGATTTCGGTCGCGTCAGCACTGCCCGCGTCCACAATCTCTACGGGCCTACCGAGGCTGCGGTATCGGTGACCCATCATCGCGCGGAGCCGGATTCGCGCGGCTCGGTACCCATCGGTGTGGCCGAGTGGAACGTCGGCGCACTGGTACTCGACCGACGACTGCACCCTGTGCCGGCAGGTGTGCAGGGCGAGCTGTATCTGGTCGGTGACCAGCTCGCCCGGGGCTACGTCGCCCGTCCGGATCTGACATCGGACCGATTCGTCGCCGACGTGAGTGGTTCCGGCACTCGGATGTATCGCACCGGCGATCTGGTTCGGCGTCGACCCGACGGCGTGCTCGACTACATCGGGCGCAGCGATTTCCAGGTCAAGTTCCGCGGCCAGCGCATCGAACTCGGCGACATCGAGTCTGCGCTGCTCACCTCTGCCGATGTCAACCAGGCCGTCGTGCTGGTGGTGCCGACGGCCACCGGTGATCAGCTCGTGGCTTACGTGGTGCCGACGGTCGGTGCCGCACCCGATCGTGCATCTGTGACCGAGTTCGCCAAGAACTTGTTGCCCGCGTACATGATTCCGAGTGCCGTCGTTGTCCTCGGCGAACTTCCGTTGAACTCGAGCGGCAAGTTGGACCGTCGAGCACTACCGTCCCCGTCGATCGATACCCGGCAGTACCGCGCACCGTCGACACCGGTGGAAGAAATCGTCGCGGCATCGTTCAGCGATGTTCTGGGTGTCGACCGCGTCGGACTCGACGACGATTTCTTCGTTCTGGGCGGGAACTCTCTGATCGCAACCCGTCTCGTCGCACGAGTGGGGGCTGTCGCCGGATGGCGTGTTCCGGTTCGAGCGCTGTTCGAGGCCTCCACTGTCGCCGCCTTCGCTGCGGCGGTCTCGGCGTTGTCGTCCGAGCGCGCCGTTCCGAAGCTCGAGCCTGTCGAGCGTCCGGCGGAGATCCCGCTGTCGTACGCACAGCAGCGGATGTGGTTCCTCAACCAGTTCGACACCACCTCGGCCGCCGACAATCTGCCGTTGGCGATCTCGCTGACCGGTGATCTGGATGTGGCTGCGCTACAGGGCGCGGTATCCGACATCGTTCATCGACACGAGTCGTTGCGGACGCTGTATCCCGAAACAGATGGTCGGGCAAGGCAATCGGTGGTGACCGACGGCATCGAGGTGCCCGATCTCACGCCCATTGCCGTCGAGTCGAACGAACTCGTCGCGGTTTTGACCGACGCCATGAGCATGCCGTTCGATGTGACGATCCAGGTACCGCTGAGAGCGTGGCTCTACCGGCTCGGTGAACGCGAGCACGTACTGGCCGTGGTGGTGCACCACATCAGCGGTGACGCATTCTCGATGGGGCCGCTCGCGCGGGATCTTGCGGTGGCGTATTCGGCGCGCACGGCGGGAGCTGCCCCGAGCTGGTCGGATCTGGCCGTGCAGTACGCGGACTACACCCTGTGGCAGCGTCGGGTACTGGGTGAGGAGACCGACCCGGAGTCGGTGCTCTCGAAGCAGTTGGATTTCTGGACCCGGACGCTGGCCGGAATCCCCGACCGAGTGGATCTGCCCACGGATCGACCTCGTCCACCGGTGATCAGCAACAGGGGAGCAGCGGCCCGTTTCGAGATCGACGCGTCCCTGCACGCCTCCCTCGGCCGGGTCGCACGCGAGCGTGGTTCGACGCTGTTCATGGTGGTCCACGCAGCGCTCGCAGTGCTGTTGGCACGATTGGCGGCGACCGACGACGTCGTGATCGGCACGCCGATCGCGGGCCGCGGGGACGCCGCCCTCGACGATCTCGTCGGAATGTTCGTCAACACGCTCGTACTGCGGACCGACGTCCAGCCGAGCAGCCAGTTCGCGACCGTTCTGAACACAGTTCGGCACGCGGACCTCGAGGCCTTCGCGCATGCCGATGTGCCGTTCGAGCGTCTGGTGGAACAGCTGAACCCCGAACGTTCGCAGTCCCGGCACCCCCTGTTCCAGATTGCGCTCTCGTTCCAGAACCCGGCTACCAGTTCTCTGGCACTGCCCGATCTGACGATCGCCGGTGTCGACATCGAGGACACGAGCGCAAAGTTCGACATGCAGTTCACGCTGTCCGAACAGGCCCGGCCAGACGGCAGCGCCGACGGCATGGCAGGCGTGATCACCTACGCCACAGACTTGTTCGACGCCGACACCGTCGACGAGATCTCTGCGCGGCTCGTGCGGGTGCTGGCCGCCGTTGCTGCCGATCCCGAGACGGTGGTGGGCGATATCGAGTTGTCGGCACCTTGCGAGGTGCAGGATCTGCTGCGCGGGCCGGTGGGAACCGTCGCCCCACAAACCCTCGCGGACCTGATGGCCGATGCCGTCGCGGCGAACCCGGACGGAACTGCACTGGCGCAGGGCAGCGACCAGATGACCTATCGCGAGCTCGACGAGACGTCCGCCGCGATCGCGGAGATTCTGCGGGGTCGCGGTGTCGGGCCGGGCACCACGGTGGCTGTCGCCACTCGCCGGAGCATCTCGTCGGTGACCGCGGTGTGGGCCGTGACGGCATCCGGCGCGGCCTTCGTGCCCGTCGATCCCGACTACCCGGACGATCGAGTTCGCTTCATGCTCAGTGACTCCGGCGTAGCAATCGGGCTCACGACGTCGGATGTCGTCGACTCACTGCCGACCGAGGTGGACTGGATCGTCGTCGACGCACTCGCGCAGCCGAACACCCCAGTAGTGCAGTCTGATTCGATTCGCCGTGCACAGACCGACGACGCCGCATACGTCATCTACACCTCCGGCTCCACCGGAAAGCCCAAGGGCGTGGTGGTCACGCATCGCGGGCTTGCCAACTTCGCGGCCGAGCAGAGTGAGCGATACACGCTGACCGAGCGATCACGCGCGCTGCACTTCGCATCGCCCAGTTTCGACGCGTCGGTTCTCGAACTACTTCTCGCGGTCGCCTCCGCGTCCACCCTCGTGATCGCGCCTCCTCGCACGTACGGCGGCGGCGAGCTGGAGGAGCTGATCACGCGGGAGTCGGTAACGCACACGTTCTTGACTCCGACGGTTCTGGCCTCGATCGATCCCGACGCGGTGACCAGTCTCGAGGTCGTGATCGCCGGTGGTGAGCAGTGCTCGCCAGAGCTGGTGCAGCGCTGGTCCACTCACGTTCGGTTCTTCAACGGCTACGGCCCGACCGAGACCACCATCATGACCAACATCAGCGACGCTCTGAGCCCCGGCGACCTGTTGTCGATCGGCGGGCCCATCCGGGGAATGGCGTCGTACGTCCTGGATTCGCGCCTGCGTCCGGTACCGCTCGGCGTCACCGGCGAGCTCTATCTCGCCGGTGTGCAGCTCTCTCGGGGATATCTCCGGCGGCACGGGCTGACGGCCGAGCGTTTCGTCGCGAGTCCTTTCGGCGATGCCGGAGACCGGATGTACCGGACAGGTGACGTCGTACGCTGGCGAAAGAGCAACGGCAGCAACGTGATCGAGTACGTTGGTCGCTCGGACTTTCAGGTCAAGATCCGCGGATTCCGCATCGAGCTCGGTGAGATCGACTCCGTCGTCGCGACCTATCCGGGCGTCGACTTCGTGGCCACCCTCGGGCGGACGCTTGCCTCCGGCGGCACCGCCCTCGTGTCCTACGTGCGCCTACAGCCGGGAGCTCACATCGACGCCGCCGACGTTCGTGAGCACGTCGGTAGATCTCTCCCTGCACACATGGTCCCCTCGGCCGTCGTTGTGGTGGACGAAGTGCCGCTGACCCCGGTGGGCAAGCTCGACCGAAACGCATTGCCAGAGCCGGTGTTCGAGACCGCTGCGGGTCGGGAACCTTCCACCGACACCGAGCGCGCCCTGAGCGAGGTGTTCGCGGAAGTACTCGGTGTCGACACCGTGGGCGTGGACGACTCGTTCTTCGCCCTCGGCGGTGACAGCATCGTGTCCATCCAGCTGGTCTCGCGCGCCCGGGCCCGCGGCCTGAACTTCGGACCGCGGGACGTGTTCGAGCTCAGAACTGTTGCCGCACTGTCCGAGATCGTGGAATCCGGTGCCGCCGAGGTGCTCGAGGAACTGCCCGGCGGGGGAGTGGGGACGATTCCGCTGACCCCGGCCGTCGGTTTCATGGTCGAGCGCGCCGGTGGCTTCGATCGGTTCACCCAGAACCTCGCTCTCGAGCTTCCTGCCGGCATCACCGAGAACCAGATCGTCGCCACCCTCACCGCGGTGATCGATCGCCACGACATGTTGCGTGCGGTGCTGCAACGCGACGTGGAGGGTGCGTGGGTGCTGAGCACGCGCGAGCAGGGCAGTGTCGATGTCGCAGCGGCCGTCACTCGCACGGCCGTCGATCCGGGCCTCGGTGACGAGGATCGTCTGAACCTCGCTGGGTCGGCACTCGAGGGTGCGCTGAGTCGTCTGGACCCAGCGGCCGGACGAGTCGTCGAGTTCGCCTGGCTCGATCCGGCATCACCGTCGGGAGAACGAACCGCCGACACGGGCAGGCTCATCGTCGCTGCTCACCACCTCGTCGTCGACGGCGTGTCCTGGCGCATCATCGTTCCCGATCTCATCTCGGCCTGGCTGCAGGTGTCTGCGGGGTCCGTACCGACACTCGATGCCGTCGGCACGTCGTTCCGGCGATGGGCGCACGCACTGGTCGACAACTCTGGTTCCGACCTCCGTCGAGCCGAATTGCCCTACTGGACTTCGGTTCTGGATCGGGTCGAGGTGCCCGTCGGTACGCGCGCCTTCGACCCCACGGTGGACTTGGCATCGACTGTGCGCAAGGTCCACATCGAGGTGGACGAGGCCACGACCGAGGCCGTGACGACGGCGATCCCCACTGCCTTCAACGCCGGTGTCGACGATGTTCTCCTCGCCGCACTCTCGCTCGCGGTGGCCCGCTGGCGTGAAGAACGGGGTACACAGTCTCCGTCGGTTCTGATCAGACTCGAGGGTCACGGGCGCGAGGAGTCGCTGGCCCCAGGGGCAGATCTGTCCCGCACGGTCGGCTGGTTCACCGGCATCTACCCCGTCCGACTCGAACTCGAGACCATCGACGTGGGGGACGCCTTCTCCGGTGGCGTCGCTGCGGGTGACGTCGTGAAGTCGGTCAAGGAGCAGTTGCGATCGATTCCGGACAAGGGGCTGGGCTACGGATTGCTGCGGTACATGGGCGACCCGGCGTTCGCACCGCCCTCGGCGGCGCACGCGCAGATCAGCTTCAACTACCTGGGCCGTGTGTCGGCGGCCGACATACCCGAGGGCATGGACAAGGTCGGGTGGATTCCGGCCGGCGATCTCGGTGACCTCACCGGGACGCCCGACGTGGACGCCCCCGCCATGGCTCCGATCGACATCAACGCCGTTGTGGTCGGTGGACGCCTCACCGCAGACTTCGGCTTCCCGACGACCCTGTTGTCGGAGTCGGACGTTCACGCCTTGGCCGAGCACTGGCGAGATGCGCTGACGTCCATCGTCGAGCACGGACGACAGGACGGCGCCGGAGGCCTGACGCCGTCGGATCTCCCGCTCGTGCAGCTGACTCAGCGCGACATCGAGCAGGTAGAGGCACAGCTGCCGTCGGTGCGCGACATCTGGCCGCTGTCGCCGCTGCAGAACGGACTGCTGTTCCACGCGTCGATCTCCGAGGCCACGACCGACGTGTACACCACGCAGATCCAGCTGCACCTGGGCGGCGACGTCGACTCGGAAAGGCTGCACATAGCGGCGGATCGGATTCTCGAACGGTATGCCAACCTACGCACCGCATACCTGCGCGACGAGACCGGCAATGCCGTACAGGTCGTCGTCGAGTCGGTTCGCGTGCCGTGGCGAACCATCGATCTCACTGTCGCCGAACATGATTCGACGACTGCGGACCAGTTGCTGAGTGCTGAACAAGCGCTCGGATTCGATATGACCGCGCCGCCGTTGATCAGATTCCTGCTGATCCGCACGGCCGCCGATCGGTGGACGCTCGGCGTGACCAGCCACCACATTCTGCTCGACGGCTGGTCGATGCCCATCTTGATGAAGGATTTGCTGGTCCTGTACGCAACCCGCGGTGAGACGTCCGTCCTGCCGAGGGTGCGTCCTTACCGCAATTTCCTTGCGTGGCTGTCCACGCGTGACATCGACGACTCGCTGGACTCTTGGCGACGGGCGTTCGCAGGACTGGACGATCCGACGCTGATCTCGCAGCGTGGCTCTGCAGATGCCGACTCTCCTGAGATCGGCGAGAAGAAGTTCGTGCTCAGCGGTGTGGACGCCGCTCGGTTGTCGGACCGCGCGTCGGAACTGGGCGTCACGATGAACACTCTGGTTCAGGTGGCATGGGGAGTCCTGCTCTCGCGCTTGCTGACTCGCGACGATGTCGTGTTCGGAACCACGGTGTCCGGTCGTCCGGCGGAGCTCGACGGCATCGAATCGATGGTCGGTCTGTTCATCAACACCGTTCCGGTCCGATTCACCCAGGACGCGAACTCGAGCATCGAGGATCTGGTGCACCGCACACAGAGGGCGCAGGCGGAACTTCTCGATCATCACTACGTGGGTCTGACCGACATTCAGCAGACGGTCGGCTCGGCAGCAGTGTTCGACACCCTGGTGGTGTTCGAGTCGTACCCGATCGACAAGTCCGGGTTGTCCGCGGCAAGCTCGATCGACGGGATGAGCGTTCTCGGTGTCGACACCAAGGATGCAACTCACTATCCGTTGACCATGGTGGTCGTGGCCGACGCCGAGATCACCTTCACCCTGAAGTACCGGGCCGATCTGGTCGACGCGGACGCCGCGGAATCGATGACGACGAGATTTGCTCGCGTGCTGGACTCCGTCGCCGACGCCTCGAAGGGAGCCGACACGGCCGGTTCCATCGACATTCTCGATGATGCCGAGCGGGCGCAGCTGCTGCAGACCTGGAACGGTGTGACGGAAACCGTTGCAGCCGAGTCCGATTCCGAGGTGTGGGACGAATCGCTGATCTCACTGTTCGAGAAGCAGGTACTGGCCGCACCCGACGCCACCGCCGTGGTCTTCGGTGACGAGCGCGTGACCTACCGAGACCTCGACGTACGAGCCGAGAAGCTGGTCAGCACGCTTGTCTCCGCTGGCGCGGGGCGGGAAACCCTGGTTGCCATAGCGCTTCCCCGGGGCATCGAGCTGATCGTCGGCCTGTTGGCCGTACTGAAGTCCGGTGCCGGCTACCTCCCCGTCGATACGTCACTGCCGCTCGACCGGGCGCGCTTCATGATCGAGGATGCGCGTCCGACGTGTGTACTGACGGACCATGACGGCACGACGGCGTACGCCGAATTCGGTGTGCCAGTCATCGCATGGGAGGGCGCGGGTGCGACCGAGGAGCCTTCGGCGACCCGAACCGGTACAGCGCGCAGTGGCGCGGATCTCGCCTACGTCATCTACACCTCCGGCTCCACCGGCACGCCCAAAGGCGTTGCGATACCCAACGAGAACGTCGTACGGCTGTTCCGCAACACCGAGCGGACATTCGACTTCGGACCGAGTGACGTGTGGACGATGTTCCACTCGTTCGCGTTCGACTTCTCCGTGTGGGAGATCTGGGGACCGTTGTTGCACGGCGGCACTCTGGTGGTGGTGGATCATGCCACGTCCCGGTCGCCTCGAGAGTTCGTCGAGCTCGTGGCGCGCGAAGGCGTGACGATGCTCAGCCAGACGCCATCGGCGTTCTACCAGTTCGTCGACGCCGAGCGGGCGTCGTCGTCTCCGACGGCGTTGCGACACGTCGTGTTCGGCGGCGAGGCCCTTGATCCGAGCAAGCTCACCGGATGGTTCGATGCGCACGGAGTCGATGCGCCGCTGCTGAGCAACATGTACGGGATCACCGAGACCACTGTGCACGTGACACACCATGAGGTCCGTGGTGTCGACGAGAGCGTCCGACACCCGATCGGGACCGCGATCGACGGCCTCGGAACGTACGTCCTCGATCAGGGTCTGCGCCCGGTCCCGGTCGGAGTGGTGGGCGAGGTCTACGTCTTCGGTGTGCAGCTCGCGCGCGGGTACCTCGGACGTGCAGGACTGACAGTGGGACGATTCGTCGCGAATCCGTTCCAGGGCGTCGGCGCGCGTATGTACCGCACCGGCGATCTGGCGCAGTGGACGCCGCAGGGCACCCTCGACTACGTCGGGCGGGCGGACTCGCAGGTGCAGTTGCGAGGCTTCAGGATCGAGCTCGGCGAGGTCGAAGCAGCGCTTCGGTCCGCACCCGGTGTGGCGCAGGCTGTCGCCATCGTCCGCGATGACGATCACCTCGGATCCCGGCTCGTCGGATACGTGGTTCCCGTCGACGGGTCCGTGGATCTCGATCACGTTCGCGGGCACGTGGCGCAGAGCCTGGCGTCTTACATGGTCCCCGACGCCCTGATTGCCCTCGAGTTGTTGCCGTTGACGGTCAACGGCAAGCTCGATCGTCGCGCACTACCGGACCCGCAGGTGCGCCGGAACGAGTTTCGCGCGCCGACCACAGATCTCGAAGCGGACGTGGCTGCCTCGGTCGCCGACGTGCTGGGACTCGATGACGTCGGGCTCGACGACAGATTCTTCCAGCTCGGTGGCAATTCGCTCCTCGCGGCCAAGCTTGCCGCTCGGATCCGTTCACGTTGCGGCGCTGCAGTTGCGGTGCAGTGGATTCTGACCGAGCCCACCGTCGAGCTGCTGGCACGCCGGATTCAGGAGTCTCTCGGCTCCACGGACGCAGCAGACCCGTTGGCGACAGTCCTGCCCATTCGTACTGGCGGTGACCGTCCCGCGTTGTTCTGTATCCACCCGATGATCGGGCTGGCCTGGAACTATGCCGCGCTGGCCGAGACCACCGCTCCGGGACGCCCCATCTACGGCCTGCAGCTTCCGCAACTCAGCGGTGGTTCGGCATTGCCGACAACCATGGATGAGCAAGCCGAGTTCTACGCCCGCGAGATTCTTCGTGTGCAGCCGACCGGTCCGATCCATCTACTGGGTTGGTCGTTCGGCGGCGTGCTCGCCCATGCCATCAGCGTTTCGCTCCGAACATCCGGGCACGACGTGGGAGTGGTCGCGATGCTCGACAGTCTCCCGACTGTCGACGAGACGGTCTTCGCCGAGGAGTTCGCGGACAACCTGCATGCGCTCGGGATCGGCGGAGCGGGGGCATTCACCGACTTGCGCAGCGAGGCCACTCGCCGGCAGGTTGTCGATCTCGTGCTGGCCGAACTGGACATGTTCGACGAGCTGCAGGTGTCGAACCTGTATGAGGACGCTCTGGCGAGCGCGATGAAGATCAACGGCTATTCGCCGCTGGCGCTTGAGGGGGATCTGTTGTTCTTCTCCGCAGCGCGAGATCACCCGTCTGCAAGCGATGCGGCCCTGCTGTGGTCGCCGTACGTGGGCGGCACCATCGAGAACATCGACGTCGACGCTACCCACGCGAACATGACCTCAGCGGAGTCGCTGGTGGTCGTCGGGCGGGCACTCGACACAGCGATGCACGCCGCCGAGGGGACAACGGTCGACTAGAGACGAAGGGTGCGGTGCGTGATCGCGCCGCGCAGGCGGCCGAGGGCGATACCTGTCAGCAAGCCGCGCTCCTCGGGTGTCGCACGCGCGACAGCGAGTCCGAGGAGTTCACGGCAGAGGCGAGTGGCCGATTGGGAGGGTAGCCCACTGTCGGGGAACGCATCTGCGAGTCGCGCGAAACTGGTTCCGCGAGACACGCCCTGGCGGAAGCCGGCTCGGAAGCCGACGCGATACCGGTATGCGACAAGTGCCTCGGGCAAGTAGCCCACACGGTAGCCGGACCGAACTGCCCGCCATCCGAATTCGACTTCCTCGTTGGCACGGTAGGTTTCGTCGATCCCACCCAAATCTCGGTATGCCGCAGCGGTGCATCCGAAGCTGCAACCCACGACGATCGGTGCAAAGAACTTGGGGGATTGAAAGGTCTCCGGAGATGCGATCTCGGCGATCTTGCGATGCCCCGCGGGGTTGAGGGTTCGTCCTTCGACAGCAGAGGTCACGATGTCGTAGCTGCCATCGTGCAGAAAATCGACCATCTTGCGAACCCAATCGGGGTGGACTCGATCGTCGGCGTCACAGAACAGCAGCAGTTCGCCCTGGGCGGCGTCTGCCCCTCGATTGCGGGCGTAAGCAGGGCCGACACCGTCGTGGGCCCGCACGATGCGTACCGCCTGACCTGTATTCGAAATTTCGAGGTGGTCCACCGAGCCGTCTGTCGAATTGTTGTCGACCACCACGATCTCGAATCGGCCGTCGTAATCCTGCTGCAACAGTGCGGTCAACTGGACTGCCAGTAGTTCCCCGGCATTGTGGGCGGGCACCACGATCGAGACGGCTACGGAATCATGCAAAAGCTGACCTCTCCTGCTGGGAGCGGTAATCGCGAATGATCAGCAAGCTGCAGTGTGGGTTGCGGCGTACTCCGGGTCGAGTGCGGAGAGCACCATGTGGTTCGGTACTGGATCGGTGACGAGCCCGACGTGGGTAGTGGTAGCGGCGGGACAGACATCCTGCACCCACACGTTGTGAACCGACTCCGTATCACCCGTGCGTAGGAAGGTCAGCTCGGGCGGGGTAGAGATCGTGTCGTCACGAGTGGCGATCACCGTGTAGTCGACTCCGGGCAGCACATCACCACCGGCATTGAGATTGACCAGAACCGGAGAGCCGACGAGTTGCTGGGCACCGGCCATGTTCCACGTCAAGGGTGTGATGGCGTCACCGGGCAGTCCGAGTGAGGTGACGAGCTTTGCCAACTCCTGCAATCCACCGAAAGTTGTTCCGTGGTTTGTCGCGCCCAAGGTGACAAGGCTGTGGACTTTGTTGCGAGCGGGGTCGGCGGGATCTGTTCCTCCGTCGAACTTCATGTACTGCCTGGCTACGATTCCGCCCTGCGAGTGTCCGACGATGTCGACCTGTGAGGCTCCTGTTTCGGTCAGAACTCGATCGATGAAGCCGCCGATCTCGCGTGCCGATTCGGGTATGTCACCCGATCCCCAGACAATCTTGCCGGGTTCGAAAAGCAGTCCGACCGCGCCGTAGTTGGGCGCGAACACGCAGTAGCCCTGTTCGATGAGCTGAGGGGCCAGGATCGTCCACGTCGTGGCGTCCATTTTGGTGCCGTGAATGAGCACGACGGGTCGAGGATGCTCGGGGCTGGGGACGCAGCCGAAGTCGTTGGTCCCCTCGACGGTCGGGAACTGTGCAGGGGTAGCGGCAGGATCGGCGGACGCGATGGCTTGTCCGGAGATGATCATGGCAAACGCTGCTGCGAGCGCACAGAGAATTCGCGCGGCTCGGGGTGTAATCGCCATGGCCTCTTTCCGATTCAGCTCGCCGCGTCGGACGACGTCAGCTTTAGCATGGGGTTGACAGAACCGTAACATTTTTACTGCGAGCGTCCTTTTGGACAATTGCAGAACTACTGGTGGGCGAGTTGTGTACCCGCTGCAATGTGATAATGCTCACTTCATTGGTCAATTTGTCAACCATCTGAATATCGGGTGTTCGACACTTCGGTCTGCCATTCACAGGTGCCGGCTGACCCTTACGTCCTTACTGGCTGGGAAATGGTCTTCGACTGAGGAACAGATCCGGACCCCTCCCCGCTCGGGCTACGTATTGGTCCGAAAGCACCCGGGTGTGGACCCCTGTCAGCCGTCCGAAGATGCCTTCTTGTAGCCGCGGATTGCGGGGATCAGAAACACAACTGCCATTCCGAGTGACCACGCAAGAGTTTGCAACACCGGCGTCAGGACCGGACCACCCATTGCCAGGTTTCGCATTGCATCGACCGCCACCGACATCGGCTGCGCCGCGACGACCGGTTGAAGCCATGGCGGGTAGGCGAGCACGGGTACGAAGCCGGCGTTGAAGAACATGAGCAGTGTGGCAAAGATCGACACGACCTCGACCAGGGGTGCGTCGCCGGCGACGGTGGCCAGGAATGTGATCATCACGGCGAAACCGATACCGAATACAACCGGTATCAACATCAACAGGATGCCGGCCGGGATTCCCTGGGTGAATCTGAACCCCATTGCCACACCGGCACAGGTGATCACGAGCGTGGTGACCAGCACTCGAACTGCTTCGGCAATCATTCTGCCCAGCAGACCGGCGGCACGGTGCGTCGGTGTCGTCCAGAACCGTGACAGCAAACCCGATTTGCGTTCGCCTTTGAGACCGACAGCACTCACGATCGATCCGAACATGGCTCCGACGAGAGCGATCATCGGCACCTGGCCGTAGATCGCCGGCGCACCGGTGGCCGCCGAAATCGAGTTCCCGAGTACGACACGGAACATGACCAGCATCAAGGCGGGGTACAACAACGCCTGGATCATCGTCGACGGATCTCGCATCCAACGCATCAACAGTCGTTTGGCCTGGATCAGACTGTGGGTCCAGAGAGCTCGGACAGACCTTTCGCCCAGCACCATGTTGGGTTCGGGGAAGGTCAAGCTGGACACGCGGGTCGTGTTCACCGACGCTTCGGACATCGTCATCTCCGACTCGTCACTCTGGCCTGGAGCTCGCCCAGATGGCGAGCGGTACGAAGAACAGGATCAGGCCGGTCACCCACGCGAGCGACGGCCACAACACCTGGAAAGTGACTCCGCCTTCGGCCATATCGCGCATCGCGAAGGAGAACTGCGAGATCGGCTGGTTGCGTACGAACGGTCGGATGAGTTCCGGGAATCCACTTTCCGGAACGAAGCCGCACGACGCCATCCCGAGAATGAGCTGGGGGAGAGTCAACACCTGGCTGGTTGCTTCGGGACTCTTCGACAGAGTTCCGATCGCATCGGCCCCGATCGACAACGTGGTGCTGATCAGCATCGCGAGTGCGCAGAACAACAGGGCCTGACCGAACCCTGCCGTGAAGCGAAAACCGATGACATAACCGAAACCGAGGGCGGATACCAGCGACACCAACGAGCGAACTACTCCGCTTGAGATTCGCGACACCAGTGGGACACCGCGTACGACGGGCATCGTCTTCAAGCGAGAGTTCAGTCCACTCATCGCCTCCGTCGATGCCCTCTGCGCGGCGGAGATGGCGGTGAACGCCATGGCCTGCAACACGATGATCGGCATCAGGAACTGCGCGTAGTCGATGCCCTGTAGGCCCATCACGAATTTCAACGGCAGGTAGAAGCCGATGGTGAAGATCAACGGGGCGATGACCGCGATCAGCAACTCGCCCTTGGTCAGCATGGTCCACAGTGCGCGGCCGGTGAGGGCCTGCCACTGCACGAACCCCGACGGCTTCGTCCTCGACCGTCGTTTCGGCTGCTGAGCCGTCGAACCGGCATCGGCCCGTTGGACGGTTCTGGCCTTCGAATCGGCGACGCCTCGCGTAGTGGCCGTCACGGTGTGGTGCTCGTCTGCGAGTGCCCGGTGAGCGTGAGGAACACGTCATCGAGCGACGGGCGGCGCAGAGCAATGTCGGCGAGCACGATTCCCCTCGCATCGATACGCCGCAGAATCTCCGACAGCGTTGCCGCGCCGTCGGGTGCGGGAACGGAGAGCCGGTCCGAGGCAGCGGTGATCTCGGCGTGAACTGCAGCGGGGACCATGTCGCCCAGGGCTTCGGCGGCCGCACGGAGTTGGCCGGGATCGAGAGGAACGACCTCGCAGTAGCTTCCGCCGGTCATTGCCTTGAGATGGTCCGACGTGCCCTCTGCGATGACCGTGCCCTTGTCGATGACGATGATGTTGTCGCTCAGAACGTCTGCTTCTTCGAGGTACTGCGTCGTCAACAGCACGGTGATGCCCTGTGCCTTGAGTGCCTCGACCAGCGACCAGACGCCCTGCCGGCTGCGTGGGTCGAGTCCGGTGGTCGGCTCGTCCAGGAACACGACCTCCGGCCGCACGACGAGGCCACAGGCGATGTCGATGCGGCGACGCATACCACCCGAGTAGCCGCGCACGGGGCGCTTGCCGGTATCGGAGAGGTCGAACTCGTCGAGCAGCGCCTTGGCGCGGGCCTTCGCGGCCTTCTTGTCCAGACCCATCAGACGACCGAAGAGCTCGATGTTCTCGCGGCCGGACAGTGTGTCGTCGAGGGCCGCGTACTGCCCGGTCATCATGATCGAGCGGCGTACTGCCGGAGCGTCGGTTGCGACATCGTGACCCGCCACGAAGGCTCTGCCGCTGTCGGGTGCGATCAGGGTGGAGAGCACCTTCACGGTCGTCGTCTTGCCTGCACCGTTCGGGCCGAGAATGCCCAGAACTGTTCCCCGCTCCGCGGAGAAGCTGATGCCGCGCAACGCTTGCACATCGCCGAAGGACTTGTGTACGTCCTCCACGTGTACGGCTGCGTGTTGAGCTGACGACATCGAATCTCCGAGCTGTCGGGGGGAGTGGTGGGATCGGACCCCGTGGAGTCGAGGGCCACTACTTGATAGCGAAATTCGCCGTGGATGTTACGTGGAGGGGCGTCGTTGCGTGAGTTCCGCAGTCAGCCCCAGTCGATATCGATACTGTTCTCGACGTCGAGTTTTCGGCACAGAGACCGCAACCCGCTGTAGTCCTGAACCAACGCGCGCCGGCTCTTGTCCTGCTCGACATCGGCGAGCATCGCCTCGGCTCCCAGCACGCCTTCGAGTTCGAGAATGCGTCCCCAGGTGGAGAAATCGCTGCTCGAGAACGCGTCCATGCCATCGACGAGGCCGTCCAGGAACTTCTGCCGGTCGTCGGGACCGAGTCGCTCGAAGACGATCGCGGCCATGTCGTCGGCGATGGACGCATGGCAGTACTCGTCGCGGTTGTGCAGCTTGACCGTTGCCCGATTGATGGGCTGAATGACGTCGTCGTCCTCGATCAGGTCCAGGTACGACGTGATGGAGATCTCTGCAACCGTCATGAACGCGAGGGAGCTGATCGCGGCCGACCAGGGGTCGTCACTGTTCGCCTGTGCCGCGCGTTGCCGGCGCACGGTGGAGCTGAACGGCAGCGAGCGTTCCGACAGGGCCCAACCGCGTCCGCGTCTGGTGGCTGCGCTCGCGTTGAGGTGCATGAGGGTGTGGTACTGCTCGTCCACCATGGCCTGGGTCACCGCAACTGCGAGGGTGTCACCCATCCCGGTCTCGAACACGTCTTGCGCCAGCAGGGCGAAACCGGGATGAACGACATGCTGCTCGACGTCCATCACGTTCTTGTTGAACGCGATCCAGCCCCACGCCCGAAGTCGATTCTGTTGCTCGGGAGTGGCACCGGTGAAGGTGTCGTGCTCACCGAACGGGATCAGAGCGTCGGGGAAATCCTGCTTGGCGATGTCGAACAGATCGTCCAGCTCGGGTTCGGGCTTCTTGACCGTCGCGCGTTGTGACCAGTTCTTCGCCAACCGGGCGACGACGGCACTCTCCACGACATCGGCGGAGTCGAATTCCGGCAACGACGGTTGCTCCAACATCGCGTGCCTGCGCTTTCCGCTCGTCCGACTGCGGCTATCGGTTACCGCCGCTGCCTCGAACGATACCGAACATCTCCGCACACAATGCTCGATACCGATTGCCGTTCCCGCCCAGAGCGGCTTCGGCCTGCGTCAACAGGCGAGCGAAGTCGGTCTCGGAGCCGGAATCGACGGTCTCGCTCACCGTCTGCGTCGCTCGATGCAGCGCCGCCCTGGCATCGGCGGCGTGCGGATTGCCTGCCTGTACGTCCCAGTAGACCTCGGGTTCACCGCCGGTGATGCGCGCCAGCACCGCGAGCATCGTTGCGTGTGGGGGAGGCGCAACGGCGTCGATGTCGACGAACGGAAGGTCCAGTTCGGCCAGAGCCAAGCCGAACGCCAGCACACTGGCGTGTGTCAGCGCCTGCGTCGCGGCGGCGAGGCGATCATGGCGTGCAGCGTCGAGGAGCACTACTCGACCGCCCCACCGCGAAATTCCCTCGATGAAGAGATCCACCGGCGGGCCGGGTCGGTGCACGACGGCGGCGACGGGGCGTCCGGTCATTCCGAGCGACGGGGCGAACATGGGATTGATTCCCACCGCGGCACCGATCGGACGTGCGCCCTGCACATGGCGCGAGAAGCCGGACTTGACCGACAGGGTCTCCACCAGCAGAGCGTCGGGCCGCAGAGCAGACAGGTCCGCCGCCAGCGCCACGGATTCGGGCACCGCCAGAATGACCGTCGCCGCACGTGCCAGCACCGCTGCGAGCTGTTCGTCGGGCGCAGTGATGTTACCGACCGTGACGGGAAAGGCGTCGGGACCGTCGTGGATGTCGACGACGGTGACCGAAGCGCCGTCTCCGCGCAGCAGGTCGACCATCAGACGTCCGACAGCTCCCGAACCTCCGACCACAATCACGGAGTTGTCGGGCTCCGACCGCGTCACCGAGTTCATCGGTCGAGTATGTCAACGAGATGCGGCAGAGACCCAGATGGTGATGTCCGCGTGCACCACCTCCACGCCGGCTGTGTCTCGGATCGCGACCGGCACGACGATGTCGATGCCATCGGTGACCGTCCCGAAGTCGGGGAGCTCGTCGAGTGCGGCGACCGCGCGCAGTGATGTGGTGGCCTTCGTCAGATACTGGACCGTCATCGATTTGGGGATCCATCGGTGCGAGGTGGGGACGGTTGCCTCGGCGAGCATGCCCATCGCGACCTCGGCGAGGTTGCAGGCCGCGACGGCGTGGAAGGTGCCCAGGTGGTTTCGAATGCCGAACCACTTGGGGGCAGTGACCTCGCAGCGCCCCGGCTCGAGCGCGACGACACGGGGCAGTACGGATGCGAAGTACGGAACCCGTAGGCACATGCCGACAGAGAAGAGGGTGGAGCCGATACCGTTGTTGGGTAGCTTCGACCAGGCGCGATAGGTCGCGCCGGTGGTGTTCTCGACGGCGGTCATGGCTACCTTACTGCTCGGTAAGGTAGCGCGGTGACGATCGATCGGCCCCGAGTTGATCTGATGCCCGGTCTGCGGCATACTGGTCGGGTTGCCTGGACACGGGACGCGCATGCGTGCGGCCTGGCACAGGTGAGTCGGCCGAAAAGCCGACTGAGCAAGAACATGAGACCAGCGCTCCACGTGAGCGCGTCCGGAACACCAGCTCGATCGGTGCGGATTTCGTTGGATTCGGATGGTTGAAGCGAAAGTTTCAGACCAGAAGAATGAGCGGAATCGCGACACGCCCGACCGCGTGGACCGGAGAACCATGACAGATGAAGAGCGGCAACGGAATCAGGTCACGCCTGGTCGTCAACGTTTTTCACTGTCGTGTGTGCACGAAGGCAGTTCGAGTCGGTGGGTTTCCCACGGCTCGGGGACTGTGCAGACGAGGTGGAGCAGGCCGAACGGCCCGTTCTACGACCAAGCGGCAAGAAAAGGACACTAAGCGTGGCGGGACAAAAGATCCGCATCAGGCTCAAGGCCTACGACCATGAGGCGATCGACGCGTCAGCGCGCAAGATCGTCGAAACGGTCACCCGTACGGGTGCCCGCGTCGTCGGACCGGTGCCGTTGCCGACAGAGAAGAACGTGTACTGCGTCATCCGTTCGCCGCACAAGTACAAGGACTCGCGCGAACACTTCGAGATGCGTACTCACAAGCGGCTCATTGACATCCTCGACCCGACACCGAAGACGGTGGACGCGCTCATGCGCATCGACCTCCCGGCCAGTGTCGACGTCAACATCCAGTGAGCGCGGAGACAACGATGACTGATAACAAGAACCGGCCTGCAACAGGAATTCTGGGCACCAAGCTCGGAATGACCCAGGTCTTCGACGAGAACAACCGCGTCGTTCCGGTGACCGTGATCAAGGCAGGCCCCAACGTGGTCACCCAGATCCGCACCCAGGAACGTGACGGCTACAGCGCCGTCCAGGTCGCATTCGGTGCGATCGACCCGCGCAAGGTGAACAAGCCCACCACCGGCCAGTTCGAGAAGGCAGGTGTCACGCCGCGTCGCCACATCGTGGAGATTCGCGTTGCCGACGCCTCGCAGTTCGAGGTCGGCCAGGAGCTCACCGCTGCAGTGTTCGAGGACGGCGCATACGTCGACGTCACCGGCACCAGCAAGGGCAAGGGCTTCGCCGGAACCATGAAGCGTCACGGCTTCAAGGGTCAGGGCGCGAGCCACGGCGCACAGGCCGTGCACCGTCGTCCCGGATCCATCGGTGGCTGCGCAACGCCCGGTCGCGTCTTCAAGGGAATGCGCATGTCCGGACGTATGGGTGGCGACCGCGTCACGACGCAGAACCTCTCGGTCCACAAGGTGGACAGCGAGAACGGTCTGCTGCTGATCAAGGGAGCGATCCCGGGCCGTCGCGGCAACGTCGTGATCGTCAAGTCTGCATTGAAGGGTGGTGCACGGGCATGACCAGCCTCGAGAAGAACACCGAGACCAAGCTGACGCTCGATGTCAAGGAAGCCGGCGGCAAGACCAACGGCACCGTCGATCTCCCCGCGGAGATCTTCGACGCTCCGGCGAACATCGCGCTGCTGCACCAGGTCGTCATCGCACAGCTGGCAGCTGCTCGTCAGGGAACCCACTCCACGAAGACTCGTGGCGAGGTTCGCGGCGGCGGCAAGAAGCCGTACCGGCAGAAGGGCACCGGCCGCGCCCGTCAGGGCTCGACCCGCGCTCCTCAGTTCGTCGGCGGTGGCACGGTCCACGGACCGCAGCCGCGCGACTACAGCCAGCGGACCCCCAAGAAGATGAAGGCCGCCGCATTGCGCGGAGCCCTCTCGGATCGGGCCCGCAGCGAGCGTCTGCACGTCATCACCGAACTGGTTGCCGGACAGGTTCCGTCCACCAAGGGTGCGAAGACGTTCCTCGCCGAGATCTCGGACCGCAAGAAGGTCCTGCTCGTCGTCGGCCGCGAGGACATCGCAGCCTGGAAGAGCGTTCAGAACCTGGACGGCGTGCATCCCATCGCACCCGACCAGCTCAACACCTACGACGTGCTCAACGCCGATGATGTCGTTTTCAGCGTGGAAGCGCTGAACACCTTCATCGCTGGGCCTGCAAAGAACGAGGAGGCAAGCAAGTGACCACGATCGCCGATCCCCGCGACATCTTGCTGGCACCGGTCATCTCCGAGAAGTCCTACGGACTGATCGAAGAAGGCACCTACACGTTCCTGGTGCACCCGGACTCGAACAAGACGCAGATCAAGATTGCCGTCGAGAAGATCTTCGACGTCACCGTGACCAGCGTCAACACGATGAACCGTCAGGGCAAGCGTAAGCGGACCCGGTTCGGTTACGGCAAGCGCAAGGACACCAAGCGCGCGCTCGTAACGCTCTCCGCCGACAGCAAGCCCATCGAGATCTTCGGAGGTCCGGTCGCGTAAGCGACTGGGACTCTTCGGATATAGAGGACGAGAAGACTCATGGCAATCCGTAAATACAAGCCGACAACCCCGGGCCGTCGTGGCTCCAGCGTTTCCGATTTCGCTGAGATCACGCGTTCGACCCCCGAGAAGTCGCTGATCCGCCCGCTGCACGGTCGCGGTGGACGTAACGCACACGGTCGTATCACCACCCGGCACAAGGGTGGCGGTCACAAGCGTGCGTACCGTCTCATCGATTTCCGTCGTAACGACAAGGACGGCGTGCCGGCCAAGGTCGCTCACATCGAGTACGACCCCAACCGCACCGCGAACATCGCACTGCTGCACTTCGCAGACGGCGAGAAGCGCTACATCGTCGCACCCAAGGGCATCGCCCAGGGCTCGCCGATCGAGCAGGGTGCCAATGCCGACATCAAGCCCGGCAACAACCTGCCCCTGCGCAACATCCCGACGGGTACGACCATCCACGCGGTCGAGCTCCGTCCGGGTGGTGGCGCCAAGATGGCCCGCTCCGCCGGAGCGAGCATCCAGCTCCTCGGTAAGGAAGGCCCCTACGCCACGCTGCGTATGCCGTCCGGTGAAATCCGTCGCGTCGACGTGCGCTGCCGCGCAACCGTCGGCGAGGTCGGCAACGCCGAGCAGTCGAACATCAACTGGGGCAAGGCCGGCCGCATGCGCTGGAAGGGCAAGCGCCCGACCGTTCGTGGTGTCGTGATGAACCCGGTCGACCACCCGCACGGTGGCGGCGAGGGCAAGACCTCCGGTGGACGCCACCCGGTCAGCCCCTGGGGACAGCCGGAAGGCCGTACCCGCAAGAACAAGGCGAGCGACAAGCTGATTGTCCGTCGTCGTCGTACCGGCAAGAACAAGCGCTAGGAGGGAGTTCAGAATGCCACGCAGCCTGAAGAAAGGCCCGTTCGTAGACGATCACCTCCTCGCGAAGGTTGACGTCCAGAACGACAAGGGAACCAAGCAGGTCATCAAGACCTGGTCCCGTCGATCGACAATCCTGCCCGACTTCATCGGTCACACTTTCGCCGTCCACGACGGTCGCAAGCACGTGCCGGTGTTCGTGTCCGACTCCATGGTCGGCCACAAGCTCGGGGAATTCGCACCGACCCGCACGTTCAAGGGTCACATCAAGGACGACCGGAAGGCGAAGAGGCGATGACCAACTTCACCCCCACCGCCAATCCGACTGCCAAGGCCGTAGCGAAGCACGTTCGCGTCACGCCGATGAAGGCACGTCGCGTCGTGGATCTGGTTCGCGGGCGCTCCGTCGAGGACGCGCTCAACATCCTCAAGTTCGCGCCGCAGGCAGCGAGCGAGCCGGTCGCCAAGGTGATCGCCTCCGCAGCGGCCAACGCCGAGAACAACCTGGATCTCGATCCCAGCACACTGATCGTCGCCACTGCATTCGTCGACGAGGGTGCAACCCTCAAGCGATTCCAGCCGCGCGCTCAGGGCCGGGCATTCCGGATCCGCAAGCGCACCAGCCACATCACGGTGATCGTCGAAAGCCTGCCCAAGACCGGCGGAACGTCTCGCAACCGTCGTAAGGGCCAGGCGTCCAAGGAAGGGGCTCAGTAGTGGGTCAGAAAATCAACCCGCACGGCTTCCGCTTGGGTATCACCACTGACTGGAAGTCGCGCTGGTACGCAGACAAGCAGTACTCGGAGTACGTCAAGGAAGACGTCGAGATCCGCAAGCTTCTTGCCACCGGCATGGAGCGCGCAGGCATCGCGAAGGTCGAGATCGAGCGCACCCGTGACCGTGTTCGCGTGGACATCCACACGGCACGTCCGGGCATCGTCATCGGTCGTCGTGGCGCCGAGGCCGACCGCATCCGCGGAGCTCTCGAGAAGCTGACCGGCAAGCAGGTTCAGCTCAACATCCTCGAGGTCAAGAACGCCGAGTCCGAGGCTCAGCTCGTGGCCCAGGGTGTTGCCGAGCAGCTCAGCAACCGCGTCGCATTCCGTCGCGCAATGCGTAAGGCCATCCAGTCGGCCATGCGTCAGCCGAACGTCAAGGGCATTCGTGTTCAGTGCTCCGGCCGTCTCGGTGGCGCCGAAATGTCGCGCTCGGAGTTCTACCGCGAGGGACGCGTTCCCCTGCACACGCTCCGTGCCGACATCGACTACGGACTGTACGAGGCCAAGACCACCTTCGGCCGCATCGGCGTGAAGGTCTGGATCTACAAGGGCGACATCGTCGGCGGACGGCGTGAACTCGCTGCCGCTGCGGCTCCGGCCGCCGGTGCAGACCGTCCCCGTCGTGAGCGTCCCACTCGTCCGCGTCGCAGCGGTGCCTCGGGCACCACGGCGACCAGCACCGAGGCCGGCCGCGCGGCATCCGCAACCGAGGCTCCGGCCTCGACCGAGCCCACTCAGGAGGGCTGACGCATGTTGATCCCCCGCCGGGTCAAGCACCGCAAGCAGCACCACCCGAAGCGTTCGGGTGCCGCCAAGGGCGGAACTCAGGTGACATTCGGTGACTACGGCATCCAGGCTCTCGAGCCCGCCTACATCACCAACCGTCAGATCGAGTCCGCTCGTATCGCGATCACTCGCCACATCAAGCGTGGCGGCAAGGTCTGGATCAACATCTTCCCGGACCGCCCGCTCACCAAGAAGCCTGCCGAGACCCGCATGGGTTCCGGTAAGGGTTCGCCCGAGTGGTGGATCGCCAACGTCAAGCCGGGTCGTGTGCTCTTCGAGCTGTCGTACCCCGACGAGACCATCGCGCGTGAGGCACTGACTCGCGCCATCCACAAGCTGCCCATCAAGGCACGCATCATCACCAGGGAGGAGCAGTTCTGATGGCTACCGGAACCCCAGCCGCAGAGCTCCGCGAGCTCACCGGTGAAGAGCTGGTCACCAAGCTGCGTGAGTCGAAGGAAGAGCTGTTCAACCTTCGTTTCCAGATGGCTACCGGCCAGTTGGACAACAACCGTCGACTGCGCGTGGTGCGCCACGAAATCGCGCGTATCTACACGGTGCTTCGTGAACGTGAGCTCGGCTTGGCCTCTGGTCCTTCCGAGGACACAGCAGGTGACGCAGCATGAGCGAGGAAAACACTGTGACTGAAGAGCGCAACAACCGTAAGGTTCGGATCGGCTACGTCGTATCCGACAAGATGGAAAAGACGATCGTGGTCGAGCTCGAGGACAGGGTCAAGCACCCCCTATACAGCAAGATCATCCGTCGCACCACCAAGGTCAAGGCACATGACGAGAAGGGCGACGCCGGCGTAGGCGATCGCGTTCAGCTTATGGAGACCCGTCCGCTGTCCGCCACGAAGCACTGGCGACTGGTCGAGGTTCTCGAAAAGGCCAAGTAGTACCTGCACACAAATGCCCGCTCCCTTCCTGGGAGCGGGCATTTCTGTGTTCCGGCCGCGCGGCCTATCTGCCCAACAAGCCGCCGAGCGCGCCGCCCACACCGGCCTGCTCACCACTGCCACTGCCACCGATCATCCCGCCCGGCGGCTGCTCCGACGGCTGTACGACGACAAACCCTTGGCCGGCGAACTCGAGGGTGAACCGCTCACCGGTCGACCGCCCGATCAGCGTGCCGAGACCGAACGAATCGTTCTTCTTGACTCTCGTCTGCAACGAGGACGACCACGCAACCGCAGCCTGCGGATCGGCGAAGGTGGGCTGATCGACGTTCAGCACCACCGGAATCCCGTCCGTGGTGATGGCGATCCGTCCGCGCCCGGTGAACACACAGTTGAAGAAGCCCGCGTTACCGCCTGCCGCAGCACCCTGCACACGCTTGACGTCGTAGCTCAGCGTGGACTCGAAAGCCAGCACGTTGGCACCGTTGATGGTCAGACCGTCGGACCCGTCCAGGTCGATCAGATGGACGTCCTGAGCTGCGTTGGCGAGAAAGAGATCGCCCCGGCCCGTGACTTTCATCAGAGGGACACCCTCGCCCGAGAGCGCCTGCTTGAGCGCCCGGCCGATACCACCCGAGCCCTTCGCCTCGAACCGTAGATCGCCCTGGTACGCGACCATCGAACCGGCCCGGGCCATCACGTCACCGTTCATCCCGATTCGGCACATCTTGCTGCCCTGCTTCTGAATGCCCGAGCCGGGAACCTCGGCGTGGGCGGGCGTGAACAGTTCACTTCTCATGGCCAGGACTCCTCTAGGGACGGGTGAATTCACGGGTGGCGCGGCGGCGTCTGCTGATGGCTCGTCGGGGGTGTCGGGCGTCGGCTCGTCGTCTTCGACACTGATCCCGAACGCCGTGGCCAACCCCGCCAGACCATCGGCAAAGCCCTGGCCGACGGCACGGATCTTCCACTGCTCGCCGCGGCGGTAGAACTCGAGACACACCAGCGCGCTCTCGTCTCCGAGTGCATCGGCAGTGAATGCCACCAGGGCTGTGTCCGACGCATCGGACACCGTCACCGCCGTCGGACCCGCAGCCGCGAACGTGGCCGGCCCCGTTCCGTCGAGGGACGCCGCAACGGCCACGGTATCGACGCCGGCGGGGACGGCGGTGGCGTCGAACATCAGCAGGTGCCCGGTCGATGCACGGCGATACTCGACACCGGGGGCGGATGGCTGGTTGTAGAACACCAGGTCCGCGTCCGAACGGACCCGCCCGTCCGGCCCCAGAAGCAGCGCGGAGACGTCGACCGAGGTCGACGCTGCGAGTGTCACCGTCAGGGGACCGGCAGGAGCGGGGCAGTTCTCCCCGCGTGCGAGGGTTTTCATCGAATCCAGTGTGCCACTGTCGAGGGCGTCAGGACTGGCGCGCCAGCTCGATGACCTCTTCCTCGGTCGGCGGACTCTTCGGATGGTAGGACAGGCACAGCGGAGTGGCCGTACGACGGAATTCTGCGCCCTCCACGGCCGCGTAGAACTGACCGGCGGGCAGGCGTCCGACGTCGGGAACCGAGCCACCCTTCACGCGCGCCATCTCTTTGGCTGCCTCGACCTGCGAGGGACTGTTGAGCAGGCCGTAGAACTGAGTGGACGCATTGCCGGCGATTCGATTGTGCAGACCTTTCGGGGCCTGGGTGGCGAACACCAGGCCGAGTCCGTACTTGCGTGCCTGCGAGGCCAGAGCGAGAGTGCTGTGTGTTGCAGCGGTCGTCCTGTCCGAGGGCGCGAAGTTCTGCGCCTCGTCCATCACGAACAGCCCACCCAGCGGCCGGTCGCCCGCAGGGTTCTTCTTGATCCAGGCGAACAAACCCATCTGCAGCTGGTTGACGAAGCTCTGCTTCTGCTCGTCGGTGGTCAGGCCGGCGAGGTTGATCACCGAGACCCTGGCCTTCTTGCCCTCGGCAGGAGTGAGCAGAACGGCCGGATCGACCGGGGTACCCGCTCCCGCGAACATCGGATCGTTCGCGGCGGCGGCCTTGAGATTCTCGGCCAGTCCGGCCGCGATGCGCACCGCATCGCGCATCTCGCTGGCGTCCTCGGGGAACTCTTCCAACAGGTCGATGAAGGCGGTCAGGTCCCCGCCCTGCGGCCGTCGACCGAACAGATCGAGCGCTGACTTCAACACGGCCCGACCGTGTTTGGCCTTCTGTGACGTGCCCAGAACTCCCGCAGCCGGTTCGAGTGAGGCCAGTGCCGACTCGACGGAGGCCTCGAACTCATCGGCGTCGCCGAGGACGCTGACGAAGTCCGGAAGTGGCTGGAAGCTCAGCGGCCGACCGGAGGACTTGCGCGGCGTCCAGACCACGACGTCGGTGTCGCGCAGATACGCGGTCGCCTTCGCTTCGTCCCCCGGTGGCCACGTCCTCTCGTCCTCGGGCCAGGCGGTGCCGAGCCGAGCCAGGTCGTTGTTGACGTCGAGTACGATCGCCGAAACTCCCTGCAGCGCACACTCTTCCACCAGGCGACGGATCAGCACCGTCTTGCCCGAACCGGAGCCCGCGAAGATCGCAGTGTGCTTGCGCAACGCTTCGAGTGGAACGGCGACGTCCGCACCTGTGCTGAGTTCGGCACCGACCACGATGGACGGCCGCCGCGGCGCCGCGGGCTGCGCTGCGACGCTCGGCGTCTCGGGTTCGATGAGGGCTGTGTCGTCGTCGACGACACTGACAGCGGGCAGCACCGCCCGGAACAATTCCACATCGTGCGCCGGCTTGCGTGCGAGCAGCCAGGACGTGAGTGCGGGGGAGTTCTCGGTCAACAGGATCGACAACGCCGCCAGAGCCCTGCGGTCCTCGTCGCCGAAGGGCACCACGATGCCGCCGGCGCGGCGCAGGGCCGCGATTGTCTGCTCGGTTTTCGCGCCGTTCGGCCACGGATCGTTTCTGATCAGGATCAGCCGACGCCTCGGCATGTCTATCCGCAGGCCAGCCGTCGTCACTGCCCGTTCCACTCGGGCCAGCGCGGCGCGGGCATTACCGGACGTGACCGCGCGGAAGCACCAGTGCTCTTCGTCGTCGGTATCGGTGTCGACGGTGTGGCGCAGGCGAGCGTGCAGCGCAGGCTTGCCGCTCGGCGGCGGATCCTGGGCCAGGCTGTCGTCGGACGACTGATGCTCGTGAATCCACGCGGTCAGGCCCGCGGACAGCAGTGCGGGAACGATCGAGTCCTCGCTGTCGGGTCGGAGCGGAATCGAGACGTCGACCTGCTCGCGAAGTTGCTTGTAGCGATCGTCGAGCGCGTCGAGTTCGTTGACCCGCGCAGTGGGTAGATCCGGCGCATCGGCCGGACCCGACCGGTCGGTGAAGCTCTCCAACTCCGACGCGACGCCGGCGTCGAGGCAGTGCCTGATGTGGCGATCGACGGCGATGAGCAGCTGGCGCGGAGTGAAATCGGGGGCCTGCTCGAACGCGTCGGGCGCGACCGGCCACGTGGGGTGCGGCGGAGTGAACCCGGCTTCGAGGAAGCACGCTGCCAGACGTCGTCCGAGAAGGAGGCGTCCGATGTCCGACGATGGAATCGGCTTGAGCGACTGAGTGACTCGGAAGCGGTCACGCATCGGCGCGACTCCGCGCGCGGCGATCAGTTCCCAGGCACTCGACAGCGCAGAAAGTACCGAGGCGGTGCGGGGGAGGGTCTCGCGTAACGACATCAAGCCGTGCGCGAGCTGCTCGACGACCTTGTCTTCCTGAGCGTCGGCGAACTCCTGGTCCGATCCGGTACGAGACTGCGCCACGAGTGTGTCGATCTGGTCGATCGCGAGAATCGTCGGACCGGTGATAGCGAGCAGACGCGAGATGTTCTCGGCGATGCCCTGATGGCCGAGTTCGGCCCGGCGGATGCCCCAGGCCGAGAACTCGTCCGGATCGACATCGTCGATCGATTGCAGGTATGCGTCACCCAGGTCCTGAACTGCCGAGTCGGGGGCGATGGACAGCACGAGTGCGCGCAGCGTGTGCTGCGACGTCCGGCGGTGGCGGGGGTGAACCTTGTACACCGCGGTGACGAAGTCGTTCAACGTGTCCGCGTCGATCATGTTCTCGCCCATGATCTTTGCGCGTTGATCGTCGGGAATCTCGCCGATCTCGCACAGGCGTCGGAGCAACAGCCCGAGCTGGCTGTCCGATCCGCGGCCGGATGGACGCATCAGGTCGTCGAGCATCCCCATCAGCGTAGAGCGCCAGAATCCGGCAGCGTCGAGCAACCTGATCAGGAAGAAGTAACCGCCCTTGAGCTGCACGTCTTCGCGCACCTGGCCGAGCAGATGCGTCTTGCCCGAACCGGCCGGGCCGCGCACGACGACCCCGAGCGGACTCGCGTCGTCGGAGGCGTCCGCGTCGTCGTATGCGTTCATCACTTCGAGGAACACTCGTTCGTGCATCCCCGGCACATGCACGTTGGACTGCGAACGCCACACGTCGTCGGGGGTCGGTGCCCAGCTCAACCGCACCGATTCGAGAGCTCTGATCTGCTCGTTGTCCGTCATCGTCGACTCAACGCCCATCATGGTTCGATCGAAAGAAGGTGGTTCTGCTGATTACCGACGACGACGGCCGCGGCGCGTTCCTCGTCGGTCAGAGTCTTCTGATTTTCTTCGGGTATCAGCGAGACATCCGCCGCACGACGCAGGCGCGCGAGGGCGTCGTCCAGATCGGTTCTGGGTATGTCGCGCAACTCGTTTCGCAGGCGCGAGAGTCGCACGGTGCTGCCGGGTTCGCGCGCGATCCGGGCATACGCCGCGCGAATCGAGGCTTCGATGTCGACGGTATCGGAATCGACGGCCTTCTCGTCGATTGCAGATTCGTCGGGTGCAGCCTCGTCTCCGCGGGGCGAGAACACGTCTGCCGGACGGCTGTCGGTGCGGTCGAGCCACCGACGCAACCCGGCCAAGACGGTGAACATGGCCTTTCCTGCTCCCGTCGACCGGGCCGGTGGCTCCCCGCCGATGAGTTCGCCGCAGGTGCGCCAACCCTTGTCGGTCAGTTCGAGAGTCATCGGTCGGACGGATGCATTCACCTCGATCAGACCGGCATTCTTCAGCCTGTCCCGGGACGGCTTCGCGAGCTCGGGTCCCATCGCTCTGAGTTCGGAGTTCTTGACCGGACTTGCCTCGGCCATCAGGACGAGCAGCACTGCCGCTTCCGTCCCGTTCAGGTCTTCGGTGCTCATCGAGGATCCCCCTTCGATCGTCTTCTCGATACTGCCTCGCGGATGGTAGCGACCACACGTTGCGGATCGTCGATCACCTGAGCATTGGTGAAGCGCAACACCATGTAGCCGTGTGTCTGCAGCTGGTTGTCACGGACGCGGTCCTCGGCGAACCGATCGACTGCCCGGTGCTCGTTTCCGTCGATTTCCACCACGACCTTCTCGGTGCGCCACAGTACGTCGACCGTGAACGGTCGGCTGAGCTCGTCGAGCCGGATCGAGCGGTTGTGCTCACGCCCGGTGGCCCAGTCATGGGCGTCCAGCGCGCGGCACAGACGCTTCTCGGGTTCGCTCGCCGGGTGGGGGTGACCCGCGATCGGGGGATAGCTGAGCGGCCGGAATCGATCGAGGACCGTGCTGACGCCGTCGGGTACTTCCGGCGCACGTACCGAGACCGACGGGAATCGGTTCACGCTCGACGCCCCGTCGCCCGTCACCCAGACCCCTGCCCCGGCGTGGGCGCACAACCATTCCGCTGCTCCCGCGACGACTCCGGCGTCCGTTCCGACGGGCACGACCAACACGAGGGCAACAGTGCTTCTGTGCTGAGCGGAGGCAAGTACTCGGGCCGACCCTGCTGCTCGGGTCTCGACGGTGAATGCGGTTCGACGCGGCGACCGCCCCGCGACTGCGGCATCTGCGAGGGCCCCGACGTACGGACCGAAGTGCGCTGTGTCGCCGGCGAGCCGCACAGCGGCGGCGCGTGCAGCGCGCCGATGCAACGTCGACGAGTCTTCCTGATGGTCGAATTCCGTGAGCAACAGCGGAACCGAGTCGACTGCAGCGTTCTCGAGTTCTGCCACCACCGCATCGACGAGATCGACGGCACGATTCGCCGTCGCTGGATCGACCGCGAAGAACACGATCGAGGGCGCGTCCGACGGCAGAGGGTTCACGGACTCGGCGAGTTCACGCTCGGTGGCACCGTGCAGTCGGACGACCCGATCCAGTGGCAGACTCGACCACCAGTGGCCGCCGTCGCCCGTCGACGTCATCGCCGCGCCCCGCTGATCCGAAGATGTCCCATCCCCGAAACCGTACCGAGAGTTCCGGGTCGGCAGGCGGCGGTCGGTGCTCGCGCGATGGCGATTTGGATCCCGAGGGCCCGTTCCCCTACACTTGACCGGTTGCCTGTGGCAGCGGTGTGCCTTCGTGCGCCCGTTCCCGGCAGCCGACCGCGCGTGTCGGGACGGAAATCCGGCACGTACGTACATCCAGGTCAAGGAGAAGTTAGTGATTCAGCAGGAGTCGCGAGTACGCGTCGCTGATAACACGGGCGCGAAGGAAATCCTTTGCATCCGCGTTCTCGGTGGTTCGTCACGTCGCTACGCCGGAATCGGCGACATCATCGTAGCTACGGTGAAGGACGCCATTCCCGGTGGAAACATCAAGAAGGGTGAGGTCGTCAAGGCCGTCATCGTCCGCACCATCAAGGAGCGTCGCCGTCCGGATGGCTCGTACATCCGTTTCGACGAGAACGCTGCGGTGCTGATCAAGCCCGACAACGATCCCCGTGGAACTCGTATCTTCGGCCCGGTCGGCCGTGAGCTGCGTGAGAAGAAGTTCATGAAGATCGTCTCGCTCGCCCCGGAGGTGCTGTAAATGAAGGTGCACAAGGGCGACACCGTTCTCGTGATCGCAGGCAAGGACAAGGGTGCCAAGGGCAAGGTCATTCAGGCCTACCCCGCTGACTCCAAGGTTCTGGTCGAGGGTGTGAACCGCATCAAGAAGCACACCGCGGTCTCCGCCAACCAGCGCGGCGCATCCTCGGGTGGCATCGTCACCCAGGAAGCCCCGATCCACGTATCGAACGTCGCAGTGGTCGACTCGGACGGAAACCCCACTCGCGTGGGCTACCGGACCGACGATGAAACCGGCAAGCGCGTTCGTGTTTCCCGGAAGAACGGGAAGGACATCTGAGATGACTACCACCGAAAACATCGCGGGCGCACAGCCCCGCCTCAAGGCGCGCTACCGCGCCGAGATCAAAGACGCCCTGAACACCGAATTTGCATACGAGAACGTCATGCAGATCCCCGGCATCGTCAAGGTCGTCGTCAACATGGGTGTCGGCGACGCCGCCCGTGACGCCAAGCTGATCAACGGTGCAGTTGCCGACCTCGCTGCCATCACCGGCCAGAAGCCGGAGATCCGCAAGGCTCGCAAGTCCATCGCACAGTTCAAGCTGCGCGAAGGAATGCCCATCGGCGCACGCGTCACCCTCCGTGGCGACCGCATGTGGGAGTTCCTCGACCGTCTGGTCTCCATTGCCCTTCCCCGAATCAGGGACTTCCGCGGCCTCTCGGGCACGCAGTTCGACGGCAACGGAAACTACACGTTCGGCCTCAACGAGCAGTCGATGTTCCACGAGATCGACGTGGACAAGATCGACCGTCCGCGCGGCATGGACATCACCGTAGTAACCACCGCAACCAACAACGAAGAAGGCCGCGCGCTGCTCAAGCACCTCGGCTTCCCGTTCAAGGAGAACTGAGTCCATGGCGAAGAAGGCATTGGTCAACAAGGCCAACAAGAAGCCGAAGTTCGCGGTGCGTGCATACACTCGCTGCAACCGCTGCGGCCGTCCCCATTCCGTGTTCCGCAAGTTCGGCCTCTGCCGTATCTGCGTGCGCGAGATGGCACACGCCGGAGAGCTTCCCGGAGTTCGCAAGAGCTCCTGGTGATCTGAAGCCCTCGGGCTTCACCACACCACGCTGATGGGCGTGGGTTCCTTTCGAGGAACCCACGCCCATTTCGTGTTTCTCAGGCCCGGAGCTTCATACCGACCACACGTCGTGTCGCAGATCGAGCGATCGGGTCAGAGCCAGTGCGGCATCGTGATCATCGCTCTCGACGATCATGAGCAGGCCGCGTTCGGACATCGCCGACGCGAAAGCATCGGCGGAGACGGTCCTACATCCGGGTGGCATAGTTGGGTCTCCGAGTTCTCGATAGGTGTCGGCAATCGCTACTCCGTCCTCGGCTGGGTCGAATCCCCAGACGGTCACGAAATGCCCTACGTTCCAATCGAATTCGGTCAACTCTGCAGTATGTACATTCGCCAGCAGGCTGAATCGGAACTGCGCGTCCGCGAGGCGGGAAAGAAACAGACGCAGTCTCCCGGCACCGGGTCCCCTGATCGGAACAACGGAAACGCGGTGGTCGGTCGCCGTCTCGATGCCCGACGCGAGACCTGCTGCTGTGGTCCCGGCTGCATCGATCGATGCAGCCCTCGGCAGTACATCCCACCCGTCGGTGGTCCGGGGCGATCCAGGGGGACGCGCCGACTCGACCTCGATCGGCCAGATCGCGGATCCCGATGCGACCGCGAGTGCCGTGACATCCGGTGCGTCTTCGTCGAGAACAGCGGTCAACGCTACCGATGCCGAGAACGGTCCGCAGAGTTGATCCGGTTGCGGCAGAACACGATCGAGTGACGAGACGATTGCACCTGCGCCGGGGAACCGTCGCAGCATCTCAGTAGATCCAGCGCAACGACTCGAGCAGTTCGTCCTCGGTGTGACTCTCCGCCCACGCGGCATCGGCGTCCCGGCACGCAACGAACGCTCCCAGAAGATCCTCGCCCAACACGTTCGCGACCAGTTCGGATGACAGCAGGTTCTCCCGCTGCTGAGTATGGGTCGTCGCGAGTGGGGAGATACCCGCGGCCTCACGACGTGCGTCGTCCCAGCCGCCCACATCCTCTTGAACGGGTGGCGGCAACTGGGCCGAATCCGCTACTCCCGACAGGCCGGCCGCAATCGTGACGGCCAGCGCCAGATACGGGTTGGCGGACGCATCGCACGCTTTCAACTCGACGTTTGTGTGATTCGGACCGAGCAGCGGCGACGACGGTACGAGCCGCACTGCAGCCTCACGGTTCTCGACGCCCCAGAACCCGAAGGCACCGGCCCAGTAGCCGGGTCGACGACGCAGCAGCGATCCCGAACTCGGTGCCGTGATGGCAGTGAGTCCCGGCAGTTCTCGAACCAGGCCGGCGATGTAGGACCGCCCGGTCTCGGACAATCCGTGCTCTCCGTCTCCGGTCAGAGCGTTCCGGCCGTCGCGGACCAGCGACGTGTGCAGATGCCAACCATTGCCTGCACTGCTCGACGACGGCAAGGGAGCGAAGCTGGCCCGCAGACCCAGAGCACGTGCCGCTGAGTGGATGGTCTGCCGCGCGAGGATCTGCGCATCGGCCGCGGCGAGTGGATCGAGTGGACTGAGCGCGATCTCGATCTGGGAAGCGCCGTACTCGGCGTGAATCTGGCCGATATTCAGACTGTTCGCGGCAAGCGCGTTGAGCAGCAGCACGACGAATTCGTCGACATCACGTACTGCGTTCGCGGAGTAGGCAGGTCCGCGATGAGCGGACAGGCCGTCCGATTCGCGAGTAAGCGCGAACTCGATCTCGAATCCGGCCCGCACCTCGAATCCGGCATCGGACGCCTTCTGCACCTGACGCTCGAGAACCGCGCGTTGATCGTAGGGCCAGGGAGAGCCGTCTGCTGAGAGCTGCCGGCCGTGTACCCAGGCAAGCCCCGATTGGCCGGCGAGCGCTACTACGCTCGACGCGTTGTCGATCACCGGAATCAACCGCACATCGCCGGACGGGGTCGACAGTCCATCGTGGGCGAACGTGATCCCGTCGTGCGAATCGAATACGGCGAAGACCGCGGTGATTCCCACTCCGCGACGTGCGACTGCCGTCAATTCTGCGGTGGGCACGGTGCGTGATCGGACGATGCCGTTGTTGTCGACCCAGCCGATGGTCACCCCGGCGATGTTGCGGTCGCGCAGCGAGTGGGTGAGATGGTCGATGTCGACTGCCTTCGAGTCCGTCATGGTCCGACGTTAGCGAAGAAGTGGGAGTTCGGGTGTCCAACCGGGTGTGCGGATTGCGAAATGGCTGGGCTGCGCGGGAACTGAGCGATTGCCGCGCTTCATCGTCTATGCGGTTGAGCCCAGGGCGGAGTCGCCGCGACGTGAGTCTCACGGACGACATTGGAACAGGGTTGAAGAGTGCCCGAGGCCTGCATCTGAACCTCCGGACCGTGTCAGGGCGCGTTGTGATGTCAGGTGCCGAATGACAGATTCTGAATGTCGACAGTCATGTTCCCGAGCACGTGAATTTCGGGCCGGTTTTCAGTCGCGTTACAGCTGGCCTCCAGGTGCCAGACTGCTTTTCCTCAGTCGGTGAACAGGCCGATGAAGTACTCATTATCGGAGCTGATCCTGAAATCGCCCTCGATGTACCGCGCGAACTTCGGCACGTCGGCCAATGCGACTGGATATGATCCCATTTCTAGGGGAAGTTCACTTTCGTCGACGTCAATCAGTTCTCTGATTTCGTCTCCGGTGATAGCAGTCAGGAGATAGCTGTGTGCGATCGTATCGGTTCGTTTATTATAAGATTCCAAATACCACATGCCGTCTCGCTACTTCTTGCTTACCGGCCATGGTGGCGGATTGTGAAGTCTATTTCGGTTCGGCAAGAAACGAGACTTCGTGCGAATGATTCTCCTTCGCCTCGAACGGTATTTGCATGAACCGAGCAAAGTTGGGTATCGTCTCCGCCGGAACGTCGTTCTGGCCGACTGCAACGGGTAGGTCGAAGTCGCTGTCATCGATCTGGAGCGTGCGTTTGACGAATTCGACAGTCATGTCGCGAAGAAGGTGTATTTCTGTTCCCAACTCGGTTTCATCATCGAATTCTTGCAAGTACCACATTCCCTTCTTCTTTAGTCAGTCTGCGAAAAGGCCTACGAAGTATGTACAGCCGAGGTCGATCAGCAGCTCGCCATCAATATATCTGGCGAATCTAGGTAAGTCTGCGGGCGCAACCTCGTGCATTGCGGCTTCAATCGGTCCGCTTTCTTCATTTGTCCCGATCAATTCTTCTATAGTCGTGCTGGTTGCACCCTGAAGCGGATAGCTTTTTGCAAGAAGTTCAGATTTGTTCTCGTACGCGTCCAAGTACCACATTGTCATCTCCCTGGTGTTCGGCCGGGCGCTGGCCCCTTGGTCATGTCGCCCGTTACTGGGTCGAACTCGCCTAGGTGTTTTCCGTTTTTCGTGTATTTTTCGATAGCTCCGTGCTGGTAGTCCCACTCCAAAATATTTCCTCTGCTGTCAGTCCAACGCGGTCGATTATTCAACGGCTTCGTCTGTTTGGCATCAGGAAAGCCAGGAAGCCGTCGATCAGCCGGGGGAGGGTTGTAGTGCCAATTTCCTCCGCCGGTGTTTGCGTTGAAGGTGGTCGGACTTGCTTGTAGGAGCGGTTGCACGTCCGATGCAATTCCAATGGCCGCCGCCCCGGTTGCCACGGTGACACCGACGGCAATTGCGGACGCCGCTTCCACTCCGGTCAGGACGGCGATGACACTTCCGGCGATGACGCTGCCCGTCGCGCCGGTAACGGCGACTGTTCCCACGCCGAGGGTGAAGAAGCCGGCAACTGCACCGGCGATCGTGCCGGCAACGATGGCGGTTCCCACGATATCGATGACGCTCTGGTGCGCGTCCTGAATGGTCGACGCCCATTCGCCGCAAGCGCTCGCGAGAGTGTCGAATTGGTCGGCGACGTTGTGCGCAGCGCTGTGGACGCCGTCCATCTGGGCGAGGACCTGCGGCAATTCGTCGGAGGCAAGTTTTTCGATGTCGGTCCACGCGGAGTTCGTGGCGTCGCTCGCTCGTCTCAGCTCTTCGGCGGCGGTGCGCCACGCGCTTCCGAGTCCCCGCAACTTCTCCGGGTCACCGTTGGGCCACATGTGGCCCTGTAGCCAACGCGTGATCAGTCCCCACCCCATCGGGGCGTCGGTATCGCCGCCGTAGGAACCGTTGAACCGCGGTGTATTCGTATGAGGAAGTTGTGGGGGAGCGGGCAGCGGCGGTGTCGGCGGAACGGTGTTCGCATTCTCTGCGTTGGCGTGGTTGACACCGGTTGTTGCAAGCAGGTCGTGGAGCTTGCCGAACGCATTCGCGATGTCGGTCCCCGCGGTGACTGCGTCGAATGCCGCGGAGTCGTAGCTGTCTGCCCAAGACTTTCCGGCGTTGTCGGTGCCTGCGCAGCCCCAGTTCCGGTGGAGTTCCGCGGCGAGTTCCGCTATCGCGCCGCTCGAGATGGTCTTGGCGCTGCTGTACTGGGAGGCCGCATCGGCGAGGATGTGCGGGTCGACGCTGATCGGGGCCATCAGGGCCACATTCGCTTGTTGTGGTCGACGGCTGCGCGGTAGCGATCATGGGCACCTCGCGCCAGCGTGCCGAGTTGCGCGAGTGCGGTTCGCATATCGTTCAATTCCTGCCGGAGCAGCTCGTGCTTCGAGCGGTGCGCCTCAGCCGCTTCGCCTTCCCATTCGATGCCGAGATCGTTCACCTCGCGCTCCACATCGGCGATAGCCGATTCGATCGTGGCTCCAACTATGTGTGCGCGATCGACAAGAGCGAAAATCTTCTCGACGTCGGCGACGTAGCGCGCCGTCAACGGTCCAACCGAAGGCCGGAATCCACCACGTGTTCATCGATCACGTTGTCCGTTGCGGCATATTCGGTCGCAAAGCCATCGAGCAGCCACGCGTCCTCGGTGAGCGCGCCGCATATCTTCCGAGCCGAATCGACCCACTCCGCCCACAGAACTGCATGGGAATCGGCCGCAGCGCCTGTCCAGGAGGTCTCCAGCAATTCCTCCACGGCGAGACGGACGAGATCGATGTCATCCCACAACACGTCGGCGAGGCCGGACATCCGAGCAGAGGCACGGCGGATCCGATCGGGATCGGCTTTCACTGCGTCGTGCGGGACGAACCCGGCCATGGTGGGACGTCGACCGTCCTGGCAACGGAATCGGTTGTGCGCATCGAACCCCCCGGAGCGATGAAATGATTCCGGAAGAATACTGCACCGAACCGACGAGCACGGCTGTGTCTCGCGAGTTCTACTGGCGTGGTGCCGCTCGAGCTCTACCACGACCGATTTTGAGAATGGCACCCGGTTCCCTACACTAGAGCGGTTGCCCGGGCTTCGTCGTGCCTGCACGCGAGTCCTTGCAATGGAAACGCAACCTCGAGTTCTCCGTACGTCAGCATCGAAATGCGGAAGCTCGAAACACCTGGCAGTGCAGCGATGCATTGCTTGGAGCGCAACCCCTGACCGGCAACAGTCGGTCAGGACATGTTCACTTCGTTGTAGGCCCACGATGTGACGAGCCAGGCCCGCCGGGTTCTCGAGAATCCAGGGGCACCAGCTCGCGCGTGCTGTATGGGAACCGCTGCGAGAAAGGTGCACAGGTCACACCATGACGATGACCGATCCAATTGCAGACTTCTTGACCCGTCTGCGCAACGCCAATTCGGCGTACCACGACGAGGTGAAGCTTCCCCACTCGAAGCTCAAGGCGAACATCGCCGAGATCCTCAAGCGCGAGGGCTACATCTCCGACTACCGCACGGAAGACGCCGAGGTGGGCAAGACCCTCATCGTCGATCTGAAGTACGGCCCGAGCCGTGAGCGCAGCCTCGCCGGCGTGCGACGCGTCTCCAAGCCCGGTCTCCGGGTGTACGCAAAATCCACCAATCTGCCCAAGGTTCTCGGCGGCCTGGGCGTGGCGATCATCTCCACGTCCACAGGTCTGCTCACGGAGCGTCAGGCGGCCAAGCAGGGTGTGGGCGGAGAAGTCCTCGCCTACGTCTGGTAGGGGAGGCCACCACCATGTCACGTATTGGAAAATTGCCGGTACCGGTCCCCGCTGGAGTCGATATCACCATCGACGGCCAGAACGTTGCGGTCAAGGGCCCCAAGGGTGCCCTGAGCCTGACGGTCGCCGAGCCCATCCAGATCGCTCGCGCCGACGACGGCACCATCGCCGTCACCCGGCCCGATGACGAGCGCAAGAGCCGTGCACTGCACGGACTTTCGCGCACTCTCGTCGCGAACCTCATCACCGGTGTCACCAACGGTTACACCAACAAGATGGAGATTCACGGCGTCGGTTACCGCGTCGTACTCAAGGGCAAGGACCTCGAGTTCGCACTCGGTTACAGCCATCCCGTGCTGATCGAAGCACCCGAGGGCATCACGTTCACGGTCGAGTCGCCCACGCGATTCACCGTTGTCGGCATCGACAAGCAGAAGGTCGGTCAGATCTCTGCCAACATTCGTCGTCTGCGGCGTCCGGACCCGTACAAGGGCAAGGGCATCCGCTACGAGGGTGAAGTGATCCGCCGCAAGGTCGGAAAGACGGGTAAGTGATATGAGCCAGCAAACAGCAGACAAGGCGAACGTCGTCAAGCGCACTCCGCGTGGCACCGACGTCTCGACGAAGCGTCGCCTGTCGAAGGCACGTCGTCACTTCCGCCTTCGCAAGAAGATCTCCGGCACGCCCGAGCGTCCCCGCTTGGTCGTCAACCGGTCCTCGCGTCACATCCACGTGCAGTTGATCGACGACCTCGCCGGCCACACGCTGGCCAGCGCGTCGAGCATCGAAGCAGATGTGCGCGCCCTCGAGGGCGACAAGAAGGCCGTCAGCGCGAAGGTCGGCGAGCTCATCGCCAGCCGCGCGAAGGCAGCCGGCGTCGAGGCAGTCGTGTTCGACCGCGGCGGCAACAACTACAGCGGCCGCATCGCGGCACTCGCAGACGCAGCCCGTGAAGGCGGGTTGACGTTCTGATGATGACAATGACTGACAACGGAAGGACAGCCTGATGCCGGGACGTCAACGGCGTGACGGCGGAAGCGGCCCCGCCGGACAGAACAGTGGCCCCAACGCAGGTGGCGACAACAACCAGCGCGGCGACAACCGCGGTGGCGGTCGTGACCGTCGTGACAACGGCCGTGGCGGCAACGCTGCGGACAAGTCGAACTTCATCGAGAAGGTCGTCACGATCAACCGCGTCTCCAAGGTGGTCAAGGGTGGTCGACGCTTCAGCTTCACCGCCCTCGTCATCGTCGGTGACGGCAACGGACTGGTCGGCGTCGGCTACGGCAAGGCCAAGGAAGTTCCCGCGGCCATCCAGAAGGGTGTCGAGGAGGCTCGCAAGAGCTTCTTCCGCGTCCCGATGATCGCCGGCACCATCACCCACCCCATCCAGGGCGAAGCCGCAGCAGGCGTCGTCATGTTGCGTCCGGCCAGCGCCGGTACCGGCGTCATCGCCGGTGGCGCTGTGCGTGCCGTGCTGGAGTGCGCCGGTGTCCACGACGTGCTGTCGAAGTCGCTCGGTAGCGACAACGCCATCAACGTCGTGCACGCGACCGTCGCAGCCCTCAAGGGTCTGCAGCGTCCCGAGGAAGTTGCGGCTCGCCGCGGCCTGACCCTCGAAGAGGTTGCACCCGCCGGAATGCTGCGCGCACGCGCACAGGCAGGAGCGGTGAAGTAATGGCTCAGCTGAAGGTCACCCAGATCAAGAGCACCATCGGCCAGAAGGCGAACCAGCGTGACAGCCTGCGTACTCTCGGGCTCAAGGGCATCCGCCAGACGGTCGTCCGCGAGGACAACCCGCAGAACCGCGGACTGGTCAACACGGTGCGCCACCTCGTAACTGTTGAGGAGGTCTAACCATGACCATCAAACTGCACCACCTGCGCCCCGCAGCCGGATCCAAGTCGACGAAGATTCGCGTCGGCCGTGGTGAAGGTGGCAAGCGTGGCAAGACCGCAGGTCGCGGTACCAAGGGAACCGGCGCACGCAAGAACGTGCCGGCACGCTTCGAGGGTGGCCAGATGCCCCTCCACATGCGGCTCCCGAAGCTCAAGGGCTTCACCAATCGCAACCGTGTCGTGTTCCAGGTCGTGAACCTGCGTGACATCGAGCGTTTGTTCCCCGAGGGCGGTCAGATCGGTATCCCCGAGCTCATCGCCAAGGGTGCCGTTCGCAAGAACGAGCCCGTCAAGGTTCTCGGCGACGGAAACCTGTCCGTGAAGGTCGAGATCTCGGCCAACAAGTTCACGGGCTCCGCCAAGGAAAAGATCGCCGCTGCCGGCGGTTCTGCAACCGAGGTATGAGCATCGGTTCGATGTGCTGAGTAGCAGTGCATCGACCAGCAGTTCGTGACGATGGCCGCAGCCACAGCTCTCGCAGCTGAGCTGCGGCCATCGTTGCCTCGGCACCACGTGCCGTGGTCGACCGAACGGACGGGGTCCAACACTGACCGTCGGGCGGTTCGATACGCACTGTTAGAGTTCTAGAGTTCACAGAAGTTCGTTTCGATGCGGGCGACGCATGTCGCTTGCAGTCCATGCTCGTGAGGCTCACGGGAGCACCGGTTTGCGCTCCCGACGAAGTACTCGCAGCGTCAATGCAGTCGTGCCAGGAGGATCTTTGCTTTCCGCCTTCGTGTCGGCCCTCAGGACTCCTGACCTGAGACGGAAGATCCTCTTCACGCTCGGTCTGGTCGCCCTGTATCGCTTCGGTGCCACGCTGCCGTCGCCGGGCGTCGACTACGCCAATGTCCGAGCATGCATCGACCAGGTCTCCGGTGGAGACTCGGCGGGCATCTACTCGTTGATCAACCTGTTCTCCGGTGGAGCGCTCCTTCAGCTCTCGGTGTTCGCGATCGGCATCATGCCGTACATCACCGCCAGCATCATCGTGCAGCTGCTCACCGTCGTCATCCCGAAGTTCGAGGAACTCCGCAAGGAGGGCCAGTCCGGGCAGGCCAAGATGACGCAGTACACGCGTTATCTGTCGATCGCCTTGGCCATCCTGCAGGCGACCGGCCTGGTGGCACTCGCTTCGCGCGGCCAGCTGCTTCAGGGCTGCCAGCAGGACATCATCGCTGACCAGTCCATCTTCGGCCTCGTCATCATCGTGCTCGTCATGACCGCCGGTGCAGCCGTCGTCATGTGGTTCGGCGAGGTCATCACCGAGCGCGGCGTCGGCAACGGCATGTCGCTGCTCATCTTCGCCGGAATCGCCTCGCGTATCCCGTCCGAGGGCAACTCGATCCTCGAGAGCCGCGGCGGGCTGGTGTTCGGATTCGTCTGTTTCGCAGCGTTCCTGATCATCACCGGCGTGGTCTTCGTCGAGCAGGGTCAGCGCCGAATTCCCGTCCAGTACGCCAAGCGCATGGTCGGTCGAAAGATGTACGGCGGCTCGTCCACGTACCTTCCACTCAAGGTCAACCAGGCCGGCGTCATCCCGGTGATCTTCGCGTCCTCGCTGCTGTACCTGCCGAACCTCATCGCCCAGCTCACCTCGGCGAGCACCGCGGTCGATCCGAGTTGGTGGCAGCGCATCATCAACGAGTACCTGGTGAACCCCGCAAACCCGGTGTACATCGCGATCTTCTTCGGTCTGATCGTCTTCTTCACGTACTTCTACGTGGCGATCACGTTCAACCCCGAAGAGCGCGCCGACGAAATGAAGAAGTTCGGCGGGTTCATCCCGGGCATCCGTCCGGGCAAGCCGACCGCCGACTATCTGAACTACGTCCTCAGTCGCATCACGTTGCCGGGTGCGGTCTACCTGGGCACCATTGCCGTACTGCCGAACCTGTTCCTCGACATCGGAAGTTCGGGTGGAGGACAGAACCTGCCGTTCGGCGGCACCGCCGTTCTGATCATGGTCAGCGTGGGCTTGGATACCGTGAAGCAAATCGAAAGCCAGCTGATGCAGCGTAACTACGAAGGGTTCCTCAAGTGAGACTTGTTCTGCTCGGTCCCCCCGGTGCCGGCAAAGGCACCCAGGCCGTCCTCCTGTCCGAGAAGCTGGGCGTTCCGCACATCTCCACCGGCGACCTGTTTCGCGCGAACATCGGTGAGAAGACGGCGCTCGGACTCGAAGCGAAGAAGTACCTCGATGCAGGCGACCTTGTTCCCAGTGAGCTGACCATCGACATGGTCCGCAGTCGCCTCGCCGAGCCCGACGCGGTGAACGGCTTCCTGCTCGACGGCTTCCCGCGTTCGGTGGGTCAGGCCGAGGCGCTGGTCGGCATCCTGGCGGATCTGAACGCCGAGCTCGACGCGGTACTCTCCTTCGCCGTCGACGAGGACGTCGTCGTCGAACGCATGCTCTCGCGTGGACGCGAGGACGACAAGGAAGACGTCATCCGGAACCGACTCAAGGTGTACCGGGACGAGACCGCGCCGCTGCTCGACTACTACGAGGGTCAACTCGTGACGGTCGACGCGATCGGTGAGGTGGACGAGGTCAACGCTCGCGCGCTGAAGTCCATCGAGGACCACGGCAAGTAATGGCGTTCGGCCGTAAACGCAAGGTCGTGCCGTTCCGCAGCGCAGGCGAACTCGACGCCATGGCTGCGGCCGGCGCGGTCGTCGGCGCTGCTCTGGTTGCCGTTCGGGCAGCGGCGGTACCCGGTGTCTCGACTCTCGAGCTGGACCGAGTGGCCGAGGCGGTCATTCGCGACGCCGGCGCTGTGCCGTCGTTCCTCGGGTATCACGGCTTCACCGGCAGCATCTGCTCGTCGGTGAACGACCGTGTGGTGCACGGCATTCCGTCGGCGGATGAGCTGCTGGTCGCAGGCGACCTGGTGTCCATCGACTGTGGGGCAGTTCTCGACGGTTGGCACGGAGACTCTGCGTGGACGTTCGGTGTCGGCGACATCATCGAGGCCGATGCGATGCTGAGCGAGGCGACGCGGCTGTCGATGGAAGCCGGTATCGCCGCGATGCTTCCCGGCAACCGGCTCACGGACGTCTCGCACGCCATCGAATCCGGAACCCACGCGGCCGAGCAGGCACACGGCCGCAAGTACGGAATCGTCGACGGATACGGCGGTCACGGCATCGGCCGTGAAATGCACATGGACCCGTTCCTTGCGAACGAGGGTGCGCCCGGCAAGGGGCCGGAGTTGGTGGTCGGATCCACCCTCGCGATCGAGCCCATGCTGACCCTCGGAACGTACGAGACCGACATTCTGGACGACGGGTGGACGGTCGTGACCACCGACGGATCCCGATCCGCGCACTGGGAACACACCGTTGCCGTCACCGAGGACGGGCCGCGGATCCTGACGCTACGACCCAGCTAGGGGCAGACCCGGCCGGGGTCACCAGGCCAACGAGCCGTAGCGCCGCCCGCCACGGAGCAGGCCGAGGTGCGCAGCCACCAGACGTAGCCAGAGTCGAGTGGGCGTCCTTGTCACGGCAGTCGGAAGCAGAGGGTTCCGTACGCCCAGCATCAGCAGGGCGACGGAGATCGAGCGGGCCCGGAACGGCGGGCAGCCGTGGACTCGGTAGAGGCCGCGCACGTGAGCCGATCCGTATCCCAGAGCTCCCGCTTGTTTCCAGTTCTCCCGGTGGCCGGTGCGCAGTCGGTACGAGACCAGTGGTTCGGCGATGAAGTGCAACCGACGGCCCGCGTGCTGTGCGCGCCACGAGAATTCCATGTCCTCGCTGGCGTGTACGTATTCGAGCATGCCGCCGAGCTGACGGTAGGTCGATCTGCGGCACGCCATGCTGGCACCGATGACGAACGGCAGGAATGTCGACTTGCCCTGATCCGTGGGCGGTGCGAAAGGCGTCGATGCTCGCGTGGCAACGGAGTTCAGTGTCTCCGTCTCCAGGCCGGTACCCACGAGGTCGTACTCGTCGAGGCCCGCAACGATGCGTCGGAGCCAGCTCGGGTGCACCGCGTCGTCCGCGTCGCAGAATGCAAGCAATTCGCTGCGGGCGGCGTCTGCACCCCGGTTGCGTGCGAACGATGCCCCGGGGTTCCCGCAGCATCGACGTATCTCAGGTCCAGAGCGCCACGAAGGTGATGGCTGTCGATGTGTTCGCGAAGGCCGTCGGTCGAGCCGTTGTCGCTGATGATCACCGTGAACGGATGCTCGTAGTCCTGTCGAGCGAGAGCTCGCAGTTGATCGTAGAGAACGTCCTTGGCGTTGTGAATTGGGATGATGACGGATACGACCGGGTCTCCGGCGCGCGTGTCTGATCTCAAGAGGGGTGCCTCGTAGTCGTCTTCGCGGACACGGCCGCCGCTGCGAACGCAGTCGGTACGGCCAGTGGTTGTGCGGCTGTGATGCAGCCCGGCGGAACGTTAGCTCAGGAAATCGAACTGGGGCAAACGTTGACCTGGAGTATGGACACTGGACGCATTTGGCCAGACGTGCATTACCCGGTAGCATGGATCGACGGTGCGCCCTGCGTACCGGATGTTCGCGTGCCCTGGTGGGCTGCGAACCGTTCCGGCGATACGTCGACCCGTTGATTCGGGTCGGTCAGTGGGCATCACGGTAACGGAAACAGATGCAATCAACCAGGTGTGAGAGCCAGGATCGCGGAGGATATGGCCAAGAAAGACGGTGCTATCGAGGTAGAGGGCCGAGTTGTCGAACCGCTGCCCAATGCGATGTTTCGCATTGAGCTCGAAAACGGCCACAAGGTACTCGCTCACATCAGCGGAAAGATGCGTCAGCACTACATCCGCATCCTTCCCGAGGATCGCGTCGTGGTGGAGCTTTCGCCCTACGACCTCACGCGTGGACGCATCGTTTACCGCTACAAGTAAGAGCTTCCCCGGCCACGTCCGGTCGGGGAGAACCATGCTCGGGGCCACTGCACGCAGCGGGGCCGAGCTACACACAGGAGATCAACGACGTGAAGGTTCAGCCGAGCGTCAAGAAGATCTGCGAAAAGTGCAAGGTGATTCGTCGTAACGGACGCGTCATGGTGATCTGCGACAACCTGCGTCACAAGCAGCGTCAGGGATAACCACCGAGCATTTCGCACGTCGGCTTGGCAACAGCTAGAAGATGACCTCCCAGCACCAACCGCGACACACGCGTCGCGGCAGACCCCCGGCACGGAGGCCGGGGCCCCACTGAGTTAGTTGAAAGACGCTTCACACCCCAGCGGTGAGAAGGACACAGGGGACGGACTGGGAGCAGACCTCCGGACAAGAAAAGGAAATGCCACATGGCACGTCTCGCAGGTGTGGATCTGCCGCGCGAAAAGCGCATGGAGATCGCACTGACTTACATCTACGGCGTCGGCCGTACCCGCTCCAAGGAAATCCTCACAGCGACGGGCGTCAGCCCCGACCTGCGAAGCAAGGATCTCGGCGACGACGATCTGCGCAAGCTCAGCGATTACATCAACGAGTCCCTCAAGGTCGAGGGCGACCTGCGCCGCGAGGTTCAGGCCGACATCCGTCGCAAGATCGAAATCGGCTGCTACCAGGGTCTTCGCCACCGTCGTGGTCTGCCCGTCCGTGGACAGCGCACCAAGACCAATGCGCGTACCCGTAAGGGACCCAAGCGCACCATTGCCGGCAAGAAGAAGGCGAAGTAATGCCCCCCAAAGCACGCGGTACCGGTCCGAAGAAGGCGCAGAAGACGCGTCGCAGGGACAAGAAGAACGTCCCGCACGGATCTGCGCACATCAAGAGCACGTTCAACAACACGATCGTGTCGATCACCGACCCCGCCGGAAACGTCATCTCGTGGGCGTCCTCGGGACACGTGGGCTTCAAGGGCTCGCGCAAGTCGACTCCGTTCGCCGCACAGCTCGCAGCCGAGAACGCTGCGCGCAAGGCACAGGAGCACGGCGTCAAGAAGGTCGACGTCTTCGTCAAGGGTCCCGGCTCCGGCCGTGAGACCGCGATCCGCTCGCTTCAGGCCGCTGGCCTCGAGGTCGGCACCATCTCCGATGTCACCCCTCAGCCGCACAACGGCTGCCGTCCGCCCAAGCGGCGTCGGGTCTAGCGGGAAGGAAAGGTTTAGAAAATGGCACGTTATACCGGTCCTATCACCCGCAAGTCGCGTCGTCTGCGCGTCGACCTCGTCGGAGGCGACCAAGCGTTCGAGCGTCGTCCCTACCCGCCCGGCCAGCACGGCCGCGCGCGGATCAAGGAGAGCGAGTACCTGCTCCAGCTGCAGGAGAAGCAGAAGGCTCGCTTCACCTACGGCGTCATGGAGAAGCAGTTCCGTCTGTACTACAAGGAAGCCAACAGGACGGTCGGCAAGACCGGCGAGAACCTGCTGACCATCCTCGAGAGTCGTCTCGACAACGTCGTCTACCGCGCCGGACTGGCACGCACGCGTCGTCAGGCCCGTCAGCTGGTCACGCACGGTCACTTCCTGGTGAACAACAAGCGCGTCGACATCCCCAGCTACCGCGTCTCGCAGTACGACATCATCGACGTGCGTGAGAAGTCGGCACAGACTCTGCCGATCCAGATCGCCCGCGAAAGCTACGGCGACCGTCCCGTCGCCCCGTGGCTGCAGGTCGTCCCCAACCGTCTTCGCATCCTGGTGCACCGGTTGCCGGAGCGCGCACAGATCGACGTGCCGCTCCAGGAGCAGCTCATCGTCGAGTACTACTCGAAGTAAGGCGCAGCACGCATGTGAGTCTCCCCGTGAGGCTCACATGCGTCTTCGCCTCCACACGTGGGCGTCAAATAGCGGACGCCCGTACAGGAGGAACACACAATGCTCATTTCACAGCGCCCGACGCTGACCGAAGAGGTCATCGCCGACAACCGCTCGAAATTCGTCATCGAGCCGCTCGAGCCCGGCTTCGGTTACACACTCGGCAACTCGCTCCGCCGCACCCTGCTGTCGTCGATCCCCGGCGCTGCTGTCACCAGCATCCGTATCGACGGCGTCCTCCACGAATTCACCACCGTCCCCGGAGTCAAGGAAGATGTCACCGACATCATCCTGAACCTCAAGGGCCTCGTGGTGAGCTCCGAAGAAGACGAACCGGTCACCATGTACGTCCGCAAGCAGGGCCCCGGCGCTGTGACCGCAGGCGACATCGTGCCTCCGGCCGGCGTCACGGTGAACAACCCCGATCTGCACATCGCGACCCTGAACGACAAGGGCAAGTTGGAGATCGAGCTCGTGGTCGAGCGCGGTCGCGGCTACGTCCCCGCCGTTCAGAACAAGGCTTCGGGTGCCGAGATCGGCCGTATTCCGGTCGACTCGATCTACTCACCCGTGCTCAAGGTCACCTACAAGGTGGAGGCCACCCGCGTCGAACAGCGCACCGACTTCGATCGGCTCGTTCTCGACGTGGAGACCAAGAATTCCATCACCGCGCGGGACGCGCTCGCTTCGGCGGGCAAGACCCTGGTTGAGCTCTTCGGCCTCGCCCGTGAGCTGAACGTCGAAGCAGAAGGCATCGAGATCGGACCCTCGCCCGCCGAGGCCGATCACATTGCTTCCTTCGGACTCCCCATCGAGGATCTGGACCTCACCGTCCGTTCCTACAACTGCCTCAAGCGCGAGGGTGTTCACACCGTCGGCGAGTTGGTTGGTCGTACCGAGTCCGATCTGCTCGACATCCGTAACTTCGGGCAGAAGTCCATCGACGAGGTGAAGGTCAAGCTGCATTCGCTCGGCCTCTCCCTCAAGGACAGCCCCGCGTCGTTCGATCCGAGCACCGTGCCTGGCTACGACGCCACCACGGGCACGTGGAGTGACACCGACGCCGGCTCCTTCAGCGACACCGAAGGTGCCGAGCAGGACTACGCCGAGACAGAACAGCTGTAATCAGCTCGCTGGAGCTCTTACTAGGAGATTCATCATGCCCAAGCCCACCAAGGGCCGCCGTCTCGGCGGGTCGGCGTCGCACCAGAAGGCCATCCTGGCCAACCTGGCGACGTCACTCTTCGAGCACGGCCGCATCACCACCACCGAGTCGAAGGCCAAGCGCCTTCGTCCCCACGCCGAGAAGCTCGTCACCCACGCCAAAAAGGGTGATCTGGCGCATCGTCGTGAGGTTCTCAAGACGATCAACAACAAAGATGTCGTGCACAAGCTGTTCGCCGAGATCGGGCCTTTCTTCGCCGATCGCGACGGTGGCTACACGCGCATCATCAAGACCGTCCCCCGCAAGGGTGACAACTCGCCGATGGCCATCATCGAGCTCGTCAACGAGCAGACGGTGTCCAACGAAGCCGATCGCGCTCGCCGCGTGAAGGCCTCGCAGGCTGCTCCCGCCGCAACCGAGGCTCCGGCCGAGGACGCGACCGACGAGAACGTCGTCGAGGCTGTCGAAGCCGACGCGACCGACGCCGAGGTGGCCAACGCCGACGCAGTCATCGAAGGCATCGAGGACAACGACGCACACGCGTCGGACGCCCCCGAGGCCGAGGAAGCCAAGAAGGACTAGTCCTTTTGAGCTCCGCGCACGATCGAAGCGGGCCCGCCATTCCCCCAGGGGAAGGCGGGCCCGCTTTGTCGGTCCCCACCAGATTTCGGCTCGACATCTCGTACGACGGCACGAGCTTCTCCGGGTGGGCGCGCCAACCGGGTATCCGCACCGTCTGCGGAGTGCTCGAAGAAGCCTTCTCCACGGTGCTGCGGCAATCGATAGAGCTGACCGTGGCGGGACGAACCGACGCGGGAGTCCATGCGACAGGACAGGTGGCGCACTTCGACGCCGTCGACGTTCCCGACGATCACGACCGACTGGTCCGCCGAATGGCCCGGTTCCTGCCCACCGATGTTCGAGTGCGGGCCATCACCGCCGTCTCCCGTGATTTCGACGCGCGATTCTCGGCATACCGCAGGCACTACGAATATCGTTTCGGCACTGCGCCATACGGTGTCGACCCCCTCGACGTAGCCGGTGTCGTCTCCTGGCCCAGGCCCATCGATCTGGCTGCGATGCGTGAGGCATCCGCGGGATTGATCGGTCTGCACGATTTCGCCGCGTTCTGCAAGCGACGTGACGGTGCCACCACCGTTCGGGAACTGCAGCGCTTCGACTGGGAGCGCGACGGCGATCGTCTCACCGCATACGTCAGCGCCGACGCATTCTGCTGGTCGATGGTCCGTAGCCTCGTCGGTGCCATGCAGGCCGTGGGCGAAGGACGCCGAACCCCCGACTGGGCGCGGTCGCTGTTGACTCGCCGCGATCGGGCGAGCGAGGTGGCTCCGGCGCACGGCCTGTCCTTGGTTCGAGTCGACTACCCGCCGGCCGGCGAGTTGGCTGCCCGGAACGCGGCCACCCGAGAAGTGCGCTCGGCGATCACCGGTGACGGTTGCTGCGGGGGAGAGGGCTGACCGAGCGTCACCGGGTCTAGTGTCGGAGCGATGCAGCCGATACAGCTCGCCATCGTCGTCGGTAGTGTGCGTGCCGGTCGAGTGGGACCGACCGTCGCCGCCTGGGTTCGAGGTGTTGCCGCCGAACGCACCACCGTCGAGGTGGTGGACGTCGACCTGGCCGATTTCGAGTTACCGAACTCCCTCGTTCCGAGCGAGGACTCCGAACGCTTCACCGGGATCATCGGTGCGGCCGACGCCTTCGTGTTCGTCACTCCTGAGTACAACCACGGCGTACCCGGTGCGTTGAAGACTGCGCTCGACACGGTGAAGTACGAATGGCGTGGCAAGCCGGTGGGATTCGTCTCCTACGGCGGGCTGGGCGGTGGGATTCGAGCCACCGAACAGCTGCGGCAGATCACTGCCGAATTGCACATGGTCTCGGTCCGAGATGCCGTGTCGCTGCACCGGGTGCGTAAGCGGTTCGACGAGTCGGGACGGATCGACGATGCCGCAGCCGTCGACGCTCTCGGGCGTCTTCTCGATCAGCTGGAGTGGTGGGCCGACGCGGTCGCCGGCGCTCGTGGGCGCGCCGACTACCCCGGCTGAGAATCGGTCATGCACGAACCGCGGGGCGCAGACTCCTGGGGCGGCCGATGAACGCCGTTTCCTGCGGAATCGTGACCAGTGTCAGCTCGACCTCGAGTGGACCGGATCGGACTCGAATTCGATCTCCCGACGCATGGGGCTGGACGATCGTCAGATCCGGCTCAGGCACGCTTCGCTCCTGTTCGGGGCGGCCGGTCCGCGGTAGGTGCTCGGACAACGAGATCACGGTGACGCCCGAAAGTCCCTGTTGCACAGGCGGTGCCGAACCGTCGGCGAAGTCGATCAGGATCACGTCGTACGACGGCCGGGATCGGGTCGTGGTGCCGTCGACCAGTAGTCGATCGGGTGCGCCGATGGCGTCGAGGATCGCGCGCCAGGCGTGCGGGCGATCCGTGCGGACGAGAACCCTGGCACCGGTGGCGATGGCGCGGAAGATCAGTTGCTGGGCGAGGTAGAGCTCTCCGGCGATTCGAACTCGCGTCAGGCCCGGTCCGAACAGCCGCACCGCGACACCGTGTCCGTGAGCATCGGATCCCAAGAGCTGGCCGCACCCGCTTACCGGGAGTTTCAGCTCGTGCATCGTCGTTGTGTCGAGAAATCGTCTGGGAGACAACGAATCCAGGGCGGGTAGGGCCAGCGGGAGCTGGGCGAGGATGCCGTCGCGTTGACTCCCGCTCATCGAGGTCAGCGCGCGTACACGAGGCTTCGTGATCGGTGTTCGAGTGGCGAATCTGCACGACCCATGGATGCGCACCTTCCCGGTGTCGTGGGTCGGTTGCAGGCGGAAGGACAGCGTCGTTCCGAGGGAAGGAGTTGCCCACAGGGTCGCGACGTCCTCGGCAGTGACTGTGCTGCAATCGATTCCGAAGCCGGTACTAGACGCACCCGGCAGGGGTGCTGTCGACCACGTCTGGGTCAGGTCGTCGATACTCACGCCCCGGCACAGGTGCAACACAGCCGATCGTACTTCGGAGCTCGTCAACAGTCGTGAGGACAGCCCATGGGCGTTCAGAGCGCGATGTACGCGAGTGGTCGCGACGACAGCGGCGCGGGCTGCCCCGGCTCTGCCTCCGCCTCTGGCCCCGATCGCACGAGCATTCGCACGCAGGTCGAGAGTGACTGCCACCCAGACTGTTCGCACCGCTACTGCCGATAGCGGACCGATGAGTGACTCGTACACCTCGGTGGCGACCGAGCCTGCCGAGCTGCGGAATCCGAGTGCAACGACGTCGATGGAGCAGACCTCGATGTCGTGCTGTCGCAGACACGACGCCAACGCGTCGACAGGAAGCGTGTGTTGCGTCTCGGCGCTCGCCTTGCCGAGGACTGTGGTGGCGTGCCCGGGCGGGACGATCTCGATGGTGCAGGTGACGGTGTCGCGCTGCCAGTGGACCCCGACCGGGCCGACTGCCGTGTCGGTGTGGTCCGTGCTCACACCGACATCGGGGGCACGATCGGCGAGGAACCGCCAGATTGTCCGGACCCAGTCCACGACCGATCTGCGCCGAACGGCGACGAACGGAACGAGCGCTACCGTCGCAACAGCGAGCAGAGTCAGCCCTGGTTTCACCTGTGCCGCGAACAGAGCCGAGCCGATCGCCACGGCTGCGGTCTCGGCCACGATCACCCGCCGCACCGTTGGCGCGACGAAAGGAACGGCGGCTCGCCCACGCCCTGCCCGACCGGTACGCGTCATCGAAACCCTCCCCCCGAAGGTCGCAGTGCCCCATCGACGAACGCCAACGCGGTCGCCGAGGTGTGCGGACGAACTGTACTGTGTCGCGTGACCCGAATGGGGATCGGGTCCGCACAATCCTGGGGAGGAAGCGTGGCGTCGACGCCGACAACGAAGTGGCAGGTTGGCGGTTACCGCTTTCTCGTCCGCAGAATGGAACATGCGCTGATCAGACGCGACGTTCGGATGCTGCACGATCCGATGAAGTCGCAGTCGCGGGCACTGCTGGTGGGCGTCGTCGTCGCCTGCATCGGCTTGGCGGGATGCGCTGCGCTGGCGCTGTTTCGGCCGCAGGACAAGATCGGCGACGCGTCGATCGTGGTGGGCAAGGATTCGGCCGCGATGTTCGTGAAAGTGGACGACGTGTTCCATCCGGTGCTCAATCTCGCGTCGGCTCGATTGATCGTAGGCAAGCCCGACGACCCGTTGACGGTCAAGGAATCCGAATTGTCCGCACGACCCCGCGGGGCGCTGGTGGGTATTCCCGGTGCTCCGTCTGCGCTACCGCACGACAGTGACGGCAGCGCAGAAACGTGGACCGTCTGCGACACCGTCGACCGGATCACGGGAGTGACCTCGACAACGGTTGTGGTGGGTGATCCTCGCTTCGGTGAAAGCACGGCTGCGCTCGCCGGATCCGAGGCGTTCCTCTGGACATCGGACGGCACTGCCTATCTCGTGCACGACGGCACCAAATCGCCGGTCGACCTGAACAACAGGGCAGTGGTCCGGGCACTCGGACTCGAGGACGCGACACCATCTCCGGTCAGTGCCGGTCTGCTCAATTCCGTACCCGAATCGCCCCCCGTCGCAGCACCGTTCGTGCCTCGAGCGGGTGAGGCTCCTGCGTTTCCGTTCGACGGCCGGACGATCGGTTCGGTCGTCAAGGTCGCCGGTCGCGACGTCCAGTACTACGTGGTTCTCGAGGACGGAATACAAGCGATCAACGAGACTGCGGCCCTGCTCCTGAAATTCACCGATTCGCAGGGCAGTCCCGAAATCGCAGCCGTCAATCCCGACCTGCTGGCGAACGCTCCCAAAACGTCCTTCGGGCTGGAGGTTTCGACGTTTCCGGAGACCGCTCCCACGATCGTCGATACCGGGGAGCGCCCGGTGGGTTGCTTGACGTGGGAGCCACTCGTAGTTGCCGACGGCGGGCCGTCGGCTCGACTGGTCGAGTCCGCCGGTCGCGGGCTGCCGCTGGAGGCAGATGCACAACCGGTTGCGCTGGCTCAGGCCGATGGTGGCGGCGACGCCGTCGACCAGGTCTATCTGGCACCCGGTAGCGGCGGTTTCGTGCGCAGTACCGGTATCTCCGCGTCGAGTACACGTCAGGGCAGCGTCTTCTTCGTGGCCGATACCGGAGTGCGCTACGGCGTCGACGGTGCCGAGGCTGCGTCGGCGTTGGGGTTCGGACCGCCGGCACCCGCGCCCTGGCAGATACTCCAATTGCTCGGCAGTGGGCCAACTCTCGGCCGCGGCCAGGCCCTGACGATGCACGACGGTGTTGCTCCCGACCCGCAGGCCGCGGCACTTCCGACGAAGTAGCGCCTGGCTCAGTCGGTTCTGCCGCGTCGGCGCAGCGGTACCGACAGTGCGAGTCCGAGTGCCAGGATCACTGCCACCAGCACCGAACCGGTGACGGCTGCGGTCCGCGGTCGATGATCCGAAGTGGGCGGCGGCAACGGCGCACTCATCGCAATGCTGTCCGCGGGAACCGACCGGGGGATGGGCGTCACCGAATCGGTGACCGCTGCAAGCGGATCGACGACGCCTTGGCCGACGAAGGGATTCCACCCTTCGGCCGGCTCGTGCGCCGTTCGTTCGATCCGGTCCACCACCTCCAGCGCCGACAGTTCGGGCCGGTGGGAGCGCACCAGCGCCGCAACCCCGGCAACCAGCGGTGCCGCAAAACTCGTTCCGGTCATGGGAATCACGCCATCGGTGCCCCGGGTGCCGTTCGCCAGTCCGTTGCCCGTCGGCGACAGCGACGTCATATTCGAGCCCGGAGCGGCGACGTCGACCCACGGACCGGCCAGGCTGAACGGAGACGGTGTGCCGTCCGACTCGACCGAACCGACAGTCAACACGTCTTCGAACCACGCCGGAGTCGCGATGGTCACGATGGACGCCCACGGGTCGGCACCAGGCCGGAGCGGATCGGTCATCGGGTTCTGTGCCTGGCAGGCAGCGCTGCCGAGATTTCCAGCTGCTGCGACGACGACGACATTTCTTTCTCGGACGGCATACTGCACGGCCGCGCCGAGCGGACCGTCGGCCACACCGCCTCCGGCGGGCACGCAGGCGACCTCGGAGATGTTGATGACCGAGGCACCCGAGTCCACCGCAGTTCGGATGGCCATGGCCATGGTGCGCACGTTGCCGTAGCCCGCGGCATTCTCCGGCTCTGCTGTCTTCTCCTCCTCGGGCCGGTTGTCGACGATCTGAAAGACACTGCTGGACTGACGAATCGACAGTATGCGGGCGTCGGGTGCGCCTCCAGCGAATCCGCTGCCCGGTGCGGTCTGTGCGGCGATCAGGCCGGCGACCATCGTTCCGTGTGCATCGCAGTCGAACAGCCCGTCGCCTGCGCTGACATAGTCGCCGCCGGCGATCAGACCCGGCAGGCGCGGATGTGCGGTGACGCCGGTGTCGATGACGGCAACCACTTGACCTGCCCCACGGGTGATGGGCCAGACCGATGCGAAGTCGAGCGCCTTCAGTGCGGTCGGCACGTCCTGGGCGTCGGCAGTCGCGGACGGCAGCGCGCAGGCGTTCTTCTGTTCCGTGGGTTCGAGCGGGCCGGGAGCGCTCGGCGCAGGCAGCTGGAAGGGGTCGATCACCGGACGTTCGGCGCGTGCGGGATACCCGCCGAAGGCTGCGTCGAACGACAGCGACAGAGCAGTGAACGCCGCGATGACGACCGTTCGCCGTCGGTGCGGCGTCACAGCCCGCGGACGACGCTGTACAGACCGCACACCCACACTGCGATCGGAATGACCAGGGCGATGGCGGCGTATTCGAGTAGTTCGGCCGCTCTCCGCATCACCGGCGAGTACGTCCGTGTGGGCACGAATGCCCCGAAGATCGACGAGGCCACCGCGCCGGCCAGTGCCACCCCGAACAGAGCGAGGACGAGATCCGGCAGTGCGACGACCGCACCGACGAGGAGCGCCAGCAGAATCGTCGCTCCGCCTGCGACCAGCGGAACGGCATGCGTCACAACGGCATAGGTGCGTCCACGCAGCAGCAGGACGAGCGCACACAGCGCCGCCAGCGCGACCGCAGGCCAACGGACGCCATCTCCCGAATCGGCTCCCGCCGCGACAAGCACGCCCGCCACCACGGCGACGCTGAACGCCGACAGCAGACCGGTCAGGTAACTACGCGCTTCGGCCGCGGCGACCTGCAGATCGTCGAACGAGATCGCGTCGAGTTCTGCTTCCTCGACGGTGTCCAGCGGTGCTCCCGCGGTGGGGACCGGTGGAAGCGGCAATTTGGCCTGCATCATCGACACGCGGGCAGAGAGCGCGATTCCAGCCAGGCCGGTGAGGGCCGCGGCAGTACCGATCGCCGGTGGTGCCATCGTGGTGAACAGTGCGCACACCGCGGCAGCGAACGTCAGAAGCGCCACCGATATCGCAGCGGTGAACAGTGCGAACCCGGTCCCGCCGATACGAAGGGACAGCAGAGCCGTCGCACCGGCCATGGCCGAACCCAGCATCAGCTGAGCCGCGCCGAACTGCCCGGGTACCAGCACAGTTCCGCCGGTGAACATCAGCGCGACGGCGCATCCACCGAAGAGGACGGCGACGGAGTGCTGGTGATACATCCGCCCCAGAATCACCCCCGCTATCGCGAAGAGAATCGACGCAGTGACGGCAGCCAGCCCCTCGACGAGACTGCCGACGTGCTCGGCTCCGGCCCGGATCGGCCCAGGTAACAGGACCGCGCACGCCAGCAACACCAGCGCACCGGTGACAACCGAACCCACCGTGCGCGCGGTACGCGCAGTCCAGTGCGGAACATCGTCGGTACCCGATCGCGCAACGGAATACATGAGGTCGTCGAACAGTGGAACCGGCGCAGGCCGCTCGGCCACACCCAACACGAGCAACTCACCGTCACGCACCGACAGCTCCGCCAACGTCGTAGTCGGTGACAACGGTGGGAACCCGATCCGCGCGAGCGTCCACGCCACGGGCAACCCTTCAGACGCGGGATCCCCGTCGCGGGGTTCTCCTCGTCCCGCAGGCTCCACTCCCGCCGCAATCAGGTCGACGATTCCCGGTACGAGAAGCGAGACCGGAACGTCCACCGGCAGCGCCATGTCCACCTGCGTGGACCTGGCCAACACCGTCACCCGACAGACTTCCTGCGCGAAGACGGACTGCGCGCCCGCTGCCCGCCGACCCACGTCCGACGCGGCGGGTGACTGTGTCGGATCGGCAGGTGCCGTGCGTGACGGCGCAATGCCGGCCGATGGACGGCTGTCGGCGCGTGTCATGGATATCCCCCCGGATACGTTCGATTCACGTTCCGATGCCCGCCCCAGTGGGCATCGGTGTCCAAACCTTACGACATCGCGGCGACAAGCAATCGCCCGTCGGGATCTGCCGGTGACGCAGCGCCGCCGTCAGGCAGGAACCAGGTCACTCACCTGTGCGAGCAACTCGAACGAGCGAAGCCACGATGCGCGGTCGGACACACCGGACGCGACGATCAGCTCGTCCGCTCCCGTGCGTTCGGCGAAACGGTCGAGGTAGTCCTTCACCATGTCCGGAGTGCCGACGGCCGAGTACTTGGTCATCTTCGTGATCTGTTGGCCCGCAGGCGCTTCGAGGACCATGTCGGCTTCCTCGTCGGTGAAGGTCCGGCCGCGGCCGAGCAGGAGGCTGACGCGGCTGCGCTTGGTGCGGAGGAACTGGGCCTGTGCGTCGGCCAGAGAATCGGCCGCGATCACGTTGACGCCCACGATCAGGTGTGGCTCGGACAATTGAGCGGAGGGCCGGAAGTCACGTCGGTAGATCTCGACGGCCTGCTCGAGGGCGTCGGGTGCGAAGTGCGAGGCAAAGGCATAGGGCAGGCCGAGTGCAGCGGCGAGCTGTGCGCCGAAAAGCGACGACCCCAGGATGTACAGCGGTACCTCGGTACCTGCGCCGGGAGTCGCGCTCACTCCGGGGATCAGAGACTCTTCCGACAGGTAGCCCTGCAGTTCCTGGACATCCTGCGGGAAGCGATCGGCCGACGCGGGATCGCGTCGCATCGCCCGCATCGTCACCTGGTCACTGCCGGGTGCGCGGCCCAGCCCCAGATCGATCCGTCCCGGGTACAGCGTCGCCAAGGTACCGAACTGCTCGGCGATGGTCAGCGGCGCGTGATTGGGAAGCATGATCCCGCCGGATCCGAGCCGGATGCGCTCGGTGTGGGCAGCGACGTGCCCGATGAGAACCGACGTGGCCGACGACGCGATCGTCTTCATGTTGTGGTGCTCGGCGTACCAGATGCGTCGGTATCCCCAGTTCTCGGCATGCTGAGCGAGAGTGACGCTTGCATCGAAGCTGTCGCGGACTGTTTCGCCCTCGCCCACATGAGCGAGATCGAGGATGGACAGAGGTACGGACACGGTTGGGGCCAGCCTTTCGTTCGTCGAGCACGCGGCCGAAGAGCCGCATTCAATTGCAACGGTGTCGGGCAGCGTTCTATTTCTCGTCGGACGTACCGGTGGTCATGTCCGTCCGGGGTGGCGACGCCGACTGTGGACCGCCCGGTCTTCGATGCGCTAGCCTGTCGTCCTGCAGCCTCGGGGGGAGGCTGCCGCGATGCAGTTCTGGGGGCGTGGCCGTGGGGGCGGATCTATGAGTACCGTGCGCTTCGTTCGCGGTGCCCGACGGGAAGTGCCTCGATCTCCTGGCGGAGAAGTGACCCTGCAGCCGCCGCCCGAGATCCCACGCGCGGTGCCGGGCAATCTGCTGATGAAGCTGATGCCGCTGGTGATGGTTGCCGCGATGGTCGGGATGGTCGCGCTGATGTTCACCTCCGGGGCAGCGGCGAACCCGATGATGTTGATGTTCCCGGCCATGATGCTGATGTCCATGGTGGGGATGTTGGCCGGCGGGGGGAAGTCCGGCGGGGCGCGCACCGCCGAGGCGAACGAGGACCGCAAGGATTACCTCCGCTATCTCGATCAGCTCCGCCGCGACGTCGCAGAAACCGAACGCGCGCAGCGTCGAGCCCTCGAATGGAGCCACCCGGGCCCCGATACGTTGTGGTCGGTCGCCGGAACCGAGCGCATGTGGGAACGGCGACTGTCGGATCCGGATTTCGCTCATGTCCGAGTCGGCCTGGGGGATCAGCGGCTTGCCACTCGACTGGTTCCGCCCGAGACCGGGCCCGTGGAGGAACTCGAACCGGTTTCGGCGGTGTCCCTGCGTCGATTCGTGCGGGCGCATTCGGTGGTGGCCGCACTGCCGACCGCGGTGTCACTGAGGGGGTTCGCGGCGCTGTCCGTAGCGGGCGACCGGGACGGTGCCCGCGCGATGGTGCGCGCGATGTTGGCCTCGCTGTGCACCTTTCACGGTCCCGACCACGTCGCGGTCGCGATCGTCTGTGGTCCGGACACCGTGCAGCAGTGGGAGTGGGCCAAGTGGCTTCCGCACACACAGCACGACGTTCTGCGCGACGGGGCCGGGTCCGCTCGGATGATCTTCGGTAGTTTCCTCGAACTCGAGGGTGCGCTGGGCGACGTGCTGAGTGTGCGGAATCGATTTGCGCGTGGAGCTGTGCCGGTTGCCGGCGTCGTGCAGTTGGTGATCGTGGTGGACGGCGGGCTTCTCGACAACCGTTCGACCGATCTCACCGACACGGGCCTCGATTCCGTCACGATCATCGATCTGTCCGGCCTGTGCCCACGACTGGCTGCATCGCGTGGAATCCAGCTGTTCGCCGAGAACGGGTCGATCGGAGCGGTCAGCGGAACCACGGTCGAGGTGTTTGCCGTCGCGGATTCGATGAGCACCACGCAAGCACACGCCGTTGCGAGACGCCTGTCGCCGTACCGCGCGCCGTCGTCCTCGTCGGTCGTCGATGTGGTCGACGACGGCGGAGTTCGGATTTCGGGGTGGAACAGCCTGGTCGGTATCGCCGATGTGGGCGCACTCGACACGGACCGAGCGTGGACGATGCGCCGGGGACGCGAGAGGCTGCGGGTACCGATAGGTGTCGCCCCCGACGGCAGTGCTGTCGAGATCGACCTGAAGGAATCTGCCGAGAACGGTATGGGGCCGCACGGATTGTGCATCGGGGCAACGGGTTCCGGTAAATCCGAGTTTCTCCGTACGCTGGTGCTCGGCTTGGTGTCGACTCACTCGCCGGAACAGCTGAACCTGGTGCTCGTCGACTTCAAGGGCGGCGCGACGTTCGCGGGTCTCGAATCGGCACCGCACGTGGCCGCGGTCATCACCAACCTGTCCGAGGACTTGGCGTTGGTGGATCGAATGCGCGACGCGTTGGCCGGCGAAATGAACCGGCGCCAGGAGTCGCTGCGCTCGGCAGGCAACTTCGCGAACGTCTCCGACTACGAGAGGGCGCGCGCCGGGGGAGCGGATCTGGCACCGATGCCCGCCCTGTTCGTGGTGGTCGACGAGTTCTCGGAATTGCTCAGTCAGCAACCCGAATTCGCCGAGTTGTTCGTCGCGATCGGTCGGCTCGGACGTTCGCTGCACATGCACCTGCTGCTGGCCAGTCAGCGTCTCGAAGAAGGAAAACTACGCGGTCTCGACAGTCACCTGTCGTACCGAATCGGTTTGAAGACGTTCTCCGCGAACGAATCTCGCTCGGTGCTCGGGGTTCCGGACGCGTATCACCTTCCCGCTCAGCCGGGTGCGGGCTATCTCAAGTGCGATTCGGCCGAGATCGTCAGGTTCGCTGCGGCGTACGTCTCCGGTCCTTACTCGCCTCCGCGTTCCGGTGCTGGCGCGCGGCCCTCGCTCGGCAGTGACATCAGGCCGAAGCCGTTCACCGCCTACTCGGTACCACTCGATTCCATCGATGTCGGCCGGATCGAGGCTGCCACTGCGCCGGCGGCCGAACCGGATCCGGTCGACTCCGAGAGCACCGGTGCGACGGTGCTCGACGTTGTCGTCGGACGAATTCGGGGTCGGGGAGTGCCGGCCCACGAGGTGTGGTTGCCGCCGTTGGACACCGCACCGACATTGAACCGGTTGCTGCCCGCATCGGTTCTGACCGAGCGGATCGGTCCGCTCAGCACCCTCCGCGCCCCGATCGGGATCATCGACCGGCCTTTCGATCAGCGCCGCGATCTACTGACCGTCGATCTGTCCGGTGCTGCGGGCCACGTCGCCATCGTCGGTGCCCCGCAATCGGGTAAGTCGACGGCGCTTCGGTCGTTGATCCTGGCGCTCGCGATGACGCACTCGCCCGCGCAGGTCCAGTTCTACTGCTTGGATTTCGGCGGCGGAACGCTGGCCGGGTTGGCCGATCTGCCGCATGTCGGATCGGTGGCCAACCGGCTCGACGTCGATCGGGTTCGGCGGACCGTGGCCGAAGTCGCCGGCGTCGTGCGGCAGCGAGAGAGGACGTTCCGGGATCGCGGGATCGACTCGATGGCCGAGTTCCGTCGGCGACGTGCAACGCAACCCGTCGACCCGGAGGATCGTTTCGGCGACGTCTTTCTCGTCATCGACGGTTGGCCGTCGATCAGGTCCGATTTCGAGAGTCTCGAACAGCAGATCGCCACTTTGACGACGCAGGGCCTCGCCTTCGGTCTGCATCTGATCCTCACCGCCTCGCGGTGGGCCGAAGTTCGGCCCGCGACCAAGGACCTGATCGGCACCCGATTGGAACTGCGACTCGGTGACCCGTCGGATTCGGACATGGGTCGCGCCAAGGCGGCGAGCGTTCCCGAGGGGCGGCCGGGCCGGGGCATGACCAGGGACGGACTGCATCTGCTGATCGCACTTCCGCGAGTGGACGACGTCTGTTCCGTCGACGACCTGTCCCGCGCAGTCGGTGAGTCGGTCGCCGCGATCGCGGCTGCATCTGCGGGAACTCCAGCGCCGCCGGTGCGGATGCTGCCGGAGCTGCTCGAACGATCAGCGGTGCTCGATCAGCTCGGTGATGCGTGGCCACGAACCCGTGGCGGCATCCCGGAGCTCGCAGTTCCCATCGGCATCGACGAGGCCGAATTGTCACCGGTGGTGGTCGATTTCGCGGAGAATCCACATTTCGTAGTGTTCGGTGACAGTGAGTGCGGCAAGACTTCCTTGTTGCGTGGAATCTGTCGATCGCTCGTCGAGGCGAACTCGCCCGACAGCGTCAAACTCATCGTCGCCGACTACCGCCGAACTCTGCTCGGCACCGTCGATTCCGAGCATCTGGCCGGGTACGCGGCCTCGCAGGCGACGCTGACGGCCATGCTCGTCGACCTCGCCGGCCGCATGGCCGATCGCATGCCAGGAGCAGACGTGACCCAGCAACAGCTTCGCGAGCGGTCGTGGTGGAACGGCCCCGAGGTGTTCGTCGTCGTCGACGATTACGACCTGGTTGCCACGTCGTCGGGAAATCCGTTGGCCCCGTTGGTGGAACACCTTCCTCATGCGCGGGACATCGGGCTGCACGTCGTCGTGGCGCGTCGTTCGGGCGGGGCAGGCCGGGCGCTGTTCGACCCGGTGATCGGACGGTTGCGCGATCTGGTGACTCCGGGACTGGTCATGAGCGGAAGCCGCGACGAGGGGAACCTGCTCGGGACGGTCCGTCCCAGTGCCATGCCACCCGGACGCGGGGTCTTCGTCGACCGCTCCGGCCAGTCGCTCGTCCAGCTCGGACATTCGAGTTGACGGGCCACTCGTGGCGGTATGCCGCAGTGCATCTGGGCTACACGGAAATTTCCGTCGTCGCCACGGGCGCAGCCTTCGAGGGGCCGAGAGAGAGCGTCGGATCGGCGTTCGCCATCGAGGAGGGTGGCCGACTGGTGTTCGGCCGGGGCGCAGCCGGAGACGAGATACCGCCGCTGCTCTGCATCGACGATGCGTCGATCCCGGTCGGGACCACGGTGTGGGATCGAGAGGTGGTGTTCCACGGAATCGTGTGGGCGGCCCTGCACGGTGCCGGCGTACACGACCGACTCGACGTGCTCGAGATCGCGTATCCGTCGACCTGGGGCGAGCAACGTATGGGCATCGTGCGCGCAATGTTCGCGACCTCGGCAAACGAGGTGGTGCTCGTGGAGACGGCCGAGGCCGCCGTTGCGTCGTCGGGTGAACGGGCACCGTCGGCCGCGGTGGTCGTCGAAGTCGGAGCTCTCGATACGTCCGTCGTCGTGCTCGACGAGTCGGGGGCGCACGGCGGAGACACCGGCGCGATCCTTCCGTTCGGCATCGGTGACGACGATGCGTGGCGACGAGCGGTCGGGGAATGCGTTCGGTCGTCGATCACGCGCTGCCCCGATGAGGTGTACGTGGTGGGGGCGCCCATCGGAGCGGATCCCGTCGTCGATCACCCCACGCAATGGCTGACCGGTCTCGATGTCGCCGGATCGCTGTATCGGCGAGCCGGGGCGGATCTCGTCCCGGCACCGTCGGTACGTGCCGCGACGACGCGATCGGCGGCATGGCTCGACGACGTCGCCGCGCCGCCGCGGTCCCGGGAGAAAAGACGTCGCCCTTTGTTCGCAGCCGTGGGTGCCGTGGCGGCGATCCTCGTATTCGTCTGCGCAGCTGTGTATTTCGCCGGACAGTCTCCAATAGAGCCGGATGGGACTGCAGCGCAACCGTTTTCGCCGGTCGTGGTCCCGAGTGCTACATCCTCGTCCGTAGCCGCACCGCTACCGACCACGACAGCGGATGCGCCACCGCCGGTCGAGACGGTCACCTTCGTGTCCGGGCGGGTGTCGATGCAGTTGCCGAGCACCTGGACGAAGTTGGACGACCCCGACCGCATGGTGCTGATTCCACCGACCCCGCCCGAGCGTCGGATCGTCGTCACCGTGGCGGACCTGTTGCCGGGCTCGACGCAGGAGCAGGTCGCTGCCGAGCTCCGGTCGGCCATCGATGCCCGTGGGCCGGATTCGACCATCGGATCTCTCGAATCCACACGAGATTTCGGCGGCCGCGTCGGAATCGCCTACACCGAGAGGCCGATCGACGATTCGACGGTGCTGTGGCGGGTGTTCGTCGAATCCGACCTGCAGGTCAGCATCGGTTGTCAGTTCGAGGGAGACGACGCGGCGGTGATCGACGTCGAATGCGGGCAGGCGACGCAGACGTTGGACATCGTTCCGGCCTCGTGAGAGCGGCCCACATTCTTCGCGCACGGCCGGAACCGAATCGAGGGGTCGTTGCGTCCAAGGAGATGTAGGGGAGTGAGCGGGCCGACAGTGGCCTCTCGGTCGAGCAGCACGTGCGCCGCGGGTGCAGGTGAATCGAGTATCGAAGACAAGGAGTCGAAGTGGGATATCCAGGGGGACCGGAATCTACGGGTTCGTCGAACGGCGTCACGGTCACGCCGCAGGAGCTCATGGCTGCCGGAGCCACGATCGAAGGCCTGAGCGTGTCGATCAACGCGTCCAATTCGGCCGTTCGCTCGATCGTCGAGCAGACCGCCGAGGCGTGGGTCGGCAAGGCGGGCAAATCGTTTCAGGACGTGATGGCCCAGTGGGACACCAGTGCGCAGAAGATGCGCAGTGCGCTCGAACAGATCTCCGCGGACATCAAGACCAACGGCCACGGCTACTCGGACGCCGACGACGACAACGTGTCGGCCGTGAACCAGGTGGCCGGATCCCTGAACTCGGGACTGTCCTCGTTCAAGTGACGCCGCATCCGGTGACCACACGACAACTCACACGACCACGCTCGACCAAGGAGACCGATCCGATATGAAATACGACTTCGCGCAGATCGCGGCGCTGACAGAGGCGATGAACAAGCAGGCGAACGTGACCAAGGACCTCCTCGGGGACGTGGACAGCACCGCGAAGCGGCTCTACCAGTCGTGGGAGGGCGACGCGATGACGTCATACTACGAGCTGCAGCGTCAGTGGAATTCTGCATCCGACGAGCTCAACCTCATTCTGTCGAGCCTCGTCGCAGCCGCCCGTACCGGTGGCGAGACGATGCACGGAGTCGAGATGGCCAACAAGGCGCGGATGGCTCGCTGACCGGTCTCGACACCACGCATCTGCCCCGACCGAGAACATCGGTCGGGGCAGACGTCGTTTCGTCGCACGCCGGTCCATCGCGGTGTCTACTGGAGTGGTGACGGACTTCGCAGCAGCACTCGGGACGGAGCGGTCGCGCTCCCTGCATCGTCTCGAGTCGCTTCGTGGCGAACTCGCGTCGGTGATCGAGGGATCGCGGCTCACCACCGACGACGACGAGCACGATCCCGAGGGATCGACGATCGCGTTCGAGCGGGCGAAGATTGCGGCGCTGATCACCGACACCGAATCCGAGATACGCGAGATCGACGCGGCGGTTTCACGGCTCTCGGCCGGCACGTACGGCTTCTGCGAGCGGTGCGGTGGTGAGATTCCGGCGATCCGGCTCGAGGCGCTACCCGCTGCCCGTCGGTGCGTGCAGTGTGTGCGCCTGCGCTGACGAGCGGAGGCGTTTTGACCTGGGCGTCCGCTCCCGGTATTGTTTCCCGTTGGCGTGTATGGGCTCGCCGCGTATTCACGTGCGTATCGAGCTCTTGTCCTCGGGTCTCAACTGGCCGCCGAGGGCATCCACACGTCTTGGCCAGCAGCGACATCATGAAGACAGGAATTTTCTGTGTCTACTTACGCCCCGAAGGCCGGGGACACCACCCGGACGTGGCATGTGATCGACGCCACGGACGTCGTGCTCGGACGCCTCGCCGTCCAGGCCGCGACACTGCTCCGCGGTAAGCACAAGCCCACCTACGCACCCAACGTCGATGGCGGCGACTTCGTCGTCATCATCAACGCCGAGAAGGTTGCCATCAGCGGCAACAAGCTCGACGGCAAGTTCCACCACCACCACTCCGGCCATCCGGGCGGTCTGAAGTCGCGCTCGACCCGTCAGGTCCTCGAGAGCAACCCCGATCGTCTCGTGGAGAAGGCCGTCGTCGGCATGATCCCCAAGAACAAGCTCGGTAGTGCCATCGCGAGCAAGCTGAAGGTCTACGCGGGACCGAACCACCCGCACGCCGCTCAGCAGCCCGTTCCGTTCGAGATCAAGCAGGTGTCCCAGTGACGGCGCCGGAGGGAAATGACGTGACGTCGCAGGAGAACATCGAAGAGATCGCCGCCGACGAGTTCGTGGCAGTCGAAGATCCCGAGGTCGTTTCGGACATCGAAGCCGCAGCCGCTCCGGCCCCGATCGTGTTCGATCGCCCGATCCAGACCGTCGGTCGCCGTAAGGAAGCCGTCGCTCGTGTTCGGTTGTCCTCGGGCACCGGCGGATTCAAGCTCAACGGCCGCACCCTCGAGGATTACTTCCCGAACAAGGTGCACCAGCAGCTGATCAAGGCTCCTCTCGTTCTGGTGGACCGCGCGGAGTCCTTCGACATCGTTGCACTGCTGCACGGTGGCGGACCGTCGGGACAGGCAGGCGCACTGCGTCTGGCCATCTCGCGCGCACTGATCGAACTCGCACCCGACGATCGCCCGCCGCTCAAGGCCGCGGGCTACCTCACGCGTGACGCGCGTGCAGTCGAGCGCAAGAAGTACGGCCTGAAGAAGGCCCGTAAGGCGTCGCAGTACTCCAAGCGCTGACGCGTCTTACCCGTTTCATCCTCGAGGGCAGGCATCCAGCAGTATCGGACGCCTGCCCTCGAGGCGTTTCCCACCACATTCTCTCCGCTCGAAGGGTTCTTGGTTCATGGCGCGATTGTTCGGCACCGACGGAGTTCGCGGACTGGCAGGCGGGGTTCTGACCGCAGAACTGGCGTTGAGAATCGCGCGAGCCGCAGCCGCCGTGTTGGCACCGAACGTCGACGGGGTCAGACGTGTGGCAGTGGTCGGTCGTGATCCGCGTATCAGTGGGGCGATGCTGAGCGCAGCCGTGTCCGCGGGACTGACCGCATCGGGGGTCGATGTGATCGACGTCGGAGTTCTCCCCACGCCTGCGGTTGCCTACCTCACCGCCGAATACGACGCGGCGCTCGGCGTGATGATCTCGGCGTCGCACAATGCGATGCCCGACAACGGAATCAAGATCTTCGCCGCGGGTGGGCACAAGCTCGACGACGACGTCGAAGACCGGATAGAAGCTGCCCTCGATCCCGAGGGGCGCTCCCGGAACGACGCACAGCCCTACGACGCCACCGGTGCCGCGATCGGCCGCATCGACGTCGCGCACGACGCGGCAGCCCGCTACACCGAGCATCTCGCTTCGTCGGTGTCGCATCGACTCGACGGCGTGACCGTCGTGGTGGATTGCTCGCACGGTGCCGCCTCTGTCGTCGGGCCCGAGATCTACCGACGGGCCGGTGCGACGGTCGTGGCGATCAACGCAGAACCCGACGGCATCAACATCAACGACGGGTGCGGGTCGACGCACCTGGAGGGATTGCAGAAGGCCGTCGTGGAGCACGGTGCCGACCTCGGTATCGCGCACGACGGAGACGCAGACCGTTGTCTCGCCGTCGATGCGTCGGGTTCCGTGGTGGACGGCGACGCGATCATGACGGTGTTGGCGATCGCGATGCACGACGCCGGCCACCTGACCGACGACACGTTGGTCGCAACGGTGATGAGCAACCTCGGTCTGCACATTGCGATGCGTGAGGCCGGAATCACGTTGCGTACCACCGCGGTCGGAGATCGATACGTGCTCGAGGAGCTACGCCGCGGCGGGTTCGCGCTCGGGGGTGAGCAGAGTGGACACGTCGTGCTGCCCGCAGTCGGAACAACCGGAGACGGAATTGCCACTGCCCTGCGACTGATGGAGCGGATGGCGCAGACCGGGCGGTCCCTCGCGGACCTGGCGTCGGCGATGCGGACACTGCCGCAGGTGCTGATCAACGTCCGCGTGTCGGACAAAGCAGCGGTGGCGTCGGCACCGTCGGTATCGGACGCCGTCGCGTCGGCCGAGCGCGAACTCGGGGAATCGGGTCGAGTTCTATTGCGCCCCAGCGGTACCGAACAGTTGGTGCGCGTGATGGTGGAAGCGTCCGAACTCGACGTCGCGACCCGGCTCGCCGAAGAGCTGGCGGGCCGGGTCGCGTCTGTCTGACGTTTCTCAGGCGGTCAGTTCGCGCAGTGCGGTCAGCTGCGCGACGCGGCCTGCGGTGTTCTCGGCGAGCGGCGCGACATTGAGAGTGGTGACACCCGCTTCGGCGAAGGCTGCGACCCGCTCCTTGACGAAGCTTTCCGGGCCGATGAGGTTGACCGCGCGCGCGAGCTCGTCGGGAACTGCCGCGGCGGCCTCCTCCTTCTTGCCGGCCAGGTAGAGGTCTTGGATCTTCTCGGCCTCGGCCTCGTATCCGTATCGCTGGGCCAGGGAGTTGTAGAAGTTCTTGCCCTTGGCTCCCATACCGCCGATGTACAGCGCCAGATGTGGCTTGACCCAGGGGAGGTACTTCTCCGCGTCCTCGCCGATGGCCAGCGTCGGACTTGCGAAGACCTGGAGTTCGCCGAGTGACGGGTCACGCTTGGCCTTGCCTGCTGCGAGGGAATCGCCCCACACGTCGGCGGCCTTCTCCGGGAAGTAGAAGATGGGCTGCCAGCCTTCGGCGATCTCGGCGGTGAGTTCGACGTTCTTGGGGCCCAGTGCGGCAATGACGACCGGAATGCGATCGCGCACAGGGTGATTGATCAGCTTGAGCGGCTTGCCCAGACCGGTTCCCTGGTCGGCCGGCAGCGGGATCTGATAGTGCTTGCCCTGATACTGCACCTTCTCGCGACGCCAGACCTGGCGGCAGATCTCGATGACCTCGCGGGTTCTGGCGATCGGTGCGTCGTACTTGACGCCGTGGAAGCCCTCGACGACCTGCGGTCCCGATGCGCCGAGCCCGAGCACGAATCGGCCCTCGGAGACGTAGTCGAGACCGGCGGCGGTCATGGCGGTCAGTGATGGTGTCCTGGTGTAGATCTGGAAGATGCCGGACGCGATCTTGATCGTGCTCGTCTTGGCCGCGAGGAATCCGAGTTGGCTGACGGCGTCGAACGAGTAGGCCTCGGGCACGAAAATGATGTCGAGACCTGCCTTCTCGAGCTCGGCGACCTCGGCAACGGTCTCGTTGAAACCACCGCTGTAGTTCAGCATCGTTCCGATGTGCATGGGACTCCTCGTTCGGTGAGTAGCTGGTGCAGCCACTTCAGGTACCTGTTACGGACATTTCACATCGGGACGTTACCGCTCCCTGGGGAACCGATGTGAGTCGGCGCACGTCATAGTGAGAAAGGGGTACTCGGAGGGGGAACGGGAACGTATGAGCGACGGAGTTCGGGTGGACGCGGACCGGGTTCGCGGGGTGGCAGATGCATTGGTGTCGTCGGCGGAAGTGCTCGGTGACGCCGCCGATTCCGTCGCCGACGCAGGCTTCGGCGCAGCCGGGGCCGGACGGAACTACGGTGACCTGGGCGCTGCGTACTCCCAGGCGTACCTCGGGCTCGGGCGTGCTGTCGGGGCATGGCGGTCCGCGGTCGACGACATTGCCGATGCCCTCACCACCGCGATGAACGAGTACGAGCAACAGGACGACGCCACCGCGTACGCGATCGAGTCACCCCGGTGACACCTCCTTCGGCCTCGTCCGGTGACAGGGCGTCGATCGACGAGATTCTCGATGCGAACGCAGAAGGATTGCTGTTCTTCGAGCGCTTTCTGCCACTGGTCGGCCGTGTGCCGGGCGTCGAGGTTCCGCAGTACCAGGACCTGTGCGCCAGGTACGACGAGCAGCGTGGGCTGAACCTCGGTGCGCTCGGACACGATGCAGACGCCGTGGGGACGGTGTCCGCAGTACTCGCGGATCAGCTCGAGGAGCAGATTCAGCTTCGCCGGGTCCTGCAGTTGCGTTGGCACGGTGAGGCGGGGGATGCCGTGCAGACCTACCTTTCGGCCGAACAGGAAAAGGCTTCCCAGTTCCTCGCGTCGATCGAGGATTCTCACCAGACGATGTGTGCGGCCGTCGACGTTCTCCGTGACGCAGTGACCGACAAGGCCGAACTCGTCGGCGGCCTCGACATCGACCTGGTGGACGGCAAAGACGTCGACCAGATCGATGCGATTCTGCTTGCGTCGGGAATCGAGTGCCTGCCGGTCGATCGAGAGTCGGTGTTCCCACGATTGGCGTCTGCGTTCGAGGATCTGAACCACGGTGTGCGCAGCGGCGATCTCTCCGACGAGTTCGCTGCCGAGGTGACCGAACGCTGCGGGCGCTGGATCGACACCGAGTTCGTTCCGCGCGTGCAGGGCACGTGCGAGGCCGTCCTCGCAGCATGTACCGCCACGGACACCGCCGTCAGAGACTGTCTGAAGTTGGTGGTGGACATTCTGGGCAGTGTCCACGAGCCTTCGTTCGGCGGACTCGACGAGCGCAGTTGGGCACTCGAGCCCGGTACAGCAGTGCCGTGGACGGGGCCCGACAGCTCTTCGGTAGACCCGACTCCTGCCGGGATCGGTTCCACGCCTGCCGGTTCCGGACCCGGACCAGCTGTCGGACCCGCCGCTGTCGGCCCGGCCGTCTCGCCACCCGGCGGCAACGCACTCGCCGGATCGGACAGCGTGGATCCGGCCGAATCCCTGATCGCCGACGGTCGTGTCGTCGATCAATTGGGGGATTCTCTGGACGGACTCGTGGATCGAGTCGTCGCCGAGATCGCCGACCGTGTCGACGACGCGCTGACCGAGACGATCGACAGTGGAGATCTCCAGGGCTCAGGCGATACCGCAGTCGACAGCCGGACAGGTGACGAGAACACCGAGGAGACTTCTCCGGACGTGAGCGGCGATCGGCCACCCGAGTCGGTTCCGTTGCCGCAGCCCGGGCAGTCGTGGTCCGAGGCCGGCGACGAACGCGGCCATCTCGAGGCCGAACTCGACGGGCATCGCGCCCGCATCGCACTCGAACACGACGGCACGGTGTCTCTCGAACTCGAGACTCCCGGACTCGGAACTCGCTCGTTCGAGCTCGGAATCGGACCGCTCGGCCTACCCCAGATCGTCGAGGTCCCCGGTGTCGTCGACGCGGTGGACGCGCCGGCCCCGGCTGCAGCGGTGCCGTCCGAACCGGAACCCCCGTCCGAACCGGAACCCCCGTCCGAACCGGAACCCACGGCAGAATCCGTCGCGGCGGCGGAACCGGTGCCGTCTGCGGAACCGGTGCCGGCTGCCGAACCGGCACCCACGTCCGAATTCGACTCGGATGCATCGGTGCAGTGCACGCCGGAGTCACCCGACATCGAGCAGCCTGCTGTGCAGCATCCGGTGGTTGCGGATCGACCGGTCACCGATCCGCAACCCGCAGACACCGGTAGCGGCGCGGGCCTCAGTGAAGCAGGGGAGCTGTGAGCACCGACAGTGGGTGGCGTCGGGAGTTGCATCGAATACGCGATGAGCACCGCATCGCGATGGGGCGGGCGGCGGAGACGTTGAGTCGGGCACAGGCTCCGGCAGTCGACCGAGGCGGACGGATTTCAGCAGAGGTGAGCGGAGCGGACTCCGACGTCGAGCCAGGGTCGGGCTCGGTGCTGCAACCGGCTCATCTCGACCAGCGAGAGCCCCCACCGCACGTCGAGACCGAACCCGACGAACGGCCGAGGTCCTGGCTGGTCTGACAACAGCCGGGACTAGCCCCGTCCGAGCAGCGCCTTGATCGACGCAGACGCCTTGGGCTTGGGCTGCGCGTCGAGAGGCGCGTGTGGATCGACAGCTCTGGTGCCGTCGATCTCGCCGGTCGATCCGGCCAGTTCCTCGTAGTCGGAGTCACCGGTCAGATGGAACAGCAGGAAGGCCGTCAGGACGGCGCGGGTGCGCTGCTGAGTCTTGCGGTCGGGCTTGTTGATACCGAGTGCGCCGAGAATCCGGCGACCCTCGACGAAACCGTCCGCGGTCGAGCCGTCGACTCGTCGCAGGATGGACGGCCCGTTCCAGGCCTGGGCGAGCGCGAGCGAGTTGTCGGTGAGCGAATCGGCGTTCGAGTTGTCTCCGACGACGAGTCCCGGCACGGAAAGGCCGGCTGCGGCGTCCTCGGACGAGGGCGCAGTCGGTGCGGGGAACAGCGCGGCGACGGCCTTGATGTCCGATCGTCGGGAAGCGGCGAGCACTGCGGTGCCTGCACCCATCGCGTGGCCCGCCGTGGCGAGTTTGTCCGGATGCACGCTGATGTTGCCTGGGCCCAGTCGAACGCCCGTCATGATGTCGAGCACAGTGCCCAGATCGGTGGCGAGGCCGCGATGAGACGGTACGAGACCGTGCGCGGTGTCCGGTGCCGCAACCACGATGCCCCAGGACGCGAGATGCTTCAGGGTGTCGGTGTAATGACTGGGACGCAGCATCCAGCCGTGTGCGAAGGCGACGCCGGGCAGGCCGTAACCCTCGGCTGGGGTGTAGACGACACCGGGTTGCCCGGCGAGGGCCAGGTCGCCTCGCAGCACCTTGTGCGGGCCGCGCTTGGAGAGAGCAGATGCCAGCTTCTTCGGTTTCGCCACGAGAGATGACGCTACCGAACCGCGGCGCGTCAGGGGGACACCGGACACGTCAACCTGAGCGAATGGGTCGTGCGCGCCCCGCCGAGTACCCTGATTGTCCATGTGCGGAATCGTGGGTTACGTCGGCCACCGCCCAGCTCTGGGTGTGGTGGTCGAGGCGCTTCGGCGTATGGAATATCGGGGTTACGACTCCGCGGGCATCGCCATTCTCGACGGTGCGGGAGCGACAGCCGTCGAGCGCAAGGCGGGTCGACTGGCGAATCTCGAAGCCGAACTGGACGACATCGGTACCGATACGTTCGTCGGCACCACCGGAATGGGTCATACCCGGTGGGCGACACACGGCCGTCCCACCGACCGCAACGCCCATCCGCATCGGGACGCGTCCGGAACGGTCGCGGTGGTGCACAACGGCATCATCGAGAACTTCGGACCGCTGCGTGCCGAACTGGAAGCGGTCGGGATCGAGTTCCTCTCCGATACCGACACCGAGGTCGCGGTGCACCTGGTCTCGCGTGCTTACGCCGATGGCCCGACCGCGGGCGATTTCGTGGCCAGCGCGAAAGCAGTTCTGCGTCGTCTCGAAGGTGCGTTCACCCTGGTGTTCACCCATTCCGATCATGCGGACACGATCGTCGCGGCGCGCCGCTCCACGCCATTGGTTCTCGGCGTCGGCGAGGGCGAGATGTTCCTCGGGTCCGACGTCGCTGCCTTCATCGAGCACACTCGCAACGCTGTCGAACTCGGCCAGGACCAGGTTGTCGTCATCACCGCCGACGGCTACGACATCAGCGATTTCGAGGGCAACGAGGCGCAGGGGCGTCCGTTCCGAATCGATTGGGATCTGGCAGCCGCCGAGAAGGGCGGCCACGACTACTTCATGCTCAAGGAGATCCAGGAGCAGCCCGCCGCAGTGGCGGACACGTTGCTCGGCCACTTCGACAACGGTCGAATCGTGCTCGACGAGCAGCGACTGTCCGATCAGGAACTGCGCGACGTCGACAAGGTGTTCGTCGTTGCCTGCGGTAGCGCGTACCACTCGGGCCTGCTCGCCAAGTACGCGATCGAGCACTGGACCCGGCTTCCGGTCGAGGTGGAACTGGCCAGCGAATTCCGCTATCGCGACCCGGTACTCGATCGATCGACCCTGGTCGTCGCCATCTCGCAGTCCGGCGAGACTGCGGACACTCTCGAAGCGGTTCGGCACGCCAAGGATCAGAAGGCCCGGGTTCTCGCGGTGTGCAACACCAACGGCTCGCAGATTCCGCGTGAGGCCGACGCCGTCCTCTACACGCGTGCCGGTCCGGAGATCGGCGTCGCGTCGACCAAGGCCTTTCTCGCGCAGGTGACCGCGAACTATCTGGTCGGGTTGGCGTTGGCGCAGGCTCGCGGCACCAAGTATCCCGACGAGGTCGCGCGTGAATTCGCCGAACTCGAAGCGATGCCCGAGTTGGTGCAGCGGGTGCTCGAGACTGTCGAACCTGTTCGGGCGCTCGCACGAGAGCTCTCGACGGCCACGACCATTCTGTTCCTCGGCCGACACGTCGGGTACCCGGTTGCGCTCGAAGGCGCGCTCAAGCTCAAGGAACTCGCGTACATGCACGCGGAGGGATTCGCAGCGGGCGAGCTCAAGCACGGTCCGATCGCGCTGATCGAGGACGGCGTGCCGGTGATCATCGTGATGCCGTCGCCGAAGGGTCGTGCGGTGTTGCACTCGAAGATGCTGAGCAACATTCGCGAGATTCAGGCTCGTGGTGCGCGAACGGTCGTCATCGCCGAAGAAGGCGACGAGGCCGTACGGCCTTTCGCCGACGATCTCATCGAGATCCCGGCAGCCTCGACGCTGTTGCAGCCCCTTCTGTCGACGATTCCGCTGCAGGTGTTCGCCGCCGAGGTCGCGCAGGCGCGCGGCTACGACGTGGACAAGCCGCGCAACCTGGCCAAGTCCGTCACCGTCGAGTAGCGCTCGGCATGCGCGGTTACTACACACCCGAACAGATTCGGAATGCGGAAGCGCCGCTGCTGAACTCGTTGCCCAACGGTGTTCTCATGCGGCGCGCCGCGTACGGCTTGGCGACCGTCGTGGCGGGCGAACTGGCCGCGCGCACGGGCGGCGTCGCCGGGCGGCGCGTGACGATTCTGGTGGGCACGGGCGACAACGGCGGCGACGGTCTGTGGGCGGGGACATATCTGCGTCGCCGCGGTGTCTCGGTGTCGGCTCTTCTGCTCGACCCGACGCGGGTGCACGCCGAAGGTCTTGCAGCCCTGCGAGCGTCGGGCGGACGAGTGGTGACTCGGCGCGGACCTGCCGACATCGTGGTCGACGCCATTGTGGGAATTTCCGGCAAGGGTCCGTTGCGGCCCGATGCGGCTGCGGTGGTCGAGCAGATCACCTCACCGATCGTGGCCGTGGACATTCCCAGCGGAGTGGACGCGGAGACCGGTGCCGCACTGGGGCCGGCCGTGACCGCCGACGTGACGGTGACGTTCGGAGCCCGCAAGCCTGTGCATGTACTGGCCGTACCTCGTTGTGGCCGAATCGAACTCGTGGACATCGGCCTCGAGCTGCCCGCGCCGGCGATGGCGTCGCTCGAGCCGGCCGACGTAGGACGGGTGTGGCCGATTCCCACGGCCGCGGACGACAAGTATTCGCAGGGCGTGGTGGGTGTCCTGGCCGGCAGCGCCACGTTCCCCGGTGCCGCACTGCTCTGCGTGGGCGCGGCTGTCGCGGCCACCTCCGGGATGGTCCGCTACGTGGGAAGCGCAGGCGCAGAGGTCGTGTCGCACTATCCGGAGGTCGTTGCCGCCCCGGATCTCGACACGGCTGGGAGGGTGCAGGCGTGGGTGGTCGGTCCCGGTTTCGGCACCGACGAGGAATCCGCGGAGATCGTGCGTCGAGTTCTGGACACGGACCTGCCGGTGGTCGTCGACGCGGATGCGCTCACTGTCCTCGCACAGAACGAACGCTGGGTTGCCGGACGCGCCGCACCGACTCTGCTGACCCCGCATGCCGGAGAATTCGCCCGCCTGACCGGATCCGACCCCGCACCCGACCGAGTGGGATCGGTTCGAGATCTCGCCGCGCGTTGGGGCGTCACCGTTCTGCTCAAGGGACGGGCGACGATCATCGCCGATGCGGACGGCACCACGTTCGTCAGCGATGCCGGAGGATCGGCCGCGTCGACGGCCGGCTCGGGCGACGTACTGTCGGGCATTCTCGGGGCCCTGCTCGCGTCGGGAATGGCACCGTCCACCGCGGCTGCCTGCGGAGCGAAGGTCCACGCCCTGGCCGCGGCACGTGCGGCTCACGGTTCGGGCGGAGAGTTCGCAGCACCCATTTCTGCGAGCCCCCTGTGTGAGGCCATTCCCGACGCGATCCGAACAATGCGCTCACTCACTCTGTGACCGTGGTCGTGCGTGGCCCACGTCCGACACCAGGTGTGTCACGAGTTGTGGCACCCTGATCCGTCGTATCGGCGGCCCGGATGGCACTATCGAATGTTGTGACTATCGGCTGCGACGACGAGAGGACCGATCCTCGGACGGGTTCGGGCGCTGTGGCGTCCGTCGACCTCGACGCAGTGGCTCACAACGTCCACGTGTTGCAGCAGTTCGCCGGGGACGCCGCTGTGATGGCGGTCGTCAAGGCCGACGGATACAACCACGGTGCCGTCGAGGTCGCACGCGCCGCAGTGGCAGCGGGGGCGCAGGAGCTCGGCGTCACCACCATCGGCGAGGCCCTCGAACTCCGGGCAGCGGGGATCACGGTCCCGGTGCTGGCGTGGTTGCATCGAACGGATTCGGACTTCGCTGCGGCAATCGCCCAGCAGGTGGGGATCGCGGTGTCCACGGCCGCCCAGCTCGATGCCGTGGTCGACGCCGCGCGTCGAGTCGGCCGAACCGCAGATCTCTCGCTCAAGATCGATACCGGGCTCAACCGCAACGGGGTCGCGGAAGCCGATCTCGACGACGTCCTCGACACGACGGCGGTTGCCGTCGCGGAGGGCACCGTTCGGTTGACCGGAATGTTCTCGCACTTGGCATGCGCCGACGAGCCGGGTCATCCGGCCAACGATGCCCAGGCGGAGCGGCTTCGAGACGCGGTGCGGCGCTCCACCCGCCGCGGAACACCTCCCGCCGTCGTGCATCTGTCCAACTCGGCTGCCACGTTGACCAGACCCGATCTCGGTTTCGACATGGTCCGCCCGGGTATTGCTCTGTACGGCTTGTCGCCGGTACCCGAGCTGGGGACGTACGGGCTACGCCCGGTCCTGACGCTCTCGGCGCAGGTGGCGAACATCAAGAAGGTGAGCGAAGGTGAATCGGTGTCCTACGGCTACACCTGGACCGCTCCCGCAGACACCGTGGTCGCACTCGTCGCTCTCGGCTACGCCGACGGTATCGTTCGCCGCCTCAGCGGGCGGTTCGAGGTGACCATCGGAGGTCGCCGCTACCCCTCGGTGGGGCGCGTGTGCATGGATCAATTCGTCGTCGACCTCGGTGGCGGCGGCTCGGGTGTCGCGGTCGGCGACGAGGCGCTACTGTTCGGGCCAGGGGACAGGGGAGAAGCGCACGCTCAGGATTGGGCGGATGCGCTCGACACAATCAGCTACGAGGTCGTCACCGGCATTCGTGGACGTGTTCGACGACGGTTCGTCGCCGCGCACTCAGGGGAGGCGACGAAATAGATCATGCTCGGATTGCTGCAGAGTATTGCAATTGTGGTGCGCGAGACGGCGTTCCGGTCCAACAAGGATCCGCTGGCCACCGAGAATCTCGACCTGATGGATGCCGACCGAGGCAGTATCGTCACCGCGGACGACGGCGTGCCGCTTGCGGTTCGCGAAGTCGGTCCGTCGGATGCCGAACTGACCGTCGTATTCGTACACGGTTACTGCCTTCGCACGTCGTCGTGGCATTTCCAACGGCGTGCGCTCGAACAGCAATGGGGTTCGACGGTCCGGATGGTCTTCTACGACCAGCGCGGTCACGGGCGGTCGGGAGTACCGAGCCCGGAGAGTTGCACCATCGGTCAACTCGGCCTCGATCTCGATGCGGTGATTCGCTCTGTCGTACCCAAGGGCCGCATCGTTCTCGTGGGGCACTCGATGGGCGGAATGTCGATCCTGTCCATGGCGCGGCAACGAGCGGACGTGCTGCGTCAGCGAGTGATCGGCGCAGTCCTGATCTCGACGACAGCTGCCGGTCTCGCGCAATCCGGGGTAGGTCGTAGTCTGCAGAATCCGGCGGTCGACGCGTTCCGGCTCGCGGTGCGGACGTCGCCCGGCTTCGTGCAGTTCGGTCGCGGAGCTGTGCGCGCACTCATCTCACCGGTACTGCGCGCGGCGTCCTACGGCACCAGGGTGTCCCCACGACTGGTGGCGTTCTCCCAGTCGATGATCGACGACACGTCCGTCGTCACGATCGTCAATTTCCTCGAGACGCTCGAGTTGCACGACGAGTCCGAGGCCTTGCTGGAATTCGAGAACATTCCGGTATCGGTCGTGTGTGGCGACGAGGATTGGATCATTCCGTTCGCGAGCTCGGAGGCTCTGGCTCAGGCCCTGCCGCGTTCGGAGATGGTGCGTGTGCGCCAGGGCGGGCACCTGGTTCAACTCGAATTTCCGGAACAGGTCAACGGTGCGATCGCGCGCCTCGTGGCACGGGCAACGGAGGCCGCGGGCAAGAAGCGGCGGTGGGGCGTTGTCTGACGAGCCGCTGATCTTGCCGGTGGACGTCGAATTGGCCACTGCCGCAGACACTGCCGAGTTCGGTGCACGGCTTGCGGACGTTCTGGTCGCCGGCGATCTGGTGATTCTCGACGGCCCGCTCGGGGCCGGAAAGACAGCCATGACGAAGGGGATTGCGGCCGGACTCGGTGTGCAGGGCCGCGTCACCTCGCCGACGTTCGTGATCGCCCGTGAGCACCGGGCCGGTTCGCGGCCCCATGGTCTGCCGCCGGTTGCGCTCGTCCACGTCGATGCGTATCGGCTGGGGATGACGGGGCAGTCGGCGCTCGACGAACTCGACGCCCTCGACCTCGATACCGACCTCACGGACGCCGTGGTCGTGGTCGAGTGGGGTGAGGGATTGGTCGAGAAGCTGTCGGACGGCCATGTGTCGGTCCGTCTGACGCGTGACCCGGACTCCGACGTTCGACGCGCGACGGCACGCCGCGTGGAATCGGTGGTCACGCCGCAGCACTGAGCCCGGTCGGCTGTGCACGACGGCAGTGAGTCGGCATGCGAGCGTGCGGGTAATCTGAAACATCGTGCTTGTACTTGCCGTCGACACCTCGACCCCCGCCGTCACCGCAGGTGTGGTGAGTCTGACCGAGTCCGCCGTCGGTGCAGTGGCCACGACGCTCGCCACGCGGGTTCGGGTGGACGCGCGATCGCATGCAGAAATTCTCACCCCCAACATCCTCGAGTGCCTGTCCGAGGCGCAGATCACCGCCGCCGATCTCGGTGCCGTCGTCGTCGGCGTCGGTCCCGGGCCCTACACCGGCTTACGGGTGGGAATGGCGACGGCAGCGGCCTTCGGTGACGCACTCGGCCTTCCGGTGTTCGGCGTCTGCAGTCTCGACGCCATTGCCTCGGATGTCTCCGAACCCGGGTCGCTGTTGGTGGTGACCGATGCGCGTCGACGCGAAATCTATTGGGCACGTTACGAAGCAGGAGTGCGAGTCGCGGGACCCGACGTCGTGGCCCCGGCCGAACTGGACCGTGTGGGAGTCGACGCGGTCGCCGGATCGGCACCGCATGCAGCGGCATTCGAGCTTCCGGTTCATGATGTGCAGGCACCGTCTCCGGCTGGACTGGTCGCGGTGGCCGCCGCCGATATCGGCAGCGGGATCGTCCCCGGCCCGCTCGTCCCGTTGTATCTGCGCCGCCCCGACGCCAAGACGCTCGACGAGCGTGCCGCAGCGAAGGCTCTGAAGTGACCGTGTCGATCGAGTCGATGACGGCGGCGGATGCTGCTCGGTGCGCGTACCTCGAGACCGTGCTGTTCCCGGGTGACGACCCGTGGGCCGAGGATGCATTCATCGCGGAATTGGCCGCGCCACACAATCATTACGTCACCGCGCGGGAAGACGGTGAGGTCGTCGGCTACGCAGGCATCTCGTTGCTGGGGCAGCCGAGCCGCGGAGCGTTCGTCGTCGGTGAGTCCGAGGTGCACACCATCGGAGTCGATCCGTCGCATCACCGCAAAGGAATCGGCGGGCGTTTGCTGGACGAACTGCTGCGCGTGGCCGACGAGCACGGTGGGCCGGTCTTTCTCGAGGTCCGCACCGACAACGAGCCCGCCATCGAGCTGTACCGACGCGAAGGGTTCGAGATCGTGGGCACCAGGGCCGGGTACTACCAGCCGAGCGGTGCCGACGCCTTCACCATGCGTCGGCCCCAGAAGACGAAAGGATCAGCCCGATGATCGTCATGGGTATCGAAAGTTCCTGCGACGAAACAGGAGTCGGGATCGTCCGCTGGGGCGGAGCGGGGACGTGCGAGCTGATGGCCGACGAGGTCGCCTCCAGCGTCGACGAACACGCGCGGTACGGCGGAGTGGTGCCCGAGGTGGCGTCGCGCGCACATCTCGAAGCGATCGTGCCGACCATGCGGCGGGCTCTGGCGGCCGCGGACATCGAGCGTCCCGACGCCGTCGCGGTGACGATCGGGCCGGGGCTGGCCGGGGCGTTGCTGGTCGGGGTTGCCGCTGCGAAGGCGTACGCCGCGGCCTGGGGCGTGCCCTTCTATGCGGTCAACCATCTCGGTGGCCACGTCGCGGTCGATACGCTCGAGCACGGCCCGATGCCGTCGTGCGTGGCGCTGTTGGTCTCCGGAGGTCACACTCATCTGCTGCACGTCGACGATCTGTCCCGGCCGATCGCCGAGCTCGGGACCACGGTCGACGACGCAGCGGGGGAGGCCTTCGACAAGGTTGCACGGCTCCTCGGATTGGGGTACCCGGGCGGTCCGGCACTCGATGATGCTGCGCGCGAGGGTGATCCGGCTGCGATCGCGTTTCCCCGAGGCATGACCGGCCCACGCGATGCCCGTTACGATTTCTCCTTCTCCGGGGTCAAGACGGCCGTCGCTCGATTCGTCGAGGCCAGGCAACGTGCGGGAGATCCGATTCCTGTCGCAGACATCGCGGCGTCCTTCCAGGAATCCGTCGCCGATGTCCTGACGATGAAGGCCGTTCGCGCGGCAACCGACGTCGATGTCGACACGATCGTGCTGGGTGGGGGTGCCACCGCCAACTCTCGCATTCGTTCGCTGATCGAAAGTCGTTGTGCAGAGCAGGGTTTGACGCTGAGAATTCCGAAGCCCCGACTGTGCACCGACAACGGCGTGATGATCGCAGCACTGGGTGCCCACCTCGTTGCGGGCGGAGCCGAGCCTTCGGCGTTGACCGCTGTGACCGACCCCGGCCTCTCGGTCGCGACCAGTCAGGTGCCCGGCTGAGCGTCCTGCGTTGCGACGGTGGTCTCGGACGATTGTGGAGCCGACGGCTCGGCTGCCGACAGTGGATCGGTCGGGGATCCGGACGCCGCGGGAGCTGCGACCGGCGGCGACCATACCGTCGGTGGTGCCGTCAGTTCCGGGGTGGGTTCCGAACCGCTGACATCGGTGGTCGGCACGGTGATCGACTCGGTCGGCACCGGAGTGAACTCGGGTGTGACCTCGGTAGTGGGCTCGGGCGTCGGGCCGGGAACGATCTCGGTCGTATCGCTCGGGTCCGAGGACTCGATCGGTTCGGAGGGTCGAACCGGAGTCGTGGTGACCGAGGTCGGCGGCTCGATCGGGATCCCGGTGGTGGCGTCGGGGGACGCCGGGTTCGTGGTGGGGTCGATCGGCCAGTCGATCCGCGGGAGGTCCGGTGCGGGACGCAGTGTCGGGGTACTGGTCGGCGGAGCGGTCGTGGTGAACCGCGCCGACGATCCGGTGGCGTCGACCGAGGTCGCCGTGGGGTCGGATCGATCCCCGGGGGTGCGTCCGGCTGTCGTCTGATCCTCGTCGGGGGAGTACCCCCCGGTGGCCGGCGTACCGGTATCGCTGGATTCGGTCGCGGATCGCGCGGTACTTCCGGCCGGAGAGACGCTGGCATCGTCGGCAGGCGTCATCGTCTGCACGCCGTAGGCGAGAACGAGACCACCTGCGACGACGGCGGCCGCGATCGCACCGGAGTATCGGCTCATCCGGGTCGCGGTGTTGCGCGTGGCCGAGACGAGTTGGTAGCCGCCGCCGTCGGCAGACGCGGCGACGGAGGCAGCGCCGACGGCAAGAACGGCGTCGGGCTCGGACATTCGAACGACCGGGGCGTGGAACATGTCGGTGAGCGTGGCGGCGAGCAGGGGGATGTGCGCCCCTCCACCGATCAGCACGATGACCTCGGGTTCGTGAGTGCTCTCGTCGAACACTCCTCGTACGAACTCGGCGGCGGTGCCGAAGATCGGGGTCGCGGCGGTGTCGAATGCGTCCCGGGTGACCGTCAGCGGGATTCCGCTGTAACGCGCGATGCTGACTTCGTCCGAGTGGGACAGCTGTTCCTTGACCGATCGGTACCGCGCGGACCCGATTCCGCGGTCGTCGCGGATGTCGTCCCGAAGGTTGTCACGGGTCATGTCCTGCACGAGGTTCCTGACGAGCACGTTGAGTGCGTCGCCGCCGACGGCGTCCGATCGGCCGTGCGCCAGTACCTTGTCGGTGGTCCGATCGGTGACGGTGACCGACATGCCCGAGGCACCGAGATCGACCAGCGCGATCGTGTCGTATCGATCGATCAGGCCGGTGGTCGCCAGATGCGCGGACGCGGCAGCGGACTCGGGTACCAGGCGAACATCGCGGGTGGTGTGGGCCAGCGCGGCGCGAATACCCGCAGCGTGCTCCTCGGTGCGGTAGGTGACGGCGATCGCGTCGGGCGACCGGTGACCGGGAATCAGAGAGGCCATCAGTTCGATGGCCGAGGTGACCAGATCGCCGATGTCGGTGTTCGCTTGGCGATCGGTGGATACGGTGCGGTACTCGACCGTGCGACTACCGTCGGTGTCGACGGTGACGAGGGCTGCGCACACGACCTCGGATCCGGTGGATATACCCACGCCTACTCGCATGCTGCACCTCCCGCCCCTGTGTACCTGTCCGGAATCGACTGCTCTGTGTGCCATGTCGCGGCACGGCTGTCGACCGTTATCGCTCGGACAGCTCCGTTATCGTAACGTTACTTCGTGCCTCATCGCGAGCGTAATATGCCGCTCGGTAGGTTCTTCGGTGAGAGTTCATAGCCTCCTACCTGGTCGTTCGATGGCTTCGCGGACGCCGGTAAAACAGCGGGAAACGACTCCGGTGTTCGGCGTTTCGGGTCCTGATTCGCCCGTTTTCGGATCTTTGTGGTGGTGCGGGAGGGCGCGTGTGTACCCGCGCGACCCACGCGTCACGAACCTGGCGAACCCAGCCCTTGAGTGCTGGCACTCTCGTGTATAGAGTGCTAGTTGGCACCGAGCGAAGTCCCGGCACCCGCGACGACGGGAACGAGTTCAGGCCGTGATTGTCAGAACCGCAGGAGAAGTACTTACACACAGCTGTCCGGGGATCCGACCCCGGACGCGTACCCCATAACTTTGGAGGGCTCAACGTGGCGAGCGTGAAAATCAAGCCGCTCGAGGACAAGATCCTCGTCCAGGCCAACGAGGCCGAGACGACGACCGCCTCCGGTCTGGTCATCCCCGACACAGCCAAGGAGAAGCCCCAGGAGGGCACCGTCGTCGCCGTAGGCGAAGGCCGTGTCACCGAGAAGGGCAACCGCATCCCGGTCGACGTCAAAGAAGGTGACACCGTCATCTACAGCAAGTACGGCGGCACCGAGATCAAGTACGCCGGCGAGGAGTACCTGATTCTGTCGGCACGCGACGTGCTGGCTGTCATCGCCAAGTAGGCCACAACGCATCCCGCCCCGGTATCCGATTTTCGTGTCGGTCCCGGGGCGGTGTGCGTTCGATCGAGTTTCTTTACTCGAAGGAGTAACACCGAAACATGGCAAAGCAAATCCAATTCAACGAGGAAGCGCGCCGCGCACTCGAACGCGGCGTCGACAAGCTGGCCGACGCCGTCAAGGTGACGCTCGGGCCGCGGGGACGCCACGTCGTCCTGTCCAAGGCATTCGGCGGTCCGACCGTCACGAACGACGGTGTATCGATCGCTCGTGAGATCGACCTGGAAGATCCGTTCGAGAACCTCGGCGCGCAGCTGGTCAAGAGCGTCGCCACCAAGACCAACGACGTCGCAGGCGACGGAACCACCACCGCGACGGTCCTCGCGCAGGCGCTCGTGCGTGGCGGTCTGAAGAACATCGCCGCAGGTGCCAACCCGATCGCGCTCGGCACCGGCATCTCCAAGGCGGCCGACAAGGTTGCCGAGGCTCTGCTCGCCGCCGCAACCCCGGTCGAGGGCAAGCAGGCGATCGCTCAGGTTGCCACCGTGTCCTCGCGTGACCCCGAGATCGGTGAACTCGTCGGCGAGGCGCTCACCCGCGTCGGCGCGGACGGCGTCGTCACCGTCGAGGAGTCCTCGACGCTGCTCACCGAGCTCTCGGTCACCGAAGGCGTGCAGTTCGACAAGGGCTACCTCTCGCCGTACTTCGTCACCGACGTCGACGCGCAAGAAGCAGTTCTCGAGGACGCGTACGTCCTGCTGTACCGCGAGAAGATCACCTCGCTTCCGGACTTTCTGCCTCTGCTGGAGAAGGTTGCCGAGAGCGGCAAGCCGTTGCTCATCATCGCCGAGGACACCGAAGGTGAAGTTCTCTCGACGCTGGTAGTCAACTCCATCCGCAAGACGATCAAGGCCGTGGCGGTCAAGGCGCCGTTCTTCGGTGATCGTCGCAAGGCGTTCCTCGACGATCTCGCGGTCGTGACGGCCGGCCAGGTCATCACCGCAGATGTGGGTCTGAGCCTGAAGGAAGCCGGGCTCGAGCTGCTCGGTCGCGCTCGTCGCGTCGTCGTCACCAAGGACGACACGACCATCGTCGACGGTGCGGGCACGCAGGACGACATCGACGCGCGCGTCGGTCAGCTCCGCCGTGAAATCGAGAACACCGACTCCGAGTGGGATCGCGAGAAGCTCGAAGAGCGTCTGGCGAAGCTCTCGGGCGGCATCGCGGTCATCAAGGTCGGCGCTGCCACCGAGACCGAGCTCAAGGAGCGCAAGTTCCGCGTCGACGACGCTGTGGCTGCGGCCAAGGCCGCCGTCGAAGAGGGAATCGTCCCCGGCGGCGGTTCGGCTCTGACTCAGGCAGCGTTGGCTCTGGCCGACGACCTCGGCCTGACCGGCGACGAAGCCACCGGTGTGGCCGTGGTGCGCAACGCACTCAACGCACCGCTGTTCTGGATCGCCTCCAACGCGGGCATCGACGGTTCCGTCGTCGTCAGCAAGGTGGCAGAACTGCCGAAGGGACACGGATTCAATGCCGCGACCCTGACGTACGGCGACCTGCTGGCCGATGGCGTCGTCGATCCGGTCAAGGTGACGCGCTCCGCTGTGGTCAATGCCGCGTCGGTTGCACGCATGATCCTGACGACCGAGAGCGCGATCGTGGAGAAGCCGGAAGAGGCCTCCGAGCCTTCTTCCGGGCACGGACACGCTCACTGAAGTTCATGACACGAGAAAGCCCCCAACCCCTTTCGGGTTGGGGGCTTTCTCGTGTGGTCGGGTGACTACACCGCAATGCGGCGGCGGTTGTGACGAGCGTGCAGTTCTCGCTCGGTCTCCGACATTCCGCCCCAGATCCCGTAGGGCTCGCTGACGTTGAGAGCGTGTGTACGGCACTGGGCGAGGACGGGGCAACTACGGCACATTTCCTTCGCCCGCATCTCGCGCTGTGCTCGTGCCCGGCCCCGCTCGCCGTCCGGGTGGAAGAACATGGACGAATCGACGCCACGGCACAGGCCGTGCATCTGCCAATCCCAAATGTCGGCGTTCGGCCCAGGGAGGTGATTCGGCTGCGGCATGGAAACTCCTAGGGTGGTGTGGCTTCTCGGATTCGTGATCCGAATGCCGACAACGTTATGTGGATCGACGAAATCGAGTCAATAGTTCTCTGTCGTGTGCAAATGCATAGTTATGGGGCAAAGAATTAACACGGGCGATATTTACTTCGACTCACCCGCGTGCGTGTCCTTCCTGTTGAAGAATCCGTCGACACGGGAGACGATGGGAAGGGCATCGGCATTCCGGCTGTCGAAGCGAAGTCGCGGAGTTCAGTTGTCCGGCATCGGTCGTCAGGGTGATCGCTCGATGCGACCGACAGGCACAAGTTGGTGTTTCGCCTGATCACAGGCGTTTCGTTGGTGCTTCGGGTAGCTCCGTTGCTCGCGTCGGGTGAGGCGTCGATCCATTCGGTCGAGGCCGCGCGAGGTGTCCGACGCGATTGTGCGGATCGCCGTCCGGTGACCGAAGGGGCGCACGGACGGCGTGCGACGCATCGGTTGCCGATCGTGTGACCGACTGCGCCGATTAACCTATTCGCCACACAGCGTTCAGATTCTCGTCTTCGAGTCGGCTGCGTTCACATTGTTAATTCCTTGAAAACTGCATTCTGTGCGCGCGAAACGACGCGCTGTTGTCCCTTTTCGGACCGACAGTGAATTCGCCTCACGCAATTGCGTCGCGTCGTATCGGTAGGACTCGGACGCCGTTCGTCATCGGCGATGGCCCTACCCTTGCCTCCGTGCCTTCAGAGCAGAGCTCGCTGTTCACCGCGACGCAGTCCGAACTCTTCGACGCCGCATTCGGCGGCAACCCCGGCCGATTCCCGCTGCCCGCAGCCACCGATCCGCGAGAGAGCTGGTTTCGCAGTGTCGCGTTGGCAGGGCAGGGCCGGTACAGCGCCGCCGGAGTCGAGCTTCGGCGGTATCGACCCCGCAGCGCGGAGCTTCGGTCGCTGCACGCGTCGACCACAGCGTCGTGGTTGCGTCAGGTGGGCGAACACGAGCGAGCCCGCCACTGGGACGGCATCGCGGTCCTTCTCGTCGGACTCGGGGGACCGCCGAGATCGACGGACTCGGTGGAGGCCCGGAGCGATGCGCTGACCGGCCTGGCCGCAGACGCGTTGGGAATCGGACGTTTCGGCCTCGCGGACACCCTGTTGGCCCGCAGTGCGGAGCAGCGGCAGGACCCCGCCGGTCGAGGGCTGTGGCGTCCGGCACTACGGGCGTCTTGGGTAGCGGCCGAGCTGGCGATGATGCGCGGCGACGGCCCAGGGGCGGTCCGACACGCCGAGAACGCTCGGGCTCTCGCCAACGATGCCGATTCGTTACGCCACATCGTCAAGACCGACCTGGTGTCTGCGGCGGCGCTGAGCTGTATCGGTGAGACCGGACCTGCTCGTGAGTCGGCCGTTCAGGTGGCCTGCGCTGCGGAGATGGCCGGGCTGCTGCCCCTGCGCTGGGCCGCCACGATGCTCTGCGAAGGAACCGGCGGGGTCGACGCCGGGATGGCCTCGTCCGCGGACCTGGCCGCCGCCATCGATCGCCTGGGTGGTTCGACGGTCGGTTGACCAGGACCTGGGTCGAAGGCGGACCGATTGGTTCGGTTGTGGCCGGGTGGTGTCGCTATCCTTGGTCTCGTTCCACCACCACGTGGAAGCGCTCCCATGCGGGTGCGTACCTGTAACGCGGGGAAATTTGTCGACGATGAACAGTGCGGGTGAGGAGTTGGACTCTTTCGTCGTTGCCGCAGCGCAAGGCGATCGACTGGCTCTGTCCCGGGTCTTGGAATTCATCCGACCACTCGTCGTTCGGTACTGCCGGGCACGGGTCGGTTCGGCTGAGCGCGGTCAGCTTTCGGCCGACGACGTGGCGCAGGAGGTCTGTTTGGCAGTCATGACCGCCTTGCCGCGATACCAGGATCAAGGTCGTCCGTTCATGGCATTCGTGTACGGCATCGCGGCTCACAAGGTCGCCGACGCCCATCGCAGCGCCTCGCGTAACAAATCGGACCCGGCCGCCGAAGTACCAGATGTCGTGTCGATGGAGCACGGACCGGAGCAACGCGCTCTCGAATCCGAGTCGAGTCGACAGATGACTGCACTGCTGGACACCTTGCCCGCCAAGCACCGCGAAATTCTGGTGCTCCGACTCATCGTCGGATTGTCGGCCGAGGAAACAGCAGCCGCCGTCGGCAGCACTGCAGGCGCTATCCGCGTGGCTCAGCACCGAGCTATCGCAAAACTGAAGAACGAAGTTGTGAGAGCAGGTGAAATGTATGGCTAGGGACAATGGTCACGGTGGCCCCGGTGAGACGCCGCGTCGCGGAATCTCGCGTATCGGTGAGCACGTGAACTCCACTGGACCGAAGCAGAACGATCCCTATGCCGACATCGGCGCAGACGGTGGTCCTGTGGACCTCGTCGCCGTACGTCGTGACGATGCGTTCATCGACGCGATCAGTGGCGACGGACCGATTGCCACCGATGACGCAGACGAGTACCAACTCGCCCTTCTGTTGGCCAATTGGCGAGCAGACGTGATCACGCCGGCGATGCCGGCCGGACCCTCCCTCGACGTGGTCGTCGCCTCCGTCGAACGCGAGAAGCTCGCCGCCGACATGGCGCGCTCGAGCTCGGCCAACCGCGGTGGACGCATGCGTCTGCTGCGTCCCATCGCCGGTGCCGCAGCCGCGATCGCCGTCGTGATGGGTGGCCTGGTGGTCATCTCGTACAACTCGACACCGGACGATCCGCTCTGGAGCGTCAAGTCGGTCGTCTTCTCCGAGCAGGCGGATTCGACTGTCGCTCAGATCGATACGACGTCGAAGTTGCAAGAGGCGGAGAATCTCCTGTCCTCGGGGGACACCACTGCCGCTCGCGCACTCCTCGACGGTGCGTCGAACAGCAGTTCCGCTGTTCTCGACGACGGTCAGCGCGCCGAGCTGGACCAGTGGCTGGAACGTCTGCTGCAGGAGTTGCAGGCTCTGACGCTGCCTGCGCCTGTTCCGCCCCCGGTTCCGGTCGTCCCGGCTCCGGTCCCCAGTCCGGATGTCTTCGTGCCACCGGCACCGGTGGAGCAGGTCACGCCCGACACCACGGGCGTGCCGAGCACTCCGGCTCCGGCAACGACGACGCCCGAGGTCCCGCCCACGACGACGACGCCGAGCCCGACAACGACCACCGACGTCGTGCCGACGGTGCTGCAAGAGCCCGGTCAGCCGACGGCAACCGCCGGAGGCAGCAGCTCCTCGGAGAACCGCGACCGCATGTCGGTTCCATCCGGCGGCAGCTGACAGGTTCTCGATCCTTCACCGGCAACGAAGAAGCCCGACACGATCATCGTGTCGGGCTTCTTCGTGTCGAAAGTCAGGGTTCAGCTGTCGAATCCGTCGCCGTGCAACGCGTCGTTCATCGAAGCGTCGGCGAAACCTCGGCAGTAGTCCCAGGTCACGTAGGCGTCGGGTACAGGGTCGTAGGCCGGCTCGTGCGGACGCACGGTGCCGTCGACGAGGAGCTGCAGCAGGTTGGCTCGCAGCATGTCCCAGTCGTGGTAGTGGTCCTGCTGGCAGTCCTCACAGCACACGACGAGTCCCCGGATGCCGCGGTGGCCCAGGAGAGCCTCGTAGACAGCCAGGTCCGCCAGGTCCTCTTCGACGGCCAGGCGCTCCTGAGGATCGAGGGGCTGGCCTGGCTCGATGGCGTCGAGGGCGGCCGACGGGTCGGCTGGGTCTCCGGCGAACGGATCCGGGGGTAGACCGGGAGGCAGTTGATCGCGCACGCCTCCACGGTACGCAGGACTGGTGGGTCTGCGCCAGCCGTTCGAACGCGACATGCCGGACGTACCCGCCACCGACAACGCCGAGGACCGTCGTTTCGGGGCTCGCACGCCACTGACAGCGAGACGCGTTCGCACTGGTTGTGCCCTAGCCGATACCATGGTTCACGGCGCTGAACAGATGAGTGCAAGTGCCGAAACTCCATCCGTTCTCCAATCCCGCACTGCGGTGCGCCTGCGAGCTCTCACCGGCCGCACGCCGCGCCGAAGTGCAACCAGGCTCTAGGGAGGGCCAGATTCGCATGAGTAGTCCCGGAGCCCACGTCCGCACAGGCGGCGACGATCCCAACAAGGTCGCGATGCTCGGCCTCACGTTCGACGACGTCCTGCTGCTGCCGGCCGCTTCGGATCTGATTCCCAGCTCGGTCGATACGTCCAGCCAGATCACCCGCGAGATCCGCTTGCGAGTGCCGCTGGTCAGCTCGGCCATGGACACCGTCACCGAGGCCCGGATGGCCATAGCCATGGCCCGCGCAGGCGGTATGGGCGTGCTGCACCGCAACCTGTCGCTGCAGGATCAGGCGTCCCAGGTCGAGACGGTCAAGCGTTCGGAGGCCGGGATGGTCACCGACCCCGTCACCTGCAAGCCCACCGACTCGTTGGCCGAGGTCGACGCCATGTGTGCGCGGTTCCGTATCTCCGGTCTTCCCGTCACCGACGAGACCGGCGCACTGGTCGGCATCATCACCAACCGCGACATGCGATTCGAGGTCGATCAGAATCGCCGCGTCGCCGACGTTATGACCAAGGCCCCGTTGATCACCGCACAGGAGGGCGTGACTGCGGAAGCGGCGCTCGGCCTGCTGCGCCGTCACAAGATCGAGAAGCTGCCGATCGTGGACGGCAAAGGTGCGTTGACCGGCCTGATCACCGTGAAGGACTTCGTCAAGACCGAGCAGCACCCCGACGCCACCAAGGACCGTGACGGTCGACTGCTGGTCGGTGCCGCTGTGGGCGTCGGGCAGGATGCCTGGGCTCGGTCGATGGCGCTGACCGACGCCGGGGTGGACGTCATCATCGTCGACACCGCACACGGCCACAATTCGCAGGTGCTCGAGATGGTCAGCAAGCTCAAGGCGGAGGTGGGCGACCGCGTTCAGGTCGTCGGCGGCAACGTTGCCACCCGCGCGGGCGCACTCGCTCTCGTCGAGGCAGGCGCGGATGCGGTCAAGGTGGGCGTCGGACCGGGATCGATCTGCACCACCCGTGTGGTCGCAGGTGTCGGCGCTCCGCAGATCACTGCCATCCTCGAAGCCGTGGCCGCGTGCAAGCCGCACGGTGTGCCGGTCATCGCCGACGGCGGTATGCAGTTCTCCGGTGACATCGCCAAGGCTCTCGCTGCCGGTGCCTCGACCGCCATGCTCGGATCGTTGCTGGCCGGAACCGCCGAGTCCCCGGGTGAGCTGATCCTGGTGGGCGGCAAGCAGTTCAAGAGCTACCGCGGAATGGGTTCGCTCGGCGCAATGCAGGGACGCGGGGGAGCGAAGTCGTTCTCCAAGGACCGCTACTTCCAGGACGACGTGTTGGCCGAGGACAAGTTGGTGCCCGAGGGCATCGAAGGTCGCGTCCCGTACCGCGGACCGTTGAATCAGGTCATCCACCAGCTCACCGGTGGTCTGCGCGCTGCGATGGGGTACACCGGGTCCACCTCGATCGAGGACCTGCAGAAGGCTCAGTTCGTGCAGATCACGGCGGCCGGGCTCAAGGAGAGCCACCCCCACGACATCACGATGACCGCAGAGGCCCCGAACTACACCACCCGATAGTCGCTTCGGCCTGTCCTGGGCCGATTCGATTCGCTCCCGAAGTAGAAAGGTGCGCGCGTGCGCGACCTCGTTGAAATCGGCATGGGCAGAGAAGCTCGCCGCACCTACCAGCTGGACGACATCGACATCGTGCCGTCCCGTCGTACCAGGTCGTCGAAGGAGGTGTCGACGGCATGGCAGCTCGACGCGTACCGCTTCGACATTCCCCTTCTCGCGCATCCGACCGATGCTCTGGTCTCGCCCGAGTTCGCGATCGAGCTGGGTCGACAGGGTGGGCTGGGGGTCATCAACGGTGAAGGGCTGTGGGCGCGCCACTCGGACGTGCAGGCCAAGATCGATCAGCTGATCCACATCGCCGAGACCGATCTCGATCCCGACGCGCCGATCGCCTTCCTGCAGGAACTGCATGCCGCGCCGCTTCGGCCGGATCTGCTGGCCGCAGCGGTCGGTCAGGTCCGTGACTCCGGGGTGACCGTCGCCGTTCGGGTGAGCCCCCAGAACGCTCGCTCGCTCACCCCCGCCCTCGTTGCATCGGGCCTGGATCTGCTGGTCATCCAGGGCACGATCATCTCCGCCGAGCACGTTGCTCACGGCGAGGACGAGCCGCTCAACCTCAAGACCTTCATCGCGGAGCTCGACGTTCCCGTGATCGCCGGCGGCGTGAGCGATCACCGCACCGCACTGCACCTGATGCGTACCGGTGCGGCAGGCGTCATCGTCGGTTACGGCTCGGTCGAAGGTGGCACGACCACCGGTGAGGTGCTCGGCATCGGCGTCCCGATGGCCACCGCCATCGCCGATGCGGCCGCGGCGCGTCGGGACTATCTCGACGAAACCGGCGGGCGCTACGTGCACGTCATCGCCGACGGCGACATCACCACCTCCGGTGCACTCGCCAAGGCCATCGCCTGCGGGGCCGATGCTGCGGTTCTCGGTGCTCCGCTGGCCGTCGCTGCCGAGGCTCCCGGCGGAGGCTGGTACTGGCCGTCCGCCGCGGCGCACCCGTCCATGCCGCGCGGTGCGCTGCTGCCGATGTCGGCGGGGGACCGTCCGAGCCTGGATCAGGTGCTCAACGGACCGTCGCGTGAGTCGTACGGCTCGATCAACCTCGTCGGCGGACTGCGTCGGTCGATGGCGAAGTCCGGATACTCCGATCTCAAGGAATTCCAGAAGGTGGGCCTGAACGTCAGGGCTTGACGACGTCTGTTCCAGCAGGGCGCGTACTCCTTTCACACGGGAGTGCGCGCCCTTTCTGCTGCATGGCGTCCACGTAAGTCGACCCTGGGTTGGTGATACCTCTCGTAACAGCTAGAATCGCTTGTGGCGGTAGTCACATGGGGGTGTGCATACTGTTCGACAGCATCGGATGTAGCGGAGGTCACCATGGGTTCAGCTGTTCGCGCCACGGATTACGACGTCTTGATCGTCGGTTCGGGCTTCGGCGGAAGTGTCACCGCGCTGCGCCTGGTGGAGAAGGGATACCGCGTCGGCATCCTGGAAGCCGGGCAGCGCTTCGAGGACAAGGACTTCGCAAAGAACAGCTGGGACCTCAAGCGTTTCCTGTGGGCTCCGAAGCTCGGCCTCTACGGCATCCAGCGCGTGCACCTGCTGCGCGACTGCCTCATCCTCGCCGGGGCCGGAGTCGGCGGCGGCTCGCTGAACTACGCGAACACCCTCTACAAGCCTCAGGCGCCGTTCTTCGAGGACAAGCAGTGGGCGCACATCACCGACTGGAGCAGTGAACTCTCCCCGTTCTACGACCAGGCCACCCGCATGCTCGGCGTCGTGCGCAACCCGCACATGACCCCCGCCGACGAGGTGATGAAGTCGGTTGCCGAGGACATGGGCGTGGCCGACACCTTCATTCAGACCCCGGTGGGCGTGTTCTTCGGAGACGAGCCCGGCAAGACCGTCCCGGACCCGTACTTCGGCGGCGCAGGTCCCGAACGCACCGGATGTATCGAGTGCGGCGAGTGCATGACCGGTTGCCGCCACGGAGCCAAGAACACCCTGCTGAAGAACTACCTCGGCCTGGCCGAGCGCGCAGGAGCCGAGATCGTGCCGATGACGACCGTCACCGGTCTCGCTCCGCGATCCGACGGCACCTGGGACGTCGACACCGAACGCACCGGCGCTCGGCTGCGCAAGGGGCGCAAGACCTACAGCGCAGCCAATGTCGTTCTCGCCGCAGGCACCTGGGGCACGCAGAACCTACTGCACAAGATGAAGGACACGGGTGCGCTGCCCCGTCTGTCGGACACGCTCGGAGAGCTGACGCGTACCAACTCCGAGTCGATCGTCGGAGCGGCCAAGCTGGCGGTCGATCCGAACATGGACCTCACCCGCGGAGTCGCGATCACGTCCTCGTTCCATCCCAGCCCCAACACCCACATCGAACCGTGCCGCTACGGCAAGGGCTCGAACGCTATGGGCATGCTGCAGACGCTGATGACCGACGGCGGCGGAAAAATCCCACGGTGGCTCAAGTTCGTGTTCGCGCTGATCGCGCATCCGATCCAGTTCGTCCGCGTCGTCAACGTCCGGCACTGGAGCGAGCGCACCATCATCGCGCTGGTGATGCAGAACCTCGACAACTCGATCACCACGTTCACCAAGCGCGGGCCGTTCGGCCGCAAGATCTCGAGCAAACAGGGTCACGGTGAGCCCAACCCGACCTGGATCCCCGAGGGCAACGACGCCACCCGCCGCATCGCAAAGAAGATCGGCGGCGTCGCGGGCGGTACCTGGGGTGAACTGTTCAACATCCCACTCACGGCCCACTTCCTCGGCGGCTGCGCCATCGCCACGGACTCCGAGCACGGCGTCATCGATCCGTACCACCGCGTCCACGGCTACCCGACGCTCAGCGTGGTCGACGGGGCCGCCGTATCGGCCAACCTCGGAGTGAACCCGTCGCTGACCATCAGCGCGCAGGCCGAGCGTTCCGCGGCACTGTGGCCGAACAAGGGCGAGCTGGATCTCCGTCCGGCACAGGGGCTGCCGTACCAGCGTCTCGATCCGATTGCCCCGAACTCTCCGGTCGTCCCGGTGGATGCTCCGGGCGGTCTGCGACTGCCGATCGTGGAGATTCGGTCGGGTTCCTCGGCGATGCCCGTCGAGCATTCGGGTGTTGCATGAGTGCTGAAACAGTCCCACTAGACTGACCCGGTGACCGACTCCTCTGCACACGATCCCGCACACGCACGCCCGGTTCTCGTCGTCGATTTCGGCGCCCAGTACGCGCAATTGATCGCCCGCCGTGTGCGCGAGGCCAACGTGTACTCCGAGGTGATCTCGCATACCGCGACGGCCGAGGAGATCGCGGCGAAGGACCCTGTCGCGCTTGTGCTTTCCGGTGGACCCTCCAGCGTCTACGCCGAGGGCGCGCCCGAGCTCGACTCCGCTCTCCTCGACCTCGGCATCCCCGTGTTCGGCATCTGCTACGGATTCCAGGCCATGGCCCAGGCCCTCGGCGGAACCGTCGAACACACGGGAACGCGGGAGTACGGACGCACTCAACTCAGCGTGGACGGCGGTCGTCTGCACGACGGTCTGCCCGCAACGCAGCCGGTCTGGATGAGTCACGGTGACGCGGTCACCGCGGCCCCGGAAGGCTTCACGGTCACGGCCACCAGCGCAGGCGCGCCGGTGGCTGCCTTCGAGAACGAGGGCAAGCGCATGGCGGGCGTGCAGTATCACCCCGAGGTTCTGCACTCCCCGCACGGGCAGCAGGTGCTCAGCCGATTCCTGCACGAAACGGCGGGCATCGCCCCGGACTGGACTGCGGCCAATATCGCCGACGCTCTGGTGGACGCAGTGCAGGAGCAGGTGGGCCCCACGGGCAAGGCCATCTGTGGCCTCTCGGGCGGCGTCGACTCCGCGGTGGCGGCGGCACTGGTGCAGCGGGCCATCGGTGACCGTTTGACCTGTGTCTTCGTCGACCACGGACTGCTGCGCGCCGGCGAGCGTGAGCAGGTGCAGCAGGACTTCGTGGCCGCGACCGGAGCCAAACTCGTCACGGTCGATGCGGTCGACACCTTCCTCGGCGCGCTCGAGGGCGTCTCCGACCCGGAGGAGAAGCGCAAGATCATCGGCCGCGAGTTCATCCGGAGCTTCGAAGGTGCTGTGGCCGAGGTGCTGGGCGAGAACGCCGAGCACGGCGACGCCGTCGAGTTCCTGGTGCAGGGCACGTTGTACCCGGATGTCGTCGAGTCCGGCGGCGGGTCCGGTACCGCGAACATCAAGAGTCACCACAACGTCGGCGGACTGCCGGACGATCTGCAGTTCGCCCTGGTCGAGCCGCTGCGTGCGCTGTTCAAGGACGAGGTGCGTGCAGTCGGACGCGAACTGGGATTGCCCGAGGACATCGTCGGCAGGCAGCCGTTCCCTGGACCCGGCCTGGCGATCCGCATCGTCGGTGAGATCACCCGCGACCGTCTGAACACGCTCCGTCATGCCGATTCGATTGTCCGAGAAGAACTTACGGTCGCGGGATTGGATCAGCAGATCTGGCAGTGCCCGGTGGTGCTGTTGGCCGATGTGCGTAGCGTGGGAGTGCAGGGCGACGGTCGTACCTATGGACACCCGATCGTGTTGCGTCCGGTGTCGAGCGAGGACGCGATGACGGCGGACTGGACCAGGCTGCCGTACGACGTGTTGGAAACGATCTCGACTCGGGTGACCAACGAGGTTCCGGAGGTCAACCGAGTCGTTCTCGACGTCACCAGCAAGCCGCCGGGCACCATCGAGTGGGAGTGACGGCGTCAGTTCTTTCTGCTGGGGCCCAGTAGAAGCGCGAAGCCCACGACCACCGCGGCGACGACGAACACCCAGCGGAACTGGACGTCGCCCAGTGCCGCGATCGCATCTCGGCCGATGAGTGCTGCGACCGAGACGACCATGGCAGCGAGGCCGGCGAGGAGCAACAGTGCCGAGGGGCCGCGTCGGCTGGAGGTGTGATCCTCGGTGTCGGAATCGGCGCTGCCGTGGTCGAGTCCGATCCGGTCGGTCTTGTTCTTCTTCACGGGTTCTCCACCTTCAGTTCGCCGAGTGCCAGATCGCCCACGATCGTCAGAACCGGAGTATCGGTGGTGCCAGGACCGAAGCGTGTCTCGGTGGGGCACTGACCGATCGCCGCCTCGCACTCCACGATCACGTTCATCGAAGCGGGCACGGTGACCGACGCGCTGCCCAGCGCCACATCGATCTCGACGGTGTGGTCTTCGGCGAGTTCGAGGCCGGTGAGGTCGAGGTTCAGCTCGCCGGCCCCGACGTCGTAGGAGGGGTCGAGCTCGGCGGCGGTGAGTGGGGCGATCGTCTGATTCCCCGGCACTCTGTTGTTCAGGTCCACCGGACCGACCGCCGACGCCAGAACGACGAAGCCGGCCAATGGTGCTGCGACCACCAGCAGTCCGTAGCCCTTGCGTAGGAACGCGCCCGATACGAGTCCCACGGAGATGATTGCCAGAGCGACGGCACCGACACGGCCCGGTGATGCCCAGTCTCCGCCGGTAGCCGAACCGACTGCCGCGGTCACTGCGGCAGCGAGCAGAGCCAGGCCGAGAAAGCTTGCCGTCCAACGTGATCGGCGCTTGCGTTCGATCGCCGCAGGCGGAAAGGTGCCTGCCGGTTCGGGAAGATCCCAGGCGAACGGGGCCACACCGAGCGGATCCCACGACGGGGGAGTCACGGTCGGCATGTCGGTGGGCAGGTCGGCCGGCTTCTCGGCGGATGCGGTCGACTTGCTCAGGTTCACGGTGTGCGCGTCGGCGTCGATGCCGGTGTGCTCGATGGGCTTCGGCGTCGGAACGTAGCTTTTCGGCAGGGTCGTGTACGGGGTGTAGCGCTCGTGCTGGAACTGTGGCGGACGATACTGCGCGGCCGTCCACTGCTCGGCCGATGTGCTGGTCGAGCCGAAAGGCATCGGAGCGTAGCGATTACGGGAGAACTCCGCCGTCCGCATGTACGGCGGCGGCTCCGGGCACCGTTGGTGCAGCAGCCACAGTCCACCGAGCATCGCCACCAGTGAGATCAGCCCCGAACCGCCGAGTCCGACACCTACCGGGCCGATGGTCGACACCGCGATGACCAAGGCCACTGCCACGACCACCATCTTGGTCGTCGAATCGGAGCTGTTCCCACGCCCGACCAGCGACTCCGCACCCGACGCCGTATCACCGGCGCGGTTGAGCACCAGCCACCCCGCCAGATACAGCACGATGCCGGTACCGCCGAACAAGGTGGAGACGACGAACGCGATCCGAATCAGAACGGGGTCGACGTCGTAGCGGTAGCCGATACCGGCCGCAACACCCGCCACATGCCCGCGTTGCGGCAAGCGGTGCGGACGGGTGCGCCACATCTGCTGAAGTTGATCCGAGACGGTCACGTTGCTCATGCCAATCATCGTGGCGGTGCCGGTCGAGAAACACATCAGGGATACCCCTGATATCCACCCCGAGCGTGATCGGACGTCGGTGAACGCGCGAAAACATCAGGGCGAACCCTGATGCGACACCGACCCGGTCCGTGCCAGGATCGAGGCGTGCACCCTGTCGACAATCCACCCGTTGACGCCGCCCGCAACACATCTTCCGAAGCCGGCGACGTGCCGGTCACCCATGCCGTTCCTCTTTTTCCTGCCGCTCCAGCCCGTTCTGCTCCTGCCCCCTATCAACGACGCGGCGGCGGACGCATCGTCGGCGGGGTCGCAGGCGGTCTCGCCGACCATCTCGGCGTCGATGTGTTCAAGGTTCGGGTCGCTTTCGCACTGCTCGCGGCGTCGGCCGGTGCCGGAATTGCCGCCTACGGACTGATCTGGATGTTCACGCCCGCGGGCGAGGACACTGCGCACCCGAGTGCCGCCGAACGTCAGCGTGCGCTCGGGTTGGCTGCCATCGGTCTCGGCCTCGCCGTCGGGCTCGCCTGGCTGCTCAGCGGCACCGCTGCTTCGGTCATCGTGCCGGTCATCGTCGTGGTGATCGGTGCTGCCCTGGTATGGCGCGAGTTCGACTCCGAGGGCCCGCGAACCGCTCTGGGGCTCCCCAAGCATCCGACCGTGTTGAGTTGGGCGAGGGTCGTCGGCGGAGCGACGTTGATCGTGCTCGGTCTGGCCGTGGTGGTGCTCGCCCGCGTCGACCTGGCGGCGCTGCGCTCGTCCTTGCTGGCGGTGGTGGTCACTCTCGTCGGTGTCGGCCTGTTGACGGTTCCCATCTGGTTGCGCACCTGGCGTGCGCTCGGTGCCGAGCGGGCTGCGCGCATCCGCAACGACGAACGCGAGGAAATAGCGTCGCACCTGCATGATTCGGTGCTGCAGACACTGGCCCTGATCCAGAAGCAGTCCGATCATCCACAGGAGGTGATGCGGTTGGCGCGGGGCCAGGAGCGTGAACTACGCAAATGGCTGTTCGACGGCGGCGACACCGACAACTCGAACTTGTCCGATGCGCTCGAGACCATCTCCGGTGAGGTCGAGGATCAGCACGGTGTCACCGTCAGACCGATCACGGTCGGTGACGTGCAACTACTGCCCGACGACGTCGAATCCGGCTTGTCCAGAGAAAGTTTCACCGCTCTGCTGGGTGCAACCCGAGAAGCACTGGTCAACGCGGCCAAGCACTCCGGTGAGACCAATATCGACCTGTACGCCGAAACCGAACCGGACCAGGTCAGTGTTTTCGTTCGCGACCGCGGTACCGGATTCGACGAGTCGGCGGTACCCGAGGATCGACAGGGCCTGGCGAAGTCCATTCGGGGACGGATCGAGCGCCGCGGCGGCACCGTGCAGGTACGGTCGACCGTCGGCAAGGGAACCGAAGTGCGAATATTCATGCCCCGCAACGGTGCCTCCGTGACCACCGAATCATCCGAATCCACTCAGCAGGAGCAGCCGACGTGACCGAACCTTTCCGCGTTTTCCTGGTCGACGACCATGCGGTGTTCCGTTCCGGTGTGCGAGCCGAACTCGGCCGCGAGGCGGACATCGAGGTAGTCGGGGAAGCGGGAGGCGTCGCCGAGGCGGTCTCGGGAATCGAATCGACCAAGCCGGACGTGGTGTTGCTCGACGTGCACATGCCCGACGGCGGTGGCGTGGCCGTGTTGAACCGCATCTCCGAGGGGCCGGTGTGTCTCGCTCTGAGTGTGTCCGACGCCGCCGAGGACGTCATCGCCGTCATCCGTGCCGGGGCGAGGGGATACGTCACCAAGACGATCTCCGGCTCGGAGCTCGCCGACGGTGTTCGACGCGTCGCCGGGGGAGATGCCGTGTTCAGCCCCCGCCTTGCCGGGTTCGTCCTCGACTCGTTCACCGGTCGCAGTGCCGCCCCGGAGCCCCCGCTGGATCCGGAACTGGATTCGCTGACGCCCCGCGAACTGGAGGTGCTGCGGTTGTTGGCGCGCGGGTACACCTATCGTGAGATCGCCGAGGATCTGTTCATCTCGGTCAAGACCGTCGAGACGCATGCCTCGAACGTTCTCCGAAAGACTCAGCAGTCCAACAGGAATGCGCTCACCAGATGGGCGCACAAGCGTCGAATCGACTAGGTGACCGGATCTCGCTTGACCTTCGACCTACCCGAAGCCTCAGGATTTCACCATGACTGATTCGGACGAAGAATTCCTGACCATCGGCGTGTTCGCTCGCGCGAGCGGGCTGACCCCCAGTGCCCTTCGCTTCTACGACGACTGTGGGTTGCTCGTGCCGGCATCCATCGACGCCAAGTCCGGCTATCGCTACTACACCCGAGCACAAGCGAAGCGAGCGAACATCATCCGCCAACTCCGCGAAATCGGGATGCCGCTCGACACCGTGGCCTCCGCCCTCGACGGCGACGGAGCTGCAGCGGTGGAGATGGTGGATCGGCACGTCGACGAGCTTGCCGCGCGCGCCCGGGCAGCAGCCGAGGCTGCGGTCTCCATTCGCCGGTTGTTCGACGAAAAGTACTGCACAGCAACGGTATCTGCTGCCGACTTCGCGTCGGCGGTTGAACAGGTCGCGTCGGCGGCCGGAACGAGCGAGGAGTTTCCGGTGCTGCGGGGCGTGTTGGTCGAGGTGGACGGTGGCACTGTCACGCTCACCGCGACGGATCGGTACCGACTCTCCACTCGAAGCCTCGTCGCGCAGAGCTCACCCGGTGCATCCTGGTCGCGTATCGCAGCGGTCGGCTCCCTCGGGTCTCTACCCGCGTCGGGGAACTGTGCGTTGACGGCAACCGACGACGCGATGATGCTCGAGTCCGAAGGCGTCCAGCACACCGTGGATCTCGTCGACGGCGACTTCCCCGACTGGCGGACGATCGTCGACGGTCTGGCTCCGACTGCGACGCGGGTTGTGGTGCAACGAGATTTCGTTCCCCTCGACAGCGGCACGCTGCGGATCGACGCAGGCCCGGACGGCCTGACGGTCGAGGGAGTTGCCGTCCCCGCACGGGTCACCGGTTCCGAGATGACGGTGTTCTTCGACGCGGCCGTCCTGCAGGCTGCCGTCGCATTGGCCGTCGGGCCGGACCTGATGCTCGATATCGCCGCGCCGGATCAGCCGATGCTGGTGCGGTCGGCAGTCGACGGCGCTCTGACGACGCTGGTGATGCCGGTTCTCGGCTGATCGATGGGCGACGTGCCCGAAAGTTGTCGGCTACATCGACTTTCGATGGCGGGTACCTGCCGATCCCCATCGTCGGCGCGTGGTTGCGGGTGCTGTCGGGGCGGGGAAATCCGATGCGGAGATCGGTGTCGAGGGTCAGATCACGAGCATGATCACGAGAACGAGAACGACCACGACGGCGAGCACGAGTGCTGCGAGGATTGCGGTCGATGGAATCGACGTTCGATCACCGATGACGTCCTCGATGCGCATCAGGACGTCGTCGATCGGGTTCTTCTTCTTTTTCGGCAGGTCGAACGGTGGTGGCGAATACGTGGACGGGACCGGATTGGCTTGGCTCTCACCGGGTTGCACGGCCGGTAGGCCCGCGATGGTTCTTCCGAACTCCCGCGACGGGCGGCGAGATTCTGAGACCGGTGTCGAGCGCCTGGCCCATGCCGGGACCACACCGTCCGCAGATGTCAGCGGTGCCCCGCGCAGTTGAGCTATGGTGCCGCGCTTGCTGATCGCGGCGACGATGATCTCGTCGCGCGCCTGCGCCATGGTGGGGCGTCGGGCAGGATCGGGCTCGAGCATGTGCAGCAACGGTCCCGTGAGATCGCCGCTGCGGGTGGGAGCGATGATCTGCCCCTTGGCAACTCGGTGCAGCAGTGCGATCGAATCGTGATCGATGTCGAAAGGCGGTTTGCCTTCGATGGCCGTGTACAGCGTTGCGCCGAGGGAGAACACGTCGCTGGCCGCGGTGGGGTCCTGTCCGCGCGCGACCTCGGGTGCGAAATACGCCGGGGTGCCGGTGATCACGCTGTCGTCGGCTTCTTCGACGTCTCCCTTGGCGCGGGAGATACCGAAGTCGCTGATCTTGACGATGCCCAGATCCTTGCCGCGATCGGCGATCAGAATGTTGCCCGGTTTGATGTCGCGGTGCACGATTCCGGCCTCGTGCGCCTCGGTCAGTGCATCGGCGATCTGTGCGCCGATCTGAGCGACCTCGAACGGTGGTAGCGAATCGGTGGTGCCGAGGGCCTGCGCGAGACTGCGCGAGGACAGGTATTCCATGACCAACCACGGCTCACCGTCGACGAGAGCGACGTCGTGCATCGCGATGGCGTGCGGGCTGGAGAGTCGGGCAGCGATGCGTCCCTCGCGCATGGCCCGGTTGCGTACTTCCTCGGCCTGCTGAGGGGTCAGTCGAGTGGTGGACGTGACCTGCTTGACGGCCACCTGACGGTGCAGAAGTGTGTCGGTGGCGAGCCATACCGCGCCCATGCCTCCACCGCCGAGTTTGCCGGCCAGGCGGTATCTGCCTGCCAGGAGGTAGTCGGGCCCGACGCCCCGTCGAACACGCTGCTGATCCGTCACGTCCACAGGTTAGTTGACGATGGCGGGACGTGCCTGCAGCCACGGAACGGAGGCATCTACCAGGGGCTTCGGCATCACCTTGACGAGTTGCCGTCCGAGCGGCTTTACTGAGTGCAGATCGAAATTGTGTTCGAATGCGCCACTTCCCGCGTCCGTCGAACACCGAAGTTTCGGCTCGATTTTCTTACGCCGCGAAGGGGAGTGACATGACTGTATCGGGAGCTTCTGTCACGCCGGATGCGCTCGACGGGTTGTCGCTGCCGGAGCGCGTGGCGTTGCTGCGTAGCCGGATGGCTGCCGTGCCTTCTCGGGGCGAAACGGCATCGGTGCGCATCGAGAATTCGGACCCTGTCGAGCCCGTGATTCAGGAACCGTCGACGCAGCGTCCAACCCGTCAGCGGCCCGTTCTACCGGTGCCGTCCGCGCTGATCGAGGTACTACCGCACGGCGGCCTGGTGCGTGGAACGGTGGCCTCGGTATCCGGTGCAGGCTCGCTCCTGATCGGGTTGGTGGCTGCGGTGACCGGTGCCGGTGGGCATGTCGCCGTCATTGGGCAGCCCCGTTTCGGGATTCTGGCCGCGGTCGAGATGGGTGCACAGTTGAGCAAGCTTGCCCTGATTCCCGATCCCGGTCCCGATCCGGTGGAAGTGGCGGCAATTCTGCTCGACGGTGTCGACCTCGTCGTGCTCGGTCTCGGTGGTCTGTCGGTATCGCCCACTCGGGCCAGGGCCGTGGTGGCCAGAGCGCGTAGCAAGGGCTCGACGCTGCTGGTGACCGATGGGCACTGGGACGGGGCAGAGTTACGACTGGACGCATCGGTCCACGGATACGACGGCCTCGGCACGGGCCGGGAGCTGGGTCGCGGCCGACTGCGCGGCGTCCGTTTGTCGGTGTGCGCTCGCGGCAAGGCTATGCGGCCCCGCACCGTTCGACTCGACCTGCGTTCGGAGAACGGCCGCATCGAGTGGCATGCCGAGGGGCGCGAACAGAATCCGTTGTCGATCGCGGTCTCGACATGAGCATCGACCGCTCCAGCCGTGTTCATGCCAACCGTGTTCTGGCACTGTGGTGCCCCGATTGGCCTGCCGTTGCAGCAGCTGCCCAGGCCGATCTCCCTGCGACGCATCCGGTGGTCGTCACCTCGGCCAATCGGGTCGTCGCCTGCTCGGCGACGGCACGGGCATCGGGCATCAAGCGCGGCCTACGCCGTCGGGAAGCGCAGGCGCGGTGCCCGGAAGTGCATGTCGCTCTGGCCGATACCGATCGTGATGCGCGACTGTTCGAGCCCGTGGTCTCGGCGATCGCCGCCATCGCACCGGGAGTGGAAGTACTGCGACCGGGCCTGCTTGTTCTTTCTGCCCGCGGCGTCGGACGGTATTTCGGTACCGAGCATCGGGCCGCGGAACGGCTGATCGACGAAGCGTCGGCTGCCGGAGTGGAATGTCAGATCGGTATCGCCGACGAGCTGTCCACCGCGGTCGTCGCCGCGCGGTATGCGCAGGTGGTGCCGCGCGGCGGGGGTGCAGGCTTCCTCGCGCCGTTGCCGGTGGCGGAACTCTCGGCGGAACCGAGCATGTCTGCTGCCGATCGCGGCGAGCTGGTGGATCTGTTGCGGCGCTTGGGTCTACGAACCATCGGCGACTTCGCTGCACTGTCTCCGGGGGATGTGGCGTCCCGGTTCGGTACCGACGCGGTGCTGGCGCATCGCAGTGCACGAGGCGAGCCCGAGCGTCCGCCGTCGGCCAGGGCTCTTCCACCCGACCTGGATGTGGAGTACCTGTGCGACCCGCCGATCGATCGAGTCGACGCCGCTGCGTTCGCCGGGCGCGGCCTGGCCGAGCAGCTGCACACCAAGCTTGCCGCCGCTGCCGTTGCGTGTACTCGGCTGCTGGTGCATGCCAGTACCGGTAACGGTGAGAACCTGTCGCGGATCTGGCGCTGCGCGGAGCCGTTGACGCCGGAAGGGACAGCCGATCGTGTGCGGTGGCAACTGGACGGCTGGATCACCGGGCGCAGCGAGAACAAGCCGACGTCCGCGATCACCGTGCTGCGGCTCGAACCGATCGAAGTGGTGGCCGCAGGTGAGCTGCAACTGGGGTTGTGGGGCAGTGTCGGCGACGAGGACGAGAGGGCGCGTCGGGCGTTGGTGCGCGTGCAGGGTCTGCTCGGTGGCGAATCGGTTCTCGGTGGTGTGCTCAGTGGGGGTCGTGGGCCGGCCGAGCGGATCACGTTGCGTCCGCTCGGCGACGAATTGGTGCCGATATCCGATCCGTCGGCTCCTTGGCCGGGACGGCTACCCGAGCCTGCTCCGGCGGCAGTGATCGAGACACGTCCGAGAGTGACGTTGATGAATCGAGCGGGAACCGGAATCGGCGTCACCGATCGTGGTGTGTTCGATGCGCCCCCGTCGCGGTTGCGCTGGGGCACCAAGGAATGGGAGTTGACGGGGCTGGCGGGACCGTGGCCGGTGGACGAGCGGTGGTGGGACAGTGGCCACGCGGCGACGGGTCCGACGGCGCGAGCCCAGGTGGTGCTCGACGACGAGAGGGCCCTGCTGCTGGTGTTCGACGAGGGTCGGTGGCGGGTGGAAGGAATCTACGAATAGCGGCACCGCTACCGTCGAGGGAATGCAGATGATGTCGGAGACGGTCGACCTCGATGGCGTCGATATCGCGTATCGGTCGTTCACCCCGCTGGGGCATGCGAACTCGGATTCGGCACCGGTGATGCTGGTGCACGGTATGGGCGGTGACAGCACAACCTGGGATCGGTTCACCCGGGCGCTCACCGCGCAGGGCCGCCGGGTGATCACCGTCGATCTGCGCGGACACGGCAAGAGTGCGCACACGTCCACGTACGAGTTCGATTCCTTCGGGGCAGACCTGCTGGCCCTGATCGACCACCTCGGGCTGAACCAAGTCGATCTCGTCGGCCATTCCCTCGGTGGATATGCGGTCTCGCTCGTCGCGCAACGTCGCCCGGAGCTCGTTCGGCGTCTGGTACTCGAAGAGCTCCCGATACCGATCAGGCCGGGGGACGCTCCGCCGACCCTGACCGGCAAGATGCCGTCGATCACCGAACTCTGGCACGCAGCGAGCAGCGTCGTTCTGCATCCCCGCGCGGTACTCGCCTTCGATCGCTCGATGACCGCCACTGCTCTCGAGCAGTTCCGTCGGCCTAATCCGCAGTGGTGGGAGTCGTTGGTCGACATCGCTGCTCCGACGTTGGTGCTTCGCGGCGGTCCCGGCGGCATGGTCGATCCGGAACGACTGGACGCGATGGTCTCCGAGATCTCGACCTGCCGCGTCGAGGCGTTTCGCACCGGACACAGCATTCATCGTGACGGCTACTCGGCGTTCGAGGCCACCGTCCTCCCGTTTCTGACGCACTAGTGTCTTCGGACATGACACCGAGTGCGCTCGATCGCAGGATGCTGGGCTGGTCGGCACTGTTCGTCGTATCCCAGGCCAACATCGCCCGACTGCTCGGCCCAGCAGCTCCGAAAGTGCTTGCCGTGCAGACGGCGTGGTCCGCCGAGCGTTATCGGCAGATCCTGGCGAGCATGGACGAGACCGAGATCGCCCGGTTCCGCAGCCACTATCTGCCCGATTTCGTCCATCCGGCGATCTACGCCGTTGCATTGCGTGCCGGCGCGAGGAGCCTGGCGGACAAGACGCCGCTGAGCCCTGCGGCGACGACGGCATTGGCCGTCGCGCCCGTGGCCTCCGCTGCCGGCGACTACATCGAGAACATCGTCGGATTGATACTGGTCGACAACCGTGAACAGATCACCGACACCGTCGTCCGCGCCACCACCGTGGTCAGCACCGTCAAATGGGTGCTGGCTATCGGCTCACTGGCGTACTTGAGTCAGGGATTCCTGCGTGTCTGGGGCAAGGCACTGCTGCGGTGACTGTCGCCGGTCACCAGCTGGTGCCGGGAACCAATCTGCCGGCGCGACGGATCACTTTGCCGATGCGTGCGCTCGGAGCTTTCGGATCGTAGGGCCGGACTCGGTAGGGCACCTTTCCGTCCTCGAGGGGTACCTGCGCTTCTCCTTTGGCAGCCGCGGATTCGGCGAACGTGCGGTAGTGCTGGTGCATCGTGCGGTCCTTGCCCTTGGGGGCGAAGATGGCTCCGAACTGTCCGAGCGTTCCCAGTGGCGTATCGATGCGTTTGGGCTTGTCGCTCAATGCGCGGATCACCATGGCCGCGGCCTTCTCCGGTGAGAACACCGGGCCGACGTTCTTGTCGCCCGTCGGGGTGATCATCGGAGTGTCCACCAGCGGCATGTGGATCGTGGTGTACGTGATTCCGTCCGAGAGTGTTTCTGCCGCAGCAACATCGGTGAACCCGTCGAGTGCTGCCTTGCTGGCCACATAGGCCGAGAACCGAGGGGGGTGTGCCAGGACTGCAGCGCTGGAGATGTTGACCACGTGCCCGAACTGACGTTCGCGCATGTGTGGCAGCAGCGCCAGCACCAACCGAATTGCCCCGAAGTAGTTGACAGCCATGGTGCGCTCGTAATCGTGCAACCGATCGGTGGACCGATAGAGCGAGCGGCGGATGGATCGCCCGGCATTGTTGACCAGCATGTCGACATGACCGTGTTCGCTCAGAACGGTTTTCACGGTGTGCTCGACCGACTCGCTGTCGGTCACGTCGCACGGGTAACCGTATGCGGTGCCACCTGATTCGCGAATTCTCTCGACCACGTCGTCGAGTTGATCCTGCCCGCGTGCGAGAAGAATGACCACTGCGCCCTTGCGTGCGGCCGCCTCGGCACTGGCCCGGCCGATGCCGGAGGAGCCGCCGGTGATGATGATGTGACGACCGAACAGTGGCCCGCGCGGATCGTTTCGGCGATTGCGCTTGGGGTCGAAGTTCTCCCGCCAGTAGGTCCACACGCGATCGGCGTACGTGCGCAGTGGAGGCGGTGCAATCGAGCTGCCCTGCAATGCTTTCTGTGTCGCTGCCGACTCGAACACCGTGGGCAGGGTCAAGTGCTCGAGCATCACCGGAGGTACGCCGAGATCACGGAGGGCGGCGTCGCGTTGCTTGCGTACGGCTCGGTATTTGGGGGAGACGACCGGAGCGACCAGTGCACCCGGCACGTCGACGATCTTCGCTCGCGATCCGGCTGCCGACGAGAATGCTGAATACACCTCGGCCATGGATTGCGGACTCGTGTTCACCAGATGGAACACGCTGCCGGAAGAGGTGTCTCGATGTACGAGCTCGACGATGGCGTCGGCGACGTAATCGACCGGAACGAGGTTGGTGGAGCCCATCTTCGGCACCGTGATCGGTATGGCAGAAGGCAGCTTGGCAAGTTCGGCGAAGAATGGGAAGAAGTAGTACGGCCCGTCCACTTTGTCGATCGCACCGGTCTCCGAGTGGCCGATGATCGCGGCGGGCCGGTAGACCCGCCAGTCCGCAGCGCTGTCTCGCACCAGCTTCTCGGACTCGAATTTGGTGCGGTGATATGCCGTCGGAAAGGCTTGACCGAGGTCGAAGTCGTTCTCCGAGAACGTTCCTCGGTGGTCGCCCGCGACGGCGATCGACGAGATGTGGTGCAGGCGAGCCCCCGTCTTCTCGGCGAGACGGATCACCGAGGCCGTTCCGGCGACGTTGGTCGGGGTCTGCTCGTCGCCCGCGGTCAGATCGTAGACGGCTCCGAGATGGAGGATGTGGTCGATGTCGGAAGGCACGTCTCGGAGTCCGAGCTCCGGCTCGGTGAGGTCGCCGACCAGCGGGTGAATTCGGTCGCCGCCGTCGAGGTGCTGTGCCAGTCGCTCGAGCCGCGCCACCGAACTCGGACGCACCAGCACGTGGATTGCCGCGAGTGCATCGCGGTCGAGCAATCGGGGCAGCACGTTCTTCCCGAGAAACCCGGTACCGCCGGTTACGATGAAGTTCGCCATGCGAGCCGACCCTACTCCGAAGTAAGTTCCGGTGCTAGTGCCCGATACCGGCTTTTTCGTGCACTTTCTTCATCCAGGCGGGTGCCCACCAATTGGCCTCGCCCATGAGTTTGACCAAGGACGGAACCAGCAACATACGGATGATCGTCGCGTCGATGATCAGGGCCAGAATGACTCCGACGCCGAGGAACTTCATGATCGACAGACCCGAGATGGTGAAGGCTCCGGTGACGACGATCAGAATCAACGCCGCCGCAGTGACGATGCGTCCGGTGCGTTGGGCTCCGAAGATCACCGCTTCCTCGGTAGTCGCTCCCGCCGCGCGAGCCTCGACCATGCGCGACATCAGGAACACCTCGTAGTCGGTCGACAAGCCGAAGATGACCGCGAGGATGAGAACGACGAACGTCGATTCGAGCGGTCCTGGGGTGACGCCGAGCAGGGAGGCTCCGTGGCCTTCCTGGAACACCCACGTGAGTGCGCCGAAGGTTGCGCCCAGGCTCAGTCCGGCCATCAGTACGGCCTTGACGGGCAGCACGATCGAGCCGAACGCGAGGAACAGCAACACCAGCGTCGAGACGACCATGATGGCGATCATCACCGGTAGCCACTTCGCGATGGCAGCATTGCCGTCGTCGACGTTGGCTCGTCCGCCGCCGACGAGGATCTCGGTGCCGTCGGGAGGGGCGATCGAGCGCAGTGCAGACACTGCCTCGGATTGAGATTCGGCCTCGGTCAGGCCGCCGGTCGGCTCGCTGTAGGACGCCTGAAGTGTCACGAAATCGTTCTTGGAGCCCAGGAATTCGGCGCGAGCGATACCCGGTGTGGATTCCACAGCCGAGGTGAGGGCTGCGATGGGTGCGCCCTGAGGCTTGACGCCGTCCAGGCCGCGAAGAACCACGGTGGCACCCTCGCCGGTGGATTCGAAGTCGGTGCCGAGCGTCTCGAACGCCATGCGCGCAGGATTGTCTTTCGGCAGCGCCGTGTAGTCGACCTCGCCGAGTGAGACCTTGAGAATCGGGGTGGCGATGATCAGCAACCCGGCGACGATGACGGCCGCGACGATTCCCGGATGCTTCATCACGCGGGTGACGACGCCGCCCCAGAACTTGTGTGCCCGTGCATCGCTGCGATCGGACGCGGTACGCGACCACGTCCAGGAGTTGATGCGGGGGCCGAGAATCGCGAGCAGTGCCGGAATCACCGTCAGGGACAGGACGGCCGCGCTCGCCACCGCCGCCATGGCCCCGAACCCGAGGGATCGGATCACCGCCTGCGGGAAGACGAGCATGCCCGCGAATGCGCAGATCAACAGCAGTCCGGAGAAGACGACGGTCTTGCCTGCGGTGGACACCGTGCGGACGGTCGCGTCGAACGGCGTCGACCCGCCGCGTAGTTCCTCGCGGAATCTGCTGACGATGAACAGTCCGTAGTCGATGGCAAGGCCGAGCCCCAGTAGCGACGCGACATTGATGGAGAACGAGCTGACTTCGGTGAACTCGGTGAGCACCCGCAGGATGGCCAGTGAACTGAGCACGCTGAGGATGCCGACGAACACCGGGACCGCTGCGGCGACGACGCCGCCGAAGATGAATATCAGCAGCAGCAATGTGATGGGAACAGCGATGATCTCGGAGCGGACGAGGTCGCGTTCGAGGGTTTCGCTGAGCGATACCCCGACCACCGATGCGCCGGCGAACTGCGATTCGATGCCGGGTACTTCGAGCTGGGGCGGCAGGTCGCCGAAGGTGTTGAACGTGACGCCCGAGTTCGCCCCGAGGGACACCGTCGCCAATGCCTTGGTTCGGTCTTTCGAGATCAGAAATTCTCTGCTGACCGGGTCTGCGGTCCAGTACGAGTTGACGTTGCCGAGGGTGTATCGACCCGTGAACTCGTCGATCGTCGCTTGCACTCGGGGGCCGATGTCGTCGATCGTCTCGCCCTCGGGTGCGGTGTAGATCGCCACGATGTCGGGAGTCGGTTGGCCGATGCCCTGTACGAGCCGTGCCACCTCGGACGATTCGCTGCCGGCGTCTGCGTAGCCGCCCTCACTCAGTTTCGAGAAGACGCTCAGTCCCAACACCCCGCCGACGGTGACGACGGCGACGACGACAGCCAGTACCCATCGTTTGTGCGATACGACGAACGAGGCCCAACGGGTCACGACGGTGCTCCGGCTCTGTGGAAGGGGTCAGTGGCGACTCGACTGTAGTTGATCGTGTCGGACCCTCGTGCTCTCATTAGAACAAGTGTTCGATGCAACGGCGATGTGGTGAGGGGAGGGCTCGATGGGATGGAACGACGGACCACCCACGTGGTCGGAGATGGAGCGCGTCCTGTCCGGACGTCCCAAGCCGGCGGCCGAGGGCGACGGCGGCGACAGCCCGGCTTGGTCGCGAAAGCGGGACGTCTACGACCGCACCATCGACAAGCCCGCGCTGTCCACGACGCCGTATGCAGAATTGCATGCGCACTCGGCGTTCAGCTTTCTCGACGGTGCCTCGCAGCCCGAGGAGATGGTCGAGGAGGCGGTAAGCCTGGGCCTCGAGTCCATCGCCATCACCGATCACGACGGTTTCTACGGGGTCGTGCGCTTCGCCGAGGCGGCCAGAGCTCTCGGCATCGGAACCGTGTTCGGTGCCGAACTCTCACTGGACACACATCGATCCCGAGCCGGGGAGACCGATCCCGACGGCACTCATCTACTGGTGCTCGCTCGCGGCCAGGAGGGGTATCGCCGGCTCTCGCGTCGGATCGCGGCCGCACACCTGGCCGGCGGGGTCAAAGGCAAGCCTCAGTACGACATCGACGAACTCACCGAAGCGGCGGGCGGGCACTGGCAGATTCTCACCGGTTGCCGAAAGGGCCATGTTCGGCAGGCACTCTCGCGCGGTGGCCCGGAGGCGGCCGAGTCCGCGCTGCGCACTCTCGTCGATCGCTTCGGGGCCGATCGCGTCACCGTCGAACTCACCCGGCACGGAATTGCCGACGACGACGAGCGCAACGATGCGCTGGCGATGCTGGCTCGAAAGTACGGTCTTCCGACGATCGCCACCACGGCCGCGCACTACGCCGGTCCGCGCAGCAGGAGATTGGCCATGGCGATGGCCGCTGTGCGCGCTCGGAGCAGTTTGGACGAGGCTGCCGGTTGGTTGGCACCGACCGGCGGCGGACATCTACGGTCCGGAGCGGAGATGGCGGAACTGTTCGAGCACTATCCGGGCGCGGTGCGCGGTGCCGTCGAGCTCGGTCGTGAGTGTTCGTTCGATCTGAAGCTGATCGCGCCACGCCTCCCGCCCTTCGAGGTGCCCGACGGGTACACCGAGATCAGCTATCTGCGTCGACTCACGTTCGAGGGGGCCGCCCGTCGGTACGGCTCGCAGTCGGCGAACCCGGCGGCCTATTCGCAGCTGGAGTACGAGCTCGACATCATCGAGAGGCTCGAATTCCCCGGCTATTTCCTGGTGGTCCACGACATCGTCCACTTCTGCAAGACACACGACATCCTCTGTCAGGGAAGAGGTTCGGCGGCCAACTCGGCTGTCTGCTTCGCGATCGGCATCACCAACGTCGACCCGGTGGCGAACAAGCTGCTGTTCGAGCGGTTCCTCGCACCCGAGCGCGACGGGCCGCCGGACATCGACATCGACATCGAATCCGATCGTCGAGAAGAGGCGATCCAACACGTCTACGCCAAGTACGGCCGCACTCATGCCGCTCAGGTGGCCAACGTCATCACCTACCGCGGCAAGTCGTCCGTGCGAGACATGGCCCGTGCGCTCGGCTTCTCGCAGGGGCAGCAGGACGCATGGAGCAAGCAGATCACCCGCTGGTCCGGAATCGGTGATCAGGAGGGCGACGGTATTCCCGAATCGGTTCTCGAACTCGCGCGGCAGATCGAGGGCTTCCCGCGGCACCTCGGCATTCACTCCGGTGGCATGGTGATCTGCGATCGGCCGATCGCGGACGTCTGCCCGGTGGAATGGGCGACGATGGAGAATCGCAGTGTGCTCCAGTGGGACAAGGACGACTGTGCCGCAGTGGGTTTGGTGAAGTTCGACATGCTCGGGCTCGGCATGCTCTCGGCGCTGCACTACATGATGGACCTGATCGCCGAGCACAAGGGCATCGATATCGAACTCGCCTCGATCGACCTGTCCGAGCCCGCGGTGTACGAGATGCTCCAGCGAGCCGATTCGGTCGGGGTGTTCCAGGTCGAGTCCCGCGCGCAGATGGCCACTCTGCCGCGGCTCAAGCCGCGCAACTTCTACGATCTGGTGGTCGAGGTCGCGCTGATCCGTCCCGGTCCGATCCAGGGTGGTTCGGTGCACCCGTACATCAAGCGCCGCAACGGACTCGAGCCGGTGATCTTCGAGCATCCGTCGCTCAAGAAGGCACTCGATCGAACACTCGGAGTGCCGCTGTTCCAGGAACAGCTGATGCAGATGGCCATCGACGTCGCCGGCTTCAGTGCCGCCGACGCCGATCAACTGCGCCGTGCGATGGGGTCGAAGCGATCACCGGAGAAGATGGAACTGCTGCGTGGGCGGTTCTACGACGGGATGCGCGATCTTCACGGCATCACCGGCGCGGCGGCAGACCGAATCTACGAAAAGCTGTCCGCATTCGCCAATTTCGGCTTCCCCGAAAGCCATTCGCAGAGTTTCGCCTCACTGGTGTTCTACTCCTCGTGGTTCAAGCTGCACCACCCGGCGGCATTCTGTGCCGGCCTGCTGCGCGCTCAACCGATGGGTTTCTACTCGCCGCAATCCCTGGTCGCCGACGCCAGGCGGCACGGTGTGCTCGTCCACGGTGCAGACGTGAACGCCAGTCTCGGCCATGCGAATCTCGAGGCGAACGGCCTCGAGATTCGCATGGGGTTGGCCGATGTGAAGTTCATCGGGACCGCAGTGGCCCAGAAGATCGTCGACGCACGAGACGCACACGGGCTCTACACCTCGTTCCTGGACCTGACGGGACGCGTCGAACTGTCGGTGGCGCAGGCGGAATCGCTGGCGACGGCAGGTGCACTCGGGTGCTTCGGCATCACTCGCCGAGAGGCACTGTGGGCTGCGGGTGCAGCGGCGGGGGAGCGTCCGGGACTGCTCCCCGGCATCGGAGCGTCGACGAAAGCGCCTGCGCTACCGGGAATGTCGGATCTCGATCTGGCCTCGGCCGACGTCTGGGCAACAGGTGTGTCACCGAATTCCTATCCCACGCAGTTCTTTCGAGATCGGCTCGATTCGCTCGGCGTGATTCCCGCGAACCGGCTGCTGCAGATTCCGGACGGAGACCGAGTGCTGGTCGGCGGAGCGGTGACGCATCGCCAGCGGCCGGCAACTGCCGGAGGCGTCACGTTCATCAACCTCGAGGACGAGACCGGGATGGTCAACGTGGTGTGCTCGGTCGGATTGTGGGCCAAGTACCGCAAGCTGGCGATCACGGCTCCGGCGTTGCTGATTCGGGGAAAGGTGCAGAACGCCGAGGGTGCGGTGACCGTGGTGGCCGATCATCTGCAACTGATGGATCTTCGAGTCGCATCCAGATCCAGGGACTTCCGTTGATCGGCGACGTGCACAATCGAGGGGTGAAGCTACTGCTGATTGCCGACACTCATCTCCCGAAGCGCGCTCGTGATCTCCCCGCCGAGGTGTGGTCGGCTGTGGACGACGCCGATGTGGTGATCCATGCAGGCGACTGGGTGAACCTGGCTGCGTTCGAGCAACTCTCGCAGCGGTCGCGTCGACTGGTTGCATGCTGGGGCAACAACGACGGCGAAGAGTTGCGGGCTCTGATGCCCGAACGCGCCGACGTCGTGCTCGGCGGAGTCCGATTCAGCGTGGTGCACGAGACCGGTGCCGCGACGGGACGTGAACGACGAATGGCAGCGGCGTACCCGGAGACGGACGTGCTCGTGTTCGGCCACAGTCACATACCGTGGGACACGGTCGCGGACAACGGCCTACGGCTGCTCAACCCGGGATCACCGACGGATCGGCGTCGGCAACCGTTCTGTACGTACATGACGGCCACGGCCGAAGGTGGTGCGCTGACGGATGTGGCGCTGCACCGCATCGCCCCTCGATAGAGGAGTCGACGTACTCACATTCCGCCGGCCACCCTGATGACGGTTCCGGTCGCGTATCGCGCATCCTCGGACAACAACCACGACACCGCACCGCCGATCTCGTCCGGCACACCGGGGCGACCGAGGGGAATGCTCGACGCCATCTTCTGTGGCCGATCTCGATCTCGGTGGAAGTCGGTCTCGATGATCCCGGGTGCCACTGCGTTGACGCGGATGTTCTGCGCGGCAACTTCTTTCGACAGTCCGACCGTCAGTGTATCGACCGCGGCCTTGGCTGCCGCGTAGTGGACGTACATGCCCGGACTGCCCAGGGTCGCGGCGGCGGAGGAGATGTTGACGATAGAGCCACCCGATTCGGCCATCGCCGCGATCGCGTACTTGCAGCAGGTGAGAACCCCGACGAGGTTGACGTCGAGATCCGCTCTGATGGTCTCGATGTCGTTGTCCACCAGCGCGCCCACGGCGCGCGCCGAACCGGCGTTGTTCACCAGACCGGTGACTGCGCCGATCTCGGCGGCTGCGGTGAACAGATCGATCACCGCCTGCTCGTCGGTGGTATCGGCTTGCACGGCAATCACCGTTCGGCCGTCGGTCGACAATTCGGCGGCCAACGCTTCCGCGGCAGTGGCGTCGGAGCGATAGCCGATCACCACATCGTGCCCGTCGGCCACCAGCCGCCTGGACACCGCCGCGCCGATTCCGCGACTACCGCCGGTGACGACGGTCAAGGGAGCATTCATCTCTCGACAATAACCATCGCGCAGCAGGCACAATGCACTGCAGACGCGATGCGCACGCACGGGAAAGAAGGAACCGACGTGATCGATCGACCGGAATTGGCAGCGTTTCTCCGGCAGCGACGGCAGTCGTTGCAGCCGGAGGACGTCGGTCTGCCACGGGGGCAGCGCAGACGCACGCAAGGCCTCCGCCGTGAGGAGGTCGCAGAGCTGAGCCACATGTCGACCGACTATTACGCACGACTCGAACGGGCCAGCGGACCTGCCCCGTCGACTCAGATGATCGCCTCCATCGCGCAGGGATTGCATCTGTCGCTCGGCGAGCGTGATCACGTGTTCCGGCTCGCCGGGCACAATCCTCCCGTGCGCGGGTCGTCGAGCGACCACATCAGCCCAGGACTACTACGCATTCTGGATCGGCTGAACGACACGCCCGCCGAGATCGTGTCCGAACTCGGAGAAACGCTCCGTCAGACGCCGCTGGGCGCGGCACTGACCGGCGGTGCCTCGCAGCGCACCGGCCCCGAGCGAAGTCTGGGGTATCGCTGGTTCACAGACCCCGAGGCCCGGCAGTCGTATCCGCCCGAGGAGCGGGCAGCGCTGTCTCGGGTGTACGCGTCGGGTCTGCGCGAAATCGTCACTCTTCGCGGACCCAACTCGACAGCTGCGCACCTGTCCGCAGAGCTACTCGAGGTCAGCGAGGAATTTCGAACCCTGTGGGCGAAACGCGAAGTGGGGGTACGCCCGCCCGATTTCAAGCGATTTCTGCACCCGACGGTCGGTCTGCTGGAGCTGAACTGTCAGACCCTTCTGGACCCCGAGCAAGCGCATCGTCTGCTGGTGTACACGGCAGTCCCCGGCAGCGAAAGCTACGCCAAGTTGGAGCTGCTCGCGGTGGTGGGAACTCAGGTTCTGTCCTGACGTGATCCACGGTCTCGGTCGTATCAGTGGATCGGGAAGTCCTGGATGAGCTCGTGGTGATCGTCGAACATGGGTTCTGCAGATCGAATCCGCAGATCGACACCAGCACAGGAGATTGTCATGGGCCGCGAAGCACACACCTCACTTCCCGATCTGACGGGGAAGATTGCCGTCGTCACGGGAGCAAGCGACGGGATCGGAACGGTCATCGCCACGCAACTCGCCCGCTCCGGTGCCGAGGTCGTCATGCCGGTCCGCTCGGCCGCCAAGGGGGAGCGTGCTGCCGAGTCGATCCGGACCGCAGTACCCGGCGCACAGATCAGCACCCGCACGTTGGATCTGTCGTCACTGAACTCGGTGGCAGCGTTGGCGAGCGAACTCGTCTCGGAAGGCCGGTCGATCGACATTCTCGTCAACAACGCCGGCGTCATGCAGCCGCCCGAGCGTCAGGTCACCCGGGATGGGTTCGAGCTGCAGTTCGGTACCAATCACCTCGGCCATTTCGCGCTCACCCTCGGTCTGCTGCCGCTGCTGCGGAAGGGTAGTGCGCGGGTCACCCATCAGACGAGCATCGCGGCGCGATCGGCGACCATCAATTGGGACGACCTCGATTGGGAGCGTTCCTACGACGTCATGAAGGCCTACAGCCAATCCAAGCTCGCGGTGGCTCTGTTCGCACGTGAACTCGAGGCTCGTAGTAGGGCAGGCGGCTGGGGAATCACCAGCAATATCGCTCACCCGGGGATTTCGCCGACCAATCTGCTTGCGGCACAACCGGGATTGGGGCGACCGAAGGATTCTGCCGGCCGACGATTGATCGGCGTTCTTGCCCGCCTCGGCATTGCCGGCACTGTGGACAGCGCAGCTCAGCCGGGATTGGTTGCGGCCGCTGGTAGCGACGCAGGTGGGGATCAGTTCTTCGGCCCCAAGCGAGTCATCGGCGGGCCACCGACCGAGGTCGGCATGTGGAAGCCGATGCGCAGGATGGACGATGCGCGTCGCCTCTGGGACGCCTCGGAACACCTGACCGGCGTGCGGCTCTCGTCCTGAAAGTTCTCGGCCGTCACCGAGGGGTCGGCGAGGGCTCCCGGGCATGGTCGACCAGGTCGTGCACCAGCCCGATGATGACGTCCATCTGAGCGATGACTTCGACGCGCAATCGGTCCTGCTGGTCCTCCGGCATGTCCGGAGTGTCCGGCCGGTCGAGTGACATCAGTAGATCGATGTTGGTGCGTAACGCTGTCAGCGGCTCCATCAGTTCCGCGCCGGCATCGATGATCAGCTGACCCTGCCGTGCTCGTGAACGAGACAGGGAAGCCAACATCTCGTTGAAGCTGTTGGCCAGAGATGCCAGTTCGTCGTCTCCGTTGACGTCGATGGGCTCGAAGTCTCCCGTGCGGGCAACACGTTCGGTACCGGCCCGCAGTCGCCTGACCGGGCGGAGTCCGGTGCGTGCCACGGCGGCACCCGCGACACCTGCCAGTGCGACGAGAAACGCACCGACCAGGACCAGGGCGAGCGTGAGTTTGCCGAGTAGCGGTGACGCCGCGCTGAGCGATTCGGCCACCAGGATCGTTTCGCCTGAGTCGGTGCGCTTGGCCGAAATGTAATAGCCCCGCGCCTCGCGCAGGGACTGATCGGTGTCGCCGTCGATGACCGATCTTTCCGCGGCGTCCAGAACGCCATCGGAATTGGTGAACGGCTCGGAGCCGTTCGTCGACGTCACCAATGCGCCGTCAGTCGTCGCGAAGGCGACCTTCACCGCGGTGCCCTCGGTGTCTCCGATGGCGAAGCCGAGCAGATTGGCCGGAACCCCCGTTGCCGCGCTGGCAATAATGGCGTCGCTGTTGCGTTCCACGCGGTCCGCGATCTGTGAGCGGAGGGCCTGCTCCGCGACGAGATAGATCGCGAGAGCACTGACGGCGACTGCCAGGGCCGCCACGCTCATCGTCAACACTCTGATGCGGCCGTGCAACGTCAGTGCTCGGGGGCGAGCGGTTGCACGTGGATTGCTCATTTCTCGAGTATGCCGGTCGATCAGCGAGGGCCACTCTGCAGGCCGCGTGGGCCGACGTCGACGTTCGGCGACGGTCGGCGACGGTCGGGGCCGAGCGGGTTCGTGTAGCGGGGTTCGGCTCCCCGACCCTGGTGCACGCGCGGCATGGGTTCGCCGTACTTCCGTGAAACTCCGATCTTCAGAAGGGCGGGGTGTCGGTGTCTTCGGCTGGGGGTTCTGTTTCGGGCTGTTGGTTGTCGGGTGGGTTGGGGTAGGCGATGTGGCCGGATCGTTTCGGTGTGGTGGGGATGTGTGGTCTGAGGTCGTTGCCGAGGATGGGTACGGCTGTGCCATTGGTGGGCAGGGTGATTCGGGTGGTTTTCGAGGTGGAGGTCCAGAGGATGGCTCCGCCGGGGAGCATGACGGCTGTCCAGTAGCCGGCGGTTTTGACGGTGTGGTGGTAGTCGCAGAGGCATTGGAGGTTGTTGAGGGTGGTCCAGCCGCCGCCGCGAGGGTTGGCGTGGTCGAAGGGCACTATGTGGTCGAGTTGGCAGCGTGTGGCGGGTCGGTGGCAGCCGGGGAAGCGGCAGTGTTTGTCGCGTAGTCGGACGGCTGCGGTGGTGAGGGTGTCGGGTCGGTAGATCAGGGCGCGGTCGGTGAGTGGGTCGCGGGGGACGGATTTTCCGAGGGTGGGGTCGGCGGCGATGGCGGCTTCGAGAGCCGCGGCCAGCGATGCGTTGCCGAGGTAGATGCCTGAGGGCGTGCGGTTTGCGGGTGTGTGGCCTGCAGTGGGGATCGTCGGGTTGTCCAGCCGGATTGCCGAGCGGAGGTCGAGTGCTCTCATGTTGCGGGCGGGATGTCTGATGTCGTCCAGGTCGAGGGCAGAGCTGTGCCGTGTGCCCCGGCCGAGGGGTGTGTGGGTGCAGAACAGGGCTGCGGCGGAGGTCAGCGATTGCGGGCGACGCTGGTTGTCGCGGCTGTCAGCTGTGTGTGGGGATGTGTCAGCGCTCGGACTCGATGGTCCGTCCTCCATTGCTGGTGAAGTTTCATCCGTCGGTGCCGCCGTTGTGGTGTCGGACCGTTCGTGTTGTGTTGCAGCTGAACGTGTATCGGACGCAACGTTGGGTGCCGTCTCCGCAATCGGCGCAGGTGCTTGTGCTGCATCGGAGCCACGGCCGGGATTTGTCCCCGGGCCGGAGGCCGAGTCCGCTGCTGTCGCCGGTGCTGGCGCAGTGGCCGTTGCCGTCACGCTTGTCGGCGAGGGCGAGGTGGTCGTTGCCGTCACGCTTGTCGGCGAAGAAGCTGGGGTGGGTGATGGTGCGGTGGTTGATTCGGTGGCGGGGTCATTGCTTGCGGCGGATTCGTTCGCCGGTTCCGTTTCCGGTGCAGTGGTCGCATCGGTATCGGTGGAAGTGCCGCATCCGGTCTCGGAGTCCGTTGCCGATGCTGTGTCTGTGCGAGTCTCGGTCCTGCTTGCTGCCGATGCCGTTGATGCTGCCGGGTCGGTGTTCGTCGGCGGATCCGTATCTTCTTCTGTTTCCGGCGTGGGGTTTTTCGGTGTTCGTTCCCATTCCCCGGTGTCCGGGTTCTGCACAGCGAGCCCGAGTTTCTCCGCCAGCGTCACTGCTTCGGTGAGCAGGATCTGCCAGTGACTGCTGCGTGCCAACTCTCGCGCGAGGTCGGGGTCGATGGAACCGTGCCCGGCGAGGTAGGCGGGGTTGGCGAGTAGTCCGATGAGGGTGGCGATGTCGACGGTGATCATCGTGAGCGGCACCCGCCGATCCGGCAACGCTGTGTCTTTCTTCGGGCAATCCTCGCGTTGGCACAGGCAAGCCAGTCGGGGTTCGCCGTGCATGCGGGCCATGAACGCATCGCACAGGCGTTCTTTCTTCCCGCGCGGGTCTTTCGGGCAGAGAGTATCGGCCATCTCCTCGAGGAGTTGCCATGCGGCGGCGGCCTCGGGTGCGGTCAGCTCGGCTCGGATGCGGGCGAGTTCGCCGGCGGGACTGTAGGTGACGGTCCGGAACTTCTTCGCGAACTCCCGCAACGCCGCGGCTTCCTCGGGTGCCACGCGCAGCAGGATGTCCCAGATCGCCTGTTCGAGCGGACCAGGGGACGACCTCCTCGCCGCCTCGACCACCTCGGCTTCGACGCGGGTGACGATGTCGTCGGAAAGATTGTCGAGGATCCGGCACACCGTCCGCACGCGGGGAAGGTCGATATCGCCGGTCTCGAAGGCTGCCCGCAGCAGCGGCATCCGCGTGTGCAGGGCGACGCCGACGGAGACATACGCTTCGGCGACGGTCGCGGAGCAGCCCAATGCCACTGCCATTTCGGTGCGTCCGTATCGGCTGTAGTGCTTGTGCTTGATGTCGCGGGTGATCCAGTCGCAGTGCACGCGATAGCAGGCGGTGATCTTGCGGGCCGCCTGCCGATTTTCCTCATGCGCGGCAGCGGTCAACGCCTCCAGTGACACGGTCGGGATTGCACCCATTTTTTCACCCCCTGGTGAGCAACATTTCAGAACGTGCGTTCGAACTGAAAGAAGACTATCTCGACCCACCGACAAGAACGGAAAGGCGGGTCGGGGCGGCTAACTTGCTGGTCAGAGCTGGTGATCGGGGCCGGCACCCTCGTTCCATCGTTGCGCCCATCGCCAGACTGGTTCGAGTGGCCGGCCCCAAATCATTGCCAAGTCTCGGGGAGGCAATAGGTGCTCGTCGGAGTCCTCGAGCAAACCGAACGGACCGCTCCGCGGCTCCCCGAAGGATGTGCCGAGCGGTTCAGGAGGTCCGGTCACACCGTCTAAGTAGGAGGAGCCGATTACCTCGACGAGTTCGTGTCGGGGTAATCGGCTCCGTAGACCGGATTTGTGTCTGCAACCGGACGATCAGCTACCGAGGACGCAGAACTGGCCGCTCGTGAGGTTCAGTGCCAGTGACAGGGGGCCGACGCAGTCGACGCCCTGAGCCTCGGAGGTAGCGCCCGATCCCCACCCGGCGACAGCGAGTGTCGTCTGTCCGGCGTCTGCCCACGAGTGAGCGATTCCGCCGCCGAGTGCCAGTGCGTACGCCGTCCCTGCATTCTTGCTCGCTCCGAGGGCGACGCCGTATCCGTTGGCATAGGTGGTCGTCGAGCCCGGGCCGTCGTTGACGCTGACTGCGGTGCCGCTGTCGGCAGCACCTGCGGTGGCCCGTCCGGTTCCGTTCGAGGTTGCTTCGCAGCTCGCGGTGTCGTCGACCTGGATGTCGTTGGCCGAGGGCGGAGACACACAGTTGACGGGGGCTGCCGACGCAGTGGCCGTGCCCGACAGGGCTGCAACCGTCAATCCCGAGCCCATGGCGAATATTGCTGCGGTGCGGGCAATTCGACTACCGAACCGACTGGACGTGCGCGCGGAGGAGGAGTTGGAGGACGAGAGACGGGGGAGGGAAACAGAGAACAAAAGAAAGCTCCTTCACGAGCGAAACGGGCCGGTGCGGCACACGGTACCCCGCCCCGCGAGTCCATGGCAGCAAGCCGGTGAGGTTTGTGTAACGGTGCCGCTGGCGTCCGGGGATGAATCGTCGTAGAAGTCCGGTTCCCCGCACCCTGACTGCAGCGGTCGCGGTACCCGGATGCGCGTTCGTGTTGCTGTTGTGCTCCGCTCCCGATCCATCGAATGTGCCTCCACCACTTGACTGTTCGACTTCTCTGGCAGGGCCGGCGCTCGCGCACGAGATGGCAGTCGACTCCGCCCGGCAGCGGGCCCCGGCGCCGATCGAATGCAAGGAAATCGTTACCGGACGGCTCTCGCTGATCGCCGACGATCCGACCGCGGCCGCGTCGAATACTGCCGATCTCGTCGAGGTGGAATCGACACGGTCGAGCCGACAGGGCGAACTCGACAGGTCGGTGTCACAGAAGAACTACCTCGCGTACCGGATCGATTTGTCGACGCTCACAATCAGTTTCACCTCCGAGACCGAAGATGCTGGCCGTCTGCGTCGATGGTCGAAGACCTGAACTCACGATCCGACGCGACCACAGTTTCGCTTGCCGCCAACGCACCTTCGGTCAGCGCGCGCTCCGACAGCCAGGGCTTCGAGCGAGCTCGAACGCCAACCCTTCAGACGCTGCCTTCGTATCCGTGCTGGCGCCATGCCTCGTACATCGTCACTGCTGCCGCGTTCGCCAGGTTCAACGATCGGCGGCCGGGAATCATCGGGATTCGCAGTCGATCGGTCACGTGCGGGTCGTCCAGAACGTCGTCGGGCAATCCAGTGGGTTCCGGTCCGAACAGGAGGACGTCGCCGGGTTCGTATGCGACGTCGGCGTAGGACCGGTCCGCGTGGGCGGTGTAGGCGAACACGCGAGTCGGCGCCAGCGCGGCCCACGCCGAGGGTAGGTCATCGTGCACCGTCACCGACGCCAGGTCGTGGTAGTCCAAGCCTGCCCGCTTGAGCTTCGGCTCGGACATGTCGAAGCCGAGCGGACCCACCAGGTGCAGTTCGCAGCCGGTCCCGGCGACCAGGCGAATCGCGTTGCCGGTGTTCTGTGGGATGCGGGGCTCGAAGAACATGAGTCGAAACACCCGGTTCACTCTGCCATCTCGAGCCCGGGAAGTATGGGGCAGGTGGACGACGAACAGACGATCGGTGAAGACTTTTCCGACACGCGACTGGACGGGCAGGAGTGGACCGGTAGGCAGTTCGTTCGGTGCACCTTTCGCGATGCGGACATGAGCGGCGTCCGAACCGACTCGGTGGTGTTCACCGAATGCGACTTCACCGGCACGGACCTCACCGAATCGATTCACACGAACTCCGCATTTCGATCGTGCACTTTCACTCGTACCAATCTGCAGCACAGTACTTTTCGTCATTCGACTCTGATGGGATCGATGTTCGTCGACAGTCGCATGCGTCCCGCGACGTACGACGAGGTCGACTTCACCCTCGCGTCTTTGGGTAGGGCCGACCTTCGTGGTCTCGATCTGACGGGGTGCCGAATGCGGGAGGCCAACCTGGTATCCGCAGACTTCCGCAAGGCCACGGTGCGATCGGTCGATTTCACCGGTGCCCGCACCGTCGACGCGAAGTTCGACGAGGCAGATCTGCGCGGAGCCGTCGCCGACGCATCGCTGTGGGTCAGCGCGAGCGTGCGCAACGCGAAGATCGAGCTGATGCAGGCCGTCGCATATGCAGGAGCGCACGGGCTCGTGGTCGAGGGCTGACGGCGGTGATCGGACCGGTGCGCCGCTGCTGACGCAGAACCTGGAACAATGACCGGGTGACTGCAACGATTCTCGATGGCAAAGCGACCCGTGACGAGATATTCGTCGATCTCACCGCCCGCGTGGCAGCGCTGCGTGAGAAGGGCATCACCCCAGGTCTGGCGACCGTATTGGTGGGCGACGATCCGGGTTCGGCTGCGTACGTCCGGGGCAAGCACAACGACTGCGCCAAGGTAGGCATCACGTCGATTCGTCGCGACCTACCCGCGGACATCACCCAGGCAGATCTCGAGGCCGTGATCGACGAACTCAATGCCAACCCCGAATGCACCGGCTACATCGTCCAACTGCCGTTGCCGAAGCATCTCGACGAGAACGCTGCGCTCGAGCGAATCGATCCGGACAAGGACGCCGACGGTCTGCACCCGATCAACCTCGGCCGTCTGGTGCTGGGCAAGGACGCCGCACTGCCGTGCACACCTCGCGGGATCGTGCACCTGCTGCGCCGCTACGACGTTGCTCTCGACGGCGCGCACGCGGTGGTCATCGGCCGCGGTGTGACGGTCGGGCGACCCATCGGACTGCTGCTCACGAGGCGTTCGGAGAACTCGACAGTTACTTTGTGCCACACCGGAACTCGTGATCTGGCCGCCGAGGTCTCACGTGCGGACATCGTCATCGCCGCTGCCGGAGTACCCGGATTGATCACTGCGGACATGGTCAAGCCTGGTGCTGCTGTGCTCGATGTCGGGGTGACCCGCACCGAGGACGGATTGCGCGGAGATGTCGCCGACGGTGTCGCGGAGGTGGCAGGTTTCCTCTCGCCCAACCCCGGCGGTGTCGGTCCGCTGACGCGGGCCTTTCTGCTCACCAATGTCGTCGAGCGCGCCGAACGCGTCGCCGCCGAGAGCTGAGCGGACCCGACGTGAACGATGCAGAGGACGAGCGAAGCGAGCCCGACCCGGGATTTCGCGCGGCAGTCGCGCGCAACCTACCGATCGTCGCAGTCTCGGTCGTCGTCCTCGCCGCGCTGATCCTGGTGCTGGCCGATCGCTGGCGGCGCGGCGCGTTCATCTTCGGATGCGCAGCGCTGCTGGCGGCCGTCCTGCGGCTGTGTCTGCCCGAAACACGTGTCGGCACACTGCAAGTGCGCAGTCGCGTGTTCGATGTGTTGGCGCTGGGTGGCGTCGGCGGAGCCATTGTCTTTCTGTCGCTATCGATCGATCCGCTGGGAACCGACTGACCTCGGATCTGGAGCGCCCGGTGAACGAGTGTGGTGTCAGCGCCGACCGAGGCGGGCCAGCTCCATCGTCTCGGCGAGCAGTTTGGCCACCGAATCGGCCTCGGTGAGGAAGCCGTCGTGTCCGTCACGCGACTGGATCACTTCGAGTCCGCGGCACTGGGGGAGTTCGCGAGCGATCTCCTTCTGCAGTCGAAGCGGATACAGGCGATCGGAGTCGACTCCGCCGACGATGGTCGGGACAGATGTGGACGCAAGAGCGTCGGCCACTCCGCCGCGGCCACGGCCTACGTCGTGTCGGTTCATCGCTTCGCTGAGCAGAACGTACGTCGCCGCGTCGAACCGGTTGACGAGCTTGGCAGCCTGATGCTCGAGGTAGCTCTGCGCGGAGTACCTGCCACCGGCCCACGGGTCTTCGTCGTTCTGCGGTGAGTTTCCGAACCTGATGTCGAGTTCGCTCTCGGTCCGGTACGTCAGATGCGCGATGCGCCGCGCGATGCCGAGTCCGGCCGACGGTGAGGTGCCGGTGTCGTGATAGTTGCCGCCGAGCCATCCCGGATCGGCTTTGATCGCGGCGATCTGTGTTGTCTGGGTGCCGATCTGGTCGGCAGTCGCCCTGGCACCGACCGCGAGGACCAACGCCGCCGCCACTCGGTCGGGATGTCCCACGATCCATTCCAGGGTGCGCATACCGCCCATCGAGCCGCCGACGACAGCAGCGAACCGCTCGATTCCGAGGACGTCGGCCACGGCCGCTTCCGCAGCGACCTGGTCGCGGATGGAGATGTCCGGGAAACGAGAGCCGTAGGGAGTGCCGTCGGGCGAGACGCTGCTCGGGCCCGTGGTCCCGCCGCACCCGCCGAGCACGTTCGTCGCCACGACGCACCACTCGTCGGTGTCGATGGGGCAGCCGGGACCGACCATTCCGTTCCACCACCCGGGCAGAGCGTGATCGGCGTCCGGCGCACCGGACACGTGCGAGTCCCCGGTGAGGGCGTGTTCGACGAGTACGACGTTGCTGCGGTCGGTGGCGAGTTCACCCCACCGCTGCACCGCGACGGTCACCTGGGGGATTCGCTCGCCGTTCTCGAGATCGAGACCACCGATGTCGATGGTGCCCAACCGCCCGTCCGGAGACGGAAGAACCGCCTCCGGACGAACGCCTGTGTCGCAGCTGTTGCTCAAGATGCCGCCGCGCTGAATCCGACCTCGAGATCGGCGATGATGTCGTCGATCCCCTCGATGCCCACGGCGAGACGGACCAGGCCGGGAGTGACGCCCGATGCCAGCTGCTCCTCCGGAGTCAGCTGGGAATGCGTGGTGGATGCGGGGTGGATGACGAGTGAGCGCACGTCTCCGATGTTAGCGACGTGGCTGTGCAGAGTGAGAGCGTTGACGAACTTCTTGCCCGCGTCCACACCGCCCTTCAGCTCGAACGCGATGATCGCGCCCTGCCCCTTCGGCAACAATTCCTGCCCACGCTGGTACCACGGCGACGATTCGAGTCCGGCGTAGTTGATCGAGACGACGTCGTCGCGACCGGCGAGGAAGGCAGCGACCTTCTGCGCATTCGCCACATGCCGCTCGATCCGAAGGCTCAACGTCTCCAGACCCTGACTGATGAGGAAGGCGTTGAACGGCGAGACTGCAGCACCGATGTCACGCAGCAGCTGGACGCGTGCCTTCAATGCGAACGCGGGCGCGCCCAGATCGGCGAACACGACGCCGTGGTAGCTCGGATCCGCGGTGGTGAAGTTGGGATGACGGCCCTGCGTCCAATCGAACGTGCCACCGTCGACGATGACGCCCGCGATTGCTGTTCCGTGTCCGCCGAGGTACTTCGTCGCCGAGTGAACCACGATGTCGGCACCGTGCTTCAACGGCTGCAGCAGGTACGGCGTCGCCACGGTGTTGTCCACGATCAGCGGGATGCCGTTCTCGTGGGCCACTGCCGAGATCCCCGGGATATCGAGGATGTCGTTCTTGGGGTTCGAGATCGACTCGCCGTAGAACGCCTTGGTCGACGGAGTGATCGCGGCACGCCATTGCTCGAGGTCGTCGGGATCGTCGACGAACGAGACGGTGATACCCAGCTTGGGGAGCGTGTAGTGGAACAGGTTGTACGTGCCGCCGTAGAGCCGCGGACTCGACACGATGTGGTCGCCCGCCTCGGCGAGGTTGAGAATCGCGAACGTCTCGGCGGCCTGCCCCGACGCGAGGAGCAATGCCGCGACGCCACCTTCGAGGGCCGCGATGCGCTGCTCGACGACATCCTGTGTCGGGTTGATGATCCGGGTGTAGATGTTGCCGGGCTCGGCCAGACCGAACAAGGCGGCGGCGTGATCGGTGTTGTCGAACGTGTACGAGGTGGTCTGGTAGATGGGCAACGCACGAGCCCTGGTGGTGCCATCCGGTGTCTGACCCGAATGGATCTGCTTGGTCTCGAAGCTCCAGTCGGCTGCGGGATCGGTGAACGGATCCTCGGTGGGTGCTCCGGTGGCGTCGACGACGTCGGGGGTGGAATCGGTCATGGCTGGTGATACTCCGTTTTATTGAGACGAGTGTGTCTGAGACGAATCGAATGTCGAATCAAGCTCGAGAAGTCGAGCGCTACGGGGCGTATCGGTACAGCAACACATGGAAGAACCTCCTGACAGGCTTCGGCCCCTGGGGACCGAAGGTTCAGTGGGTCCGCTTCCTGCGGACCCGCGCTTGTCGAAACGGCACTCGCGTGCCGTATCGGCCTGGTCGTTCACCCGGGGCACCCCACCGCGGTTGGAGGGTTGCCGGCCAGCAAGCCGGGGCTCGATGCTGGCACTCATGACCTGGCGAACATCGTAGCGGGTAACGGCACCCCACCGGAACGAGGGCACGGCATCCGATCGGGTCGAGCTCGAGCAGATGTTCGGGTGAGGACAATCACGGTGCATCCACGCGAAACAATCTGCCGTCGGGAAGACAATTGACGGGAGCGACGTTGCCTTCTGGGTCGGGCCCGGTGGGTCCCCGACCGCAGGCTCGAATTCCGGCCGCTTCCTCTGCCCCCGATTTGCACACGAAGGTTGTACTGCTGTGACTGTCACCGATTCCGCTCTTGCCCGAGTCAGCGCTGTGCGCGGCAAGGTGTCGAGTGGCCTGAGTGTCAGTCACCGACCGCACTCCACCCGCCGCAAGCTCGCGATGCTGGCACTGTCCATCGGCGGCTTCGGAATCGGCACCACGGAGTTCGCGTCGATGGGTCTGTTGCCGGACATCGCCACGACGATGGGGATCTCCGAGCCCTCGGCCGGCCACATGATCTCCGCGTATGCGCTCGGCGTCGTGGTCGGTGCGCCGACCATCGCAGCCCTGGCTGCTCGCGTTCCCCGGCGGATGTTGCTACTGGCGCTGATGGTGGCCTTCACCCTCGGCAACCTCGGCACGGTGTTCGCGCCCAGCTTCAACGAACTCGTCGCCTCGCGCTTCGTCGCCGGCCTGCCGCACGGTGCGTACTTCGGTGTCGCGGCCCTGGTGGCTGCTCACCTCGCCGAACCCGGCAAGCGAGCCAAGGCCGTCGCGATGGTGATGATGGGACTCTCCGTCGCGAACGTCGTCGGCGTCCCGGTGGCGACCTGGATCGGGCAGGCGTTGGGATGGCGCAGTGCATTCACGCTCGTGGCTGTCATCGGTGCCCTCACCGTCGCCGCGCTCGTCCTCTGGATGCCACGACTCGATGCGATGCCGACCACCAGCCCCATCACCGAGCTGGGCGCACTGCGCCGCAGCCAGGTGTGGATGACCCTGTTCGTGGGCATCGTCGGATTCGGCGGCATGTTCGCGGTCTACACCTACATCGCGTCGACTCTGACCGACGTCGCCGGTCTCGCCCGCGCACTCGTTCCGGTCGCCCTGATGATCTACGGACTCGGAATGGTCGTCGGAAACTACGCCGGCGGCTGGCTCGCCGACAGGTACCAGCTCAAGGGCACCTTCGTCGGTCTGGCCGCTACTGCGGTAACTCTTGCGGTGTTCGTCGTGGCCGCACACAATCCGATCACCGCACTCCTGCTGGTGTTCCTCATCGGCGCGTCCGGCTCTTCTGTGGTCCCTGGTCTGCAGACGAGGTTGATGGACGTGGCCGAGGACGCTCAGACGCTCGCCGCATCGCTCAACCATGCCGCGTTCAACCTGGCCAACGCCATCGGAGCGGCAGTCGGTGGTGCCGTGATCGCCGCAGGATTCGGGTACACGGCACCCGCCGCCGTCGGCTCGGGCCTGGCGGTGGCCGGTCTCGGTGTACTGGCCACCGCCATGTGGATGGACAAGCGTTCCGCCGCGTAGGAGCGCCCAGGATCAGCCGGTGATCGTTACCGGCGTTCCACCGAGTGCGATGTGAAACGCGCCTGGCTCAACCTTCACCGAACCTCCACATTTCCCGACGGGCTCCTCCACGTGCGCCCTCTAGGGTCAATTCTCATGAGCCGCACAGTTCTCGTCGTCGACGACGAGCCCACGATCTCCGACGCCGTTGCCGCTCGGCTGCGCGGCGAAGGGTACGAGGTCGTCACTGCCGCCGACGGGCCGGCTGCCGTCGACGCGTGCGCCAGGATCGATCCCGACGTGGTGGTGCTCGATCTGATGCTGCCCGGGTTCGACGGGCTCGAGGTGTGCCGCCGTATCCAGGCGTCCCGCCCGGTCCCGGTGTTGATGTTGACGGCCAAGTCCGACGAGACGGACATGCTCGTCGGCTTGGGCGTCGGCGCGGACGACTACCTGGGTAAGCCGTTCAGTATGCGCGAGTTGGTCGCTCGCGTGCACGCCCTGGTTCGGCGTGCCGAGCGAACGGTGGCAGCCGAACCGCAGGCGGTTCGAGTCGGTGACGTGCAGATCGATCACCGGGAACGGCGGGTGACCACTTCCTCCGGTGACATCCACTTGACCAGAACGGAATTCGACATCCTCGCCTATCTGGCGGCTCGGCCGCGTACTGCGGTCTCGCGGGAGACTCTACTGTCGGAGCTCTGGGGCTGGGACGATTCGGCCAGCAGCAGGACGGTCGATTCTCACGTGAAAGCGTTGCGTCGCAAACTCGGTGGCGATCTCATCCGCACCGTGCACGGCGTCGGCTATGCCGTGGAGTCGCCGCGATGACGCGCATGCTGCCGCGTCCGTTGGATCCGTTGCGGTCGTTCAAGCTCAAGGTTTCGCTCGTCGTCGGTATCGTGCTGGTGCTCGCGAGCGTCGTCTTCTGGATCGGGGCGGGCTGGCAATTTCGCTACACCCTCCTCGCAGCTCTCGTCGTGTCCTTGGCCGTGACACAGTTCGTCGCCCACGGGATGACGTCGCCGCTGCGCGAGATGACCTCGGCCGCCAAAGCGATGGCGCGAGGGGACTATTCGACACGAGTGCGAGCCACGTCGAGGGACGAGGTGGGTGAGCTCGCCACGGCGTTCAACACCATGGCGAGTGATCTGGAAGCTGCCGAGAAGTACCGCCGCGAACTGATCGGCAACGTCTCGCACGAGTTGAAGACGCCCATCGCTGCGCTGCGTGCCGTGCTCGAGAACATGGTCGACGGGGTGACCGACGCGAATCCCGCAACGCTGTCGGTGGCGCTGCGCCAAACCGAACGACTCGGAGATCTGGTCAGCGAACTGCTCGACCTGTCTCGGGTGGAGGGCGGTGTGCTCACCATTGCCCCGGAGGAGTTCGCGGTGCAGCAGTTCCTCGAGGATGCGACATCCGTTCACCGAGAACGAGTATCGATCGTCGTCTCGCCCGGAGATTCGACCGTAGTGGCCGACCGATCTCGCATGACACAGGTGATCACCAACCTCGTCGACAACGCCGTGCGGCATTCCCCCCATTCGAGCACTGTGACGCTGCGGGCTCACCGAATCGGCGGAGCCTATGCATTCGACGTCGTAGACCAGGGGCCGGGCATCGCCCTCGCCGATCGTCATGCGGTGTTCGACCGATTCACCCGCGGCGGATCCACCGACGGCGGAACAGGTCTCGGCCTCGGCATCGCCCGCTGGGCCACCGAGCTGCACGGCGGAACCATCGAAGTTCTCGACACCGAATTCGGCTGCCACATCAGAGTGGCCATCCCCGAGCACTGACTTTCCCGATCCACCCGAACCGCGACTGCTCGTCTCCGGACTGCAGCCGCCGACCTTCCATGCCCGAAACACACAAGAAGGAAGTGTTATGAGCACGATCGACATTCCGATTCAGCCGAGATCGAAGCACGGGCGCTCTGTCTGGGGGCCGCGCACTTGGCCGGTGCTGCGGTATTCGCAGCCCCCGCGCGCGGCACTCCTCGGGTCGGCTCTCGCCGGACTGGTCGGTGCAGCGACGTTGGTGGACAACACGTTCGGTGTGCCGGTCACTGCCGTGGCCTTCGTCGTCGTCCTGCTCGCAGCCCGCCGCGGCAGGCTCTCGCGGTGGGAATGGGCCGGCGTGGCAGGAGCGCTGGCCTTGGCGAGCGTGTCTGCACTGCGCGCGGCCGAGTGGATCGTGACGATGTCGACGACGCTGGCCATCGTGGTCGCAGTGGTGGTGCTCTCCCGCGCCTGGACGTGGACGGGAATTGCACTCGGCGGTCTCCTGCCGGTGTTGCTGCCGGTGCGAGTTGCTCGGTGGATCCGACGCGGAGCCGGTTCGATCGACCTGGAGGGGCCGCGGCCGGTGCGGGCCGGCATGGTCGCCGCTGTCACGATCGCACTCGTCGTCGTGTTCGCAGCGTTGTTCGGTGCAGCCGACAAGCGCTTCTCGGATGCGCTGGGCGCGGTGACGCCCGAGTTCGATGCCGCGTCCATCTTCGGACGCATTCTCGTCTTCGTGCTCACTGCAGCAGGTGCGCTCGCGGTCTGCTACGTCGCGCTGCATCCGCCTCGATTCGATCGCCTTGCTCCGTCGCCGCGTCGATCGGTGCAGTTGTGGGAGTGGATGATTCCGCTCGGGGCGGTGGTGGCGTTGTTCGTCGTGTTCGTCGGGTTCCAGGTTCCGACGCTGTTCGGCGGGCAGGGGCATGTGGCGACCACGGAGGGACTGACCAATGCCGAGTACGCCCGGCAGGGCTTCTGGCAATTGCTGGCAGTGACGGTACTGACACTGTTCGTCATTGCGGTGACGGTCGCGAAGGCCCCGCGAAACCGCCGAGGAGATCGAATTGCATTGCGGGCGTTGCTCGGAGCGCTGTGCCTGCTGTCGTTGGTGATCGTTGCGTCGGCGCTGCATCGAATGTCCCTGTACGAGCAGCAGTACGGCTACACCACCCTCAGGTTGTTCGTCACGGCCGTCGAGTGGTGGCTGGGCTCGGTGTTCGTACTGCTTCTGATCTCGGGCGCGCGGATGTCGGGGCGCTGGCTACCGAGAGCCGTGGGCGTCGGTGCGGTTCTGACCGTGCTCACTCTGGCGGCGTTGAACCCCGACGCGTACATCGCACGGCACAACGTCGATCGCTTCGAGCAGACCGGACGCATCGATACGTCCTACGTCGGTGGGTTGTCGTCCGACGCCGACGCGGAGCTCGAGCGACTGCCCGTCTACGTGCGTCCCTGCGTGCAAGCCCGAGGTCCGGTGTTCGTCGGGGATACCTGGCACCTGTGCACGGACCCTGCGGTATCTGTACCCTGAGCAACGACTCGGGTTCGGTGGCATACCAGGGAGGTGCGGGATGAGATACCAGCGCATGGTCGTCACCTCGCTGCTACTCGTGACGCTGTACCTGACGATGCCGACCGCAACCGCAGACGTGGCCCTGATCCTCGTCGCGGCGCTGGCAACGCTGATGCTGCTCGCACACCGTGTCGATGTTCCGGCACTGCTGCGCCTGCTGCCGAACGTCGGCCCCGCCGCAGAGGAACGCCATCTTCGAGGCTCGTTCCGGCGTCAGCATCGCCCGGATGCTCCGGGCCGCCCACAGCCACGAGCACCCGGTGCACTGGTGGGGGCACTGTAGCTCGACAGTTCCCCCACGCCTTCGCAATCCGTTGTCCGCGAGGCTGTCCCAAGGAACCGAAGATGCTCGATTCTCGAACCCTCCACCTGGCGATGCGACGTTACGCCGGGACACTGGTCGGCGTCCTTGCCGTCCTGCTCGTCGTCTTCGCTGTCGTCGACGCACAACCCGCCGCACAGATAGCGATGTTCGGTGCGTTGGTCGCGGCGTCCCTGGTCGTCCTCGGTGCGCCGTGCGACCTCGCCGTGATCGCACCGCTGTCGTCGTGCGCCGCAGGCGCGGACGGTCGGCGGCTTCGTGGATCGTTCCGCAGGCAACAGCAACCCGATGCGCCCGGTCGCCCCATGCCCAGAGCACCCGGTCCGGTCCACGGACCGGACCGGTGGCTCCAGTTCTCCTGAGCCACTGCGAGATCCGGTCGAGACGCCAACCGACCGACTTCTCTCACAGTGAGGTTCTCCACCATGCTCGATGTCGTCTACTATCCCGTCTCCGCGGTGCTGTGGTTCTGGCACAGAGTCTTCGGGGCTGTGCTCGGCCCCGACAACGGCTTCGCCTGGGCCTTGGCGGTGATATTCCTGGTTTTCACGCTGCGCGCGCTGCTGATCAAGCCGTTCGTCAGTCAGATTCGTTCGCAGCTAGCCATGAAAAGGCTCCAACCGCAGATCAAGGCCGTACAGAAGAAATACTCCGGGGACCGTGCTCGACAGGCAACCGAGATGCGGAAATTGCAGCAGGAACACGGTTTCAACCCCTTGATGGGGTGCCTGCCCCTGCTGGCGCAGGGCCCGGTTTTCATCGGCCTGCTGCACGTGCTGCGCTCGTTCAACCGAACCGGAACAGGATTCGGTCATCTCGGCATGACGGCGCAGGAGAATGCGAACACCGCGAACTACGTCTTCAGCGCTGCCGATGTGCAGTCCTTTCTCGACGCGCGACTGTTCGGTGCGCCGATCTCTGCTGCTATGAACAGCTCGCGCGAGGTTCTGGAGGCATTCGGCCCGTTCGGGGGAGTGCCGTCGGTGTTGAGCATCGCGCTCGTCGCGGTCCCGCTGATGATCGTCGCTGCGGTGGCCACGCATCTGAACTCGCGGGCGTCTGTCGCTCGGCAGGACGCAGCGGCGCTGGCAAACCCGCAGACCGCGATCATGAACAAGCTCGTGCTCTGGGTGTTCCCGGCAGGCGTGCTCGTCGGTGGGCCGGTACTTCCTATCGCGGTGTTGCTGTACTGGGTGAGCAACAACATCTGGACCTACGCCCAGCAGCACCTCGTCTACCGACGCATCGATCGAGAACCGACTACCTCGCCGGAGGTGACATCGGCGGTCACCGCCCCCAAGCCCGGGGCCAAGCCGAGGCGTCCTTAGCAACCTCGCCGGAGGTGCCGCCGGCAGAAGGCGACCTGCCGACTGTCGGTGGGCTCCGCTACCGTCGTCGGCGTGCCGATCACTGTTTCCACTGTCAACGTCAACGGAATTCGCGCAGCTGTTCGCAAGGGCATGCTGCCATGGCTCGAGACCACCGATGCCGACGTCATCTGCCTGCAGGAAACCCGCGCCAACGACGGGGAACTGACCAAGGCGTTGGCCCCGGCCCTCGATGCGGGCTGGCACCTGGCCTCGGCCGAGCCGTCCGCGAAGGGCCGCAACGGGGTGGCCTTGCTGTCGAAGGCGGCTCCCGACGCGATTCGCACCGGCATCGGTGCCGCCGAATTCGCCGATGTGGGTCGCTACATCGAAGGTGACTTCGGCGATGTCACCGTGGCGAGCCTGTATCTGCCCTCGGGCGAGGTGGGTACCGAACGTCAGGACGAGAAGGAACGCTTCATGGCGGCGTTCGCTAAGTATCTGGCCAAGACGGCCAAGGCCGCGAAGTCCGACGATCGGGACGTGGTGGTGTGCGGCGATTGGAACATCGCCCACACCGAGGCCGATCTCAAGGCGTGGAAGACCAACCGCAAGAACTCCGGCTTCCTGCCCGAGGAACGCGAGTGGGTGGCGCGGTTGCTCGCCGAGAAGGCACCGTGGACCGACGTCGTACGTGCGCTGCACCCGGGCGTCGAAGGTCCGTACAGCTGGTGGTCCTACCGCGGCAAGGCCTTCGACAACGACGCCGGGTGGCGGATCGACTATCAGTTGGCCACGAGCGATCTGGCCGAGCGCGCCAAGGAAGCGATCACCGAGCGGGCCGAGGCGTACGACCAGCGATGGTCCGATCATGCTCCGGTGACAGTGCGCTACCGCTAGGCAGGGAGTTGGCGTCGATGGGGTCGTGAAAAGATTGCGGTATGTCTTCTTCCGACTCCATCGACACTCCGCAAGGTCCGCGTAGGCGGGTACTCTCCGGCATCCAACCGACTGCGGATTCGTTCCATCTCGGTAACTACCTGGGCGCGGTGCGGAACTGGGTGGAGTTGCAGGACGAGTTCGACGCGTTCTATTTCATTCCGGACCTGCATGCGATCACCGTTCCGCAGGATCCCAAGGAGCTTCGCCGCCGCACCCGGGTGGCCGCGGCGCAGTTGCTCGCGGTAGGGATCGATCCGGAGAAGTCGACGCTGTTCGTGCAGAGTCAGGTGCCCGAGCATGCGCAGCTGGCGTGGGTTCTGAACTGCATCACCGGATTCGGCGAAGCAGCGAGGATGACGCAGTTCAAGGACAAGTCTGCCAAGCAGGGTCGCGATCACACCAGTGTCGGGCTGTTCACCTACCCGATTCTGCAGGCCGCGGACATTCTTCTCTATCGGCCGAATCTGGTGCCCGTGGGCGAGGATCAGCGGCAACACCTGGAGCTGACTCGCGATCTGGCGCAGCGTTTCAACACGCGGTTCAAGAAGACGTTCGTCGTGCCCGATGCGCACATCATCAAGGGCACCGCGAAGATCTTCGACCTACAGGATCCCACCGCGAAAATGAGCAAGTCCTCGTCGAATCCGGCGGGCATCGTCAACATTCTCGACGATCCGAAGGTGTCGGCCAAGAAGATTCGATCGGCAGTGACGGACAACGAACGCGACATCGTGTTCGATCCGGAGAACAAAGCGGGCGTCAGCAACCTACTGGTGATTCAGTCCGCGCTGTCGGGCGTGAGTATCGACGATCTCGTTGCCGGGTACGCGGGCAAGGGCTACGGCGACCTCAAATCCGACACCGCCGACGTTCTGACCGAGTTCGTCGTTCCGCTGCGGGAGCGGATGGACGGGTTCATGGCGGATGTGGCCGAACTCGACCGCATCCTCGCGTCCGGTGCGGATCGAGCCAGGGAAGTGGCGAGTCGAACGCTCGCTCAGGTCTACGACAGGGTGGGTTTCCTGCCTCCGGGTGCATAGCATCTACGGCACACCGAGTTTCGTCGTGCTGAATTCCGGCAAACAGTACTTCGAGACGCAGCACCGCGGCGACACGATCCGACAGCAGCCGACAACAGCGAGAAGGCGAGTGCCATGCCAGATTTCAAGGCGATCCTCGACGACCGGCGCAACCGGTGGCCGTGGCTCGATCACACTGTTGTTGCTGCGCAGCGGTATCAGGGCCAGAAGGGCGATTACTACGCGGCCGGGATGACGTATTTCAGCGTGCTGGCCTTGTTCCCCTTGCTGATGGTCGCCTTCGCGATCGCTGGGTTCGTGCTGGTGAATCAGCCCGAGTGGCTTGCCGAGATCCAGTCGCAGATTGCCGAGAACGTGCCGGGCAGCTTCGGCGAGACGATCAATTCGCTGATCCAGACTGCCATCGAGTCTCGGACGAGCGTCGGCATCATCGGTCTGCTCGGTGCGTTGTATGCGGGTCTCGGTTGGATCGCCAACTTGCGCGAGGCGCTGACCGCGATGTGGGAGAGCCAGCACGAGCAGGGCGGATTTCTGGCCACCAAGGCCAAGGACTTCGCCGCGCTGCTCGGGCTGGGAACCGCGCTCGTGCTGTCGCTGGCGTTGTCGGCACTGGCCGGTGGTGACCTGATGCGCAGCATTCTCGAGTGGGCCAATCTCGATTCCGTTCCAGGAGTGGGCGTCGCACTGCGCGTGTTCTCCGTTCTACTTGCGCTGGCGGGTACCTGGGCGTTGTTCACCTGGGTGATCTCGAGGCTTCCGCGCGAGCCGGTGTCGTGGCGCAGCGCAGCCAAAGGTGCGCTGCTCGCTGCCGTCGGATTCGAGATCTTCAAGCAGCTCGGTGCCCTCTACCTGGCTTCGGTGACGAGCGGTCCTGCGGGCGTGGTCTTCGGACCGATCATCGGTCTGCTGGTGTTCGTGTTCACGACGTCGCGTCTCGTGTTGTTCTCCACGTCGTTCGCCGCGACGACTCGAGAAAGCTTGGCCGAAGCCCACGTTCCGGCCCCGGAGCCGGCGGTGATCAACACGAGGGTCGAGGTCAGTGATGGGCCGGGCGTCACGGGCGGTCTGGCTCTGGTGGGTGCCGGTGCCCTCGCAGCTCTCGGTTTCGCAGGACTGCGCAACCGGCGTCGCTGATCAGCGGTTGCGCGAAAGACGCCGAGCGCCCCACAACAGCCCGATCACCACGATCGACCCGAGGACACCGATCGCGATGCGAACGACGGTGTCGCCTTGGGCCTGCATCTCGGACTGGCGGGAGCTCGAGCCCGACGCCGATGCGGGTGGCTGGGCAAGAGTCGGCGTGGCCTCGGGCGCGCGGGTGCTCGTCACCGGAGACGTCGATTGCGGCTCCACGAGCTCGCCGACGCCGCGGCTCGAATCGAGAGCGAAACCGTAGTCCAACAGGCGGGCCGCTTGCTCCCACGGCCGGATCGGCAGCACGTCTCCCTTCATGATCGTCACGACGAGGCGTCGACCGCCCCGCTCTGCTCCTGCGACGAACGTCTGGCGCGCATCGTCGGTGTACCCGGTCTTGCCGCCGAGTGCGCCCTCGTAGTTGTAGAGCAACTGATTGTCGTTGGAGAGGGTGAACCCGGGCCGGTCCTGGTCGTCCGGGATCGTGGGATCCTTCGGGTAGCCGGGAAACTGAACCGTCTCGGTCGAAATCAGTTGTGCGAAAGTCGGATTACGCATGGCCGCGCGGTAGATCAACGCCAGATCGTAGGCAGAGCTCGCCATGCCGGGACCGTCGAGACCCGACGGCGTGGCGGTGCGCGTATCGAGCGCCCCCAGTTCCGCGGCCTTGGCATTCATCTTGTCCACGGTGGCGGAGTCACCGCCCAGCTGCCTGGACAACGCATGCGCTGCATCGTTTCCCGATGCCATCACCAGTCCCTGCATCAATTGGAGATTGGTGTACACACCGTTCTCGCCGATGCCGACGGCACTGCCCTCTGCATCGGCGTCCTCCGCGGTCGCGGTGATCTGGGTATTCAGGTTCAGTTCGTCGAGCGCAACGAGTGCGAGCAGCACCTTGATCGTGCTCGCCGGCCGATGCCGCCCGTGCGGATCCTTGGCGACCAGAACGGAGCCCGAGTCCATGTCGGCCACCACGAATCCGGTGGCCGAGATGTCCGCAGGCAACGGGGGAGCCCCGTCCGGCAGTACCGCTCCACACTCGGCGAGCCGATCCCCGCCGACGGCCTCCGCGGGAATCGGGAGTGGTTGCGGGGCAGTGCTTCCAGGGGCCGGTACCTCGGACAGGTCGATCGCCGGGGGCGGTGACGCGGCGAAGGGGCAGCTGTCGGTGTCGGGCGTCGTGAACGGCGGTGTCGTCGTCACCACCGGTGGCTCGGCGGCAGGTTGTGCCAGAGCCGGTCCACAGCCGAAGCCGACGAGAATCATCGACACTGCCGACGCGGCCACGCACACTCGAATCCTTTTCATCGCGAATCACCATAGGCGCTCGGGGGTCGGTCGACGTGGCGACCCACCGGCGAGCGTCGCTCGAACGACCGCTCCGATCCTTGTCCCGACATCGTCACCGGCGACGGCCGAATGCAGCCCCTCGCGCAGCGGCACGCGCCCGCCACCAGAATGAGAACTCGCTCATGTTGTCTTCCTTCGGTTCTCACGTTCGACAGCGATCGTTGAGTCATCACCGAAACGGTGGTCCACAGAACTCGGATCGAAGGAGCAGTCATGAGAATGCCGGCAAAGTTCATGATCGTCGGTGCAGCAGCCGTTGTCGTCACCCTCGGAAGCGTCGGCGTACTCGCGATCGCCGACGACGGCCCCACCCAGCAGCGGCCGTCGTCGATCTCGGTGGAACAGCCTCTGTCGGAGGCAGATTCGGCCTCGACCCCGCCGGCAGCGCCCCAGCAGTCCGCATCGACCCGGATCTCGGACGACCGTTACGGCGACGACTGGGACGATCGCAACGACGACCGTTACGACGACGACTGGGACGATCTGGACGATCGCAGCGACGACGACGACCTGGACGACGACAACGACGATCAGGACGACAACGACGATCAGGACGACAACGACGATCAGGACGACGACAACGACCGGGACGACTGAGACTCGAGCAGTGGCGTCGGCGCCGGCCGACGCCATTCATGTCTCGGACAGTCGGTACCCCATTCCGCGGACGGTCTCGATTCGTGTGGCACCGAATTTCGCCCGGAGGTAGCGGACGTAGACGTCGACGACGTTGGAGCCCGGGTCGAAGTCGTAGCCCCACACCTGCGACAGGAGTTGCTCTCGCGAGAGGACCTGGCCCGGGTGGCGCATGAAGGTCTCGGCGAGGGCGAACTCACGGGCCGACAGGTCGACAGTGCGGTCTCCCGCCACAGCTCGTCGAGTACGCAGGTCCAGGGTGAGGTCCGCGACGGTGAGCTGGGTGGTGTCGACGGTTCTCTTGGTGCCCAGGCGAACTCGGATGCGCGCCAGCAGTTCCTCGAACCGGAACGGTTTGGCCATGTAGTCGTCGGCACCGGTCTCGAGACCGGACACCACGTCGTGGACGCTGTCGCGGGCAGTCAACACGATCACCGGTATCTCGCATTGCTCTCCGCGCAGTCGCTGCAGTACCTCGAAGCCGTCCATGTTCGGCAGACCGATGTCGAGTACCACCAGATCGAAGTCACCGCTGCGGGCGTGTTCGTAAGCGGATCTACCGTCGGAGACGGTGGTCGTGCTGAAGCCGCTCGCTCGGAGCCCCTTCTGGACGAACGAGGCGATGCGGGGTTCGTCTTCGGCGATCAGGATGCGGGCCATGGTCGATCTTTCTGCGAGGGAACGGAATCGGTCAGTGGGATCGTGATGGTGAACGTGGCACCGTGCCCCGGTGCGCTGCCGACACTCACCCGTCCGCGGTGGGCCTGTGCGATTGCGGTGACGATGGACAACCCGAGCCCTGCGCCCTCGGTGCGTCTGGTTCCGTTGCGACCGCGGGCGAAGCGCTCGAAGATTCGTTCCTGCTCGTCGCGCGCGATTCCAGGGCCCGAGTCGGTGACCCAGAACCGGATGTCACCGTCGGACAGTTGGGATCCGATGCCGACACGACTGCCGGGCATCGTGTGGTGGGTTGCGTTGTCCGCCAACGCCAGCAGCGCCTGGGTCAGCCGTTGAGCGTCGAGCGGCGCGTGGACGGTCGCGCTGGCCTCGAGCACCCATTCCCGGTCGGCGAGGGTGGTCACCTTGTCGAACACGCTTCGGGTGAGCGCGTCGACATCGGTGACGACGGGGTTGACGAAGCTCGTCTGATCGGCTCGGGTGAGCAGCAACAGGTCCGCGACGAGCCGGTTCATCCGATCGAGTTCGTCGTCGACGAGCGCGACGGTATCGCGCACGTCGACGGGGTCGTCGTGGTCGAGCACGTCGAGATGGCCGCGGACGATGGTGATGGGAGTGCGGAGTTCGTGGCCTGCGTCGTCGAGAAATCGGCGTTGACTGGCCGCGCCGGACTCGATCCGATCGAGCATCGAGTTCAGTGTGTCGATCAGGGCTCCGATGTCGTCGCCTCGACCCGTTGTTCTGGCGTCGGTGATTCGGCCGGAAAGGTCGGTCTCGGTGATCGTTCTGGCGGTTGCGGTGATGTGTCTGATCGGCGACATGATGCGGCCCGCGACCAACCACGCCCCTACTGCCGCCAGCACCGAGGTGACGCCGCCGACGACGAGCATCAAGGTCGCGGTCTCGTCGGCGGAGGCGCGTTCCTGGTCGGCGAAGTACGCGGCGACCACGACCCCGGGCACCGGGTCGCCCGCCAGCGAGACCGGCACGGCGAGGTACACCACTTCACCTGCGGCGCTCGAATACGAACCCTCGACGGGCGCGGTGACGGTCCCGACTTCGGCGGTGAAGCCGCTGTCGTCGGACAGTCGCACCGGTGCCTGCTGCCTGCTCTGCACGGCGAAAGCGCCGTCCACGTAGCCCAGGAACTTCTCGTTGGGGCGGGCGAGGTTGTAGGTGATCACCACGCGGAGCACGTCGTTGATGTCGTCGAACGGTGCGCCGGTGCCGGGATCGACGCCTGCGTCGGTGAGGGTGGTGAACTCGGCGATCTCGGTGCGCAGCGATTCACGCATGCGATTGTCGGTGGCGCGGATCATGAGCAGCCAGGTGGTGACGGTGACGGCCGCCAGAGACGCCAACACCAGCAGCAGGACCCACGAGAAGATGCGGCTCCTGGCGCTGGTCGGGCGTAGGGCAAGCAGTCGCGTCCGCATCACGTGGTCGGTCTTGCAGCAGGATCAGTCGTCGTCATCGTCATCCCAGTCGTCGTCGAAGTCATCGTCCCAGTCGGCAGGCGGCAGCGGCGGCGGGGGCACGAATCCGTCCGGTGCCACCGGCTGTGGCGCGGCGGTCGGCGCGGTGCTGGGCGCGGGCTCGCCCGGCTGTGGTGCACCGGGAACGAGTTGCGGAGTACCCGGGGCGGATTGCACGGGTGCGGCGGGTGCGACTATGGGTGCGGGCAACGGGGTCTGCTCGCCCGTCGATCGAGTCGTCAGCAATGCCACGACGAGCACGCCGAGCGTGAGCAGACCCAGGGCCGAGACGATGATGGTTCGCACACGGTCGAGTCTGACGACGGCGGATTGTGGCTACGTGAATCGGAGATGAGAGTTCTCTCATGTCGTCCGAGGTCCCGTGCTGCTCCGAATGCTTGTCGGTTGTTCGAGAGGAAATGCAATGAGGGTTCGGCAAAGGCGCGGACCGATCGCGGTCGGCGCGATCTGTGCGGTCGCGGCACTGACGGTCGCTGCCTGTTCGAGCACCGGTGGTGCTCCTCGATCGTCCGACGACGGAAGCAACGCGGGAGTTGCCGACACTCCGTCGGCGACGATCGCGATGATCACGCACGAGGTTCCCGGCGACACGTTCTGGGATCTGGTTCGAAAGGGTGCCGAGGCCGCCGCGGCCAAGGACAACATCGAACTGCGCTACTCCGCAGATCCCGAAGCGCCCAACCAGGCCAACCTCGTCCAGAGTGCGATCGACTCGAAGGTCGACGGTATCGCGGTCACGTTGGCCAAACCCGACGCGATGGCCCCCGCCGTCGAAGTAGCGACCGCCGCGGGGATACCGGTCGTCGCGTTCAATTCCGGTTACGAGTCCTGGAAGGACATGGGAGTCCAGCAGTACTTCGGCCAGGACGAGACCATCGCCGGCGAGGCCGCGGGTGCGCGGCTCACCGATGACGGCGCCCGCAAGACTCTGTGCATCATCCAGGAGCAGGGGGCGGTGGCCCTCGAGGCTCGCTGTGCCGGCGTGACGCAGGGCTTCGGAGGCACCACCGAGATCCTGAACGTCAACAGCAAGGACATGCCGTCCGTCGAGTCGACCATCACCGCCAAGCTGCAGCAGGATCCGACCATCGACCACGTCATAGCCCTCGCCGCTCCGATCGCGCTGACTGCGGTGCAGTCCAAGAACAACGCGGGCAGCGACGCCACGATCGTCACGTTCGACACGAACGCCGCACTCGTCGACGCGATCGAGTCGGGCGACGTGGCGTGGGCCATCGATCAGCAGCCCTACCTGCAGGGTTACCTGGCCGTCGACTCGCTGTGGCTCTACCTCAACAACGGCAACACGATCGGCGGCGGAACCCCGGTGCTGACCGGGCCCGCGTTCATCGACTCGACCAACATCGACGCGGTCGCCGAGTACGCCCGCAACGGCACACGCTGAGTGCGTCGCTTCGGCGCGGAAGGAAGAGCATGTCCACACAGGCCGATCCGGCTCTGTCCGAACACACCGTGATCACCGATGAGCGGATCAAGAAGCAGAAACCGTTGCAGCGGTTGCTGATTCGCCCGGAGATCGGTGCCCTGTTCGGTGCGGTCGCCATCTTCGTCTTCTTCTGCATCGTGGCACCACCGTTTCGATCACCCGAGGCTCTCGCGACCGTGCTCTACGCATCCTCGACCATCGGCATCATGGCGATCGGGGTCTCGCTGTTGATGATCGGCGGAGAATTCGACCTCTCCACCGGAGTCGCGGTGACGTTCTCGTCGATCATGGCCTCCATGCTGGCCTACAACCTGCACCTGAACGTGTGGGCGGGCTCTGCATTGGCGCTGGTGCTGGCACTGGCGGTCGGTTTCCTCAACGGATACCTCGTGATGACGACCAAGATTCCGTCGTTCCTGATCACGTTGGCGTCGTTTCTGATGCTCACCGGCATCAATCTCGCTGTCACAAAACTCGTCACCGGCCAGGTCGCCACCCCGTCCATCTCGGACATGGAGGGATTCGACTCGGCCAAGGCCTTCTTCTCGTCCTCGTTCTCGCTGCTGGGGGTCTCGGTCCGCATCACCGTCGTGTGGTGGATCGTGTTCACGCTCGCCGCTACCTGGGTGCTGATGAAGACCCGGGTCGGCAACTGGATCTTCGCCGTCGGCGGCAACCAGGAATCGGCGCGTGCCGTCGGCGTCCCGGTCACGAGGGTCAAGATCGGCCTGTTCATGTTCGTCGGCTTCTGCGCCTGGTTCATCGGCATGCACCTGCTGTTCGCCTTCGACACCGTGCAGTCCGGCCAAGGCGTGGGCAACGAATTCCTCTACATCATCGCCGCCGTCATCGGCGGCTGCCTGCTCACCGGTGGATACGGTACGGCGGTCGGTGCGTTCATCGGAGCGTTCATCTTCGGCATGACCAATCAGGGCATCGTCTACGCAGGCTGGAACCCGGACTGGTTCAAGTTCTTCCTCGGCGCGATGCTGCTGTTCGCAGTGGTCGCGAACAGCTCCTTCCGCAACTACGCGGCGAAAAGGTGACCATGACGTCTTCCGCGAACACGCCCCTGATCGAGCTTAAAGGCGTCGGTAAGAGCTACGGCAACATCATCGCGCTGCATGGGATAGACCTGCGTGTCGGTGCCGGTGAGGTCACCTGCGTCCTCGGTGACAACGGCGCAGGCAAGTCGACTCTGATCAAGATCATGTCCGGTCTGCATCGCCAGTCGGAGGGGGAACTGCTCGTCGACGGCAAGGCGACAACGTTCGGCTCGCCGAAACAGGCCGTGGAACAGGGCATATCGACGGTCTATCAGGACCTCGCGGTCGTTTCCCTGATGCCGGTGTGGCGCAACTTCTTTCTCGGCCAGGAGCTGCGCAGGGGCAAGATCTTCAAGACCCTGGACACCCATGCCATGCGCGCGAGAACCATCGACGAACTGCGCAAGATGGGTATCGATCTGCCCGACGTCGACGCCCCCATCGGCTCGCTGTCCGGCGGCCAACGTCAGTGCGTGGCGATCGCTCGCGCCATCTTCTTCGGTGCGCGAGTGCTCATTCTCGACGAGCCGACCGCCGCTCTCGGCGTCAAACAGTCCGGCATGGTTCTCCGATACATCTCCGCGGCCAGGGAGAAAGGCTTCGGCGTCGTGTTCATCACCCACAATCCTCACCACGCGTACATGGTCGGAGACCACTTCGTCCTCCTCGATCGCGGACGTCAGACGTTGGACTGCGCGCACGACGACATCTCACTCGACGATCTCACCAAGGAAATGGCGGGCGGGGACGAACTGGAGACCCTCTCCGACGAACTGCGCCGCTGACCGGTCGGCGGTCGAGGGCCCATGCGTGAGAATCGCGCGTGGCGGGTAGAAGACCGATAGCGGTGCCCGATGGAGGTGCCAGACGAAGGAGCCGAACATGAGCGAGCACGAGCCCCTCGGACCACTGTCGCCGGACTTTCTCGAATCCGATTTCTACGGGTATCAGAGCATGCTCGACGACTCCGAGATCGAGGTGGTCCTGCGTACCCGTCGGTTCCTGCAGGACGAGGTCGCGCCGAGGGCGAACGAGTTCTGGGAGAAGGCCACCTCTCCGGTGCACCTGATGCCGAAGATCGCCGAACTCGAAATCGCCGGTCTCGGTTACGGATTCGGTGATCGCAAGGCCTCGCGCAAGCTGCTCACCGGCTGGCTCGAAATGGAGTTCGCGCGGGTCGATCCGTCGACGGGAACGATGTTCAGCGTGCACAGTTCGCTGGCGATGAGCAGTATCTCGATTCTCGGCTCCGAGGAGCAGCGCGAACGGTGGTTGCCTGCCATGCGTCGAATGGAGAAGATCGGCGCGTTCGGCCTGTCCGAACCGCACGGTGGCTCCGATGTCGCGGGCGGGCTGGAGACCACCGCCCGCCTCGACGGTGATCACTGGATCCTCAACGGCAGCAAGCGGTGGATCGGCAATGCCACCTTCGCCGATCTGACCATCGTTTTCGCCAAGGACGAGGCCGACGGCGAGGTCAAGGGCTTCGTCGTGGAGCAAGGATTCGAGGGGTTCCGGGCCGAGAAGATCGAGGGCAAGTACTCGCTCCGCGCAGTGGAGAACGCCGACATCCATCTGGAGAACTGCCGAGTCCCGGTGGGCAACAAGCTCGCCGAGGCCAACTCGTTCGCCGACACCGCGAAGGTGCTTCGGCTGACGCGCGGGGGAGTGGCCTTTCAGGCCGTGGGTGTGATGATGGGCGCGTACGAGCGGGCCGTGGCGTATGCGCGCGAACGCGAACAGTTCGGATCTCCGATCGCCTCGTTCCAGCTGATCTCCGACCTGATCGCCCGCATGACGGCGAACATCACCGCCGCGCTCGGGATGGCGATTCGTGTCGCTCAGTTGCAGGACAACGGCGTCCACCACGACGAGCATGCGGCGCTCGCGAAGACGTTCTGTACGACGCGGCTGCGCGAGACGGTGGGTTGGGCCCGAGAGATCCTGGGCGGCAACGGAATTCTGATCGAGCACGACGTCATCAGATTCTTCGCCGACGCCGAGGCCCTGTACTCCTACGAGGGAACCGCGCAGATCAACAATCTGATCGTCGGACGCGGAGTGACCGGATTCGGCGCGTTCGTCTGACGTAGAACGTCGAAAGGCCCCTCCGCGTGTGCGAAGGGGCCTTTCGATTGCGGGGGAGTTGTCAGCGTGCGAAGAGCAACGCTCGCTTGACTTCCTGGATCGCCTTGGTCACCTGGATGCCGCGAGGGCATGCGTCGGTGCAGTTGAAGGTGGTGCGGCAACGCCACACACCCTCGACGTCGTTGAGGATGTCCAGACGCTCGGTTGCGCCCTCGTCACGGCTGTCGAAGATGAACCGGTGTGCGTTGACGATGGCGGCCGGACCGAAGTAGCTGCCGTCGCTCCAGAACACGGGGCACGAGGTGGTGCAGCACGCGCACAGGATGCACTTGGTGGTGTCGTCGAAGCGGGCACGGTCCGCAGCGGACTGGATCCGCTCGCGGGTCGGCTCGTTGCCGGTCGTCATCAGGAACGGCTTCACGGCGCGGAACGCGTCGAAGAAGGGTTCCATGTCGACGATGAGGTCCTTCTCCACCGGCAGACCCTTGATGGGCTCGATGGTGATGTTCAGCGTCTTCGACGAGTCCTTGGGGAGCATGTCGCGCATGAGCACCTTGCAGGCGAGACGGTTGACACCGTTGATCCGCATCGCATCGCTGCCACAGACACCGTGTGCGCACGAGCGACGGAACGTCAGGGTGCCGTCCAGGTAGCCCTTCACGTACAGCAGCAGGTTGAGCAGACGGTCGGTGGCCAGTGTGGGGACCTGGAAGGTGTCCCAGCGCTGACCGTCACCGCTCTCGGGGTTGAAGCGCGCGATCTTGAGGTTGACCATCACCGCGCCCTCGGGGACGGGTGGCAGATCGGACTCGTTGGACTTCTTGTCCAGGGTGGGTGCGCTCATATCAGTACTTCCGCTCCATCGGCTCGTAGCGGGTTTGGATTACCGGCTTGTAATCCAAGCGGATCTCGGTGAGCAGACCTTCGCCCTCTTTGTAGGCCATGGTGTGCTTCATGTACTCGGCGTCGTTGCGCTCGGGGTAGTCCTCGCGAGCGTGTCCGCCGCGCGATTCCTTCCGGTTGAGTGCACCGACGACCGTGACCTCCGCCATTTCGAGCAGGAAGCCGAGTTCGATGGCCTCGAGCAGGTCGCTGTTGTAGCGCTTGCCCTTGTCCTCGACGGTGATCTTGTTGTACCGCTCCTTGAGGGCGCGGACATCCTTGAGTGCCGTCTCGAGACGCTCCTCGGTACGGAACACCGAGGCGTTGTTGTCCATCGACTGCTGCATCTCGGTACGGATGTCGGCTGCGCGCTCGTGACCGTGGTCGGAGAGGATCAGCTCCAGCCAGTCCTGCACCATCTTCGCCGGCTCCTCGGGGAGCGGGGTGAAGTCGACCGAGTTCGCGTACTCGGCCGCCGCGATGCCGGCACGACGTCCGAAGACGTTGATGTCGAGCAGCGAGTTGGTGCCGAGACGGTTGGCTCCGTGCACGGAGACGCAGGCGCATTCGCCGGCCGCGTAGAGGCCGGGGACGATGTCCTCGTTGTTGCGCAGAACCTCGCCGCGGATCTTCGTGGGGATGCCGCCCATGACGTAGTGGCACGTCGGGTAGACGGGCACCGGCTCCTTGACGGGGTCGACACCGAGGTACGTGCGAGAGAACTCCATGATGTCCGGGAGCTTCTCGTCCAGAACTTCCTCCGGAATGTGCGTGACGTCGATGTAGACGTAGTCCTTGTTCGGGCCGCCACCGCGTCCTTCGAGCACCTCGAGCACCATCGAACGCGCGACGATGTCGCGGGGCGCGAGGTCCTTGATGGTCGGTGCGTAGCGCTCCATGAAGCGTTCACCCGACTCGTTGCGCAGGATGCCGCCCTCACCGCGCACGGCCTCGGAGATGAGGATGCCCAGGCCTGCGAGACCTGTCGGGTGGAACTGGTGGAACTCCATGTCCTCCAAGGGAAGACCCTTGCGGAAGACGATGCTCATGCCGTCACCGGTGAGGGTGTGGGCATTGGAGGTGGTCTTGTAGATCCGGCCCGAGCCTCCGGTGGCGAAGATGATCGACTTCGCGTGGAAGATGTGCAGCTCACCGGTGGACAGCTCGTAGGCGATGATTCCGGTCGCGACAGGACCGTCGTCGGTCTCGGTCAGACACAAGTCCAGTGCGTAGAATTCGTTGTAGAACTCGACGTCGTGCTTGACGCAGTTCTGGTATAGCGTCTGCAGGATCATGTGGCCGGTGCGGTCGGCTGCGTAGCACGCACGACGCACGGGAGCTTTGCCGTGATCGCGGGTGTGGCCACCGAAGCGCCGCTGGTCGATCTTGCCCTCGGGTGTCCGGTTGAAGGGAAGGCCCATCTTCTCGAGGTCGAGAACCGCGTCGATGGCTTCCTTGGCCATGATCTCCACCGCGTCCTGGTCGGCGAGGTAGTCGCCGCCCTTGACGGTGTCGAACGTGTGCCACTCCCAGTTGTCTTCCTCGACATTGGCCAGGGCGGCACACATGCCACCCTGAGCTGCGCCGGTGTGCGAGCGCGTGGGGTAGAGCTTGGTCAGTACGGCTGTGCGAGCACGGGGCCCGGCCTCGATCGCAGCACGCATACCGGCACCGCCTGCGCCGACGATCAGTACGTCGTAACGATGTTCCTGCATGTAAGCGTCAGTGTCCTTAGCTCGCCGTGATGTTGGGATCGAACGTGAAGATGACGTACGTGCCGACGCCCATGATGAGGATCATCGACAGCACCAGCAGCGTGGTCAGCCAGAATCGCGTCGAGTCCTTGCGGGAGTAGTCCGCGATGATCGTGCGCAGGCCGTTGCCGCCGTGCAGCTGCGCCAGCCACAGCATCGTCAGGTCCCAGAACTGCCAGAACGGGCTGGCCCAACGACCGGCGACGAAAGCGAAGTTGATGCGGTGCACACCGTCGTCGAGCATCAGCATGATGAACATGTGGCCCAGGACGAGCACGACGAGTGCCAGGCCGGAGAAGCGCATGAACAGCCATGCGTAGAGCTCGAAGTTGCCCTTGCTCTGCCGCCGCGGCGAACGCGGGTTGGCCAAGCTGGCCGGACGGTCGTAGTTCGTGCCGAGGACCTTGGCCTCGGGACCCTGCGTCGACATCAGTGACCACCCGCCGTGAACATGTTGTAGAAGATTCGTCCCGCGCCGGGGATCATGACGACGAGCCAGATGACTGCGATCGCCCACAGCATCGGCTTCTGGTACTGCGGTCCCTTGGACCAGAAGTCGATCAGCATCACGCGGATGCCGTTCAACGCGTGGTACAGCACCGCGGCGACGAGGCCGATTTCCATCAGGCCGACGAGCGGGGTCTTGTAGGTCTCGATGATGGCGTCGTACGTCTCGGGGTTGACCCGAACCATCGCCGTGTCGAGGACGTGGACGAACAGAAAGAAAAAGACCAGAACGCCTGTGATGCGGTGGAGAACCCAGGACCACATGCCCGGGTCCCCGCGGTACAGAGACCGCTTGCGCTCCTTGACCGGAGCGACTTCCGTCGTGCTACTCATCGAGTGCAATGCCTCCAACGTCGTTGGTGGACGCATCGAGCCCCGGTGGCCGGTCTTGCCTGGCTCGATTTGTCGCGATTCGGCCCTAGTGCTGGTTGTACTAGCCGCTTACTGGAAACTGTAAACCCATTCGAAACACGGAACTAATTCGACTCGAGGTTCGTACGGTGCCGAAATGCGGTGTTAGGTTTGCCTTCCCAATTGATGGACGCTCTTCAGGCCGGATCTCTGCATCAATTCAGACACCGTGATTGGATGGTTCACCATGAACGAAATCGACTGGAAGACGTTGCGCGACAATGCTCATGAGGCAATGGGCCGTGCCTACGCCCCATACTCGAACTTTCCGGTCGGTGCGGCGGCTCTGGTGGACGACAATCGGATAGTCACCGGGTGCAATGTGGAAAATGTCTCATACGGTTTGGGGCTCTGTGCGGAGTGCGGGTTGGTGTCCAACCTGCACTCGACCGGCGGCGGCAGACTAGTGGCCTTTTCCTGCTGCGATTCCAGGCGTGAAATTCTGATGCCGTGCGGGCGATGCCGACAGCTGCTGTACGAGTTCGGCGGCCCGGATCTGCTCGTCGACACCGTCTCGGGACCGGCTCGACTGGCAGAGTTGCTCCCGAATGCTTTCGGCCCCGACAACCTCGACGAAGGACGCGTGAACAACCATGCCTGACGCCGTATCCATCATCAGCGCCAAGCGAGACGGGCGCGTTCTCGACGACGAACAGATCGAATGGGTGATCGCGGAGTTCACCCGCGGATCCGTCGCGCCGGAACAGATGTCGGCCCTCGCGATGGCCGTTCTGTGGCGTGGATTGTCGCGTCGCGAGCTCGGTACGTGGACGAACGCGATGATCGCGTCGGGTACCCGAATGGACTTCTCGGCGCTGCCGCTGCCCACCGTCGACAAGCACTCGACCGGTGGTGTCGGAGACAAGATCACGCTGCCGCTGGCTCCGCTCGTCGCCGCCTGCGGGGCGGCAGTGCCGCAGCTGTCGGGTCGAGGACTCGGACATACCGGCGGAACGCTCGACAAGCTCGAGTCCATCCCCGGATGGCGAGCGGATCTGAGCGGTGAGGAGATGCATCGCATCCTGGCCGATCCGGCGATCGGTGCTGTCGTGTGCGCTGCCGGTGCCGATCTGGCTCCGGCCGACAAGAAGCTCTACGCACTGCGCGACGTGACGGGAACGGTCGAATCGATCCCGCTGATCGCCAGCTCGATCATGAGCAAGAAGATCGCCGAGGGCACCGGTGCCCTCGTGTTGGACGTCAAGGTGGGCGGCGGCGCGTTCATGAAGAACGTCGACGACGCACGCGAGCTCGCGACCGCGATGGTCGAGCTCGGAACCGATGCGGGCGTGCGGACTCTGGCGGTGCTGACGGCGATGGACACCCCGCTCGGGCTCACCGCAGGCAACGCGCTCGAGGTGGAGGAGTCGGTCGAGGTTCTCGCCGGAGGTGGCCCGGCCGACATCGTCGAGCTGACGATCACGTTGGCGCGCACGATGCTCACCGCAGCCGGGATCGAGGGCATCGACCCGGCCGACAAGCTCGCCGACGGTTCTGCCATGGATCGCTGGCGAACGATGATCGCCGCGCAGGGCGGCGATCCCGATGCCGCACTACCTGTCGCCCGTGAAAGCCAGGACTTCACCGCCACTGCCGACGGTGTCGTCACCGGGTTGGACGCAATGGGCGTCGGGCTCGCGGCCTGGCGACTGGGCGCGGGCCGCGAGCGACAGGGTGAGCCGGTGCAGAGCGCGGCCGGTGTGCGGCTGCACGCCAAACCCGGCGATCGGGTACGTGCTGGGGATCGACTGGCGACGCTGTACACCGACACCCCCGAGCGTTTCGAGTATGCGCAGCAGGCACTCGAATCCAGTTGGGAGATAGGGGCCACGGCCTCGCAGCCGAGGCCCCTGGTGATCGACCGCATCGGCCGGTGAGGAGCTCGGGCAGTAGCGGGCCCGGTCAGATCAGGTTGCCTGCCTCCGTCAGCACGCTGCGCAGGATCTGCTCCATCTCGTCGAACTCCTTCTGACCGCAGATCAGCGGTGGTGCCAGCTGTACCACCGGGTCGCCGCGGTCGTCGGCGCGGCAGTACAGCCCGGCGTCGAACAGTGCGGTGGACAGGAAGCCGCGAAGGATGCGCTCTGCTTCGGCATCGCTGAACGTTTCCTTCGTGGCCTTGTCCTTGACCAACTCGATGCCGTAGAAGAATCCCTCGCCGCGCACGTCGCCGACGATCGGTAGGTCGTGCAGTTTCTCGAGCGTGGCACGGAACGCCGGTGCATTGTCTGCGACGTGCGCGTTGATGCCCTCGCGCTCGAAGATGTCGAGATTGGCCATGGCAACGGCGGCGGAGACGGGGTGGCCGCCGAAGGTGTATCCGTGCGCGAAGCTCGACGTGCCGTCGTCGAACGGCTCGAAGAGCTTGTCGGAGGCGATCATTGCGCCGATGGGGGAGTAGCCCGAGGTCAATCCCTTGGCGCAGGTGATGATGTCCGGTACGTAGCCGAAGTCGTTGCACGCGAACATCGATCCGATCCGGCCGAACGCACAGATCACCTCGTCCGAAACCAGGAGTACGTCGTAGCGGTCGCAGATTTCACGGACGCGCTCGAAGTACCCGGGCGGGGGAGGGAAGCAACCCCCGGCATTCTGAACCGGCTCGAGGAACACCGCGGCCACCGAATCGGGGCCCTCGAACTCGATGGCCTCGGCAATCCGGTCCGCGGCCCAGATTCCGAATGCTTTCGGATCTGTGTCCAGGGGAGCGGGGGCACGGTAGATGTTGGTGTTCGGCACTCGGAACGCGCCCGGCGTCAGCGGCTCGAACGGTTCCTTGAGCGCGGGGATTCCGGTGATGGCCAGCGCACCCTGCGGGGTGCCGTGGTAGGCGATCGCTCGCGAGATCACCTTGTGCTTACCGGGCTTGCCGACTTTCTTGAAGTACTGCTTGGCCAACTTCCATGCGCTCTCGACGGCCTCGCCGCCACCGGTGGTGAAGAAGACCCGGTTCAGGTCGCCCGGGGCGTAACCGGCGAGCCGCTCGGCAAGTTCGATGGCCGGTTCGGTGACGTACGACCACAGCGGGAAGAACGCCAGTTCTTTGGCCTGCTTGGCTGCGGCCTCGGCCAGTTCTTCACGGCCGTGTCCCACCTGGACCACGAACAGCCCCGACAGACCGTCGATGTAGCTCTTTCCGTTGGAATCCCAGATGGTCGACCCTTCCCCGCGGGTGATGATCGGGGGAGTGACCCCTGCGCCGTGGCGGGTGAAGTGGCCCCACAGGTGCTTGGCTGCGGAAGCGTCGAGCTCGGCTGTCGTTCGTGTCATCGTGTTCCCCAATTGTATTGCTGCTTGACGAGTTTGAGATAGACCAGGGTTTCGGTGCTGGTGACGCCGTCGAGACTCCGAATCTGCTTGTTCAGGATCTGCAGGAGTTGTTCGTCGTCCTCGCACACCACTTCCACGACGACGTCGAACGACCCTGCGGTGAGGACGACGTAGTCGATCGCATCGATCGCCGACAGTTCCTCGGACAGTGCGTAACTGTCGCCGGTGCACTTGATGCCGATCATGGCCTGCCGCTTGAATCCGACCTGCACCGGATCGGTCACCGCGACGATCTGCATGACGCCGGAGTCCGTCAGGCGCTGAACTCGTTGACGGACAGCCGCTTCCGAGAGTCCGACGGCTTTGCCGATGGCGGCGTACGAGCGACGCCCGTCCTCCTGGAGTTGCTCGATGATCGCCTTGGAGACGTCGTCGAGTGCGATGGGCGGTTGCTCGGGCATGGCTCGATCTTGTCACTGTCGTGGCCGTGAACACAACCCGTCCACGATGAAAAGCGTGTCAATTGTCGATTCAAACGACAGAATTAGTTGTCGAAAGGCTTGAAACAGAGAGAATCAGTGGGTTCGACGGTACTCTGCAGGCATGGCGAACATTCCTGGTTGTTGGATCGACGGACGCGCGGTCGACGGTGGCGGTGATCGGTACGAGGTCGACGATCCCGCGACCGGAGCTGTCGTTGCCGACCTCGGTTTGGCCACCGCCGAAGACGTCGATTCGGCTCTCTCGCATGCTCGATCGGCCTTTCCGTCATGGTCCACCGCTACCCCCGCGCACCGCAGCGCCATGTTGATGGAACTGGCGCGTCTCGTTGCGGCCGACGCGGAGAACTTCGTGTCCGAGGAAGTGGCGCAGACCGGCAAATCGACAAGGCTGGCAACCGAATTCGATGTTCCGGGCAGCATCGACAACATCGAGTTCTTTGCCGGGGCGGCGCGGCACCTGGACGGCAAGGCTGCTGCGGAGTACTCGGGTGAGCACACCTCCGCCATCCGCCGGGACGCCGTCGGAGTGGTCGGGTCGATCACTCCGTGGAACTATCCGCTGCAGATGGCGGTGTGGAAAGCGATACCGGCGTTGGCGGCCGGGTGTTCCATCGTGCTCAAGCCCAGTGAACTCACGCCGCTGACCACCCTGCGGCTGGCGCGCTTGGCCACCGAGGCAGGCGTGCCCGACGGGGTGTTCAACGTCGTCACCGGAACCGGAGTGGACGCCGGAGTCGCGCTGTCCTCCCATGCCGGACTGGACCTGATGACGTTCACCGGTTCCACTCCCGTCGGCAGGCGCGTCATGGCGCAGGCCGCCGCGCACGGCACGCGGGTGCAGCTCGAGCTCGGGGGCAAGGCGCCGCTGGTGGTGTTCGACGACGCCGACCTCGACGCAGCCATTCACGGTGCCGTCGCGGGATCGTTGATCAACGGCGGCCAGGACTGCACGGCGGCCACCCGCGCCATAGTCGCCGAATCCCTGTACGAGGACTTCGTCGCCGGAGTCGCCGAGTTGATGGGTCGCGTCGTTGTGGGAGACCCGAGGGATCCCGCAACGGACATGGGATCGTTGATCTCCGTCGCGCACCGAGATCGGGTGGCTGCGATGGTGGATCGGGCCCGCGATGCAGGTGCCAGGGTGGTGACCGGAGGCCGTGTGCCCGAGGGGCGAGGCGCTTTCTATCCGCCCACCCTGATCGCCGATGTCGGTGAGCAGGACGAGATCTATCGCGACGAGGTGTTCGGTCCGGTGCTCACGGTGTCCAAGCATCACGGGGACGACGACGCGATCCGACGCGCCAACGACACCGAGTTCGGACTCGCTGCCTCGGCGTGGACCCGCGACCTGTACCGCGCGGGCCGAGCGACGCGGGAGATCGCCGCCGGCTGTGTATGGATCAACGACCACATCCCGATCATCAGCGAGATGCCACACGGCGGATTCGGGGCCTCGGGTTTCGGCAAGGACATGTCCAGCTACTCGCTCGACGAGTACCTCACCGTCAAGCACGTCATGACCGACATCACCGGTGTGGCCCGAAAGCCCTGGCACCGAACGGTCTTCGCGTCCGTCGACGCTGCAACGCAGGGAGATGCCCGATGAACGCACCGTGGGCAACCACCCCCACCGACCGCGGCGTGACCATGGTGGCCGGCGCGGCACCGGAGTCCTACTGGCTCGATCGTCCCGAACGCCCGGAGCCACGGGCCCGGCACACCGGTTCGACTGCAGCGGATCTGGTGATCGTCGGCGGCGGATTCACCGGACTGTGGGCGGCTCTGCATGCGGCAGAGGAGAACCCGAACCGATCGATCGTGCTGCTCGAAGGCGACCGCATCGCCGAGGGCGCAACCGGACGCAACGGCGGCTTCTGTGCGGCCAGCCTGACGCACGGACTGGGCAACGGACTCGACCGCTACGCCGACGAACTACCGGAACTGCTGCGGATGGGCACCGAGACGCTCGACGCGATCTGCGCGACTGCGATGAAGTACGGCATCGACGCCGACATCGAACGCACCGGCGAGCTCGACATCGCCAATTTCGACTGGCAGGTGGACGACCTGCGGGAGCTCGGCGACGAGGGGAGGCGACTGGCGCAGCCGATGAAATACCTCGACGACGCTGCAGTGCAGTCCAGGATCACCTCACCGATGGCGCGCGGTGCACTGTTCGACCCCGATGTCGCGATGATCGACCCCGCCAAACTCGCCTGGGGCCTGGCCGACGCGGCCGAGTCGCTCGGCGTTCGCATTCACGAGAACACTCGGGCGCTGTCGATCGGCAAGTCCGGCACAGGTATTCGAGTCAAGACGGGCTACGGCACCATCGAGGCCGGCAAGGTGCTGCTGGCCACCTCGGCATCGAAATCGTTGCGCCGCAAACTCCGTCACTGGATCGTCCCGGTGTGGGACTACGTGATCATGACCGAACCACTGACGTCGGCCCAGCTCGCCGACATCGGCTGGTCCGGCCGAGAAGGATTGGCCGACTCCGGCAACAGATTCCACTACTTCCGGTTGACGGCCGACAACCGCATCCTGTTCGGCGGGTGGGATGCGCACTACTTCTACGGTGGCGACACCGACCCACGTCGAACCCAACATCCCGAAGAGTTCGCTTTGCTCGCCGAACACCTGCTGCAGATGTTCCCGAGCCTCGAGGGAATCCGCGCCACCCACGCCTGGGGCGGATCGATCGACACGTGCTCGCGGTTCAGCGCCTTCTGGGATCTCGGTATGAACGGACGGGTGGCCTCGGTTGCCGGGTTCACCGGCCTCGGCGTCGGCGCGTCGCACTTCGGTGCCCGCACCGCCCTCGACCTACTCGACGGCAAGGACACCGAACGAACACGCCTGAAGATGGTGCGCAGCATGCCGCTGCCGTTCCCGCCCGAGCCCCTCAAGTCGATCGGGATCAACATCACCCGCGCGGCATTCGCACGAGCCGACCGCAACGGCGGAAAACGAGGACTGTGGCTCAAGGGCATGGACGCGCTCGGTCTGGGCTTCGACAGTTAGAGCGGCTGCGCCGCACGTGCACGGAAACTCGACCTCTGCTACGAGCTTCTGCTCACGTGCGGCGAAGCCGCTCTACTCGTGCGGAACGACGATCACCGGCACCGGGGCGGCACGCAGAATCTTCGCCGCACTGGAACCGAGAAACACCCGCTTGGGAGTGGCCAATCGACTCGAGCCGAGGAACAGCACATCGCCCGGCTTCCAATCGAGGTTGCCCATGGCCTCGTCCAGCGACGATCCATCGGCGACGATCGATTCCAGACCGTCGATATCGGGGAGAGTGCGTACGGCGAGCTCGAGGTTCTCCTGTGCAGCAGCGACCTGTCGTCGACGCGTATCCAGTGAGGTCTCGTCACTCGGGGCCCCGGTCGGCTCGAGCGAGACCAGCGACACCAACCGAAGAGGCACGTGCGCGGCGCTGGCGAGAGTGATCGCGAACGGCAGCGGATTCGGGGCAGAGGCCCGGGTGGGGACGGCGACGGTGAGGTCGGTGATCGGTGCGTTCGAGAGCCGGTAGCCCCGAGGTGCGAGTGCCAGCGGAACTTCGGAGGCGTGCAGGAGCTGGCCGGCAACCGAACCGACGGAATGCCGATTCAGCAAGCCGTCGCCGGCTCCGCCGACGACGATCATGTCGGCATCGGTCTGCACCGCGAAGTCGATCAGGGCACGGGCGAAGGACTCGTGCGAGAGCACGTTCGTGGTCACCTCGATGCCCGACGGCACCTGGGCGGCCGCGTCGGCCACCCAGCCCTCGGCCTTGGCCGCGAGAACTTTTCGATACGGCCCACTGCCTTCCATGACCGGTTCGTCCACGGCCATGACCAGCACGATGTCGATGGACGCGTCGAGGGCGCGGGCGAGGGCGGTGGCCAGGGCTACGCCGTCGTCGCCGCTGGGGGTGGCGAGATAGCCGACGGTGATCTTCATGAGTTTTCGGTCCTTCTCTTCTAGTAAGTGTCCGGAACCTTGACTTCGGTGGACGCGGTGAGTGTCTTGCCCTGGAAGAAGTCCTTGTTGCCCACGAAGCACAGCAGCATGAGCGGAATTCCGAGTACCAGCATGCCGACGCCGAGGACGAACACACCGCCGATCGGACCGTAGACGGTGTAACCGTAGTCGGGCTTGATCATGTCGACCGCGCTCTGCACGAACGCCCACGTCATCGACAGCCCGCCGAGGAGCGGAAAGATGCCGCGCATGAACAGGTTTCGGACGGACGAGAACAGTGTGCGACGGAAATACCAGGTGCACGCGTACGCGGTGATGCCGTAGTAGAACGCGACCGCGAGCCCGAGTGATGCCACCGAATCCTGCAGCGCGTTGGCGCTGACGAAGGTGAGCACCAGATAGAACATCAGCGCCGCGGCACCCATCACGAGCGTGCCGAAGCCGGGCGTCATGTACTTGGGGTGCACGCTGGCGAACCGCTTGGGGATCGCTTCGTACACGGCCATCGACAGTGTTCCGCGGGCCGTGGGCAGGATGGTCGTCTGCGTCGAGGACAGTGCCGAGATGGAGACGGTCAGCAGTAGGAGCGACGCGACGATCGAACCGGCGACCGGATCGCCGAGAATGGTGAGCACATCGTCGACGTTGTCCGGGTTGTTCAGGCCGATGCCGGTGTCGCCGAACCCGGCGAACGACTGCACGGCGTATCCGACGAGTACGTAGGTGGCCACGAGAATGAGCGTGGTGATCACCGCGGCGCGTCCCGGAGTCTTCTCCGAATCCTTCGTTTCCTCGCCGACGGCAAGGCAGGCGTCCCATCCCCAATAGATGAAGATGCACAGGATGATGGCCTGGGCCGCGTCGGACATCGTCACTCCGGTGGGTACCAACCAGCTCCACTGGGGCGTGATGGCCTGCGGTCCTGCGGTCCCGGTACCCACCTTGACCAGAGCAGTCACCGACACTCCGATGAGCACCCCGAACTGCACGACCAGCAACACGTTCTGCATGCGTTCGCTGATGAGGATGCCGCGAAAACTGACATAGGTCATCGAGACGATGAAGAACGAACCGAGGGCGACCTTGGCTGCGGTCGACTCCGCCAACCCGGACAGTCCCAGGAACTCGAACAGATAGATGGCGGCGATCTCGGCGACGTTGGCCAGCACGATGATCGCCGAGACGGCCAGCCCCCACCCGGCCATCCAACCGACCCAGGGCCCGAATGCCTTGGTACCCCAGGTGAACGAGGTGCCGCAGTCCGGTGTGTCACGCCCGAGTTCGCGGTAGGCGAAGGCGGTGAGCAGCATCGGAACGAAGGCGATGAGGAACATCGAGGGCGCTTTGTCGCCGACGGCCAGAACCACGTAACCGAGGGTCGCGGCGAGGCTGTAGGCCGGGGCCACCGCCGACAAGCCGATGACGATGTTGCCGACCAGCCCGAGAGCGCCGGTGTTGAGTCCTTTACCCGGAAGGGTGTTCGGCGGTTCCACAGTGGACATAGATCTCTCCGAGGTTCGAGACGACCGAGGACGTCGGAGGGGACCCGACAGAATCGGCCGCGCGTGTGTGCTGAACACTACGATTTCCGTCGCAGATCCGCTGTGTATCGACGGAATTGTTTTCATTGGAGTAACAATGCAACGAAATAGGTCGCAGAAGCGGCGAAGTTCGGGGGAATCCGCGGACTCGCCGAGTGGTGATGACAGACGCGCGTGCGTGCGAGCCGCACGCTACCGTCGTCACATGAGCACCGCGGAGAACACTCAGTCCTCGATCGGTGGCAGTGCGCCACTCGATCTCGCGTCGATCAGGACAGCTCCCAAGGCGTTGCTGCACGATCACCTCGACGGCGGACTCCGCCCGCAGACCGTGTTGGAACTGGCCGACGAATGCGGCTACGGCGATCTTCCCGCCACCGACGGCGCGGCATTGGGCGAGTGGTTCCGCGACGCCGCGGACAGCGGCTCGCTCGTGCGGTACCTCGAGACGTTCGCGCACACCGTTGCCGTCATGCAGACTCCCGAAGGACTGTTCCGGGTGGCGCAGGAATGCGCCGAGGATCTGGCCGACGACGGCGTCGTGTACGCCGAGGTGCGCTTCGCACCGGAACAGCACCTCGAGCGCGGCCTGACTCTCGACGAGGTCGTCACCCACACGCTCGCCGGCTTCGAGGCAGGGATCTCCGCGGCCAAGGTGCGCGGCAAGAACATCACGATCGGCACCTTGCTCACCGCGATGCGGCACGCGGCGCGTTCGCGGGAGATCGCCGAACTGACGGTCCGGTTCCGTGACCGCGGCGTCGTGGGCTTCGACATCGCCGGTGCCGAAGCGGGCTTCCCTCCCAGTCGTCACCTCGACGCCTTCGAATACATGCGAGCGAGCAACGCGCACTTCACCATTCACGCGGGAGAGGCGTTCGGTCTGCCGTCGATCCAGGAAGCAGTGGCGTTCTGCGGCACCGACAGGCTCGGTCACGGGGTTCGAATTACCGACGACATCACCACCGACGCCGACGGCACACCCGAGCTCGGCCTGCTCGCCGCCTACGTCCGCGACACACGGATGCCTCTGGAACTGTGCCCGAGCTCGAACGTCCAAACCGGTGCCGTCGAGTCGTTGGCGACCCACCCGTTCGATCTGCTTGCCCGATTGCGATTCCGAGTCACCGTCAACACCGACAACCGCTTGATGAGCGATACGTCGATGAGTCGAGAGATGGTCAAGCTCGTCGAGACCTTCGGCTACGGCTGGAGCGATCTCGAGCGATTCACCATCAACGCGATGAAGTCGGCGTTCCTGCCGTTCGACGAGCGGCTGGCGCTGATCGACGACGTCATCAAGCCGGGGTACGCAGTGCTGATCGGCTGATCGACCAGACCCGGGGGCCGGCTACTTCTTACGCAGTCGGCTCTCGAACTCGCGCTCGAGGGCGCGCCACGCTTCGGCCTCGACGTCGAACGGTGCGCTCGGCGCGAGCCGGTCGGGACTGGGCTCGAGGGCGTACGAGACGTACCAACCCAGTGGCGTGGACGTGGCGAGAGCTTCGTCGACGGAAGCGTCTCCGGCGAAATCTGCGGCGTCGGTGAACAATTCGACGGCCAGATCCAACTGGTCGACGTCCACCGCGGTGGGCCCTTCGGCGAGATCGTCGGCCAGGCCGGGCAGGACGTACACGTTGTCGTCGGTGATCTCGATGTCGAGGGAGCCGTCGATGGCGGCGGTCTGAACATCGGAGTAGGTGCTGACCTGTGCCAGATCATGATCGTGATCGTCGGCCAGGTAGCGGGCCAACGAACGCTCGGAACCGAAGACGCTGATGGCACCGCCGCGACCGAGGAACACCGGCTTGTCGCCGAGGTAGCACCGCAGGGTGTAGAGCGTGTCGTCCGAGGTGATGATGCGAATCGGGTCGATGCCGACGGTGGTCCAGAAGGTATCTTCGGCCGCGGCTGCGGCGATCGGATCGCGATCCACCTCGGCGGAGTCGTCGTCTTCGTCGTCGTCGTCCGAATCGGAGTCGATGTCGTCCGTGACGTCATCGGCGTCGACGGCGTTCTCGGCGGCTGCGGTGATCTCGGCTTCGGCGACGGCAACGGCAGCGGAGTCGACATCGGGGGAGGTGACGATGGAGTCGACCGCGTCGAGCACGTCGTCCCAGTGCTTGGCGACCGCTGCACCGATGCGGTCCCACAGTTCACCGCCCTCGCGACCGAGGAAGTTCTCGACGCCTCCGCCGACTGCCCCGACGAAAGGGTTGGATCCGAAAAAGCTTGTGACCGGTCGCAGTTCGCAGACATCGCCGATGGAGGAGACGATGTCGAAGGTTGCCTGCAGTTCGGCGAGAACGTCGGCTTCGGGATCGGAGGCCACCAACTCCGGCACGGCCACCAGATCGAAGCGGTGCAGATCGTCGGGCTCGAGTTCGTGTGCGGCGAGTGCGGAGACCACCTTCCACGACGGATGGTCGACGAGATCGTTGTCGTCGTCGGACCTGACGAATGCCGCGAGCTCCGCGACGGTCGAGAATCCGTACAGGTCTTCCTCGTGTCCGAGGAATGCCTCCCACTCGTCGTCGCCTTCTCGCCACTCCGGTGCCCACAGTGTCGAGAAGTCACCGGCGGTGAGACCGAGTTCGATCGGGATGATGTCTCCAGCCATGGCGCGAAGCCTATCTCAGGAGTCTGTGAACGAACCCTGCAGACTTTGCAGGATCGCCTCGCGCTGGTCGAGCGCCGCACGTGCAGCGTCGGCAGCGACGACGGTGATCGTCGACGCGAGTGCATGAGCGGCAACCGATCCGAGGTTCTCGGCGAGTTCGAGTTCGACCAGGGCGCCGGACCCATCGACGACGACGGTCACCAGATCGTCCGGCGAGGTGAGTCGAATTCTGATGCGGTCCAGTCGCTCGTGCGTTTCGCGAAGTGCATCCAGCCGGTGCTGGGCGCTGCCGACCAGAGCGTCGAGTTCGGTGGTGTGGGCGTGGGTCATACCTGCTTCAACCAACTCGTGGGTGCGGAGTCCTCTGCGAGATGCTCGTTCGCCTCGGCGGCGACTCGGGCACGGGTGGGCAGACCGAGACGATTCAGAACATCGGAGGGAACGCCGTCCTCGGCGAGGAGGGTGCGGCGCTGAGCTCGTGCGGCCGCACTCGCCCGTACACAGTGCTCGAGAATCGTCGACGCCAAAGCGCCTCCGCCGTAGCGCAGTTCGCGTTCGTCGATCGTGATCCCGATCGGCAGTCCGTGTTCGGTGGCGCGCACCGTCACCGATCCCGATCGTGTTCCCGATACGGCGCTGACGACGGTGACGTCCGAGTCCGTCACTGGCCGGCCCTTCATTCGGTCGGACGGTAGAAGCCCTTGAAGCCCATACCGCTGTTGGTCGTTCTGATCGGCCCCACCTGCACCGGGTCGCCTGCCTCGACCAGCTGTGTCAGAGGGTCCAGATATTCTGCTGCCATGCGCGCAATCATCTACTGCCGGGTGAGTTCTGACCAGACCGGAAAAGCGAAATCTGTAGCCGACCAGGAACGTGAGTGCCGAGCGGTGTGCGAGCGTGAGGGTTGGGCCGTCGCCGAGGTGTTGACCGACAACGACCGCGGCGCATCCCGCTGGTCGACGAAGGACCGCCCCGCCTACCGCAGGCTCGCCGAGGTGTTGCAGCCGGGCGATGTGCTCGTGCTGTGGGAGGCCTCGCGAGCGTCGCGCGATCTCGCGGCCTACGTGTTGCTGCGCGACCTGTGTGCGAGCCGTGGCGTGAAGTGGTGCGTTTCCGGGAAACTGCTCGACCCGAACTCCGGAGACGATCGATTCGGCTCCGGCCTGGACGCCCTCCTAGCCGAGCGTGAGGCCGAGCAGATCCGCGAGCGTGTGCTGCGCGGCAAGCGATCGGCAGCGCTGGAAGGCCGGCCGAATGGTCGTCTGCCCTATGGCTATCGGAGGCAGTTCAACCAAGACACCGGTAAGACCGAGCGATGGGTGCATGACCCCGCGACCGCTCCCGTCGTCGTGGAGATCATCGAACGGTTCCTGGCTGGAGAGTCGCTTCACGCAGTCGCTCGGGATCTCCAGGCTCGCCAGGTGCCACCGCCCAGCGAGGGGGTGCCCTGGAGGGCGCAGCGCATTCGGACCATGATCTCGTCTCCTACGTACGCGGGTTTGCGCGCCCAGCACGGGCAGGTCATCGGACAGGGCACCTGGGACGCCCTCGTGTCCGAGGAGACTCATCACCGCGTTCTGGGGATCCTCGCGGATCCGGCTCGGCGTACGTCTGCCGGGCCAGGGGTGAAGCATCTCCTCACCGGGATCGCCACCTGCGGCGTCTGCGGCAGTGGCATGCGGTTCTTCGGGCCGAAGTCGCTCAAGTCGCCGACCTATCTGTGCGCCGAGAACAGCTGTGTTCGACGTCGCGCCCAATTGGTCGACGACTATGTGGAACTCAAGATGATCGCACTGCTCGAGGACCACGACATCGCCCCGGTCGACGACGTCGCGAACGGCATTCTCGTCGCCGAAATCGAGCGGCAGCGCCGACGACTCGACCACTTCGTTCAGCAGCTCGCCGATGAGCAGATCACTGACGAGTCGTTCCACAAACTCGAAAAAGCAATCAACACAAAGATTTCCGCTGCCACAGCCAAGCTGCGTCGTGCGACTTCCTCGCCGCTTACGAGCCGAATCTCCGGACCCAACGCAGCGGCACACTGGGCTCAGCTCGACATCCCCGATCGCCGCCAAGCAATCCGCGAACACCTGTCGGTCACGATCCTGCCGTCCTCCGTCGGCACTCGACAGTTCTCGATCGACGACGTCAGAGTGCTGCCTGCGGAGCGGACCGTCGGCTGACAGCGCGCGAATCGCGAATCCGTCGGAGTCGCTTCACGAGCACCGGCTCTGCGGCGAGCGCCGCGGGATCGTCGAGCAGGCGATTGAGAAGCTGGTAGTACCGAACCGGCGACATCGAGAACTGTCCGGCGATGTCGGCTTCCTTGTTACCTTGCGCTGTGTACCAACGCCTTTCGAGTTCCAGCATGGCTCGTTGCTGCTCGTTCACGGCTGTCTCCGTTCGAGTTCCTCGTCGATGTACGCGCGTTCGTCGTCGGTCAGGTTGTCGACGCGGATTCTGAGCGTGCGCATGTCCACCCACAGCTCTTCGGCTGCCTCGTCATCGACGCGGTAGCGGTTCCACGCGAGGACGTCGACGAGCGAGTCGATCTCGATGAGCCGTTCGGCCGAGATGCGATCGACGGTCTGCTCTTCCCGTAGAGCCATCCGTGGATCGTCGGGTAGGGGTCCACGCTCGATGTGCACCAGCTCGTGCGTCAGGGTGCACCGACGCTCGCGCTGACTCGATCGACGGTTGATCTCGATCCCGTCATCGGTCCACCGACCGAGGCAGCCGGTGCCGCCGTTCGGGTAGATCACGTGCACGTGCGGGTGATGGTCTCGCAGGTGCCGCCATGGGTGGAAGTGCATAGGTGAACTGTGCGGTACGGTACCGACAAATTACGCGTGTGTAACTTCCCGACCTGGGGAGATGCGGCTATTCGTACTCAATCCCAAGCTTCTCGCGGATCTCATCCTCCGTTTCGCCCGGGCGGGCGGCAAGTTCGTAGTCAGGCCTCGTGCCTTGTTTCGGCCGAGTCAAGGCAGAAGGTTCGTCGAACTGCACTGGGCCGGTCTTCAGGATCTGGAGATGCACGCGGCCTCCGACCCCAACCTCGGCTACTGCTTGAGCGAGTTCGACCAGCCTTTTCGCGGATTCGACGAGCTCTTCGGTCGACGAAAGTACGTCCTCGATGTCCGATTCGCTGTCGTAGTTCTCGGTTTCATCTGCCTTCGCATGGACAGTGTCGGCCGCGCTCGACAGCTCGGCCAGAATCCCCGTGTCCAGCGACCACGCCCCGTAGCGCTTCGGACGCTGCTGAGGTGCGGCCGATGCGGTGGGAATGGCAGGGAGAGGCTCGATCGAATACCCCTTCCGGATTCGATCGAGGCTGCTACTAGTCCATCCCAAGGCGCTCGCGATAGCAGCCCGTTTCGCGAGCTGTGGCCAACGTTCCCCGTTTTCGAGACTTCTCACGGTCTTCGGGTCGACGTCCGCTGCCGACGCAAGGGCCGCTTGGCTCAGCCTGAGTTCTGCCCGCCGTGCAGTCACGGCGGCGGCAACACGATCGAGAGCCGACTGCTCATCACTTTCCATAGGGAAATCTTGCAGGGAATTTCCAGGAACATCAACCAAGGGTGGTGGACGGAACACCTGCCAAAAAGCGGGAAAACATCGGCGTAACTACACGAATGTTGTTCCTGTTCTACCTGCGCTTATGTTCCCTTTTCACCCCTGTTCCCGCGTGTTCCGTTGACAAGTTCCGTGTAGTTCCCCTACCTTCAAACCCATGACAACGGAACTTAAGCCAAGACGCGGGAAGGTCGATGCGACCACCCCCTTCGAGGAGTGCGACTGGGAACGGGTCGGCATGACGCTTCGGTACCTGCGCGAGACGCGTGGATTCAAGCCAGACGAGTTCGCGTCGGCCATCGGCATCTCCCGCCCCTACCTCGCAAACATCGAAGCGGGTCGCAAGAAGCTCACGAACGTGCTGCTGGCCAAGGCGGCTAAAGCCCTCGAAATCGAGCAGCTCGCGATCATGCGCCCTCGCCGCGAGTCAGTCGCCGCGACCCCCATCCCCGCATAAGAAAAGCCGCCACCTGCGGGAACAGGCAGCGGCTTCGGACCAACCAATCACCTCGAAAGGAAATCCGTGCTTCAGACTACCGAAGAAATCCGAGCGCAGATGCGCGACGCGATCGAACGCGATCGCCACCTGTTCAAAGACGTCGTGATCAGCGACCACCTCAAGAACGCGATGCGTCGCGCTGCGCAGGCTCGCGCCGAGCAGGCAGGTGCAGCATGAGCGAGTTGATGCCGTTTCAGTACGGCGACTCCGTTGTACGCACAGTGCTTGTCGACGGCGAGCCGTGGTTTGTCCTAGCCGATTTGTGCAAGGCGCTTCGGCTCACACAGAACCGGAACGTCACCGCGCGACTGAGTGAGGACCAAAAGGGTGTCCGTCCGATGGACACCCCTGGCGGCAGACAGCAGATGACCGTCGTCAACGAGTCGGGTATGTACGAGGTCGTCATCCGCTCGGACAAGCCCGACGCCGTCTCGTTCCGCCGATGGATCACTGGAACCGTCCTGCCGCAGATTCGCAAGACCGGATCGTTCGGCCCGGTGTTCGATCCGGCGACCCTCACACGCGCGGACATCCTCAAGCTGGCACTCGCTGCCGAGGAAGAGAAAGCCGTCATGGCTGCCGCGCTCGAATCGGCCGCTCCGGCGATTGCTTACCACGATCGTTTTGTCCTCACCGACGATGTGGTCACCGTGAAGGTCTGGGGAGCGCAGTTCGGTCTCACCGAACCGCAGGCCTTCAATCTCCTACGTGACAAGGGGTTCATTTACCGAACTTCGTTGGGCGAGCGCTGGTCTGCAAGCAAAGGACGGCGAGAGGAAGTGTTCGAGCATCGAGCCCGAGCCGGTCGTGTCACGTTCGACTGGTTCGATCTGCGTCCGCAGCACAATGCCCCACGCCACCACAACGGGCAGGTCCGACAGACCCTCTACGTGAGGCAGGGCCAATCTCTCGCTCTCGGTGCGAAGTGTGGACTGTCTGTTCAGCTTTCGATGAACAGTGAGGTTCACGCGTGAAGCCTCCCTGGTGGTTCTGCTGCGGCTGGTGGTCGCCTTGGTGCGTCATCGATATTGCCGCTCATCGATTGTTCCGCGTTGGTGCCGACAACCTCCCAGGCCCGTTGGTCTGGATTTGCGATCGCCACGACGCCGCCATGCTCGCCGCTACAAATTTTCAGGAGGACGAAATATGAGCCAGCATCGCGCCCCTGTATCGACCGTCGAGTACCTCCGTCCCCGCCTTATCTTCGCCGGCCTCCTGCTCGGCATCCTCTTCGCCGCGTCGCAGACTGCGGGGTTCATCTGATGAGCCCCGAGCAGATGGCACAGCTCCAGAAGATGACGGACACCTTCCGCTACGCCACGACCATCGTCGGCATCGGGCCGGACCCCGACAACCCGGAGCGCGCCTTCGGCCAGATCGTCGCCGTCCCCGACAGGAACCCGATCTGCCTTCTCCAGCAGGCCCAGATCCTGCGCGAGATGGCCGACAAGATGGATGCGGCCCACGCGGCTGGGATGTGTTCCGCATGAGCGCTCCCGCAACAGATCTCGTCGAGAAGTTCGTCGCCGGTTTCATCGACGCGATCCTCGACTTCGCACTCCCGGCCAGCGGTGGCGCTCCTGCCGATACACCGGAACCGCTGGCCGGGCTCCATCTCCCCGCTGACTCATGCGTCTCGCATGTTGGCGCGGGGATCACGGCGGGGGGCGGCACATTACCGCTCCCCGCCCACAGCACAGAAGGGCAGATCGCATGAGCAACGTCGATTTCCTCAACGTGGACATCCTCGTTACCAAGGTCCGCACGGGTGGCCAGCAGATGGTGCGCGCGGACAGCAAGGGCGGGCAGGGCGGCGGCACGTGGATGAACTTGTCCATGTTCGGCAAGGACGCCATCGCGGTGTGCCGTGAGCACGCAGCGGAATACACCGCCATCGCCGACGAGCTGGAGAAGCTCGAAGCCCAGGGGGTGACCTGGTGATACTCACGATTCCGCAGTCCGACCGCGAGGTGATCTGCCTCGCTCGCATCGGCAACCACGAGATGCCCACCAGCCCTGAGGCTTTGCGTGTGCGGCACCTGATCAACGCCGAGCGCACGCGCCGCGGCGGTAAGTGGATCGTCACCCTCAGCGGCGGGCTCAAGGCCATTGTGTTCGGCGACGAGATCTCGGTTCGATCGGAGCGTGTCGCATGATCGAGACCACTCGTGAGCCCTGGTGGGTTCCGTTCGAGCGTCCCCAGCTGACCGACGACATCGCGGCCAGCACCACCGGGACCACGTACACCGAGAACGACATCGACCCGTACGAGGCCATCGACCACCTGCCTGTCGCCGTCGACTGCACCCTCACGCCCGCAACGTTTCTCGTGCTACTGGCACTCGCGCTGGCGCTCGGGTCGATTGCGTGGGCGGCGTCATGACCGAATCCAAGCAGTGTATCGGCTCAGTCGAGTGCATCAGGCGTGTGACCACACGGGGAATGTGCCACGCCTGCTACGAGAAATTTCGTCTCCGGCAGAAGGCTTACGGCCGCTTCGAGTCCGAGTACATCGACGCTGCGCCTGCACGCGCACACGTCGAAGCTCTCCTGTCGACCGGACTCGGAGCCCGTCGTATCGCCGAGCTGGCAGGTGTAGAGCGCAAGACCATTCGATGCTTGATTCTCGGACGGCCCGATCGAGGCACCGGACCCAACAAGGCCGTCCGACGGCTGACCGCTGATCGCATCCTGTCGATCGCGTTGCCTACCAACGCTTGGCGCACGGCCGCACCCGGTACACGAGTAGCGAGCACAGGCACTGTCCGACGGCTCCGCGCTCTCGTTGCGATCGGGTGGACGCAGGAAATGGTTGCTGCCGAGATCGGTATCCATCCGACAGGGATCACCCGACTCACCGCTGGTCAGGCGACTCACTGCACTGCGCGTCGCGCTCGAGAGGTGGCCGAGATTTTCGCTCGCCGTCACATGCAGGTGGGTCCGTCGGAGATCTCGCGTAAGCGTGCCCGGCAGAAGGGCTGGGCGCTCCCGTTCGAGTGGGACGAGGACGTCATGGACGACCCGGATGCCGAACCGGCGCGAGAGGTTCGGTGGACGCGGCGGTCTTCGCAAGCCGAACGCGCCGAGCAAATCCAACAGCTGACCGTGCGTGGATTGTCGGCACGTGAGATCGCCGACCGCGTCGGCATCAGTCGTCGACAGGTCACCCGTGATCGTGGAATCGAGGTCGCATCATGACGACACTGATACCCGGTTCGCCCGAGTGGCTGCGCACCATCACCGCGTCGAAGATCCCTGCCATCCTGGGGATCTCGCGATGGAACTCGCAGTACGCGCTATGGCATCAGATGGCCGGCAACATCACAGAGACCATCTCGGAGGCGAAGCAGGAGAACTACGACTACGGCCACGCCGCCGAGCTGGCCGCGTCGGAGTTCTGGAAGCTGCGCAATCCGGGCTGGCGGCTCTCGCGTGAAGAGGTTCAGTACTCCCGCAAGGATCTCCCGTTCGCCAACGCGGCCACCATCGACCGACGCGGATCACGCGGGAGCAAGCGCCGCGTCGTCGAGGTCAAGACCGCACGCGATCTGGCCGAGTGGGGCGACGACGGATCGGGGGAGTGCCCGGCCGACTACGCCGCACAGGTGGTGTGGCAGCAGTTCATCACAGGCTGGCACGACACCGCGAACATCGTGCTCTGGCCGCAGTACGGCATGCCCCGGATCTACGACATCGAGTTCGATCCGCGTATCGCCAGCGCGATCCTCGCTCGCGTCATGGACTGGCAACGGAGCCTCGACGAGGGTGTCGCGCCGGAGCTGGACGACTCGGTCTCGACGTACGAGGCAGTCAGGAAGTTGCACCCCGAGATCGACGGCAGCTCAGTCGAACTCGACGGTGAGCTTGCCATGCAGTACCTCGGCTGGACGCAGGAACTCAAGCAGACCACCAAGACCGTGACCGGTCTCAAGTCCCGAATGCTCGACGCGATGGGCAATGCCCAGTACGCGACGTGCAACGGCCAGAAGGTGGCCGACCGTCGGCCCGGCCGCGGTGACTCGGTCTCGCTCTACGCCAACACGAAGCTCGACCTCGGATCGATCAAAGGAAGCGACGCAGCATGACTGAACTCGACACCTACAACGCACCGGCCAACGCGATTGCACCGGCCATGATGACCGTCTCGGAGAACCTCGAAGCGCATGTGGCAGCGCTCAAATCGGCAGACGTACTCGCCGGGATGATCCACACGACGGTGCAGGCGTACGACGGCGGTACCGACAGCAAGGGCCGCAAGCGCGCCGGCCGCAAAGAGGCCGCGATCGCGATCTACCACGGTCAGCAGCTCGGCTGGAATCCGCTCACATCGCTGCAGAACATCTTCACGGTTCACGGTGTGCCCGGCATGTACGCCCGCGCAATGCGAGCGCTGCTGATCTCGAAGGGCCACGAGGTCGAGACGGTCGAGAGCACGAAAACGTCGGCCACCGTCCGTGCCCGGCATGCGGGCTCCGAGAACTGGGAAGAGGTCACCTGGACGATCGAGCTGGCCACACAGGCCGGGTACGTCGCCGGGAACACGAAGTACAAGACCGACCCCCGCGGCATGCTCTACGCCAAGGCTCTGGCCGACGCCTGCCGTCGCGCCGCACCCGATGTCCTGATGGGTATGCCGTACTCGAAGGAAGACCTCGAAGACGAGCGTGCAATCCAGGCCACCTCGGAGCGTGTGGACAAGCCTGCACCCAAGGGAATCGAAGGCCTGCGGAACAAGCTCGGTGTCGACGATCCGGCTGCCACGACCATCGACGAAGAACCCGCCTCGGATTCGGTGCCAGAACCGGAACAGGCCGAGGTCAAGCCCAGCACCGAGGACCAGCAGGCGGCACTGCAGCAGGCATTCCGCAAGGCCGTCATGGACGATCTCGACACGCAGCTCGCCTGGCTCGGCAACCTGTTCAACCGTGACCTCGAGCTGCCGTCCGAGCTGAGCTTCGACGAGGCGGCACAGGCGCTCCGAGAGCTGCAGTCGTGACCGCCGACGCGCTCGACAGCGCCAAGGCGGCTGCGCAGGGCGACGACGTCAGTGCCTCGCTGATGTTCGGCCAGATCGCCACCGTCGAGGCACTGCGTGATCTCACCAAAATCGGCGCCGGAATCCTCGCCCACCTCAAGCAGCAGGACGACATCGAACTGGAAGTCGCGCAGGAGAAGCACCAGCTCGCTGCTGTCCTCCGAGCCTCATGGACGCGAGCACATCGCGGACTGCCATTCGGCTCGCTACCGGAAGACGTCTGGGAGTACGTCGCCGAGCGCGCAATCGAATGGCTCAACCTCACCCCATCGACAGGAGACCCGAAGTGACCATCCACATGACATCCCCGCTCATCGAAGAGGCACGCGTCAAGATCTCCGGCACGTCCGCAGAGTCGTTCGAGATGCCCGAGATCGGCGAAGAGCGCACGTACACAGTCAAGGCCGTGTGCACGACGCACACCGAGCAGGACATGGCCAACGAGGGCACACGTCGCACCGTCACCATGAAGATGCTCAAGATCGTCGAGGGTGTCAGCAAGAAGATTCACGACGCCGAGGACGGACAAGGCTCACTCATCGACGGCGACGGCAAGGCGGTCGATCCGGACGAGGAGCAGGAGCCCGACGACCCGGACGCCGAGAAGGTCACCTCGATCTCGAAGGCAACCGGCCCGCAGTTCTCCGGTGGCGACGAATGAAGCGCCCCCGCATCCTCAAGGTCGTCGAGCCCGTGTGGGTCACGTGGCAGGAGCCTGGCGAGGCATGGATCAAGGTCGGCGAGCTGGTCTCGTCAGACCTTGATCTGATCTCTTCACACGACGGTCGCAACATGGCAACCGTCCTACGGTTCGGCGAGTACGTGCAGGTCGAGGCCGAGCTGCTGCGACCGAGGATGGCCGCGTGATCGACGTCATCACCGTACGGGGGACCGGGAACACGCCCGGTCCCCGCAATGGCATGTGCGGCTTGGTCGCTCGCAAGCTACAGGTGACCGAGTTCCGTCTGAGCGACTGCCTGTATCCCGCCACCATCGGCGAGATCGGGCGCGTGCCGGGGCAGCAGGCCTACCCCCTCGACGTCAGTGTCGACCTCGGCGTCGCCGATCTCGCATGGCAAGTGCGTGAGACGAAGAACCGCGTAGGCCTGATCTCGTACAGCCTCGGCGGCATCGTCGTCTCGCGGTTCCTCGAGGGGGTGCAGCGCGGCGAGTTCCTGAACGCGAACGGCACGAAACTCGACGTCGCGTTTGCGGTCAACATCGCCAACCCGGCACGCGCGAAGGGTGACTCGGCCGTCCCGGCACCGGGCTACGGTCTGCACTCGTCGCACGGGAAGTGGCCGGCCAACACGGTCACGCTGGAGCTGGCGAACCCGAGGGACATCATCACGAGCGCGCCGGCCAATTCGCCGGTCCGCAGAATCACGGGTGCGATCTCGCCGTACGCGGCAATGGAGCAGCGGAAGGCGTGGGGTGGTCGCGACGTCGTCAACGAAGCCGCCGACGAGGTCCACGCGATCAATGATCGGGACTGGCTCTCGCGGTTCCGTCCCGGTCGCTACAGCGAGGCTATCGAGGGCCTCTTCGGCTACCTCGCGCCCTACGGTCGGCCCGGCCGCACTCAGCACACGATGTACGGCGTCGAGCCCTACCCGTTCGGCCTGTACGGCGAGACGTGGACCGACTACGCCGCTCGGTGGATCAACGAGGGGTGGGGTAAGTGATGTTGCTCCTGTTCGCCTCTGCCGCAATTGCTCTCGGCATCATCGGGCTCAGGAAGGCGCTTCGGGGCTTTGTGAGCGAGGACGACGCTGATCGCGCGTTCGGATATTCGCAGGGATCGTACGAGCGTCGGACTCTGGAAGGGGTGCGGCGATGAAGGCGCGAACGTACCGCGTGACATTGACTCAGGAAGTCAACATCACGCTCGACGTCGAAGCGGAGTCTGCTGCCGACGCTAGGACGGTCGCGATCGATGAGGCTTACGTCGGCCTGTGCCATCAGTGCGCCCGTGAAATCGACCTCGACCCGCTCGCCTGGAATCCGATCACCGACGCACCAGTCGAGGTGCCTGCATGATCGCCCTCACCGACAACGAGCGAAATCTGCTCCATCGCCTGAACGGCAACATCGGTCAGGTCATCGCAACCCCGAAGCATGGCATCGACAGCCTACGGCAGTCGCAAGGTGGCGGCGGCGGCAAGGGCTTCGACTACCGGTTGACCAAGACCGGCCTCGAAGGCGAGTGGTGCCAGTACGACGTCGTCGAGCGACTACCTGACGGTTCACCCGGCATCCTGCGCTTCCACAAACCACACCTGCGCGTAGAGATCACCTACACCCGCTTGCGTCAGTGGGCGACGAGCTTGCCGGCCGAATTGCGGGAACGGGCTCTGATCGCATGGCGCACATACCCCGTCGACACACGAGACCTCGGCGAGCTTGCTCGGATCGTGCACGAGGCCATCGACTTGAGCGCTCCGGCCGAGCAGCTCGAACTATTCGAGGTGGCGTGATGGGCCACAGACAGTCTCACTACGCCATTGTTCGGTTGCCGTACGACGGCGGGCAGTCACCGAACCGGACCGTCCCGCAGATCACGTGCGAGGTCCGCGTCTTCCACCCGCCGACGGCAGAGCTGGACGACATCACTGGCGTCATCGACGAGGCGCTCGCCGAGGTTCTGAGCAGCCTGACGGCCACACCGAAGACGGCCCACTACGACCAGGAGGCCACCAATGGCGCGTGAACACGGCCGGATCTTCACCTCGATCTGGTCAGACCCCGACTGGCGCAAGCTCACCGCGCGCGCTCAGCACCTCTACCTGACACTGCTGTCCGCACCGAGCCTGTCTTACTGCGGCGTCGCAGATTGGCGTCCCAAGCGCATGCTGCAGCTCGCAGACGGATGGACCCTGGCAGGCCTCGACGCAGGCTCGGCCGAACTCGTGGACCGCCTGTACATCGTCGTCGACGAGGGCAGCGAAGAGGTTCTCGTGCGTTCGTTCATCCGCAACGACGGCCTGATGAAGCAACGTCATATGGGCGTCTCGATGGCCAAGGCACACAGCGCGGTCGCCTCGAACACACTCCGAGAGGTCATCGTGCACGAGCTGATTCGACTCCGAACCGACATGCCGGACCTCAAGGGGTGGGCGTCCGAGATGGTCCAGAAGCTACTCACTCAACCCTCGGTTGACCCCGCGACTTACCCCCTCGGTCACACCCCGATTCACCCCGTGATTGACCCCCCAATTCAGTATGAATCGCACCCCCCGATTCAACCCCCTCGGCAACCCCCCTCTACTCCCTCTCCCTCTCCTTCACCCTCTCCATACTCCAATAGTGGTTACGTAAGTACGGAAGGTCACCAGCGCGCGAGCATCGGTCCAGAGCCCCCACCTCGATGCCACAAGCACATCAACGAACCCGCCGTCGGCAGCTGCGGTGCCTGTGGCGATTACCGCCGAGCGAACGCCGACTGGCACCGACGCGACGAGGAGCGCGCCGCATCGGCCAAGGCCACCCGACGAGCCGTGATCGACAACTGCGAGTTCTGCGACGGCCAGGGCAACCGCATCGAACCCGGTGAGCTGTGGGAGCTCGACCTCCCGGTCGTCAAATGCGATCACGTGCAACCGCTCTCGATCGCGGACTGGATCTCGCTCGACCGGACACCCACGGAGGCCGATCATGCGTGAGCCATCGCTGGACCAGCTCCAGCAACGCGAACTGGCACTCACGATCCCGTGCCGCTACTGCGGTGCCGACAAGGGCGCACCGTGCGTCACCAAGGGCCGCGACGGGCAGATGCACGAGCTGCAGAACTTCCCGGCACACCATGCTCGGATCAACCGTGCCGAGCGGCTGCAGCGCATGCACGATGCCGAGAAGGCCGACGTCGCTCCGCTGATCGACGGGTACAACTCGATGCGCACCACGAGGCCACTGTGAGCGCCACGGAGTTCGTCGTCTTCGACGGGACGGAAGAGGTCGATTGGATCGGCCCAGTCGAGGGCGTGCGCGAGACGGACGATCATTGGTTCGTCGACAACGGGCACGATGTGTACCAGGTCGACAAGCGTCCCGGTCGCACCGTGGCAATTCTCGATTGGCCACGACAGTGAGCGGCTGCGTGGTCGGCATCGACCCATCCATGACCGCGACCGGCATTGCGATCCTTCGCAATCCGCGTCTCGTCACCGGCAAGAACGTGCCCGAACTCAAGACCGTCGGCAGCGTCAACACGGGCGGCACCATCGCCCAGCGAGCCCTCCGGATCGGTAAGCAGGGTGACGCAATCGTTGCGGCACTACCGAACTCGGTCCGGCTCGTGATGGTCGAGGCACTGCCGTTCAAGCCATCGAAGTACTCGGGGCTCTACCAGGAGCGGTGCGCACTGCTGCTCGATCTCGTGCGGTTCCTCGCCCGAAGACGAATCCCGGTCATCGATGTGCCGGCCACGACGCTCAAGATGTTCGCCACCGGCAACGGGCATGCCGAAAAGGTCGAGGTCATCGACGCCATGACCGAGCTGTGGCCAGGCGTCCGGATCGGCAGCAACGACAACCTCGCCGACGCACTCACGCTCGGCACCATCGGCGGTCAGCGATTGGGCTGGTACGAGCCCGAGCTGCCTTGCCACTACTCACCGAAGGTCGACTGGACAGGAGCAGGACTGTGACCCTCACCGTGCGCATCCTCGGCGCTGAACTGCTGCACATCACTACCGATCCCGAACGGCCACAACGGACCGCGAAGGACACCCCGACAGGCGAGTTCGGATTCAGCACCGTCCCGAACTACACGATCGACCAGCCGGTACGACGCTGGGATCCAGGGTTCGAGCCGGAGTACATGGGAGGACGACCATGAGCGACATCATCGCCGACATCGATGCCCTGATCGACGAGCAGCTCGACGCGGGCGAACCGCTCAATGGGTACGACTACAACGACCCACAGCACCCGAAATGCTCACACTGCCATCGGGATTGGCACGGGCTCGCGATCACGGTCCGTATCGAGCAGCTGCGCGATGACTGGCAGCGGGCACAGGGCTCAGGCCTTGGTTCGAGCCCACTGCACTGCAACTGCATGTGGTGCCAGGAGACCTTCGGTCAGAGCGATTCGATCACCCTCGAGGACGCGACGAAGGCGCTCGACGACTACCGATACGCCGCTGACGATTCCGAGATTCTTTGCCCCGGATCGGACTTCATCGGCCCGTGGGCGACGTCGGCTCAGCTCCAGAAGATCCGAGACGGTTGGCCGGAGGATCCGGTGTTCGACATCTCGTCGTGGCGGATGCCGCCAGAGTTCGTGATCCCTCGTCGGACCGCATTCGATATGCCGGGGTACCTCGAGCGGCTCATGGCGTGGACGAACCCCGTCTTCCCCGAGTCGTACTCCTACGGCCGACCCGAGGGCCGCGGCGCATCGATCACTTACTCGGTGGTCGACGAGACCGTGTCGATGGCGCGACGGTGGGCGAATTCGTGGACGCCATCCATTGCCGCGTTGCCCGATGAACCACGTCCGTGGATGTGGGTACCGCGTGAGCGTGCGTTCCCGGCTTACACCGTCGAGGAGACGGGCGTGTTCACGATCGGCTGGAGAAACCTCGAGAGGTTCGAGGAACGCGAGCTCAAGATCACCGGCACGCTGCCCGAGCTGGTCGACGCGACGATCGAGACGCCCGGTGCGCTCCCGTGGTGGGCGACCGACGTCGACACTCAGGTCCGCATGCTCGATCCCAGTAACCGGAATCGACTGATCTGGGGCGATCGTTGGGGGAGCCGCGATTTCTACCTGATGCCTCCTCGGCAGAACGGTCTCGGCGCTCGCATCGATGCTCTAGCTCAGAGCTGGGAGAACAACGAATTCGCTCGATGGGTAGGGCAATGGAGAGCGACGGTCGGTGCCGATGTGCGAGCCGACATCGCCCGCGCCTCCGAGGTGGTCCAGCAGGTTCGTGAGGAGCCGCCGATGTGGGCGGTCGACCCCGGCAGCCGTCGTAACACCAGGAGGCGTCACCGGTGAGCCTGATCGAGTGCTCGAATTGCGGCCGCATCGTCCACGACGACTATGCGCTGTGCCAGCTCTGCGCCGATACCCTCGTCGCCGAGCTGCGCAAGGTGCCGAGCCTCGTGGTCGACATGACCATCACCCGAGCGCGCCAGGATCGACTCACACGCGGCACCGTCGGCGGCAAGAGTGCCGAAACGGCTGTGCCCGTGCGCCTGTCGAACGACGCGTACCGCACTCGGCCCACCGAGGGCCCGTTCTTCGAGATGGAGAATGCGGTCACGACGTGGGCCCGCGTGCTGTCCGACCACCTCGGCGGCTCATGGTTGCTCGGCGACGCGATGGACACACCCGGCTTGATCCAGCTCGTCCAGAACAACCGATCCGGACCGCGCCGCGACCCGGCAGCATTCAGTGACGATCCGACGTACTGGGTCGAACAGGCCGCGATGTGGATGGTCGTACACGGTGCCACACTGCGCGCGTTGCCGGCCGTCGGTGAGATGCACGACGATATCACCTCGGCGCTCGCCCGAGTGCGCAGAGTGATCGACGCGTTGCCACCGCTCGCCTACAAGGGGCCGTGCGGCTACACGTGGACCCAGGACGGCAAGAGCTTCGAGTGCACAGCCGACCTGTACGTCGAACGCGGTGAGGACTGGGTGCGGTGCCGACGGTGCAGCTCCATGTACGACGTGCGCCAGCTCGATCGGCGCATCCTGAACCAGATGCACGAGCGGCTGTACACCCTCGGTGAGATCCGCAGTCTCCTTGTCGAATTGGGCTACCGGGTGTCACGATCCACGCTCTACAACTGGGAGCGTGACCAGAAGATCACGGCGCAGGGCTGGCGCGAGAAGACTGGCAACATATCGCGGTACTGGATCCGGCGCTCGGACCCGGCCGTTTACAAGCTCGGTGACGTCCTCAAGCTGGCCGACGGCAACACGAGGCTGGGTGTGTGAGCTGGACAAAGTCCCTGCTCGTGCTAACTTGGACAACGAATCGCCGCTGACCACTGGACCCACTTTCCGGTCAGCGGCTTTTTCGTGCCCTCATTCGATGGGCTCACACACTCCTCGATGCAGCGTCAAACCTGCGCCACCGTCAGGTGTACCTCACGGGCAAGCACGCGCACCACGAAGCGTCCGCTGCGCTGTGTCGAGGCTCAGCTCGGCCCCTGGCTTCCCCCACGCCGTGCCATCACGGGCCAGGGGCCGACTCACGTGGGAGGCGCGGTGAGCCTGTACGTCGTGATCGGCCCACCTGCTGCAGGCAAGAGCACCTGGTGTGCCAAGCAAGCCCAACGCGGGGACATCATCGTCGACTACGACAAGCTGGCCCACGCGCTCACCATCCCCAGCGAAGGCAAGAGCGCGCACTCCCACGAGGCCTCGGTCAAGAAGGTCACCAAGGCAGCGAGGCAAGCGGCCATCGATGCAGCGATTCGCGTCAGCGCCGAGGTCGACGTGTACGTGATCCACTCCTCGCCCAGCGATGCGCTGCTCACCAGCTACCGCAACCGAGGAGCCGAGGTCGTGACCATCGACCCGGGGTACGACATCGTCATGGCCCGAGCCAAGGCCGAGCGACCGTGGCAGATGCAGGGTGCAGTCAAGGCCTGGTATCAGGGCAGGGGAGCGACGCACGCACCACGGGCCACGCCCAAGACCACCACCGAGAAGGGCCTCGGATGGGATCACCAACAGGTGGCCAAGGAACTCAAGCGCACCCACGTCGAGGGCACGATCTGTTGGTGGTGCGGTGAGCCCATGTACCTCTCTCAAGGCCTCGCTGCCGACCACTCGAAGGCACGAGCCAAGGGCGGCACGAAGGCTGACAGGCTGCTCCACGGTCCCTGCAACAGCGCCCGAGGCGATGGCAGTCGAGACCACACGAGGCCGGCACTCAAGGGCAAGGTGCTGGGCAACCGGATGGCCTGGTGATTCCATGCATGGATTATGCATAACCATGCAGTCGGTCATGCATGCCAATGGATGGACATACAGGCCGCTGACCAGGCGTTATGCGGGTTGGAGCTCTCATGCACCGCATGCAAGCCCCTGACCAGGGGCTCCGTAAACATTAGGCCCCCCACCAGCTGACCCTTCGGTGCGCGTCAGGCCGTTTCTCTCTCCCCCCGCATGGAAATCCGGGTTTCATGCATGAAATCCCGCATGATTATGCACCGCTCATGCATGGTTTATGCGGTCTGACCTGCGGAAACGGGGTGACCGTGGCCATTCCGAAGGCGCTTCGACCCAAGAATCTGCGGCCGAGAGGCGCGGCATTGTGGCGTGATCTGACCAGATCCGAGCCCGACGCCGTGCGAGCGGTCGTGATCGCCGAGCTATGCCGGATGGCCGACCAGCTCGACCGGATCAACGAGCTGTTGGCCGGCGATTCGCACGCGTGGGCCACCGTCACGGTCCCGAAATCGGAAGGAGACGGCGACGTCGTCCTTCATCTGCGGGTGGACGCGCTCTTGGTCGAGCGGCGTCAGACGATCACCACTCTTCGGCAGCTTGCTTCGCGGCTGAAGCTCGGCACTGGCGGCGGCAGTAGCGACGTCGGGGATGCGGGGGCGAGTTTCCTTGACGCTCTCGCTCAATCAGTCGCGGATCGGTTCGCAGAGACCGCAGCACAGTAGCGTCCCGCTCTACCTGACCAGCCTGGGGCAGGACACGGTCGCCCTGGCCAAGCATGCGGGCCTGATTCTCGACCCGTGGCAGGAGTACGTGATCGAGGAATCCCTCGGTTTGCGTGCCGGTGGCCGCTGGTCGGCGATGGAGGTCGGCCTGATCGTCCCTCGCCAGAACGGCAAGGGCGCGGTCATCGAGGCCCGGCAGCTCGCGGCGATGTTCCTGACGAAGGACGCCGAGATCATCTACTCGGCGCACCAGATGAAGACCTCACGCAAGATGTTCCGGCGCATCAAGAAGTTGTGTCGCCAGACTCCCGACCTCGATCGCAAGATCGCGGGCCGGTATCGCGAGTCGAACGAGCTGATGGGTATCGAGACCGACTGGGGCATCCTCCAGTTCGTCGCTCGCTCCGGTGGTTCGGGTCGTGGCTTCACCGGTAACACCCTGTTCCTCGACGAGGCGTACGACCTCGACCCGGAGATGCTGGCCGACGCTCTGCCTGCGTTCGCGGCGGTGCCGAATGCGCAGATCTGGTACGTCTCGTCGGCCGGTATGGAGTCGTCGGAGGCGCTTGAGAAGATCCGCAACCGCGGTCTGGCTAAGGACCGAGGCCTGGCGTACTTCGAGTGGAGCTCTCCCGAGGGTGTCGATCTCGACGGCGACGACGACGCGCTGTACGCGTGCAATCCGGCGCTGGGCCTGCATCTCGATTACGACTTCATCCGCACGGTGGAGCGCGGGCAGATGGACGACGAGAAGTTCGGCCGCGAGCGGTTCGGAATCTGGAAACCGCCACCGGCAGATCATGTTCCGTCGATCACCGCGGGCAGGTGGGCAGACATGATCGACGTCGATTCACCGCTCGTCGGTCCGTCGTGCCTGGCGATCTCGTCGTCGGAGAGCAACGAATGGTGGTCGATTGCGTCGGCGCAGAAGACCGAGGCCGGCCGAATCCACCTCGAGGTCGGCAAGCACGAGAAGATGACGCGCGCCGAGGCCAGGTCGTATGTGCGCCGAATCGTCAACCTGCAGAAGCCGGTCGCCGTGATCATCGAGCGGCGCGATCCGGCCATGATCATCGTCCCGGAGCTGATCAAGGACGGCATCGAGCCGGAGACCACCACGGTGCAGCAGCACGTGCAGGCCTGCGGCGGCTTCCTCAACGATGCGACCAGCAACCAGCTCTCGCATGTCGGTGACTCCAACCTCGCCGACGCAGTTGTCGGGGCCGAGCAGAAGAAATCATCGGGCGGCTTCATCTGGGTTCCTGCCGACGACGAAGTGATCTCGCCGCTCGAGGCCGCGACGTTGGCTCGTTGGGGCCTGATCGAGTTCGAGTCCCTCGCCCGTGTGCCGGTGCAGATGCCGACTCAGAAGCCCGTCACCGCTCAGTCGCGCCGTAGCGAGACCTACGACCTGATGTCCGTCGGATTCTAGGAAGGGGGCCGCGATGACAGCGCCAGCCAAGACAATGCCCGTCGCGAAGCCGACGACGATCGGTTACGCGAACGCGAACGGTCACACCACCGGTGGCTCCTACTGGGACGTGGAAGTCGAGGAGACTCCGGAGCTGCGGTGGCCGCTCGCGTCGCGGGTGTACGAGCAGATGAAAAGGCAGGACGCGCAGATCAAGTCGGTGCTGCGCGCCGTCAGTCTTCCCGTGATGCGTACCGGGTGGCGGCTGGATCCGAACGGATCGGACCCAGAGGTGTACGAGCACATCTCGCAAGATCTCGGGTTGCCGATCCACGGCCAGGAGCCGAAGCCGCGAGGTCGGACCAAAGGCCGGTTTTCGTGGCAGGAGCATCTCCAGAACGCGTTGCTCTCGATTCAGTACGGGCACATGTTCTTCGAGCAGGAGTACGCGGTCGACGAGGTGACCGGCCTGCTTCGACTCCGCAAGCTCGGTCCTCGGATGCCCCGCACAATCTCGGCGATCAACGTCGCCCGCGATGGTGGCCTGGTCTCGATCGAGCAGTACGACGCGGACAAGCCGATTCCGGTCACGCAACTCGTCGCCTACGTGTACGAGAAGGAGGGCGCGGACTGGCTCGGCAATTCGTTGCTGCGGCCCGCGTATAAGAACTGGCTTCTCAAGGATCGTCTGCTCCGCGTCCAGGCACAGACGATCGAGCGAAACGGTATGGGCGTCCCGGTCTACGAGGCGGGGGAGCGGGACGAGCAGGCCCAGCTCGACAAGGGTGAGGACATCGCTCGGTCGTACCGCTCGGGTGATGCGTCCGGAGCGGCGCTGCCGTGGAAGGCGCGACTGCGACTGCTCGGCGTCGAGGGGAACCTGCCCGACGCACAGCCGGCCATCAACTACCACGATGCGCAGATCGGCCGCGCGGTGCTCGCTCACTTCCTGAACCTCGGCGACAAGACGGGATCGTGGGCACTCGGCAGCACATTCGCCGACTTCTTCGTGATGTCACTGCAGACGCTCGCGGATGCGCTGTGCGAGACGGCGAATCAACACATCGTCGAAGACCTCGTGGACCTGAACTGGGGCCCCGAGGTCGCGGCTCCGCGAATCGTGTTCGACGAGATCGGATCTCGGCACGATGCCGTCGCTCCCGCCCTCAAGATGCTGGTTGATGGTGGCCTGCTCGATCCCGACGAGGCGATCAAAGCGGCGGTGCGCCAGGCGTACGGCCTGCCGCTGGGCTCGGGTGCACCCGTTGAGCCTGCTCCGGAACCGGCGCCGGAAGGGGTGACAGCATGACCGTCCCTATCGCCCCTGCGCTCTCCCACCTGCCGTCGGTGGAGCTGATGCATACGGGCACATGGTCGGCCAGTACGGGAGTGCACACGTTCACCACGGGCGACTTCGCCTCTGCGGTGGCGGCGCTCGACTGTCCCGCGGTACGCCGACCGGTTCTCAAGCTCGGACACACCGATCCTCGGTTCGACGGTGAGCCTGCTGTCGGATGGATCGCGAACATGGCGGTCGCCGAGGACGGTCACACGATGGTCGGCGATTACGTCGGCATGCCCGGTTGGCTCGGACCCGTTCTGGCGTCGGCCTTTCCGGATCGCTCGATCGAGGGGCAGTGGGAATACCAGTGCGCCATCGGCCACACCCACCCGTTCGTCATCACCGCGGTGGCACTGCTCGGCGTCGAGCACCCGGCCATCGGAACTCTCGAATCGCTGCAGGACGTCGCCACTTTGTACGGCGTCGCGGCGTCGTCCGGTGGTCACGGCCAGCGGGTCACAGTCCACCTGAAGGGATCTGCCATGCCCAACCCGAAGCCGCCCGCCGTAGCGCTGGGCGTCAGTACCGAGGACGTACGCCGCGCCTACTACGAGGACGCGCCCTGGTCGGTGTGGATCGAAGAGATGCAACTCGATCCACTGCAGCTGATCGTCATCGACGACGACACCGGAACGCGTTCACGAGTGCCGATCACGGTCACTGGAGACGGTGCCGACGGCGTGACCTTCGAGCCCGCCGTTCCGGTCGTCGTCCGCTACGAGGACGTCACCCCGGCAGCACCTGCCGATCCTGCTGCAGCGCCGGACATTGCGGCGTCTGCACCCACAGCCATTCGGTACGCGAACCGTGCCGAATCACGCCCCGGCCAATCGGCCTCGGCGTCAACCCCTACCGCGGTTCACGCGGGCGGGAACGATCCGAAAGGAGGCTCGACAGTGGCACTCACACTCACTGACGAGCAGGAAGCCGCCTTCCGTGAAGCCCTCGGGGTGGACGCGGACGCGGATGTCGATGCGATGGTGACGGCAGCCGAAGAGCTGGCCACCACGCCCGAAGAGCCGGCCCCCGCGGCCGCTGCAGCGTCTCGCGCTGCGGCCCCCGGTGTGGTCCAGATCGACGCGACGCAGCTCGCAGCACTGCAGGCCTCGGCCGCACGCGGGGAGCAGGCAGCGCTCCGACAGGAGGACGAAGACCGGAACCGTCTGGTCGACGAGGCTGTGCGCGCAGGCAAGTTCTCGCCCGCTCAGCGCGAGCACTGGGTCTCGTACCTCAAGGCCGACCCCAAGGGTGGCCGCGAGATCCTGGCGGGCCTGGCAGCCAATCTCATTCCCGTCGGCGCATCGATCGGCACCGCGAAGGACGCGCCCGAATCCGAACTGAACGCCGATGATCTCGGCGCGCTCGAGGCAAGCCTCGGCCTTCCGAAGGGAGCTCTCAATGCCTGATTACCTGCCCAAGTTCACCGGAGGTCAGAGCCAGCCCACGCGCGTCGCGGGATCTGGCGGGGTCGTCGGTGGCCAGCTCGTGACGGCCTCGGGCGTCACCGCGGGAGCGGGCGCACTCGACTGGATCGGTGTCGCGTCTCAGGACGCTGCAGTCGGTCAGCTGTTCGTCGCCTACTCGGGAGCGGTGCAGTACCCGACCGCTGCCGGTGCGATCGCTCAGGGAGCGCGCGTGAAGTGCGCTGCCAATGGTCAGGTCACGACCTGGGTCTCCGGCACCGATGCGCCGGACGCGTTGGTCGGTACCGCGCTGGAAGCCGCCTCCGGCGCTGGTGTCCAGTTCCCCGTCAAGTTCACTCGCTGAGAAAGGAATTGGGCAGATGCCTACCACTTACCCCGACCAGGGGCCCACGATCAACGGTCAGCGGATCACCGTCGACCGACTGATGAACAATCCCGTCCTGATCTACCGGATGCTCCGGACGCTCGTCGATCAGCGTCTCGTCGGCGACCAGATCCTCTCCGGCCGCGTCGACCTGACCGGATCCGGATCGGCCATCTTCGAGACCGGCGAGTCGATCTACTCCGATCGTCTGGCCGAGCGTGTCGGTGACATGGGCGAGTACCCGCTCACCGGTGATACTGCCGGTCCCATCACGCAGGTCAAGACCGAGAAGTGGGCTCTCGCAACCGAGTTCCCCGACACTCTGGTCTCGCGCAACCGGATGGACATCGTTACTCGCAAGCTGATCAAGCTCGCGAACCGTCTGGCGAAGCAGTTCGACGAGACGGTTCTGTCTGCCGTGGCGTCCGCTGTCACGCAGACGCAGGCCGCGTCGGCCGCATGGAACACCGCGGGCGCGGATCCGTTCCTCGATGCGCTGCTGTCCGGCGCGGTGATCGACGAACTGAACGAAGGCTTCGAGGTCAACATGATCCTCGCTCGCCCGGTCCAGTTCGCCCGGCTCCTCGCGGCAGCGAAGATCCTCGACCATCTGCCTCGCGAAGGCGAGTCGCCCGTACTGACCGGTCGCATCCAGAAGATCGCCGGTTTCACCATCGTCAAGACGACGAACATGCCGCCGTCGACCACGGTGATGATGCTCGACTCGACTCAGCTCGGGTCGATCGCCTACGAGGACCAGGGCGGCGGCTACACCGGCTCTGCAGATGGTGTGCAGACCAAGAAGTTCCGCATCGAGACGGCCGACGGAAACCGGGTTCAGGCCCGCAAGGTCGGAGTCCCGATGGTCCAGGAACCGAATGCCGCTATCAAGGTGACGGGAGTCTGACATGGCGAAGCAGTACATCGGCGTAGCCGCCCTGACCATCGTCAAGCTCAAGAGCACCGGCTCACGCGCCTACGTCTACAAGGGGCAGCCGGTCGGCACCGACGTCTCGCGCGAGGAGATCAAGCGCCTCGAAGACGAGGGCTTCATCGCCGAGGTCGTTGTGCTCGACGACCCGGTCGAGCCGCTCTTTCCCCCGGCCGACGAGCCACCCGTTGACCCTCCGGCCACCGGGAATCCCGATCGACCGGAGCCGACAGCGACCAAGGCCGAGTGGGTCGCATACGCCGTCAAGGTTCACAACGCGACAGACGGCGCGGCCGGATTCGCCGAGGATGCGGCCGAGGAACTCACACGCGCGAAGCTCATCGAGCTGCTGCCGTGATGAAGGGGGGACGTCATGGCTGACACCGATACGTTCGTGGAAGTCGGCGTGTTCGAGTCGAAATGGCGTCCCCTCAGCGAGTTCGAGCGGAACGACGCTGCGGATCTTCTCGCCGCAGCGTCTCGGATCATTCGACGCAAATCGACGAAGCCGATCGACGAGGACGATGCTCGCACCGTCGTGACGTCGGTGGTGCGTGATGCGATGACGTCCGGCTCGATGCGTGGGCATTCGTCGTACACCAAGGCAGTCGGGCCTCGTTCGCGCGCAGGAACTCTCACCAATCCGGACGGTGAACTCCGATTCCTGAAATGGCATTGCCAACTGCTCGGAATCTCGTTCCGCGAGATGCCCGTCGGACACTTCGGCGATCGGAGCGACTGTGTCGACCTTCGATGAATCGGTCGTCTACAAACCGGGGGAACGGCGCGACGACAACGACGATCCGATTCCGGGTTCGTCGATTCCCGTCACGATCCCCGGCTGCGTGATCGAGCCGCTCGGCTCGACCGAGGCACCCGAGCGCGGTCGCAACGGACGCGTAACCCGGATGCGGGTTTACATCACCGAACGTCCACCGGTTTCCATCCTCAACACCGGCACGATCATCGTGCGCGGTGTCGAGTTCGAGATCGACGGCGACGTTGCCGAGAACATCGACGACGAAGATCCTGAGGATTGCAGCTGGGTCGTCGAGCTGATGAAGGCGGTGGGCTGATGGCCTCGGGGGTTCGCCTACGCCTCGACCGCGCGGGCGTCGGGAAGTTGCTTAAGTCGTTCGGCCCGATGACCAATGCGGCGTCCGAGCAGATCGCACAGAATGTCCGTGCTGCGATCGACGACGACGAGATCGATGTCGTGGTGGCTCCGTACACGTCGGACCGTTCGGCCGCGCTGGTGATCATCGCGGATCCGCGCGGCGTCGAGCTCCAAGTCTCCGACGGCGCACTCACTCGCGCGGCTGCGGCGGTGGGACTTGAGGTGACGTCGTGACCGTCTACGTTCCGCAGGATGCAGCTCGGCCGGTGAAGGACTTCCTCGCAGAGGACTTCGCCGGCCGATTCCCTGGCGTCCGGTGCGCACTCGCCCTCGATGACGAGTGGAAGCCGAACCGACCTCCGATGCTCGTGGTGGCCGTCGATGGCGGCGGGCTGATGTGGCCGGTCCTGAGCAGGCCGACACTGCGGCTCACCGTCTGGTCCAACAGTCGGAGCCGGTCGTGCGAGATCGTCGCCGTCGCCGTCGGATTGCTCCTCTGCTCGACCGTTCCCGGTGTCGCGAAAATCCTCCCCGGCACCGATGTGCTCGACGCCCGCGACTCGAAGAATCACGGCCTCATGGCATCGGCGACGGTGCGCACTCGCATGCGAACAGCCGCAATTTAATTCGCGCTCGACCACCCCTTTCGGGTGGCTCCATCACACCAACTCCCGAAAGGGGATTCAGTCATGCCCGCAAACAACCCCACAGCAGTGAACATCTGGGCGAATGCCGGGGTCTACTTCGACCCGACCGGTACCGCCCTCAAGCCCGCGACCATCACCGACCCTCTGCCTCGCGCATGGGCGAATGGAGGCATTCTCGACGGCGACGCCGGATTCTCGAACGAGCGCAAGTGGGACGAGTCGACCCACTTCGGCTGGGGAATCGGCCTGTACCGCAAGGGTTACAAGAACTACGAGGAGTCGCGGAAGCTCACCCTGCTGGAGAACAACCGGATCACGCGCAAGATCGCGCACCCGGGTTCGTCTGCAACGGGTATCCGCGTACCGCGACCCGCACTGATGGGCGTGTGCTTCGAGACCATCAACGACTTCGGCCGCAAGGAGCGGTACTTCACCGCGGTGCCGGCGTCGCTGTGGATCCCGAACCTGGACCGCAACGAGTCCGATCCCTCCGGCATGGAGTGCACCGCCACGATCTACGCGCAGGGCGATGGCCTGCTCTACGTCCGGCAGTACACGCCGGTCAACGAGACGCAGACTGTCACCGTCGTCGGCGCGACGACCGGCACGTTCACGCTCGCGTTCGAGGATCAGGTCACCAGCGCAATCGCCTACAACGCCCCGACCACGGCCGTACAGGCTGCGCTCGAGGCAATCCTCGGAACCGGGCAGGTCACCGTCACCGGAACCGTCGGGGCGTACGTGATCAAGCTCGCCGGTGAGTTCCTCGGCGAGACCAATCAGCTGCTCGTCGCTGACGCAAGCCTGCTGACTCCGACGCCCGCCTCGCGCGTCACGGTCGTCGGCTCCTGATCGACAGCGGGCCGGGAGTTCACGCGGTTCGACCGGCCCGCTGTCTTCACCTGATCCGAACCGCGAACGAGAGAAAGAACCGCGAATGTCCGACATTCCCACCGATGACGAGATCCGGGCCGCAGCAGAGCGTCTGGGAATCTCCAATCCGAACGACGCGATCACGCGCAACAAATTGTTCGCCGCTGTGCAGATCGCGAAGCGCGAGGCGGCAGCGGAGGCAGACCCGTCGAATCGAACAACGGTCGACACGCTCGCCGCGTTCGATCGTGAGCTGAAAACTCAGTCCGGTTACGACGACGAGGCCGACGCCCACGTGCGCGACCTATTGATCGTCGAGCTGATGCGTCACCTGCTCCGCACCGAAGGACTGAAACTCACCACTGACACGAAGGAACCGCGACCATGACCGCAGCAGAACCGACACCGATCAAGTCCGCCACTCGCCGCGCCCCGGCCAAGAGGGCCGCAGCCAAGCGAGCACAGCCGCACAAGCCTGCCAACGTGAAGCAGCCGCAGGACCGTAAGAAGCCCGCAGCGCAGATCGAGGCCGAGGGCATCGAGACTGTCACCGTCGAGTGGGAAGGGATGACGTTCGAGATTCCCTCCGATCCCGACGCGTGGCCGTTCTGGACCGTCACGCAGCCGCTCTCTGCCGGGAACATCCCGCAGGGCCTCATGGGGCTGCTCGGCCCGGCGCAGGCGGTGCTCTTGCGTCAGAAGAAGCCCGATATCACCAATATCGAGATCCGCGCGCTCTTCGATCTCATCAACGAGACCGTGACGGAGCTGAACACGGGAAACTGACCGCCCTCCTTCGGTTGCTCGAGGAACATCCGGTTGCCGTGGAAGCGCACCTGTCGGCGGTCCACGGCATCCGGTACTCCGACCGGTGGAGGTTCGACGATGCCGGGCAACGCCGACTCACGCTGCGGGAGATCTGGGTGCGACTCCAGTACCCGCCCAACGATTCTCCGATCGTGATTGCCCTGAACAAGGATCAACCCCGCTGGGGGCACGTCGAGTACCTGCTCTCGGACATCTGGAAGGCCTGGACCGGCAAGGATCACCCGGCCCGGCCGATCCCGCGTGTGCAGCCGAAGCAGAGCGCGGCGCGCGATCGCCGAATTCGTCAGCTCAAGAAGCAGTTCGCCGAGCGCAATCGCGCAATCGAGGCTGGCGAAATCTAGTTGCGAGGGGGTGCCTGCATGGAGAACGTGGGTTACGCAGTCCTGCAGGTCATCCCCTCGATGCGTGGCGCGGCTGGTGCTCTCGAGTCAGAGCTGACCGGCACGCTCGGAACCGCCGGCCGCGCAGCAGGACGCGCAGCGGGTGACGGTGTCGCACAGGGTATCGAGGCCTCGCGCGCGAAAGTCCAAGCGGCAGCGGCGAAGATGGCCCTCGCCCGCGACAAAGAGGCCGACGCTGCGGGCAAGGTGCGCGTCGAAGAGGCCAAGCTCGAAGATCTCCGAGCCCGCGGCATCACGACCGGAGCTCGGCACACCGCCGCCGTCGAGCGACTGGAGGCTGCGCAGCGCGCAGCGACCCGATCGACCGAGGCCGCGAGCCGTGCTGCGACCGATCATGCGCAGGCCGAAGAGCAGGCAGCTCGGGCGACCGACGATGCTGCAACGTCGACCGAGAACATGGGCAAGAAGTCCCTGATCACGACGGACAATCTAGTCAAGCTCGGCGCTCTCGGCGCTGCTGCGATCGGCGGCATAGCGACCGCGCTGTTCACCGCAGGCTCGCTGTTCGACGACGTCTCGGACTCGATCCGGATCGGTACCGGCGCGACCGGTGACGAACTGTCCGCGCTCGAGCAATCGGCGAAGAACGTCGGCTCGTCCGTCCCTGCGTCTCTCGATCTCATCGGGACCACGATCGCCGACGTCAACCAGCGTCTCGGCCTGACCGGACCCACGCTCGAAACGTTCTCGTCGCAGATCCTGCAGGCGGGCAACATGCTCGGCGAAGAAATCGACATCAACGGTCTCACGGCGTCGTTCTCGGCCTTCGGTGTCGGCGGCGATCAGACCATCGGCGTCATGGACGAGCTGTTCCGCGTCTCTCAGGCGACCGGTGTCGGCCTGAACGAGCTCGCGGCCTCGGCGGTCAAGGGCGCACCTCAGCTCCAGCAGTTCGGGTTCTCCCTCGCCGAGTCCGCAGGCCTGGTCGGCACGCTCGACAAGGCCGGTCTCGACGCGGACAAGACCCTCGGCGCGATGAACAAAGCCCTCGTCGCGTTCGCGAAGGACGGCAAGGATCCGCAAGAGGCTCTGTTCGGCGTCGTGACCGAGATGCAGAATCTTATCGACGTCGGAAATGACGGCGCGGCAATCGATCTCGCTGCCGGACTGTTCGGGACCAAGGGTGCCGGCCAGTTCGTCCAGGCGGTCAAGCTCGGCACCCTCAGTGTCGACGATTTCGTGTCCGCAACGGGTGCCAGCTCGGACACCATTCTCGGCGCGGCAGCCGACACGGCCGACTTCGCCGAGCAGTGGCAGCTCTTCAAGAACAAGACGCTGATCCTGATCGAACCCATCGCATCCAAAGTGTTCGGCGTCATCTCGCAGGGGATGGGCTGGATTGCGGACAACGGGATCCCGGCGATGCAGAACTTCGGAGACGTTGTCACAGGTGCATTTTCGGAGGGTGGCGCGCTGTCCGGCGTATCGAGCTTCGGTTCGACACTGCTCTCGATGGGACAGACCGCACTTCCCGTCGTCGTCGATGCCGGGCGCACTCTCGGCGACGTCGTCACCGGACTCGGCAGTGGTGTCGCTACAGCCACCGGATTCTTCCAGGACCATCAGGTCGTACTCGGTGTCGTCGCAAGCGTGATCACCGTCGGTCTCCTCCCGGCTCTGGTCACTCTCACGGTGGGATTCGCTACCACGGCAGCCGGAGCAGTCACGAGCGGAGTCACGCTGACCGGCGTCTGGATCTCCACTCAGGCCAGCGCGGTCGCTAGCGCGGGTGCTCAAGTTCTCGCTCAGTACCGCATCGTCGCCGGTTGGGTGACCACGGCGGGATCGGCAGTGGTCAGTGGTGCCACCCTCGTCGGCAGTTACGTCGCTGCCGGTGCATCGGCAACTCTGCAAGCCGGTATCGCCACCGGTGCCTGGGTCGCATCCTCGGCACGGACTGTCGGCGCTCTCGCTGTACAGGGCGCAGCGTTCGTCGCGCAACGCGCTGTGATGATCGGCGGTGCCGCAGCCACCGGTATCGCGACAGCGGCGCAGTGGGCATTCAACCTCGCCCTCAGCGCTAACCCGATCGGCATCATCATTCTGGCGATCACAGCGCTGGTCGGTGGTCTGGTCTATTTCTTTACTCAGACCGAGACCGGAAAGAAGATCGTCACGGCCGCATGGGATGCCATCCTGCAGGGCTGGAATTGGATGTACGACAAAGTCTCTGGCGGCATCACACTGCTCGGTGATGGCTTCGGTTACATCGGTGACAAGGCGGGTGAGGCCAAGGATTGGGTCGTCGGCAAGTTCGATGATCTCGTCGGGTTCGTTACCGGCCTCCCCGGCCGCGTCACCGATGCCGCGTCAGGAATGTGGGACGGCCTGAGCAACGGATTCAAGGGCGTCCTGAACTGGATCATCGGGAAGTGGAACAACTTCTCGCTGGGATTCACGTTGCCGAGCATTCTCGGTGGTGACCGGATCAGTATCGACACGCCGGACATCCCGTACTTCCGAGATGGCGGCAAGCTCAACGGGCCGGGCGGGCCTCGATCGGACTCGATGCTGATTCGTGCCTCGACGGGCGAGTTCATCAACAAGGCGAGTTCGGTCACGCCGCAGACGCTTCCGATCCTCGAAGCGATCAACGACGGTTGGGTGCCCTCGGCTGACTTCCTGCACTCGATGGTCGGCGGCTTCGGTTCGCTCATCGGCCGCGGTGACTACACCGGGAACCTTCTCGGTCAAGAGGAGGACTCGCCACTCGTCGACGCCATCCTGCGTGGACGTGCGTTGGCCGGCTTCGCCGACGGCGGCATGGTCACCAAGGAGGCTCTGCGCGACTTCGCCCGGGGCGTCGACGGCAAGGAGTACGACTGGGGCGGCGTCAACTGGGGCGATTGCTCGGGAGCTGTTTCGGCGCTGGCGAACTACGCGACCGGACGTGATGCGTTCGGCAGCAGGTTCGCTACCGGCAACGAGGCCGACGAGCTGGCCGCTCGCGGGTTCGTGCAGGGCAAGGGCGTCCGTGGTGAGGATCTGCTCGTCGGGTTCAAGAACGGCGGTCCTGGCGGCGGTCACACGGCGGCGACGCTGCCGACGGGTGAGAACTTCGAGATGGGTGGCGCGTACGGCGGCGGCAAGTTCGGCGGCACCGTAGGCGGCGACGATGCGCAGTTCACCGACTTCTGGCATCTGCCGGGATCGGCGTTCTCCGGAGGCAACCCGGCACCGTCCGAGCTGCCTGCTGCCACGTCCGAAGCTCCGGCCTCTCCGAGTGTCGGCGCTGGGTCTGCACCGAGCAGCTCGAGTTCGAGCAGTTCCTCTGCGGGAGCGTCGTTCTCACCGGGAGGTGGTGTCGATTCGGCGTACGAGTCGAGCATCGATACCTCTGCGTCACCGGGGTCCATCGCGGGCGATTTCGTGAAGGCGAACGTCGATCAGGCGTTCTCCGATCTCGGAATCCCCACGCAGGCAGGTGGTCTGCTCAAGGGTCTGCTCGAAGGCGCGAAGATCGTCGAAGAGCACATCCACTACCACGTTGCCGATATGGACGAGGCGATGTCGAAGGACCGTGCACGCCGACGCGAGGACGCTCTCGCATTCCAAGCAACCAGATAGGGGGATTGGAATGGCAGCACGCTCCACGGTGGTCGAGTTCGAGGGCCACAACGGCGAGATGTTCTGTCTCGCCGGTCCGAAGGCGGGGAACCGGGGCGTCGTACTGGGGTCGGACATCGACGACTTCTACGACGCCCCGTTCGTCACGATGTACAAGTCCTGGGCGTTCCAAAACGGCGCCGATTTCCAGGGCAAGAAGTTCCCGGAGCGGCGCACGGTGTTCTCCGTCGAGATTGCCGGGAGCCTCGGCGGTCCCGACTGGCAGGACAACGATTCGGAGTGGGCGAAAGCCTGGTCGGCCGAGAAGGATTGCAAGCTCTGGATCGAAACGAAGAACTCGCGTCGGTACCTCAAGATCCGTCTCGCGAAGGAACTCAAGATCGCGGCGAAGTCGGACCCGAATCAGACGCAGGTGGACACGATCATCGTCACCTGCGTCTCGGGTGATCCGTTCTGGTACGAGGAAACGGTGTCGAAAGTGTGGCCGTCGCCGTCGGACACGACGAACGGTTCCACGGTCACCGGCAACATCTGGCGGCGCGAGGACGGATCGTTCGCCGACGACGAATGGCTCAACCCGACCGACATTCCGATCTTTCCCATCTGGCAGATCCAGGCACCGGGTAAGCCGACGATCCCGGATTATTCGTTCGGCAGCGATTACTACAGCACGCGAACATTCGATGCTGCTGTCGGACATGCCAATCGACAGATCGTCATGCCCGCGATGCTCGCGGGCGAGAACGTCTACGTGAACACCGATTCCGCATCCAAGGGTGGGCAGTTCCGGTCCTCGATCGACACGGCCTACTACATGCGAATGAAGATGGTCCGCTTCCTGTACGGCATCCCGCCCTACACACCCGCGCGACAGATGAACGTCGCGATGTCGCTGGCACCCGCTGGGGTCGGCATCAACCTACGGCTGCCGCGTCCGTGGACTCGTCCATGGGGCTTGCAGTGAGAGTGGCGCGACGCCCGCCAGGCTGGCGGCAGGCTCGGCACATTCGCAGTCTGTCGCCGTTGGGCTTCGTCCACACGTAGGTGTTCTCGTCGTTGTACGGATGGCCGCTCGGGCAGTGCGTTTTGTTCGCGTTGTTGTGAGTGCCGTGGACGACCTTCTCGCGGTGGTTCTCTCGTCGTGTGTCGTAGCGCAGGTTCGCTAACCGTGCATCCATGCGGTTGCCGTTGCGGTGGCACACCTCGAGAGCGGGCGGTCGAGGGCCTACGAACGCTGCCATCACGAGGCTGTGCACAGTAACCGTTCGGCCGCTCCTCGAATCGGGCCTGTACAGCACGACTCGTGGATAACCCTTCCCGTCGGGCGGCGTGCTTTTGATGCACTCGGGCACGGTCTGCGTTCGGCCGTTGCTTCGCTGTACGACACGGGATTCGGATCGAACCCGACCTTGGTCGGAAACGCTGTAAAGCCCCTCGAATCCGACTACAGGCAGCCATCTTTCAGGCATTGGACCTCCCTCGGTATAGCTCAATAGTAGACGGGTTGGTGATAGCCGTGGCCACAGTGCAGACCCTCGATTTCGACAAGATGTTCGAGGAGATGACGGCGGGCATCGAGACGGAACAACGTCGCCGATTGCATCCTCCGCTCGTCGAGCTCTACGACGGCGACTGGAATTTCCGAGGAGTCTGCAAGCAGGAGTACAACGCCTCGTTTCAGTGGGTCGACAACGAGACCGGCATCGGCAAGATGGACATGCCGATCGATTACTACCTGTCCGAGTGGCTGGTCGACATCGATGCGCGGCCGACGACCAATGTCCACGTCCGGGTCGAGAAGGACGGCGCGCGGTGGACCGGCCGCATGGAAGAACTACAGGTCAACAAGGACGACAACGGCGAAAAGTACGTCCGGGTCATCTTCAAGTCCGACTACGAGGAACTCAAGAACATCCTCGCGTGGGCGAATCCGTTCCTGCCCGCCGAAGTGCAGTTCCCGCACCAGTGGCTCATGTTCGGATCGGCCAAGTTCTCCTGCCTCACAACGCTTTTCTGCAACATCCTCCGGCTCGAAGCCTCCCTGTGGATGCTTCCGGACAACCCACTGGACCTGTCGAAGTGGTTCAACCTCGACCAGAGCACGTGGTCGATGGCAGTGAAGCCGATGACGGGTGTCGACCTCAGTGTCGGCGGCGTCATCCTGTCTCGGTTCAAGAACATGCACGAGGCAACCCGCAAAGCCGTCACAGACGGGCAGCTCTCGTGGGAGTGGCGACGCTACTTCGAGGGCGACGAACCGCCCTGGCCAGGCGCAAATCTCCGCAACGGCTGCCTGGTCTGGGATCTCGTCGACAAGTCAGGCTTCACCACGGGCACGGCATTCCGCGGCGACATCTTCGGCGGGATCATCAACGAACTCGTCAACATCGGCGGCGACGGTCTGACCGAAACCATCGAGCAGATCGACGATCCGAACATCCCGGGAGAGTACTTCCAGCCCGGATTCCGCGGCACGAAGCCGCAGATGCCGGGCGTCATCTTCCCCGAGGGGGAGCGGACGGGCATCTCGTCGTCGTCGTTCTCGCACAAGCCCGCTGGGCCCGTGCAGTCGGTAGCCGGTGGCCACTCCATGCCGGGCACCAACGAGGCCTTGAAAGCCCTCGTGACCATGACCGGCGATCTGACGGCCATGATTACCGGCGTACCGCCCCTCGGCGGCGTCGCAGATGCACTGCTGGCCCCGCTGTACACCGACACGTTCCTTGCGTTCGGCGTCTGGAAGAGCGTTGCGCGAGCACAGCGTTCGGGTTGGTCGCACAAGAAGGAGAAATGGGCCGAGGGTGCCGACCGGGCCTACACGATCGGATACGTCCTCGCGCAGCGCGCGTCGATGTACGAGTCGCGCGAGGTCAATCGCTGCACGCTCACCGTCGAGGACAACTCGCCGTGGCGTGTAGGCGCTCAGGGCTTCGGTGATTTCTTCCTCGGCGACCGTGTCGGCTTCACGATCCTCGGAATGCCGGCTGGCCGGATCTTCGTCGAGCGCGTTGCCGAGCTGACGCTCGCATGGTCACGCGACGACGCCTGCACCTGGACGATCCAGATCGGCGAACGCCAGCACGAAGACCCGGTCTTGCGTGCATTCCAGGATTTGCAGGAATTCTTCTCGATGCTCCAGCAGCTCGGCGTTCTGTAACCACCTCTGCTCCATCGAACCGCGTTCTCGGAGAGGAATATTCACATGGCCAGACTGCCCACGTTCGACAACATGGACATGAACGACCCGGAGCAGATGTTTCAGCCGCTCATGGTCGAGCTGCCGTTCACTGCGGTGCAGAATTTCACCCCGCCACCGGACATGCGCAAGCAATGGTCACAGCGGTGGTTCGACGGAGGCCTGCGGTACCACGACGAGCTGCGCACCATCAAGCTCGTCACGCCATATCGCGGGCCGGATCACTACCTCAACGGCACGTCGGATTGGATCGGCCGTGACGAACCCGAGCGCGACAAGTTCGAGGTGGCCGATCTGTCGAAGTTCACCGTCGACGAGAACAAGATCCACGCCGAGCAGCTCAGGTACCTCGGCGTGGTGCCCGGCCAGGAGCCGGAACCGGTTGATGCTGCGTCCGAGATCAACGGAGAGCTGTTCAATCCCCGTGATCACTCTCCGAGCACCGTCAACGGGTACCTGATGGGGTGTTCGGCTGCTGAGAAGCGCCGCGTCATCGCTGCCGAGATGGCGTCAGGGAAGCCGCGGCAGCAGATCCTGAACAAGCACCGGGGGGTCTGAGTGTCGTATCCGAATCAGCCGCCACCCGACAGCGCCTACGTAGTCAACGACGGTGAGAAGTTCGGCAGCCTGGAAACCGAGGCCGGGATTCGGAGCCGACTCAAGAACCCGGCGATCACGGCGTACGGAAAAGGCCAGAACAACCTTTGGGGGAGTGGGGGATTCCTCGGATTTCTCACGCAGGGCATATTCGGGATCATCGGCGGCGTTTCCGATTTCATCGGCGGCATCTTGGGTATTAGAAATCAGGCCACGAGCGCGAACACAGTGGCATCAGCAGCACAGACCGCTGCGGCAAATGCGGCGGCATCGGCAGCCGCGAATACGTTGACGGTGCAGCAGGTTCGTTCGCAGATTGTGCAGCTCGCCGACAACATTCCCGCGATCGATTCATGGGTGTCGATGGTTCCGGGACAGCAGGTCAGCTTCCCGATCAGCATGCTGAACGAGACAGTCAAATCAGTCTCGTCTTTCACCGGCTATTCGGGCGGCACTGATCACACTCATACCATCACGTCGGCGTCGAAACCAACGTATGTTCCGGCTGCGAACGTCGTCGAAGGTGTTTGGATTCAGTCGAAGTACAGCGCTGGCCGCGCGACGGTGTCGTTCTTCGTCGGTTCAGGCGCATCGTCGCGCCCACCCCTGTATGTCTACATCGGGCGGATGGCAGAGAACGGCGATCTTCTGATCGAGTACGTCTCACCGAACCAGACCCCAATCATCACCAATCAGATCCAGCTAGTGAACGTGACCATGCCCGAGGATCTCCTGTTCGACTTCGGGGAGTGGATGTTCGTCGGCATCCATCAGGTCGGATCAGGTACCCGCAGGGCCGTCTACTGCAACGAGATGTCCGAGTTGCCGCTGGATCCGGACACATTCCCGAAGCAACAAAAGGTGCATTTCACTTCTACTTCTGCGATCGCAGCGGGGTCGACGTTGCCGAAGGCATCGCAGCTCTATTCGAGCCCGTTCGTTCCGTGGGTGGGCATTGGCGTTCGCCTGCGCACCGGGGATCCCCTGCCTCGCTCGTGGTTTGACCCATTCACCGAATCGATGAGCGATACCTGGGTTGCGGTACAGGTGGTGGGTGGCCTCTACCGTCTTGTAGCTGACGCTGGCCAGGCCCGATTCAACGGCACTACGGACGGCACTCAGCGATCACTGTTCAAGGATCGCGTGGCATACGACGACATCGTCGGTGAGTGGTCACCGGTCGGTCTGAACGCGCGCATCCAGTCGTACATCTACCACTCCGATTCAGGTGGCAAGACGTACATGTCGATCGAGCAGGACGCGGCGACTACGACCATATGCCGGTTCATCCCCACAGGCCGGACTGTGCTTTCGACGATCGCGGATACCCCAGATGGTGCGGCGTACCGCGTCACCGTCGGTCTCGTTAGCGGCAAGGAAGTTCACGTGGTGGAGAAGAAAGCTCCGGGCACCACGGAGTGGGTCGCGGCCGTCAGCTACACCGAACCGACCGCAGGTGCGCTGGGTACTCGCGGCGCAGGATTCCGATACGGCGGTCTCGAATGCCGCCGATCCAACTTCGCCACGTCCGGCAAATTCGACTACTGGTCGTTGCGTGACAACGTCATTCTGGAAGAGGGATCGTCATGAAATTCGATGCAACGTTCACCAAGGGCGGCACCGAGTGGAGTGTTGCTCTCGGCGACGACGGATTGATGCACACGTACCGAGATGGAGTCTGGGTCGGCGGCACAATCGCCGTCGCGCTGCCGCCCATCCCCGCGTCCACCGTCATCGAGGTCGAACCGGAACTCGGGCCGGAACTACCAGGCCCCGGAGAACCGGAGATCGAGCCGGCATGACCATGAAGGTCACCCGCGAACAGTTCCTTGAGCTGCTCGCCGACGACAGTCACCCCGACGCCGTGTGGATCATGAACGAGGATCGCACCACCGAGATCGTCGTTCCGACTGCCGAAGAATTGGACCAGCTGCAAGCGCATACGCATTGGCCGATGTATCTGATCCGCGTCGATCACGCCGAGAACTACATCCGCGAGCACGGCCTCGACGGCGCGGTGGCCTTCCTCAATCTGACGTTCCTGCTCAATCCCGAGCCGGGGACGCTCATGGCCCGCGCGGCAACACTTTCCGGCCGAGTCGCGGCGCGCCTGAACCGACCAGCACAGGAGGACACATGAGGTACCTACCCGTCGAGTTCGGGTTCTACGTCACCTCGACGTTCGCGCAGCGGTGGGGCATATTCCACTGGGGCAACGACTATGGGCGCGACGGCGGTTCTGGTGGCCGACCGATCTTCGCCGCGCAGGGTGGCACCGTCACCAAGGCGGGACCGGCGTCGGGGTTCGGGCAGTGGATCAATATCGACCACTCGGCCACTGACGGATCGGGATTGACCGTCTACGGCCACATCATCCCCGAGATCCGCGTCGGGCAGCGCGTCGAAGCCGGCCAACGGATCGGGTACATCAATCCCGACTCGACGACCAACGGCGGCACACGACAGAAACCGATCGCTCCGCACCTGCACTTCGAGGTCCATCGCGCCGTGTGGTCTCCTGCGGGACCGGACCGACTCGACCCGACGCCCTGGCTCGCTGGCGCTGCGTGGCCGGGTCAGCCCGCGCCACCAACTCCAGCGATCCCGGCCGTCGACGAGAACGATGACGTGTGGTGGTCGGCAATCCTCACCCAACTGATCGGAGAACGACGATGACGCTCTACGGAATCGACGTCAGCAATCACCAGGGCAACTTCGACTTCGCAGCAGCCAAGCGCGAGGGCTTCTCGTTCGCCACCCACAAGATCACCGAGGGCAACGACTACCGAGACAAGTACTGGCCGCGTGCTCGCGACGAGATGGCCAAGCACTTTCCCGGCCGCTGGGGTGGATACGTCTTCTGTCGCACCAACACCGACCCCGGCAGCGAGGCTCGGCTGCTACGGGACCACGCAGGAGCGCTCGACTTCCCGCTGCAGATCGACTACGAGGACACGAAGAACGGCGGGTCGGTCGACGATCTGCTGCGCCGCATCGACGCCTACCGCGCTGTCGGCTTCACTCGGTTCCTCCCGGTCTACATCCCGCGGTGGTTCTGGGAATCCCGCATGGGACGCAAGCCGCTCGACAAGCTGCCGATGGGTATCTGGAACAGCGACTACGTTGCGGGCAGCAACTACGCGTCTCGGCTGTACCCCGGCGACGACTGGGCACCCGCACGCGGCAACAACGAGCGCGGCGGCTGGGCGGACATGGGCGGCAAGCCCGTGCAGATCCTCCAGTTCTCCGAGACCGCCCTCGTTGCCGGCCAATCGATCGACGTCAACGCGTTTCGCGGTGACGACAACCAACTCGCCGCCCTGTTCGGCGCGGCCACCCCCGAGAAGGAGCCCGAGATGAGCGACGTATCCGCAGTGGCAGGACAGTTCTTCGGCCCCGACGGCAAGGGGTTCGACATCCTCGGCCAGGCCGTCGAGACCGATCCCTCACGCAAGCGATTCCTCACCGAGGCGGTCGCTGTCATCCTCACCCAGCTCGCGGGTGGACCCAACTTCGAGGGCTGGGAGCAGCTCGGCGACGGCAAGGACTCCGCTGTTCCGAGGCGCACGCTCGTCGACGGCATCGCGCACGTGAAGCGTCAGAACGACGAGATCCTCGCACTCTTGAAAGGACTGCAGAAATGACCACACCCGCATCGAACTCCGCTGTTGCGGAGTGGATTCAGACGCTGCCCGTGTACAAGAAGTACGCGAAGGGGATCGCTGCGCTCGTCGGCGGGTTGATCAACCTCGCCTGGCTGCTCACCGTCCTCCCGGCCCAGCTCGTTCCGACGGGCTGGGCATTCGGCGTCGCTGTCGCAGTGCAGTTCGTCGTCGGTGTCGTCGGCGTGATCGCAGTCCCGAACTCGGCAACAGCGAAGCAGGCGCACGACCTCGAGGAGTACATCGGCCGGCATCGCAAGGGCGACTGATGCTCGGCACGCGGCTGACCGCTGCGACGTCGGGGATCATGCAGGCGACCGTCGGCGTGCTCTACCTGCCCACGTTCCCTGAGACGCTGGTCCGTCGACCGCTCCTGCCGGGGCAGGTCTCGGCAGTCGCGTACATCGAATCGATCGGGCCCCTCTGGACCGTCGCGTTCTTCGGCACCGCCCTGGCGCTGATCGTGGTGGCTATCCGAGGTAAGGGATTCGTCAACGCGCACATCGCGGCAGCCGGTATCAGCGTGCTGTACGGCTCGTGCATTCTGATCTCCGCGATCCTCACCGAACCCCCCGTCCCTGTCGTGCACGGAACGTACGCGACATTCGTTGGCCTACTGCATATCTGCATCGCGATCGGGTGCAGGGATAGGGGTCATCGCTGATGAACGACCCGAGTGTGATTGCCGCTATCGGCGGCGTCATCGCCAGTATCGGCGCGATCATCGTCGGCGTGCTGACGACTCGAAAGAACAACCACCTCGACGATCTTGCTTTGGCAATCAAGCAGCGTGACGAGGCTCGGGAGAACGAAGAAAGAGCCAACGCTCGGGTCGCCGAGGTCGTCGCCGAACTCACCAAGCGCGACAGGTTGGTGTTCGTGCTGCGTCAATACGTCGCTCGGCTCGTGCGTCTGCTGATCGACGGCAACATCGACGTGCCCGTGCGCCCCCCAGAGATGGACGAATAGGAGATCCCGATGACCGTCGTCACCCAGAAGCTCACCAACATCGCGGGCGTATCCCGCGTCACGCCCGTGCATTTCACGTCACCAGCGGTGCGCACGGCCGGGGCGAACCTCGTCACCGAGGACGTCCAGGTCGTGAAGCCGGTGAACGGCGTCATCACCGTCGATCTGCAGCCGGGGCCCGCCTCGGTGATGCTGAGTGGCCGCGAGTTCGCGTTCACGGTTCCGGCGTCAGGCGCTCCGACGCTCTCGACTCTGATCGCCGCGGCGCTCGGGATTCCGGCCGGCACTCCCGACGTCGTCGTGGGCGCGGCCGTCGAGGCGTACTTGATGCTCAATCCTCCAGGGGGCGGGGGAGGGCTGACCGAAGAGGAAGCTGACACGCGTTATGCACCCTTGTGGCAGGCCTCGACGGCGTACGCGATCAACGCGCCCGTTGTGCTCCCAAACGGCACTCTCGGCAAGCGCACCGCGGCGGGCACCTCGCGCGCCAGCTTCGACGCGACTGAGCTCGCGGCCTGGACGGTGCCGTCCAGTGGCGGTGGCTCGTCCGGCATCGTGCCCGACCCGTCCGACGCCGATGTTCTCGTCTTCACTCCGGGCAGCGGCGGCAACGTCAATCCCGATCCGTCCGACTCCGACGTTCTCGTCCTGGCCTGAGAAAGAGGCAACATCATGGCACGTATCCCCACCCTCGGATCGGGTGACAAGATCCTCGAAAAGTTCATGCCCTCGCGAGTCGCCTCGCAGTGGCAGCCCACTACGACGTACGCGGCCGGTGCAGCGATTCTGCTCCCAGACGGAACCACCGGCACCCGCACCGCGAACGGAACGTCGCGCGCGTCGTTCGACGCGACAGAGAAGGCACTGTGGACGGTCGCTGCTAGCGGGGGTCTCAGCCAGTCCTCGGCCAAGGCTCTGTTCACGCAGCGGGCCGTTGCAACCAGCCCACAGGTGGGCGCGCTGGTGCGAAAGATGACCGCTGGTGCAGACAATGCCGCCGTCACCGTACTCGGAGACTCCACATCGGCCGCGACCCTGGGATGGTTCAACCTGCTCATGGCCCGACTCGGCGTGCTCTTCCCGAAGTACACCGTCGTACGCCGCGACTTCGACCACACCAACCAGCGCTACAACCCGGTGAGCACGGTCGTGCAACTCGGGACCGCTGGCGCGCGGCGCATGGTCGCAACAGGCGCGAGCACCGACAAGTACTTCACCGTCGCAGACTCGGCGGCCACCAGCCCCACCGGAGACCTGACCGCCGACTTCGAGGTCATGATCCCCGCGCTCGGTGGCGCGTTCACCCTCGGCGGCAAGTACGACACAGCCACCAACAACCGCGGCTGGTTCGTATCCGTCGACGCGGCCGGAAAAATCAGCCTGTTCTTCTCGACGGACGGTCTCGGCACAACGCAGCTCACCCGTGTCTCTTCGGTTTCGATTCCAGCCCCGGCAGTCGGGGTCCGCGTGTGGATTCGTGTGCAGTTCGACGTCGACAACGGAGCGAGCGGCAACGACTTCAAGTGCTTCTACTCCCTCGACGATGTGACGTACACGCAGATCGGCACGACGATCACCAACGCGGGCGTGCAGTCGATCTTCGACGCGGCGACCGACACTCAGCTCAACAGCCGCGGCGGTAACGGCAACTCGACGGGCGGCGCAATCGAGTACTACGGGATGCGCGTCTGGTCCTCGCTGGCGACCGCGACGGCGCGACCGGGCATCGACTTCCGAACCGCGCAATGGAACGGCTTCGGTTCACTGGGCACCTCGGCCGCATCGTTCCTGGACTTCGTCGGCAACACCGTGCAGGTCCGCGGCACCGGCAACACCGGGTCGATGGTCGGCGCTCCCGTGCTCTACGTGATGAACGGAGCCGTTGCGGGGCAGGCAATCGCCTACGCCAACGACGCGACACGGTTCCCGATCCTGACTCCACTCGTCTCGGACCTGGCGTTCATCAACTACAGCCACAACGAGATCGGGTTGATCGACTACCGCCCGCCGTACAAGCAGCTCGCGGATGCGTTGGTGGCGAAGTGGCCAGACGCCGGGATTGTCGCGACGATCCAGAATCAAAAAAAGTCGCCCGCGTCGAACATCATCGAGCACGCCATCCGCGGCGGCAAGATCAGCGCACTCGCTGGGTCTCAGCGGTGGGCGGTCGTCGACATCGCGGGCACGTTCGCTGCGACGGCGAATCCGGACGCGCTGGTGCAGTCGGACGGTATCCACCCCACCGACGAGGGCTATTCCCTGGCTGCGGCCGAGGCGGAACTGGTGTTCACGAACTGGTTGAAGGCTGCGGCCTAAACGCTCAACCCGGCTGCCGAGAGGCCCTGCTCGATTCGCTCTGCGATCATGCGGTGCCCCTCGGTCGTCGGGTGGACGTTGTCCGCGACGAGCGGGAAACGCAGGTCCTCGGTCGGAACGAACAGAACACGCTCGGCGGCGCGAGCAGCCTGCTCGATCGAGTCGTACGGGCGTTGCGCTTCTTCGGTGAGGTTGCCCTGACCCCACAGCAGGCCGACGACGACGATCGGCGTACCGGGTGACGCCGCCTGTGCCGCGGTGATTGCACGCTGCGCACCGGTCCGTGTTTCCTCGCCGAAGCCGGAATCGTTCAACCCGCCTTGGATGACAATGAGGTCCGGCTTCATGGCGGCCAGGTCCGCGGCTTCGATCTTTCGCACGTATGGCCCGGAGCCGTCGACGCCGGGGTTGCGGTAGCCGCCACCCGACAGCGACGTGACCCGCAGATCCCAGCCTGTGTCGGCGGCGAGCAGTGTGGTGTAGCCGTCCGCTGCTGGATCGGTTGCGCCGGTGCCCTCGGAGTACGAGTCGCCGAACACTGCGACCACAGGGGCGTCACGGCCATCCGTCGCCGTGATCGGGCCGAAGCGTGGTCCCTGCGCAATCGGGTTCGTTGAGTCCGAACCACTGGGTGCAACGTAGCTGGAGACGTAGTCCGAGTCGCCGTCTCGCGTGAGTGCTGCGACCCCGGCGTATCCGGCGAACACCAGCGCCGCGACGGCGACGACGATCATGCCGATGTTCCAGTAATCCCGATTCGACGAACTCCGACCGCCCCTGCTCTTAGCCATGCGGAGCATTGTGCCGTACCGCCCGGTCTTACTCGACCCCGAAGGCCTTTGCGTATGTGGGGACCTCTTCCGGGTCTGCATCTTTCAGGTCCTCGCGAAGTTCGCGTAATTGCTCGTCTAGCAACTTCACATCGGGTGTGAGGAACTCGATGTCCGGGGTTTCTGGTGGACCTTGAATGTTCCCTCCCGCCTCGATCCTGCGAGTTATCGCATCGGAGGTGCGGGCCCGCAACCGTTCCCAGTTCGGGTCATCGCTGAAATCCTTGAGGGTCTGGGTCATGTCGCGAGACGCTACCGAATCGGACACCTGCAACGGGAGAGATTCATCCATCCGAATGACCCACTCGAACGGGTGCATAAGGCGAGAAATGCTCCGTGCACTCAGCCGTTGTTGAAATCGTCCACGGCCTTCTTCATCTGGGCCTGGAGCTCATCGGCCGCGAGTTTTGCGGTCATCTGGTTTTGGTAGTCAGCGCGTCGCCTGGGCATCACATCTGCCACGAAGTGCGAGTTCGTGGCGTCGATGAGCATCTCGATCTCTTTGACCACAGCAGGGACTCCTGGGTCGTTCAGCAAGTGGTTTGGATGGACCTTGGCAATCAGTCGCCGACTGGAGTGGTAGCCCTCAAGCTGGAAGTAGCCACCCCATTCCTTGATTACCTTTCGTAGCGTCGTCTCCCAATCGGCGTCGTAGTAGCTGGTAGGAATGATGACGGTGACCTGTCCATGGTCATCAGGCTGCCCTCCAGTCTGAATCTCGCCGTCGCGCTTGACTGGTGCGAATGAAGGTTCAATGGGGTTAGTCATGTGGCGCAGAATACAAGCTCTGCCCCCTGGCATACTCGCGGAATGGCCGACGAGAACACCTTCACACCGCCTGCCGACGAGGGACAGGCCGGGTGGGTACTGCTCCCGGACGGCCGACGCGGCTACCGATACGAGGGCTCGGACGACGTCTTCATCACCAAGGGAACCGCGGCCGAGGTTCCTGCGTCGGAGTAGGTATGGATGAGGTCGAGTGGGCCGCGATCGTCGACGAGGGTTTCGACCCCGCCGACCCGGCCGTGATCGTCGCTCTTGCGCGGATCAGAGACGACCTTCAGCGAGCGCGACCATCGAAGCTCGAATCGGTGCACTCGGGCGTAATTGGCGGCGTGTAAACAACTCGGCCGCACTCCCGGCAGGCATGCGTCCGGTGATGGTGGATCTCGCACGAGCAGACCTGCGATCCGACCAGGACGCGACCAGGGCCGAGCCGGTGGCCGCGAGGACAGAATTTCGGCGCCGGTTCTGCCCACCGATCACCTCGCCGGTACAGCTCCACGACGCCTCCCGAACGTAAACGCGGGGCTCGGTCCGGCTTCCCTTCCGAACCTCACCCCGCTACCCACAACCTAACATTTATCGAACACCCGTACGAACAGTGCGGGTGTTTTTTCATGCCCAAATCGGGCCCACAGATCCTCGACCAGAGGAGGAACCGTCATGCAATGGCTATGGCGTCTACTCGGTACCCCGTCCTGGGTTACCGAGATCATCACCAATCAGGAGGCAATCATGGCAAGTCAGAAGGATCTCGACGCAGCGGTGGACGAACTCGACGCCACCCTCGACCTGGTCTCGGCAGGAGTCAAGGCACAGGCCGACAACACCGACGCGCTGGAGGCCGAGATCGTCAAGCTCGAGGAGCAGCTCGCGGCCGGCCACACGGCCATCGACCTGTCCGGCGTGCTGCGCGTGAAGAACGAGGCAAAGGTGATCGCCGACGCCTTCGCCAAGCTCGTCGACCCGGAGGCCGAGAACCCGGCACCGATCGAGTTCGTCGACCCCTCAGCGGGAGTCGAGCCCGAGGGTGCCGAGGAGGGCACGGATGTGGCCGCGCCGAGCGAGACCACCGAGGTAGCCGCCGAGACGGCCGAGGTGCCCGCTACCGACCCCGCATCGGTCTACCCGACCACCGTCAACGACGACGGCACCAAGACGCTCTGACGCGTCTGCACGAACAAAGCGCCCCCACCTCATCGCGAGGTGGGGGCGCTTTTCTGCGTTCGAATGAAAAAGATGAAGCCCGGTTACCTATAGACGATACGGCACCTAAGTGTCAGATGCAAGCGGAAGTTGGAAAAAGAAAAACTGGAATTGGTGTTGCGCCCTCACACTTAAGTGTGTAGAATAATAAACATAAGAGAGACCAACACAAAGGAGAACGAAATGATCACCGCCCAGATACTCACCGACATCATCACCGCAGCCGGCCTCAGCCCCCGCCACTTCGACATCAAGGCCACCCTGGCAGCCATCACCGCCCACAACGAGGACGAGGGCACCGAGGCCCAGGTCGACATCGAGACCGCCACCGAGTGGCTGGACGAGACCGGCACCCAGGGCACCGGCTACCAGCTCTGCCCCTGGCTGGCAGCCGCCTGAGGGGGAGGGGCTGGGTCAGCCGGAAATAGTTGGCACCTAAGTGTTGCATTGCTGACACTTAAGTGGTAACGTCTACAGGTAACCGGGCTCGATAATTTTCTACGTAAGGCGAAAACAAATGATTCTTTATCTCTCACGTGGTGAAATTGCCGAGAAGTTGAACGTGAGTCTGGACGTCGTGAAGGGCTACACGCGACTCAACGACTTCCCTGAGCCTGACGCCATGATCGGTCGGAACATGGGCTGGCTCCCGCTCACGATCGAAAAGTGGTGGGCCGAGCGTGAGTTCGATCGCAAGCAGCGCGAGGCTGCACGTGCAAACGCGGGCAGCGACTAGGCCTGATCCCGATTCTTCGGCGTAGACCCGAAGAATCGACGAACCTCCGCGTACTGCTCATCGCTCAGCGGCACCTTGTGCGTCTGCTCGACCTTCGCGAGCCACGCCTCTTCGGCTGGGGTGAACACGGGGCGGTCTGTCATCACCGGCCCGTAGTTATCGCGACGACACAGGAATCGACGGCCTGCACTCGCTCGTCGCCAGGGGAGATGCCGAGCGTTCCACTCGCATTGGGCCATTCGGTCGCGTTGCGCGCGCCGCCAGATAACGAATACGGCAGGCTGTCGCGCACGATCCATACATCCGATCGGTTCTCCATCTCGCCGGATCCGTCGAGGGTTGTAGCGCCGACGAACGTGAGGTCTCCGTGGACGATTGCTGTTCCGTTGGTCAGTGTGAGCGTCGAGTCGGTAAACCCGGTCTGGACGAACGACACGAGCGCTGGGTCAGCGGGAACGCAGCGTGGATCCCTGACCCCGAGCGCTGGATTGGCCGTCGCGGCCGCGGGTGTGGTGGTCGTCTGCTGCGGCTCGGCCCGCACGGTGGTCTCCGTCGTGGGTGCCGGTTCGCTACCTGTGTCGCTCGAGCATCCCGTCAGTAGAAGTGAGCCCGCGGCCAGTACGAAGAGTGTCCGTTTCATGGGTGAGTTATATCAGCGTCTGCATTCGGTATCTCGCCGTCAGCCGAACTGGACCCCATCTCACCGGCAGCTTCGACGAGCTGACCGTTGCCGATCACCATGGCCACGTGTCCGTCCCAGACGGCGAGGTCACCGGGCATCACCTCACCCGGTGCCACGGCGGAGCCGATGTCCTGTTCCTGTGCCAGACGCGGAATCTCGACGCCCTGCTGTGCGTACGCCCACTGGGTCAATCCGCTGCAGTCGAGTCCGCTGCCCGGCGTGGTGCCGCCCCACGCGTAGGGCACGCCCTGTTGGGTCAGTGCGCTACGGACGGCACCTGCGGCTTCGGCGTTGGGTGCGGTGACGGTACTGCCGTCCGGTAGCCGGATCTCGACTCCCCGGCCGGTGCTGTCGGGGGTTCGGTAGGGATCGGTGCCCGGATTGCCCAGGTAGTTGTGGGCACCGCCGTTGCTCGGTGACTCGGCTCCGGCGGCAGGGGAGGAGACGGACTGCGCGAACGTCTTCGCCAGCTTCTCGCCTGCTTCGATCACCTGTGATGTCGCGGGCGAGGTCATGAGATTCGAGGGTGAGCCGGGGGACGATGTCGGTCCGCCGCTTACGGGGCCGGGAACTGTCGGGGGAGCGGCCAGTTCGCCGACTTTCGCGGTGTGGACGGCCAACTCGCCCCGCACGCGCGCCACGACCACGAGCGCTCGTTCGAGGTGTTCGATGGCCGCCGTGATCAGCATGGTCTGCCCCGGCGGGGTGGCGATGATCGGTCCGGCCGACAGTGCGATTCCCACGAACGAGTGCACGATCGACTGCAGTTCGAGAAAGCCTCGATTGGTGTCGCGGCAGGCCTGGTCGACCACGGCAGCGATGTCGTCGGCGTGGTCGGCGAGGGCAAGTGCGCTCGTATGAGCGTTCTCGGCGTACCGAATGGCCGCGTCGGCGGCGTCACCGTTCCAGTTCGCCGCGAGCTCGGTGATCGCGACCCTGCCGATTCCCTGCGCCGCCTCGATCGCTGCCGAGGACACACGCAGTACGTCGGCAGGACCGCCGGTGGGGAGCGCCCCGTTCCCGAAGGCTCCGAGCAGATCGACGATAGGACGGGCCAGCAGATCGATCATCGGCGCTTACCGCTCGTCCTGTGCGATACCGGCGGCCGAGGCCGCGGTGGTATCAGCAGCCGAGGCCGCAACGGTTGCGCCGGTGCCGGCATCGGTGAGGGCGTACGACACCGCGGATGCGGTGGCCGCGGAACCGATGCTCGCCACCGTGCTCGCCAGGCGTACGACGGCGTCGGTGTGCGCCAGATGGGTGCCGGTGACCGCACCGAGAAATTCCTGTCCGATCAGACCGAAGACCGGAGCCAGCACCGCGGGGCCGCACGCGGCGGCGGCGGCACTTGCCGCGGCGATCTGCTCGGCCATGGTCGACGCCACCGCACCGTACGCGAGGACCCCCTCGGTTTCGACGACGAGCTCGGCCATCAGTGCCCCCCTGAGAATGCGATCGATTCACGGTCGCCGAGTGCGACGCCCAATTGGTTCGACGCGGGTACGTGCCATTCGGTTCCCCCGAGTTGCCGTTCGCGTCCTGCCGCCCAGGTCCTATCCTTGTCGGCATGGAAACACACGTGGTCGATCACCCACTGGCCGCAGCCCTGCTCACCACGATGCGGGACGAGCGCAGCGACAATGCCACGTTCCGGTCGGCTCTGCGTCAGCTCACTCACATGCTGGTCTACGAGGCCACTCGCGACGCTGCGATCGACACCTTCGAGGTACGCACGCCCGTCGCGGTCACCGAGGGCACCAGGCTGGCGCGACCGCCGTTGCTGGTCCCGGTTCTGCGCGCAGGCCTCGGCATGGTCGAGAAGGCAAGCAGCCTCATTCCGCAGTCCCGCGTCGGTTTCGTCGGAATGGCCCGAGACGAGGAAACTCACCAGCCCGTCCCGTACATGGAATCCCTTCCCGACGACCTGTCGCAGACGCCCGTCTACGTGCTGGACCCGATGCTCGCCACCGGCGGATCCATGGTCCACACGATCGAACTGCTCGTCGGCCGCGGTGCGGCGGACGTGACCGCCATCTGCGTCGTGGCCGCTCCTGAAGGAGTTGCCGCGCTCGAAGCCTCGGGACTACCGGTGCGACTGGTGGCAGCGAGCATCGACGACGGCCTCAACGACAACGCCTTCATCGTTCCCGGCCTCGGTGACGCGGGCGATCGTCAGTTCGGTCCGCGCTGACTCCCTCTGTCGCAGGTCGATTGGTTCTCGGCGTCTCCTGGCCCTCGGAGGCGTCACCTGCACCGCGACCGAGATTGCGGGTGCTCGACGTCGACACCGAGCAGATCGAGTTCCACGAACTGGTCGGCCGCAGGCTCGGTTTCCGTGCGCCGGGTGCTTCGACCGATCGGTACTGCACCGGGCGCATGGCATTTCGGGCCGACGGCCCGCCGCGCTACGTGCCGTGCCCCGGTCGGGAGCGGGCCGTCGCGTCGGGACAGTGCGCGACGTGCGCCGACAAGGACAGCTTTCGATTCGTGCACACCGTGCATCGCAGCGGATTCGTCTCGCGCGATCTGGAAAAACATGTGATGCAACCGCATTGGCTGTACCTTGCGGCGTTCGCCAACGGCACCTTCAAGATCGGGACGGCGGCGGACACGCGCAAATGGGGTCGGCTCGCCGAGCAGGGTGCCATCTGCGCGCAGTACGTCGCCCATGCCGACGACGGCAAGGCCGTCCGGGTGGCCGAGGACCTCGTGACCGAATCGATGGGGCTACGGCAGGCCGTGCGGTCCGCGGCGAAAGCCGCGTCGCTGTGTCTGCCGATCGACGTGGACAGGCTCGAGGCCGCCGTCGCCGTCCGGGCCCAGCAGGTCCGCGAGATGCTGACCGAGGCCGGCGTCGCCGGCTGCACCCCGATCGACGAACCATGGGTCCCGCCCGCAGGCCGGGAGGCGTTGAGCGAGAAGGTCAGCCGCGTCGCCTACCCCGCGGATGTCGCAACCGGTTCCCACGGACTCGAGATCAGGACATGCGTCGGGCAGGCGGTGATCGCGACCGTCGACGACGAGACCTACGTCGTGGATCTTGCGCCGTTGAAGGGTCGGCGAATCGAACTCGGGGCCTTCACATCAGATCTGCCTGCGGTGCAGTCGGCGCTGTTCTGACGTTCGGGTCGTCGACGCCTAGAGGTGCTGGGCGAAGTCGGTCAGTTCGGCCAGGATCTCGGCTGCCGCCGCCCGCGCTCTCGGCAGGTCCTCGGGGCCGTCGACGTGCTCGATCACTTCGAGGTAGGCCTTGAGCTTGGGTTCGGTGCCGGAGGGCCGCACGATCACCCGCAGCCCCGACCCGCTGATCTCGACTGCGTCGGTGCGTAATTCGTCGTCGCGCTGGGCGTAGTCCAGGACGGTGACCGTCCGGCCGGCCAGTTCCGTCGGCGGTGCGCTGCGCAACCGGTGCATCATGTTCCCGATGTCGGCGAGGTCCGCGACCCGCCGCGATACCTGCGCACCCAGGTGAACCCCGAACTCGACCGCGAGGTCGTCGAGTACGTCGAGCAGGGTGCGACGATCCTGCTTCAGGCCGGCGGCCAGATCTGCCAGCACCACCGCGGCCGAGATACCGTCCTTGTCGCGCACCACGTTCGGATCCACACAGTGCCCGATGGCCTCCTCGTAGGCGTACACGAGGCCCTCGCCCGCGCGGACGAGCCATTTGAATCCGGTCAGGGTGCGGGCATAGCGAGCGCCCCGCGCCGGAGCGAGCGCCGAGAGCAGTTGCGACGAGACGATCGTGTTGGCCACCAACGAGTCGGCGGGCGCATCGGCGAGGAGATGGTTCGCGAGCAGAGCCCCGGTCTCGTCGCCGGTCAGCATGCGCCACCCGCTGTCCGTCGGCACCCCGACCGCACAACGATCGGCGTCGGGGTCGAGGGCGATCGCGATGTCGGCGTCGATGTCCGCCGCCAGCGCGAGCACGGCGTCGGCTGCTCCTGGCTCCTCGGGGTTGGGAAACGTGACGGTCGGAAACGCTGGATCGGGCTCGAACTGCTCCTCGACCACCCGGATATCGCGGAACCCCGCACCACGTAGTGCTGCCATCGCAAGTTCACCGCCGACGCCGTGTAGGGGAGTCAATGCGATGCGGATGTCGCGACCCCTCGAACGTGGCAGTGCAACAACGGAATCGAGATACCGAGAAGCGATGTCGGAGCCGCCGGGCTGGACGATCGCGCGCGGAATCTCGATCGCGTCGGGAGTGGCCTCGATGAGCGCTTCGATCTGGGCGTCGCTCGGCGGGATCAGTTGCGAGCCGCCGCGGAGATACACCTTGTACCCGTTGTCCGCAGCGGGATTGTGCGACGCGGTGATCTGCACGCCGAGCTCGGCATCGAGTGCCCGCACCGCGAAGGCGACGACGGGGGTCGGGAGCGGCCGAGGCAGCATCACCACCGAAAAGCCCTGGGCGGAGAAGGTTTCGGCGGCCGCGAAGGCGAACTGTTCCGAGCCGTTCCTGGCGTCGCGACCGACCACGACGGTGGACCCACCCAGACCGTTCTCGACCAACCAGGCTGCGATGCCGGCCGAGGTTTTCGTCACCACCGCCACGTTCATCCCGTTCGGTCCCGCGCGCACCGGGCCACGAAGACCTGCGGTACCGAACGTCAGCGGTCCGCTGAACCTGTCGGCGAGTTCGGCATCGGGCAGGCCGTCGAGTTCTTCGCGAGCAGCGGGGTCGGGATCGCCTGCGATCCATCGTTGTACTCGCTCGGTGAGATTCTCGGTCACAGGCGGGAGACCAACTCGTGCAACAGCGATCCCATGCGGGCAGCGGACTCCTTGCCTGCAGCGAGTACTTCGGTGTGATTCAGGTGCTCACCGGTCATTCCGGCCGCGAGATTGGTCACCAGCGAGATGCCCAGGACGCGTGCGCCTTTCGCTCGCGCGGCGATCGTCTCGTGCACGGTCGACATTCCCACGAGGTCCGCACCGAGTGTGCGCAGCATCCTGATCTCGGCGGGCGTCTCGTAGTGCGGACCGGGAAGGCCGGCATAGACGCCGTCCTCGAGAGACGGATCGATGTCGGCCGCAAGGGCCCGAAGTTCGGGGGAGTACGCGTCGACCAGATCGACGAACTCCGCCCCGACGAGGGGCGAACGAGCCGTCAGATTGAGGTGGTCCGAGATCAGCACGGGCTGCCCGACGCTCATGCCGTCTCGGATACCGCCTGCAGCGTTGGTCAGCACGACGGTCGTGGCACCTGCCGCGATCGCGGTCCGCACCGGATGCACGACGCGTCGCAGGTCGTGCCCCTCGTAGGCATGCGTGCGTCCCTGCAGCAGCAGTGTGTGGGTGCCGCCGACGTCCACCGAGGTGATGGTGCCGGAGTGGCCCGACGCCGACGGTGGCGCGAACCCGGGCAGGTCGGCCATGCGCACGGTCGCGGTGGGGGAGCCGAAGACGTCGGCTGCCGCCTGCCATCCGGAACCGAGAACGATGGCCACGGTGTGGGTGTCGACTCCGGTTGCTGCGGCGAGTGCGTCGGCGGCGGTGCGCGCGGCACCCTCGGGATCGGTCACTGGGTCGGTCGCATGTGCGTCGGTGGTTGCCACGATGAACAACAGTAGGAGATCGACGCAACGGATGTGCGACCGGCGGAAGTTACTGTTGGGTAGTATCCGCTGCATGCCTTATCTCGAACGCGACGGTGACGTCCACATCCTGTTCCTCGGTGCCCAGGACGGAGCGGACAATCCCGAGAACCGTTTTCACCCGGATTGGATCAACGCCACCCACGCGTTGCTCGACGAGGTCGAGGCCTCGACCGGTCCGGCGGCGCTGGTCACCACGTCGGCGGGCAAGTTCTACAGCAACGGCCTCGACACCGACTGGCTGTTCGCCAACCTGGACAAGATCACCTGGTATCTCGATCGCGTGCACACTCTCTACACCAGGTTGCTCGCTTTTCCGATGGCCACCGTCGCTGCTGTGCAGGGCCACGCATTCGGCGCAGGGGCGATGTTCGCCACCTCCCACGACTTCCGCATCCAACGGGTCGATCGCGGCTTCTACTGCCTGCCCGAGGTGAACCTGAACATGCCGTTCACCGTCGGAATGTCTGCTCTGATCAACTCCCGGCTGCCCAAGCAGACCGCCGTCGAGGCGATGACGACCGGTCGTCGGTACGGCGGTGCCGACGCCGTGGCTGCCGGAATCGTCGAGGCGACGGCGGCGGAGGAGTCGCTGGTGTCCGACGCGGTCGCCAAGGCCGCCGCACTGACGAGCACCCGGGGTGCCAACCTGGCCGGCATCAAGGCTCGCATGCACGTGGATCTGCTCGCCGCGCTGAACACTGCGACCGACGACAGCAACTTCAGCTTCGGGAAGTAGTCACTCGGCACAGCTGTTCCGACAGTCGGTCGCGCTAGTGACACACTGTCTCTCGTGATCGACGAATCGAACAATGCCGACGTGGGTGAGGCGATGGACCGCGCCCTGGCCGACGCCACCGACGAAGTGGTTGCGCTTTCGCACTCGATCCACGCGGAACCGGAGCTGGCGTTCGCCGAACATCGCAGCGTCGCCAAGATCCTCGACACGCTCCGGGCCCACGATTTCGAGGTCGAGACGGCCGTCGCAGGCATCGACACCGCGTTCACCGCGTCGTTCGGCAGCGGCGATCTGGTGATCGGAATCTGTGCGGAGTACGACGCTCTGCCCGAGATCGGTCATGCGTGCGGGCACAACATCATCGCGGCCTCGGCTGTGGGTGCTGCGCTTGCGCTCGCTCCGGTCGCCGACGCGCTCGGGATCACCGTGCGAGTGCTCGGTACCCCGGCCGAGGAGACCGGCGGCGGCAAGGTCTTGATGCTCGAGCGAGGAGTGTTCGACGGCGTCGGCGCGGCGTTGATGGTCCATCCCGGTCCCTTCGACATCGTGGGTGCGACCTCGCTGGCGCTGGCGGACATCGCGGTCAAGTTCACCGGCCGTGCCGCGCACGCGTCGGCTGCTCCCGAGTGGGGAATCAACGCAGGCGACGCGGTGACCATCAGTCAGGTGGCACTCGGGCTCCTGCGCCAGCATCTGTCGCCGGGTCAGCAGCTGCACGGCATCGTCAGCGACGGGGGTGTGGCACCGAACATCGTGCCCGGCCATGCCGAGCTGCTCTACTACCTGCGCGCGAACACCACCGAATCGCTCCACGCTCTGACGGCGAAGACGTACGCGTGTTTCGAGGCAGGAGCGATCGCCACCGGGTGCACTCACGAGATCCGTACGGTGTCGCCGACCTATGCGGCGTTGACGCCGGATTCGTGGCTGGCTGCGGCTTTTCGGCAGGAGATCGAAGCATTGGGCCGGTCGCCCCTGGCTCCGGATTTGGAAGGATTTCGCCCGTTGGGCAGCACAGACATGGGAAACGTGACGAATGTTCTACCCGGTATTCATCCCGTCGTCGGCCTCGATGCGGGAGGAGCGGTGACCCATCAGCCGGAGTTCGCCGCCGCGTGTGTCACCGAGTCGGCCGATCGAGCGTTGCTCGACGGAGCTCTCGGTCTCGCCAGAACTGCTGCGCGCGCCGCAGCCGATCCCGGTACTCGCGCCCGTCTGCTCGACGGCGTGACCGCTCGCTCGGCGGCGCAGTCGTGAGTACCCGCGAGGACGCGATCGATCGGTGGATTCACGCGCACACGGCAGATCTGCCTCTGTGGCGGCGGCACATTCACGCACATCCGGAACTTGCTCGACGCGAATTCGGCACCACCGCGTTCGTGATGGAGCATCTCGAAGCGGCGGGTCTGTCGCCCAAGCCACTCCCCGGTGGAACGGGGTTGATCTGCGACATCGGGCCCGATGGTCCGCGGGTGGCGTTGCGGGCGGACATGGACGCCCTGCCGCTGCAGGAGAACACCGGCGCGGTGTACTCGTCGACCGTGCCGGGGGTGTCGCACGCCTGCGGGCACGACGCACACACCACGGTGCTGCTCGCGACCGGATTGGCGCTGGCGTCACTGCCGGACCTGCAGTACGGGGTGCGCCTGATCTTTCAGCCCGCCGAGGAGGTCATGCCGGGCGGTGCCCTCGACGCGGTGGCCGCGGGAGCGCTCGACGGTGTCACCAAGATCTTTGCGCTGCACTGTGATCCGCGGCTCGAGGTGGGGCAGGTCGGCGTGCGCCTCGGTGCGATCACCTCTGCTGCCGACACCGTCGAGCTGCGGCTGGATTCGCCCGGCGGACACACCTCTCGGCCGCACCTGACCACCGATCTGATCTACGCACTGGGCACCGTCATCACCGGCCTGCCCGGAATGCTGAGCAGGCGCGTCGACCCGCGGACCAGCACGGTCATGGTGTGGGGAGCTGTGGTCGCGGGCCAGGCCCCCAACGCCATACCGCAGACCGGCATGCTGACCGGCACCGTCCGCACCGGCGACCACGAGACCTGGGCGTTGCTCGAGCCGCTGGTCCGCGAGATCGTCACCGGATTGCTCGCACCGACCGGTGTCCGCTTCGAGCTGCACTATCGTCGCGGCGTGCCTCCCGTGGTCAACGATCCGGCGTCCACGCACACGTTCGAGAAGGCGATCGAGAGGGTCGGACCCGACGCATTGGCCGATACCGCGCAGTCCGGTGGCGGCGAGGATTTCTCGTGGTACCTCGAACGAGTGCCCGGCGCGATGGCTCGACTCGGCGTGTGGCCGGGCACCGGACCGCAACTCGACATCCACCAACCCACCTTCGATCTCGACGAACGAGCACTGGCCGTGGGCGTGAAGGTGATGACCGGAATCGCGCTGGATCCGAACTAGAGGCAGGAGACGAGATGGCGTTCGATGTGTCGCCGATCGGGATCGTCAGATCCGAACGCGTCGAGGTGGTGGACGACAATTGGGGATCGGTCGAATCCGTCCTCGACCTCCACGACAGTGTGCTCGACGCCGACTCGACCCTCGGTCTCGCGGAATTCTCCCACCTCGAAGTGGTCTACGGCTTCCACCTGTGCGATCCGGCCGAGACGACCACCGGTTCTCGGCACCCCCGCGGTGACACGACGCTTCCTCGGGTGGGAGTCCTCGCTCAACGGGTCAAGGACCGGCCCAATCATCTCGGGGTGTCGCGGTGCGAGATCGTCGACGTGGACGGACTGCGCATCCGAGTCCGAGGTCTCGACGCGATCGACGGCACACCGGTGTTCGATGTCAAGCCGTTCCTGCAGTCCATGGTTCCGGAACGTGCGGATGTGACCGAGCCGGCTTGGGTGGCGTCGGTGATGAAGAACTACTTCTGATCCGTCCCTCGAACTACGAGGCGGTACCGGGACCGACGTTGCGGCTGTTGCGGGTTCGTAGGTCTCGCACGTATTCGGCTGGGGCACCGGCGATTTCGGCTGCCTCGGCCATGACGCCGAGGTAGCGTGCCGACGGCAGGCCGCCCTCGTAGGCGTCGAGCACGTACATCCAGGCGAGCACCGGCTCCCGGCCGGTCTCGATGCGCAGCCGGATCTTCCGGTGAATACCGAGTTCCGACCCCTCCCAGCGATCCAGGCTCTCCTCGTCCTCCTCGGACACGTCGTAGAGCACGACGAAGACCTGCGAGTCGGGATCCTCCACGACCGTGGCCAGCGCGCCTTCCCAACCGATGTCGCCACCGCCGAAGGTCAACCGCCATCCGTGCAGCCACCCGGTTCCCGACAGGGGCGAGTGAGGGCATCGCTGCAACATCTGCTCCGGATGCATGTTGGATCCGTAGGCGGCATAAATTGGCACGTCGGCCAGCCTAAACCGTATCGGTGCACACTGACGCCTCGTGGTCGTGTTTCGGTGCGTCGCCGCAGGTCCGCCCTCCTGCGGGGCAAGGCAAGCCAGCCCTACCGACGCGCGAGGGCAGCCTCTGGAATACCGTTGACGCGACACAGCGAGAGATTTCGAGCATGCGAGAAGAGGATCAATGACCCGGATTGTGATCATCGGTGGTGGTCCGGCAGGGTACGAAGCAGCGTTGGTTGCCGCACAGTACGGCGGAGAGGTGACGCTCGTCGATTCCGACGGTATCGGCGGTGCCTGCGTTCTCTGGGACTGCGTGCCGTCGAAGACGTTCATCGCCTCGACCGGCATTCGCACCGAGATGCGTCGAGCCAGCGACCTCGGTATCTCCCTCGATCCGTCGCAGGCGGCCGTCGCGCTGCCGAAGATTCACGACCGTGTGAAGAGCCTCGCGCAGGCGCAGTCCTCCGACATCGCCCACCGCGTCACCTCCGTCGGCGTGGAGCTGCTGGCCGGACGCGCCGAGATGATCGACTCCCACGTCGGGATGGCCTCGCACCAGATCAAGGCGGTGCTCGCCGACGGCGAAGAGCGCATCCTCGACGCCGATGTCGTGCTCGTCGCGACCGGTGCCCGTCCCCGCGTGGTCAAGGGAGCCGAGCCCGACGGCGAACGCATCCTCAACTGGCGTCAGCTCTACGATCTCGAGTCCCTCCCCGAGCACCTGGTGGTCGTCGGATCCGGTGTGACCGGTGCCGAGTTCGTCTCGGCCTACACCGAGATGGGCGTCAAGGTCACCGCGGTCTCGAGCCGCGACCGCGTCCTTCCGCACGAGGACGAGGACGCCGCGCTGGTGCTCGAGGACGCGTTCAACGAGCGCGGCGTCACCCTCGTCAAGCACGCCCGCGCCGATTCGGTCGTTCGCACCGACGACGGCGTTCTGGTCACGCTGTCGGACGGCCGCACCGTCGAGGGCAGCCACGCCCTGATGACCGTCGGATCGGTGCCCAACACCTCCGGTCTCGGACTCGAGAAGGTGGGTATCGAACTCGACAAGGGCGGATACCTGCGGGTGGATCGCGTCTCGCGGACCGCTGTCGCCGGTATCTATGCAGCCGGTGACTGCACCGGTCTGCTGCCGCTGGCCTCGGTTGCGGCGATGCAGGGACGCATTGCGATGTATCACGCACTGGGACAGGCCGTCAGCCCGATCAAGCTCAAGACCGTCGCCTCGGCGGTGTTCACGCGGCCGGAGATCGCGTCGGTCGGCGTCGCGCAGTCCAAGATCGACGCCGGTGACGTACCGGCGCGCGTGGTGATGCTGCCGTTGACAACGAATCCGCGAGCGAAGATGAGCGGGCTCAAGCGTGGTTTCGTGAAGATCTTCTGCCGCCCGGCGACCGGCGTCGTCATCGGTGGTGTCGTGGTCGCCCCGAGTGCGTCGGAGCTGATTCTGCCGATCGCGATGGCGGTACAGAACAACCTTTCGGTCAACGACCTGGCGAACACGTTCTCGGTGTACCCGTCGCTGTCCGGTTCGGTCATCGAGGCCGCGCGTCAGTTGATGGCGCACGACGATCTGGACTGATCTCATCATGTGAGAATCGCGTTTCATATTTCGGTAGCACGTGAGACAGTCCAAGGAGCGGACACACCCGTCCGCTCCTTCTTCGACTCAGCGGATCCGCGGGCCGTCTCCCCATTCCTGCTGCCCCGGAGCCTCTCTCATGTCCACTACGTACCGTCCCGCCGGCCTGGCCGCCCGCACCGACTCGCTCACCAGCTCGGCCATCCGTGACCTCCTCGCTCTGACTGCACGCGACGATGTGATCAGCCTCGCCGGAGGTCTACCGGCCACCGATCTGATACCGATCGACCGCATCGCCGCAGCAGCAGAGGCTGCGCTTCGTCGCCCCGACGCGGTGCAGTACTGCGAGACATCCGGCCACCGCACTCTGCGTAGCGTCGTTGCAGCCAGGGAATCGCTCACGCGCGGGGGAATGCCCGTTCCGGTCGAGTCCGTCATCGTGACGCACGGTTCGCAGCAGGCCCTGACGTTGCTCGCGCAGGCCCTGATCGACCCCGGTGCTGTCGTCGTGGTCGACGAGCCCGCGTACACCGGTGCGCTGCAGGTGTTCTCGATCGCCGAAGCGCGCATCGCGTCCATTCCCATCACCGATACCGGAATGGACACCGACCAACTCGAACGCAGACTGGCGGCGGGGCTGCGTCCCGCGGTGGTCCACACTGTCGCGAACTTCCACAATCCGCGGGGAGTCACGATGAGCGAGCAGCGTCGACGCCACCTCGCGGCTCTCGCGGATCGCTACGGATTCTGGGTCATCGAGGACGACCCGTACGGTGAGATATGTTTCGACACAACGGAATCCGATATCGGCGCTCCGCCGCTGCCGATCGCGTGTCACAGCGATCGCGTCATTCGACTCTCCAGTGCGTCGAAGATCCTCGCTCCGACGCTCCGTGTCGGCTGGTTCGTCGCCCCGCCCAGCGTCTGTGCGGCGGTGGAACTGCTCAAGCAGGGCGCGGATCTGTGTGGATCCTCGATGACGCAGCTGATGGCAGCGGACATGCTCGCCGACACCGCGTGGCTCGATGCGCATGTGGCCGTTCTGCGGCGCGAGTACGGCTCTCGTGCAACGGCATTGACGAATGCTCTCGGTGCCGAGTTCGGTGATCGGCTGACCGTCTCGCGCCCCGCTGGCGGGATGTTCGCCTGGGCCACCTTCCGGGACGGAACCGACACCGGCGAGTTGCTCGACGCGGCGCTCGATCACGGAGTCGCCTTCGTGCCGGGCACGGCGTTCGCTTCGGATGCGCAGTACCGTCACTCGCTGCGGTTGAGCTTCGCCGGATCGACCCCGGCCGTGCTGGCAGAGGCAGTGCGACGATTGGGTGCCGCGCACACGGCGTCGATGCGAGTGCGCTGATCTGATTGCCCCGACCCGACTGCTTCGACCGGACTGTTTCGACCACGGCAGGTTCTGCGCCCGGAGGACCTGGGGCGGTAGCCTGACGTGCAAGCAATGCGGGGATTTTCGATGGATATGGAGCGTTCGAGATGAGCAACCGATCGAATACGAAGTTCCTCGGACCCGACCAGCGGGTGGAGGCGTGGGACCAGCTCGGAACCGAGCAGTTCGACGTGGTGGTGATCGGCGGTGGCGTCGTCGGCTCCGGTGCGGCCCTCGACGCGGCGACGCGCGGACTGAAGGTGGCGCTGGTCGAGGCGCGGGATTACGCGTCGGGAACGTCGTCTCGCTCGTCCAAGATGTTCCACGGCGGGCTCCGATACCTCGAGCAGCTCGAGTTCGGGCTGGTCCGTGAGGCCCTGCACGAACGCGAACTTTCCCTGTCCACGCTCGCACCGCACTTGGTCAAGCCGCTGAAGTTCCTCTTCCCGCTCACCCACCGGTTGTGGGAGCGTCCGTACATCGCCGCGGGTATTTTTCTGTACGACCGCATGGGTGGGGCCAAATCGGTGCCGCAGCAGAAGCACCTGACTCGATCGGGTGCGCTGCGGATGTCGCCCGGGATCAAACGCAAGTCGTTGATCGGCGGGATCAGGTACTACGACACGGTCGTCGACGACGCCCGGCACACCATGACCGTCGCCAGGACGGCCGCTCACTACGGCGCAGTGGTGCGAACCTCCACCCAGGTCGTCGGTTTCCTGCGTGAGGCCGACCGGGTATCCGGTGTGCGCGTGCGTGATTCGGAGACCGGTGCCACCACCGAGGTGCGGGCACACGTGGTGATCAATGCCACCGGCGTGTGGACCGACGAGATCCAGTCGCTGTCCAACATGCGCGGACGCTTCCGCGTACGCGCCTCGAAGGGCGTGCACATTGTGGTGCCGCGCGATCGAATCGTCAGCGAGGCCGCGATCATTCTGCGCACCGAGAAGTCGGTGCTGTTCATCATTCCGTGGGGTGCGCACTGGATCATCGGTACCACCGACACCGACTGGAATCTCGATCTGGCGCACCCGGCCGCCACCAAAGCCGACATCGACTACATCCTGGGCGAGGTCAACGGCGTGCTCGTCACGCCGCTCACCCACGCGGACATCGACGGTGTGTACGCGGGCCTGCGGCCACTGCTGGCAGGCGAGAGCGACGAGACCTCCAAGCTCTCTCGCGAGCACGCGGTCGCTCGGGTGGCCCCGGGACTCATCGCCATCGCAGGCGGCAAGTACACGACCTACCGGGTCATGGCCGAGGACGCCGTCGATCTGGCGGCCGAGGACATCCCGGTGCGGGTGGCGTCCTCGATCACCGAGAAGGTGCCCCTCGTCGGTGCCGACGGTTACTTCGCCCTGGTCAATCAGGCACCGCATCTGGGCGAGATGTACAAGCTGCATCCACATCGGGTGACGCATCTGCTCGATCGATACGGTTCGTTGATCGACGAGGTGCTGGCGATGGCCGACGGCAAACCCGAACTGCTGCAACCACTCACCGATGCGCCAGCCTACCTTCAGGTGGAGGTGGTGTACGCCGCAGCAGCCGAGGGCGCACTGCATCTCGAGGACGTGCTGTCGCGTCGTACCAGGATTTCCATCGAGTACTCCCATCGCGGGATGAACTGCGCGGGTCAGGTTGCGGCGTTGATCGCACCCGTGCTGGGTTGGGACGAGGCCATGGTCGACCGTGAGGTCGAGACCTACCGCGCCCGGGTGGAAGCCGAGATCGAGTCGCAGCGCCAGCCCGACGATGAATCGGCAGACGCTCTGCGAGTCGTCGCTCCCGAGGCCCGCCAGGAAATCCTCGAACCCGTTCGCACAATCTAGCGCAGTCGAACCAGCGTCCGGGGTGCACGAGCCGCGGTCGCGCCGGACACGGCCATGATCAGCAGGGTGAGTATCGCAAGTGTCAACATACGATCCATGGTGATCGGCGAAGCTGTGAACAGGCTTGGCCGCACCTGACAGCGAGCTTTCAGGTTTCTTCCGGTCTTTGCTCGACAGGGCGCGAGGACGGCGCGAGCTGCGCCCGGAGATACGCCCTCTCGACCGGCGACGGGTCGAGAGCAAGCGCAGCCGTTCGTGCGTTCTCGGCCTCTTCCGCGCGGTCCAGGCGATCGAGCATCACAGCTCGACAGGCATGCCACAGGTAGTGGCTGCCGAGAGAATCGATGGCGTCGAGTGCATCGAGCCCGGCGGCAGGACCCTGGCTTTCCCCTACGGCGACACTGCGGTTGAGTGCCACGATCGGGGTGTTCTCGACAACCACGAGCGCGTCGTACAACATGACGATCCGTGGCCAATCGGTGTCGGCGTAGGTCGCTGCGGTGGAGTGACATGCTGCGATGGCTGCCTGGACGGTGTAGCGGCTGGGCCGAGAGTCGTTGCGACGCAGTGCACTGTCCATCAACCGAGCACCCTCCTCGATAGCCTCTCGATTCCACCGAGATCTGTCCTGATCCTCCAGCCTGGCGAGGCCGCCCGATTCATCGGTCCTGGTCGCCCGGCGCGAGTCCGTGAACAGCATGAGGGCCAGAAGCCCCTGGAGTGACGGCTCGTCCGGCATCAGGTCGATCAGCAAGCGGGCCAACCGAAGTGCCTCGTCACAGAGTCGAGGCCGCACCAGCGTCTCGCCCCCGAGATGGCCGGCGGTGAACATCAAATACACCGTGGTGGCCACAGCGTCGAGTCGTTGCGGTAACTCTGCCGAGTCCGGTACTCGATACGGAATGTTGGCAGCTGCGATCTTCTTCTTCGCGCGTGTGAGGCGTTTGGCCATGGTGGCCTCGGGCACGAGCATCAATCGGGCGATGTCGGACGTGGCGAGCCCGCAGAGCGTGCGCAGGCTCAGTGCCACCTGGGCGTCGACGGAGAGCGTCGGATGACAGCAGGTGAAGACCAACCGCAACAGATCGTCGGCGATCGCGGACTCGTCGCTCTCGCTCCAATTCTGCTTCAGCACGGCGAGATCCGCCGCCTCCCGTTCCTTCGTGGTGCGCCCGGCCTCGCGTCTGATGATGTCGAGTGCCTTGTTGCGTGCCACGGTCGTGAGCCAGGCGCGCGGATTGTCGGGGACACCCGATCGAGGCCAGTGAGCGAGTGCGGTCACCACGGCCTCGGAGACTGCGTCCTCGGCGACGGCAAGACTGCCGGTGGTGCGCACGAGGGTCGCCAGAACTCGGCGACCCTCGTCACGGACCACGGCCGCCAGGTGCTCGGCCGGTGTGCTCACTGAGCCATCGGGATGATCGGCCGTACTTCGATTGCTCCGTTCCATGCCGCTGGGATCTGTGCGGCCAGCGCGATCGCGGCTTCGAGGTCCTGTGCCTCGAGGAGGAAGAACCCCGCGAGTACCTCTTTTGCTTCGGCGAACGGACCGTCCGTTGTCAGGACGTCACCTCCCTTCCCGCCCGACACGCGCACCGTGGTGGCGGTCGAGGTGGGGTGAAGGACCGCTCCGCCGATGATCGCGGGTCCGGCCGCGGCACTGAATGCACCGTATTCGGCCATCTCGTCCGCGACCTCGGGCGATGTCCAGTCGGCGTCATGGGTGTAGACGATCGCTGCGTATGCGGTCATGAGGTCTCCTTGGAATCGTCGTGGTCGGCGCCATTCGTCGACCTACACACGAAGGACGAACGGGGTTCGTCGAAAAGGACACCATGGACCGGACAATCTCGCCAGACCTCAGTTCTGACAGTGTGGGCAGTGGTAGATCTGCCGTTCCTCGAGTGGGTTGTCACCGATGAGCCCGAATTCGATGGTGGTTCCGCAGCGTCGGCATGGCTTGTTCTCGCGCCCGTACACCCAGAAGTGTCGGCCCGGGCGTCGATCCCCTGTAGTGACGCGTTGGTTTCGATCCTTGTTGGCCATGATCAATCGATAGGACAGGTCGATCGTCTTCTTCAGGTCACCGGCGTCGCCGACCGGTGTACGCGGGTCTATGCCACGCAGAAAGCAGATCTCGTTTCGATAGACGTTGCCGAGCCCTGCGATGTTGCGCTGATCGAGCAGAGCGAGTCCGACGGGACGAGCCGGATCCGACTCCAAATTGGTCAGGGCGGCTACTGGGTCCCAGTCGGGACCGAGTAGATCCGGTCCGAGATAGCCGACGACCTCGTCCTCGTCCTCGACGATGTCGAGGACTCCGAGCTCGAAACCGATGGCCTGCGCGTCGGCGGTGTTCAGGATGATCCGCGCCTGGAACGCCGGGCGACGCCAGCGAGCGCCGGGTGCATAGACGTGCCAGGTGCCTTCCATCTTCAGATGCGAATGAATGACGTAGCCGCCGACTCTGATCAGCAGGTGCTTACCGCGTGAGGCGACGGAATCGACGGTCTCTCCGGTGAAGTCGACTGTGGCGTAACGGGGTACGCGAATGTCGCAGGTGGTGAGCTGCCTGCCCTCGAGTGCGGCGCGCAGGGTGTTGGCAGCGCGCCAGACGGTATCGCCCTCGGGCATCGGTGTCCTCTCTCGTTCCTGGGGAGTATTGCGGTGCTTCAGCGACGCAGACGAAGGCCGCGTGGGGTCGCCGAGAAACCGGCCTCGGTCAGGGTCTTGGAGAAGTCCGTGCCGTGAATGTCGTGACCGTTGATCCGCTCGACGAGTAGCTTGTCGACTCCGCCGCGGCGAACGGTGGCCGCCAAAGCGGTTGCTGCAGCGCCGATGTCCTCGGTGTTCTCACCGAACGTCAGCACCGACTTTCCGCCGCGTTCGACGAACATCGTCAATTCGCCCCGGACGAGGACCACCAGTGCACCGGCCTTGCGACCCGGCCGATGCTTCGTCGTCTCGTCCGGCTTGTCTCCGACACCGGCCTCGCCGCTGCCTGCTTTCGGCCAGGGCAGTGCTCCACCATAGGGGTTGGCCGGATCGCAGGACGCGAGCACGACGGCGGTGGCGTTCTTCTTCGGTTCGTCGTAGCTGCGCAACCGGTCCACCACATCGGAGGTGGAGAACTGCGCTCCGCCGAGGGAATCGACGAAGTAGCCGCGACGGCAGCGACCGGAATCCTCGAATCCGGTGAGCACCTTGTACATCGTGGCGAATCCGCCGGGCACGCCCTCGTTCATCACCGAGCCGCGGGTCACCACGCCGTAGCGTTCGAGCAGTACATCGGCGGTCGCATGGGCGCGGACGGTCAGGTCGGGTTCGAGCTCGGGCAACCTCGACCATCGTCCACCCGCGGTCGGGGGTCCGGTGCGGGTGGGCAGGGACGGCCGCTCGAACTGCCGGTACGAGCGCAACCGCGGTGTCCGACGAGGTGCTCGATGACTCGGGGCCGAGCGGGTGGTCGTGGAGTTCAACAGCGCGCGCAGCGGGGCGAACGTGTCGTTGCTCAGACGGCCCGCCCACACCAGCTCCCACAGTGCAGCCTGCAGAGCGGTGTCGTCGGTACTGCCGACGGTGTCGGAGAGCTGTCGGAAGAAGTACGCACCGCCGCCCGCGACGGCGTCCTGAATACGAATCTGCAACTCCGACAAGTCGGATTCGGCAGCGGGCACGAGGGTCAGCGGAGCAGTATCGGCCATGTGCAGGCTCACCCAGCCATCCTTCGATGAGATCGCGCCGTGTCCCGACCACAACACCTCCCCGGTGGAGGTCAGTTCGTCGAGCATCGCCGGGCTGTAGTCCGTCACCCGCGACGAGAGCACGAGCGATTCCCAGGCCGATGCCGGAACAGGAACGCCCGCAAGCTGTTCGATGACGGTTGCGACGCCGTCGATTCCGCTCAGGCGTCGGCTGTCCACGTGCTGCCACGCCGGCAGGAAGCGGCCGAGGGTGGCGGTGGAGACGGGTTCGATTTCCTGCCGAGCCGCAGCGAGCGACCGGCGCCGCAAACGTCGCAGGACCTCGGCCTCGCACCATTCGCTGCCGGTGGCTCCGGGCCGAAATTCGCCCTCGACGACGCGCTTGTCGACGGCGAGTCTGCGCAGGACGTCGCGTACCACGGCGGTGCCCACCCCGAAGCGCGCCGCGGCGTCGTCGAGGGTGAACGGTCCGTGGGTTCGGGCGTACCGGCTGATCAGGTCCACCAGCGGGTCGTCGACGGGTTCGATGAAGGCGGCCGGAGTTCCGATGGGAAGCGGGACGCCCAGTGCGTCGCGCAGCCGCGCGGCGTCCTCGATCGCCGTCCACCAGTTCTTGCCGGCGAACGAGACCTCCATCGCCCGCTTGGCATCGGCGAGTTCGGTGAGCCACTGCGGGTATTCGTCGCCGTCGGTTCGAAGGCCGACTTCCTCGACGGTCAGCGGACCGAGCAGTCGCAGCAGATCCGCGACGCCTTCGATGTCCTTGGCGTGGCGGTCCTCGGGGAGGCGCTGTAGCTCGAGTTCGGTGGTGGTGATGACGCTGTCGTCGAGCAGCTCTCGCAGTTCGACGCGTCCGAGCAGCTCGGCGAGGAGCGCCGAGTCGAGTGACAGTGCGGCGGCTCGGCGTTCGGCCAACGGGCTGTCGCCCTCGTACATGAATGCGCCGACGTAGTTGAACAGCAGCGAATTGGCGAACGGGGACGGTGACGGCGTCTCGACGTCGACGATTCTGATCTGGCGTCGGCCGATTCTGGCCAGGATGTCCTCGAGGGCGGGGAGGTCGTAGACGTCTTGCAGGCACTCACGGACGGTCTCGAGCAGGATCGGGAACGTCGGGTATTTGCGTGCCACGTCGAGCAGCTGGGCCGAACGCTGGCGCTGCTGCCACAGCGGCGCTCGCTTGCCCGGGTTGCGGCGGGGGAGAAGCAGTGCGCGAGCGGCACATTCGCGGAATCTCGATGCGAACAGAGCCGACCCGCCGACCTGTTCGGTGACGATGTCGGCGATCTCGTCGCGCTCGAAGACGAACAGTTCTGCGCCCGGTGGCTGGTCGTCGGTGTCGGGAAGCCGGACGATGATGCCGTCGTCGGATGCGGTGGGGGCGGCGTCGATGCCGTACCGCTCGATCAGCCTCGCGCCGACTGCGAGCGCCCACGGCGCGTGCACCTGCTGGCCGTAGGTGGAATGCAGAACCAGTCGCCAGTCACCGAGTTCGTCGCGGAACCGCTCGACGATCATCGTCTTGTCGGTGGGGAGCTGGCCGGTGGCCTCGAGTTGCTCGTCGAGCAATGCGATGAGGTTGTTGACGGCGTTGGCGTCGAGACCGTCGGAGCTCAACCGGTCGGCCAAGTTGCTGCGATCGGTGGTGCTGCGCAGGAACTCACCCAGGGCCTGGCCCAGTTCGGCCGGCCGGCCAAGGCCGTCGCCGTGCCAGAAGGGGAGCCGGCCGGGTTGGCCGTACGCCGGGCTGACGAGCACCCGATCGTGGGTGATCTCCTCGATCCGCCAGCTGGTGGCACCGAGAGCGAACACGTCACCCACTCGCGATTCGTAGACCATCTCCTCGTCGAGTTCGCCTACCCTGGACTGCTTTTCGCCCACCATGTAGACGGTGAACAGGCCGCGGTCGGGGATGGTGCCACCGGAGGTGACGGCCAGCCGTTGCGAGCCGGGACGGCCGGTGAGAGTGTTGGCGTCGCGGTCCCACACGAGCCTTGGCCGTAGTTCCGCGAACTCGTCCGAGGGGTAGCGGCCCGAGAGCAGATCGAGAGTCGACTCGTAGGCAGATCGGGGCAGGGTGGCGAAACTGCCTGTGCGACGGACGGAATCGAACCAGTCCTCGGCGTCGATCGGTTCGAGGGCGCAGGCCGCCACCGTCTGCTGCGCCAGCACGTCGAGTGGATTGGCGGGAACGAACAACGCCTCGATCTTGCCCGACGTCATGCGTTCGACGGTGACGGCGCAGTGGATCAGGTCGGTGCGGTGCTTGGGGAACAACACACCCTTGGAGATCTCGCCGACCTGGTGACCTGCGCGTCCGACGCGTTGCAACCCACTCGCCACCGATGGCGGCGCTTCGACCTGGACGACCAGATCGACTGCGCCCATGTCGATTCCGAGTTCGAGGCTGCTGGTGGCGACGACGCAGCGCAGCCTGCCGGTCTTGAGATCGTCTTCGATCAGCGCGCGCTGATCCTTGCTGACACTGCCGTGGTGGGCCCGGGCCAGCAATGGATCGGCACCGTGGTTCACGTCGGTGGGAGTGCCGACCTGCGAGGGCGGTTTGTGCTCGGTCTCGACGCCGTCGCCGATCCGTTCGGCGTACACCTCATTGAGCCGCGCAGTCAGCCGCTCTGCGAGACGTCGAGAATTGGCGAAGACGATGCACGATTTGTGCTCGAGGATGAGATCGACCATCTTCTCCTCGACGTGGGGCCAGATGGATCCCTGCGCCGGGGGAGCGGCCGAGGTGTCCGCATTCGGGTCGGTGACGCCCAGTTCGGTCATGTCCTCGACCGGCACCTGGACCGTCAGATCGAATGTCTTCGGTGCAGGCGGAGCGACGATCTCGATGGGAGCGGCACCGGCCAGGAATCGGCCCACCTCTTCGTGCGGTCGTACCGTCGCGGACAGGCCGATGCGTTGAGCCGGCTTGTCCAGCATCGCGTCGAGCCGTTCGAGAGACACCGCGAGGTGTGCGCCACGTTTGGTGCCCGCGACGGCGTGTACCTCGTCGACTATCACGGTGTCGACCTCGGCGAGGATGTCTCGCGCGGCCGAGGTGAGCATGAGGAACAGCGATTCCGGGGTGGTGATCAGGATGTCCGGCGGCGTCTTGATCATGTTCCTGCGGTCGGCGGCGCTGGTGTCGCCGGATCGCACACCGACCGAGATCTCCGGTGGGTTCAGGCCGAGGCGCTTGGCGGTCTGGGTGATGCCGACGAGGGGAGCGCGCAGGTTGCGCTCGACGTCGACGGCAAGGGCCTTGAGCGGCGAGATGTAGAGGACTTTGGTCTTGCGGGTGCTGTCCGCACCCAGCTGCGCAAGCTCGTCCAGGGCCCACAGGAAGGCCGAGAGCGTCTTGCCCGAACCCGTCGGAGCTACCACGAGGGTGTGCGAACCACTCGAGATGGACGACCACGCGCCCAACTGCGCGGACGTCGGAGCGGGAAAAGCGCCGGTGAACCATTCCCGGGTCGGCCGCGACAACTTCTGCATCACCGACAGCTCGCCCGCTGCGTCGGTGCCCGTCCTCTGCCTGGCCATCCCATCATCATGCCCCCGGGCACCGACAGATAACCCTCACGCCGTTCCCCGAGCGTGCGGCGGTGTCGATTCGAGCGATTCGGGTACACCGCCCCCATGACCGACGACCAAGAGATCATGCAGAAGATTTCCGCGAAACTCGACGCTCTGCTCGGCAGCAAGACCAACGGCCTGCAGAACGAGGTGCCTCCGGGCGCGAGCATCCAGTCCGACGAGGACGATGCCGAGCACGGGCCACTCGGCCGCGACTACCACCTGGCGAGCAAATACGCGCAGGCTCTCGCCATCAACGAGCCTCAGGTCATCGACCGCGAGGAATTCGATCGACTGGTCGCCGAGTACGGCTGACCAGCACCGCTGCACGACACCGGCCCCGGCCCACCCACTCGGGCCGGGGCTTCGTCGTGTTCGCAGCCGTGGCGCGGACCCCGGCACCGGATCTACAGTCGACGGGGTGACCGAACGCAAGAAGCCAGGAGTCACGTTCGAGTCCTGGGTCGACAAGCAGATTCGCGAGGCGCAGGACAACGGTGCGTTCGAGGGCCTGGAGGGCACCGGCAAGCCGATCCCGGTCGGCGATCCCGGCGACGAGCTGTGGTGGGTGCGGGGCTACCTGAAACGGGAGAACCTGCCCGCCGACGCCTTGCTACCCACCGCATTGCAGCTGCGCAAGGAGATCGAGCGGCTGCCGTCGACATTGATCGGCATTCGGCGCGAGGATTCGGCACGAGAGGTGTTGGACGAGTTGAACGCTCGCATCGTCGACTGGATTCGGTTCCCGACGCCGCCGATCGTGCCGCTCGGCCCGGTGGACGTCGAGAACTGGATGGAGAGCTGGCGGATCAACCGCGCCGAGGTCGACCGACTGGCCCGCGAGCATCGCTCGCAGTCGGCCGAACCCCTGGTTGCAGCGTCCGATACAGCTGGAGCATCGTGGTGGGCGCGCGTCCGTCGGACACTCACCTGGCGGCGGTGAGTCCCGTCGTCGTTGTGCGCAGGGCCAGCGCATCGGCGGCCGTCGACACGAACGGAATGCCGGCTGTTCCGTCGACCCGAATCTTCGACGGCAGCAACCCGTCGGGCCTGGTCGGTTCTTCCATCGTCTTCCAGCCGGTGGCCCGCCTCAGAATCCCGCTGACCAGTGTGTCCTCCACGTGTCGGGTTCCGCTGCGCACGGAGATCGGTGCGGTATCGAGCTCGATTCGAGCGAATCGTAGTGCTGCATCGACGGCCTCGGTGGTCTGCGCTGCCGACGATCGCCCGCGCTGACCGGTGCTCAAGCCGTGCCCGGGTAGATCGAGCACCACAGCATGGACGCCCCCGGCAGCGACGTCCGAGGCCAACGACGTGAGATAGCGTGCATGCACACCGGCGTCGGCGACGAGTACCACCGACTCTCCGGTTCCGACGGATGCTCGATGGATTTCGACGTGCACGCTTCCGCGGCCGGTATCGAGTTGTCGATGCTCCACCTGCAGTGCTGCAACATCCTCGCGACTCAGCGCAACGGCCTCCGATGCCGGGCGCAGTGCCGCTTCGCAGGCAATGCCGCGTGCCAGGGCGTCGCCACGTCGCAGGAGCGACTTGCCTTGCAGCAGAATCATCATCGCTGCACTCTCGTGTGCCGTGAGCGTCGGTGCCCAGCCGGTGGCTCGGCCGAGAGCCGAGGAATCGACGATGGGCTCCCCGGGTGTGACCCACTGCCCGGAAAAGGGTGTCAGGCCGAGTCTGAACGCGACATTGGCGACGTGGGTTGCGGCTTTCTGCGGTACGTCGAACATCAACTGTCCCTGCATCGCAGCCAGTTCGCGCACACCGACCCAGTCCACCGGACCGAGGTTGTACGGGCCGATGAGATCGGTCTTGACTGCGCGGTGGAAGGCGTCGGCCATGTCGTCCTGGTGCAGGAATTGATACGACGCCCGATCCGCCTCCGGGAAGGCACCGATCGGCCCGGTGAACTGGTCGATTCCGTCGTTGGCGAAGTCGGGTCCGACGATGTACGTACACCGCAACATGGAGATGGTCATCTCGCCGGGGTGTCTACGGAGCCACCACTCCGCGTAATGTTCGACCTCGGCCTTGTCGTAGAAGTAATAACGGTTGGGATCGCCTGCGGGATAACTGTTCTCGGTGAGCGGCTCGGGAGCGATGTCGGCACCGTATGCGTTGATGCTCGACGCAATCACCACTCGTGCCACGCCCGCTCGATACGCCGAATCGATGACGTTGCGTGAGCCGCGGAGGTTGATGTCGTGAGTCTCGGCCTTGTCCTTGAGCTCCTCGACCACGAACGCGAGATGCACGACAACGTCGCAACCGGTGAAAATCTCCTCGAGGTCCAATGACCTGATATCGGACCGAAGTGAGGAGAATTTGGGGTCTTCGAGTCGAGCTGGGCGACGAGATATGCCGACTACCGAATCCACCTCGGGATCCTCGAACAACCGCGGTAGTATCGCCGCCGCGAAATCACTCGTTGCCCCGGTGACTGCAACGCGCAGGCCACGGGTGTGCTCACTCATTCGGGCAGCCCTGCCACGGCCTCGATGATCTGTTCCGTGGCGGTCGCCAGTTGCTGCTCGGTGTGCGTGGCCATCACGCACAAGCGAAGCAGTGCACCGGACTTGGGCACGGCGGGATGCAAAGCGGCGCTGGTGAAGATGCCACGGTCGTACAGGTTCTTCCACAGGTTCATGGCTACGAGATCGTCGCCGACGTGGAGAGAGACGATGGGGGAGGCGGTGTCTCCGTACGGGGTGGCGGAGCGGCCTGCCACGTCGAGCCCTGCCGACTGCAATCCGCCGCGCAGGATCTCGGCATTGTCGAGTACGCGCCGAGCTCGATCTTTCCCCTCGTCGCTTCGGATCAGGCGCACGGATGCCAACGCGGCACCCACTGCGGCAGGCACGCCGGAGGTTGTGAACAGAAAAGCGCGGGCCTTGACTCGGAGGGTGTCGATCAAGTCGCTCGAACCGGTGACGAACCCACCGGTGGAGCTGGGGCTCTTCGACAGCGATGCCATCGTGACGTCGACGTCCTTGGAGATGCCGAACAGTTCGGCGGCTCCGGTGAGTTCGGGCCCGTAGATGCCGAGGCTGTGCGCTTCGTCGACCATCAGTGCCGAGTGATAGCGGATGCACAGCTCGGACACCACGTCGAGCGGTGCGAGGTCCCCCTCCATGGAATACAGGCCGTCCACGATGACCAGCACGGCACCGTCGTCGACGACGGGCTGTTGGAGTTTGGCTTCGAAGTCTGCCATGTCGTTGTGCTTGAACTTGACCACCGACGCGCCGGAAAGGGCGCTGCCGTCGCGAATGGATGCATGTGCCGCCGAGTCGACTACGACGGTGTCGCCGGGTCCGACGATTGCACTGATGGTTCCGAGGTTGGTCTGGTACCCGGTGGTGAAGACCAACGCGTCGTCGGTTCCGTGCCACTGGGCAACTTCGTTCTCCAGCTCGAGATGCAGGTCCATCGTGCCGTTGAGCAGCCGACTACCGGTCACCGCGCTTCCGAAGGTGTCCAACGCATGTTGGGCTCCTTCCACTACCTTGGGGTGGTCGGCGATTCCGAGATAGTTGTTGGAGCCGAGCATGAGCTTGTCTTTGCCCTCGACTCGGACGACCGGTGCCACGGCGGACTCCATCCTGCGGAAGTACGGAGCCACATCGGCTTCCCGAACGGCCCGCAGCAAGTCCACGCGCTCGTCGCCGCCGAGTCTCTTCATCAATCTGTTGACAGCCATTATCGACCAGAACTCCTCACAGAGTTGAAATAGAATGTTCGCCAATTTCTCGTTCATTCGGAGCTGTACCGGATAGCGATGGGTATTGATGGAAAGAATATTTCTGTGAACCGATGTACCCATGGATCGAGGATTGCGTCGGATACGGTCGCAATAAGATAATCAAAGTTCTTTTCTCAGGAAAGCTTTACGAAAACTTTTATGTTTCCATTCTCGAAACGTCGGGTACCGTTGATGACCTGGAGAAATTCACCCAGTTCCACCTTCGGAATGCTTGTAGATTCAAGTCCGAATTGCCGTGATCAAAAACTGGTACGAAATCAAAAAGTGACACAAGGAGACGAACAGTGACTGGATTGATGGTGCGTGAGAGGGAAACCCTCGAGAAGTACATGCCGGGTTTGTTGCACTATTTGGACACAACCCCGCTGGACCGACTCGAGGCGCGCGATTCGGACGCGATCGACAAGTTTCGCGAATTCGGCGGCACCGGTTTGGTGGTCCCGGCCGAGCTGGGCGGCCTCGGTGCTCCGGCCATCGATGCGGTCCGCGCACAACGGGCCATCGGGTCTCGCTCGCCCTCTCTCGGTGCCGGAACGACGATGCATCATCTCTCGCTCGCCTCGCTGACGGAGTTCGCTCGCGGTGCCACCGAGGACGATCGCGCGTTGATCAAGGGATTGGTCGAGCAGAAGGCGATCGTTGCTTCTGGATTCTCCGAGGGCGTCACCGGCGGCAGTGTGTTCATTCCGACGATGACCGCCGTCAAGAAGGGCGACAACTACATCGTCAACGGCAGCAAGAAGCCGTGCAGCCTGGCACGATCCATGGATCTGTTGACGTGCAGTGTCGAGATCGACTCCGGTGACCGCGCCGTCGCTCTGATTCCGGCCAGCCTCCCAGGTATGAGCGTGAAGCCGTTCTGGACCACCGATATTCTGGCCGGCGCGCAAAGCGAAGAAGTCCTGCTCGAAGATGTCGAAGTGCCCGCGAGTCTGGTTCTGCCCAACAAAGATGACGATCCCGATGGCGTGCACGAGATGACCGGTTACCTGTGGTTCGGCATGTTGATCTCCGCGAACTACATCGGTGCAGCGACGTCCCTGCTCGAGCGCATGATCGAGCAGGACAAGGGCGATCACGAGGGCTACGTTCGAGCGGCGGCCGAACTGGAGACATCCATGGCGGCCATCGAGAACGTGGCCCGCGCTTTCGACGAAGGTGAACGCGGACAAGATATCTCGGTGAGGTTGTTGTTCAACCGCATCGCCATTCGCGACGCTCTGGTGCGGAGCAGTTCCGCTGCGATCGAGTCACTCGGCGGAATCGGATTCATCAAGTCACCCGAAATCGCTTACGTCGCAGCGGCATTGCATGCCTTCGCTTTCCACCCGCCGTCACGGCGATCGATTTCGGAGACCCTCGCCCGTTTCCATGCGGGTGAAGACTTCGCCTTCGTCAAGTAGCAGTTACTGCTCGGCGTCTCGTTCCTCGTCGGCTAGCTTGTCCTCACCGCGATTGCGGAAGAACTTGAATCCCGGAATGCCGATGACCGCACGTCGAACGTCCTTGGTGACTCCGAGGAGCTCGTGAATCTCGGGGGACACCGTGTCGAGGGTGGCGAGAATGGGAAGCAGCGCTTCCATGTGATCGAGGAGTCCGGGGAGCTGATCGACCATCGCGATCGCGGCGTCGACTTCCTCCTCGGACAGGTTGTCGACGAACTTGCGGGCCATGGGCTCGGACTTCTTGGCGATGGGATCGAACAACTCGATCAGCTCCAGCGCGGTGTGTGAGGCGACCGACGCCGACGCGACCACCTCGTCCGCGGCCCCGGTTGTCCGCTGCACGCTGGCGACCACGGCGTCGGCGGAGTCGATCACGTGATCGATACGTGTCATCAACATCTCAATGCGCGTCAGCAGTGCTTCGATTCGGCCGGGCAGGGTAAGCGCGAAAGCGGTCGTGGTGAGCATCCAGCCCGCACCGGCCCGCGCGACCGCGACTCCTCGCCGGAGCACAGTTTCGGTACCGAGGGGATCGGGGAGAACCACACCTGCCAAGACCAGAGCCATAGGAGCGACAATGCCACACCGACACAACGCCCCGAGTGCCGTTAGCCTCGAAGCATGAGAGCTCTCGTCACCGGTGCCAGCGGGTACATCGGGTCGCGGTTGGTGGCAGCTCTGCTGGCCGACGAGTTCGAGGTCGTCGTCGGCTCCCGAACGCCGGACAACCTGCGGACCTTCGACTTCTTCGACTCCGTCACCGCAGTCTCGCTCGATGTCACCGACGAACAGTCCTGCGCTGCCGCGTTCGCGCAGTCCGGCGACATCGACGTGGCCTATTACCTCGTGCATGCCATCGGCGAGTCCGATTACCGCGCGCAGGACCGGCGGTCTGCCGAGCAGTTCGCCGCGGCGGCGGCGCGGGCGGGAGTACGCCGAATCGTCTACCTCGGTGGTTTCGTACCCGATGACGACCAGCTGTCGGAGCACCTCGCGAGCCGGGCGGACGTCGGCGAGGCTCTGACGGTGGACGGCGTCGAGTTGGTCTGGCTCAGAGCGGCCATCGTCCTGGGTGCAGGTTCGACGTCGTACGAGATGTTGCGCTACCTCGCCGACCGCTTGCCGGTGCTGCCGCTGCCGAGCTGGCTCGCCGAGCCCGTGCAGCCCATTGCCGTGGACGACGTGCTGCACTATCTGCTCTCAAGCGCCGACACCGATGCAGTCCCGGCGGGTTCCTACGACATCGGTGGGCCGGATGTGGTGCCGTATCGAGATCTGGTGTTCGCGTATGTCGAAGCTGCCGGCCTCCAGCGCATCGGCGTTCCGGTGCCGCTGGTGCCGACCTCGCTCGCAGGCAAGGTCATCGGAAAGATCATTCCGGTTCCCGCGGGACTCGCCGAAGATCTCGTCGGGTCGCTGCACAACACGATGACGACGTCGGAGAGTCGGATTCGTGAACTCGTGCCCGACCCTCCCCGAGGTCTCACCACGATTGCCGACGCCATGGCCCGTAGTGTGCGGGGAATGGTCGGTGACCCTCCCGGTGTGTGTGCGCTGAAGGATCCGCTTCGGCTCGCGAGCACCGATGCGGCCTGGAGCGGCGGTGACGCTCTGGGGATCAGACGTCGCGGTGTCGCGGCATCCTCGGACCGCACCTGGGGGTTGATCGAAGCCCTCGGCGGGCGTCGACTGCTGTACGCCAAGCCCGTCGCGGCAGCGGTGCGCACCAATCTCGACGTGATAGCCGACGTGAATCGACGCGCGAGGTCGGCCGTACGCCGACTGACCGATACCGAGGAGGCGTGATGGGAACGTGGTCCACGACCGCGCTCAACGTGATGAAGTCCGCTCTGGTCGATCCGGTCGAGCGCGATCACCGACAGTCCGACGCTGCGTTTCGCAAGCGCCGAATCGTCGTGATGATCACTTTGGTGATCGGCGCGACGGTGCTGTACTTCTCGCTCAAGACGGAGCCGGGTGACCCGACATTCTATGCGCTGACGCTGGTGCTGGCCGCAGTCTGGACGATCGGTGGATTTGCGTCCGGACCACTGCACCTGGGCCGTATCCAGGTCGGCGGGTCGATCAGACGGCCGATCGTCACCCCCATCCTGATCGGACTCGCCGTGGGCGGAGTCTTCTTGCTCGGCGGACTCGTGGTTCGGCAGATTCCTCCGCTGGCCGACTTCACCGAGAACGTGCTCGCACACGCCCGGGTGGGGTCACTGGTTCTGATCGTCTTCATCGCGCTGCTCAACGGCGTCGCCGAGGAGATCTTCTTCCGGGGAGCCCTGTACTCGGCCATCGGGGTCAAGCATCCGGTGATCATCTCCACCGTCATCTACGCCATTGCCACCCTCGCGTCGGGCAACCCGATGCTCGGCTTCGCCGCAGTGCTGCTGGGCTACGTGATGGGCCTGCAACGGCGCGCGTCCGGCGGAATTCTGGCACCGATTCTCACGCACGTCAGTTGGTCGGCGGTCATGGTCCTCGCCCTACCCCCTCTGTTCCTGTGAAAAAGAGGCACAAGCACCGATTCGACCAGCAGAAACGGATGTGGCCGCTGATTCGTCTCGGATCTGGGCTACATTGCGCAGGTGAGTGAAAATCTCGATCGCGTCGATCGCTTGATCATCGACGAGCTTGTCTCCGACGGACGCGCTACTTTGGCGACGTTGGCGGAGAAGGCTTCCCTGTCCGTGTCCGCCGTTCAATCGAGGGTTCGACGGCTGGAGTCCCGGCGCGTCATCCGTGGATACACGGCCCAGGTCGATCCGGAGGCCCTCGGCCGTCCGCTGTCGGCATTCGTCGCCATCACTCCGATCGATCCGGCCCAACCGGACGATGCCCCCGCCAGGTTGAAGCATCTGTCGGCCATCGAGTCGTGTCACTCGGTTGCCGGTGAGGAAAGCTACGTTCTGCTGGTGCGAGTCGAATCGCCGAGGGCGCTCGAACGCCTGCTGCAGGAGATCCGGGCAACCGCCAACGTGCAGACGCGCAGCACGATCATTCTGCAGACGTTCTACGACCGCTGACTGTCCGCCAGACGCGGTCCGACGACATGGGTAGGTCGTACAGCCGGGCACCGACGGCGTCGCGAATGGCGTTGGCCAAAGCCGGTGCCACGGGGTTGTACGGAGACTCGCTCATCGACTTCGCGCCGAACGGGCCCAGACGGTCGTAGGTGTCGGCGAACAGAACTTCGGTGCGAGGAATGTCCGCGAACTGCGGAACGTGGTAGCTACGAATCGAATCGGTGGTGACCAGACCGGCACCGTCGGTGCGGATCTCCTCGTACAGCGCGCTTCCGATCGCCTGTGCGACGCCGCCCTCGACCTGACCACGGCACTGTTGCGGGTTCATCACGGTTCCGGCGTCCGCGCTCTGCACCGACTGCAGTATTTTCACGGTGCCGGTGTCCTCGTGCACCGCCACCCGGAACGCGTGCACGTTGAAGGCGAGCGAACGCGGCAGCCCGCCACTGTTGCCTGCGGTGACGAGGGTGCCTCCCGCCATCGCCAGAATGTCGTCGAGGGTGACGAAGCGATCTCCGCAGCGCACGCCCTCCGGTCCGAGTGTGCAGTCCGAATTTCGGTGTCCGGTCGCCGTGGCGGCCAGATCCAGGATCCGAGCCGACATCGCGCGAACCGCCGCATACAGGGCCTTGCCTGCCACCACGGTGCCCGCCGAACCGAATGCGCCCGTGTCGTAGGTGACCGAGTCGGTGTCGGATTGATCGACTCCGATGCGGTCGACGGACGTGCCCAGTTCGCTCGCCGCGATCTGAGTGTGGACGGTGGTGGTTCCGTTGCCGAATTCCGCAGTCCCGACGCGTATCTCGTACCGCCCCTCGGGTAGCAGTGCCACCGAGGTCTCGGCGCGGTGGCCGCGCGGGGGAATGGTCGCGATCATGGCCACCGCCATTCCTTCGCCCACCTTCCAGCCCGCCGGTGCGTGCTCGCCGTTGCCTCGTCGCAGAGCGGCTTCGGCAAGGTCGATGCATTGATCGAGGCCGTAGCTGCCGAACTGCAGGTCGTCTCCCTCGTGGTGGGCGGCGACGATGTCGTCGCCGGGGACGATCACGTTGCGTCTGCGGAACTCGAACGGATCGACGTCGATCTCTCGCGCCAGATCGTCCATCGCCGATTCGATCGCGAACATCACCTGTCCCAACCCGTAGCCGCGGAAAGCTCCGGACGGGATGTTGTTGGTGTACACCGTCTTTGCGTCGACCCGTTTGTTGGCGCACCGGTAGATCGCCACCGACTCGCCGCAGCCGTGGAACATCACACCGGCACTGTGGTTCCCATAGGCACCGGCGTCGGTGAGAACGTCGATCGACAGGGCGGTCAGCGTGCCGTCGGCGCTCGCGGCGGCCGTGACGTCGACGCGGAACGGATGACGGCACGGTGCCACGGTGAACTCGTCCGTGCGCGTGAACTCGAACTGCACCGGTCGACCGGTACGCAGTACCGCCAGCGCCACCACGTCCTCGGTGAGCAACTCCTGCTTGCCTCCGAACCCGCCGCCGACGCGCGCGGTGAACACGCGAACACGATCGCGTGCCAAACCGAAGATCTCGCAGATCTCGTCGCGCACCAGAAAAGGAACCTGAGTGCTGGTGCGTAGATTCAGTTTTCCGGTCTCGTCCAACCAACCGATGGTGCCGTGGGTTTCCAGGTGCACGTGCTGAATCCGCTGCGTGGTCCAGCGGCCGGTGACCACCGCCGCCGCGTCGCGAACGGCAGCGTCGACGTCCCCGGTACTGCCGTGCAGCTCGGCCACCAGATTGCGAGACGGATCCGCGATTCGCGCCGTCGCGTCCTTGTCGCCGTGGATCTTCGGCGCATCGGCTGCGAGCGAGGACTCCGGATCGAACACTGCCGGCAGCACGTCGTACTCGACGACAAGAGCGCGGCACCCTTCTTCGGCCGCCGCAACCGATTCTGCGACCACGATCGCCACTCGCTGGCCGATGAAGCGCACAACGGTATCGAGCACACGGGTGTCGTCCGGATCGTCGACGCGGCGGTCGTGGCGGGCCGTCGAGAATGCCGTCGCCGGACTGTCTTTCGCAGTCAGGATCAGGTGCACCCCCGGCACCTGCTCTGCCGCGGTGGTATCGACGGAAACGATCCGGGCATGCGCGTGTGGACTTCCGAGAACAGTGGCGTGCAGCAACCCGGCAGGGGTGTGGTCGAGTGTGTAGGGCTCGGTTCCGGTGACGATGCGCGTGCTGGCGGGTGCCGCGAGCGACCGTCCACACGCCGGACCTTCGACGGACTTCTCGGTGTTGACCACCCCGCAGACGGCGTCGGACACGGCGCGATATCCGGTGCAGCGACACAGGTTTCCCTTCAGCCGTTCGGGAAGCTCGTCCAGATCTTCCTCGGTCAGCGTCGAGGCGGTGACGACCATTCCCGCAGTGCAGAATCCGCACTGGAAACCGGCGGCTTCGACGAATCGGCTCTGCATCGGATGGAGGTCGTCCGGTGTACCGAGCCCCGCGACGGTGGTGACGGACCGGTCGGCGGCACGGAACGCGGGAAAGATGCACGAGTGCACCGGTTCGCCGTCGACGAGCACCGAGCATGCGCCGCAGTCGCCTGCGTCGCACCCTTTCTTCACCTCGAAGTGGTCGTGTTCACGGAGCAGGGTGCGCAGGCACTGACCGGGCCGCGGAGTGACATCGGTCGGCACACCGTTGATGTCTACGATCATGACAACTCCTCGCGAATCTGCTGCGCTGCAGTGCAACTGATGTGTCGACGCCAGTCCGGAGCCCCGTGGGGGTCGTCGTACCAGTGCTGGAGACCGATGGTGGAAGCGAGCGCGTCGTCGAGTTCGGCCGCCGTCGGCAGGCCGGGGAAGCGCAGAACGAACGGACGGACGGTCGACGCGCTGACGGTCAGAACGAATTCGCCGCCGTCGTCGACCCGTCCGATCACCACGGCGGCCGATCGCCCGAGCGGTGACAGTGCGAGCTTGCGCATCGCCGTTCTGGACTGGAGCGCGTGCAGCGGAATATCGATGCTGCGCAGCACGTCTCCCGGTCGAAGGGCGTTGGCGTGCGGGCCCGTGACCAGATCTTCGATGGCGATGCGGTAGTCGTGATCGGGCCCATCACCCGACCACACCTGCCCGACACCGTCGAGAGCGGCGGTCAACGAGATCATCGCTCCAGCAGGCAGGGCCAGCGCGATGTTGCCGCCGACGGTGGCGGTCTTCCAGATCTTGAACGAGGCCAACAACGCCGCTGCGCAGCGGGGGAACAATGCGGTGGCCGGCCACGAAGAGGAGTAGCGCGCCAAAGTCTCGATGGTGCAGGTGGCAGCGATCTCGAGCCCGGTCTCGGTGACGGTCAACGGCTCCCAGCCCAAGGCGGTGACATCGACGAGGGTGGCCAAGTGGTCCTGCTTCTCGGAGAACAGCCAGGTACCGCCGGCAAGGACGGCGGTGTCCGCGCGTCCGGGCGGAAGGTCCGCGCGGGAGCCGGGAAGCAGAATGTCGTCGACAGTGCCGAGATCCATGGCCTTCGTTCACCTCGTTCTCGCCGGCAGATCCACCACGCCGACAGATCCAACACCCGATGTGTCCCCTCGAACTGTAGTGAGTATCTGTTACCGATCTTCGGTCGTTCGGCGATACGCCCGAAACTCGCACGAAACAACCCACACATACTGTTTTTCCTACGAGCTCAGCTGTTTCGAGCACGCTCAGCGAGGGCCGGGGGGAGGAACAGCAGTGCAGGTCAAGGACTTGCTCGACGCCACGCAGCTCGGCATTCGATTGCTCACCTCCGATACCGACGCCCTCGGCCGCACGCTGCGTTGGACCTACACGACCGATCTGCCCGATCCGTCGCGCTACATCGCGGGTGGCGAGCTGGTCATCACCGGTCTCGTATGGCATCGAACGCCCGCGGACAGTGAGATGTTCGTCAGGGCCGTCGCCGAATCGGGGGCTTCGGCACTGGCCGCCGGTGAAGGCTTGCTCGGCCACGTTCCACCCGACCTGATCGACGCATGCGAGCGGCACGGACTACCCCTGCTCGCGGTACCCGAGACCGTCTCGTTCGGCGAGGTGACGGAGTTTCTCGTCGGCCGTGTCACCGGAGATCGCATAGCCTCGCTGAACAGCTCGCTCGTTCGGCAACGCCAGCTGCTCACCGCGATCGCAGACGGCAGAGCGCTCGACGAGTTGGCCCTGCACACATCGAGGGAAACCGGGATGGCGTGTCTGATCTTCACGGCGACCGGACGCCGGCTGGTGGCCGAGGTCTCGGCGTTCTCCGATGCCGACGTCGATACTCTGACGCACGCTGCGCTGTCCTCCGAAAGGCTGCCCACGACAACCACTCTCAGTGACGGAGGTGTGTACAGCATCTTCGGTGTCGGGCCTGCGCTCGCGCAGCGGACCACACGATGGTTCCTCGCGGTGGCGGGAGACATGGCGACGTTCCCACCCGCCATCGCCGATGCGTTCGGCCAGCTCGCGGCCATCGCCGCGCTCGATCGTGCTCGACGCGAGGAGGGGCGACTGGTCCGACGCGAAATCGCCGACCAGGCAGTGGCGTTGATCGAGGCCGACAGCACCAGACCCGAAGCCCTGACGCGGCTGCGTCAGGCAGGTGTCGACCCGGACCGCTCGCTGGTCGTCGTCAGGGTCGTTCACAGCGGACGGATCGACCTGCGCGAGATGCTGCGTACGGTTCTCAGCGACACACTCACCTCCTTCGGTGGAGGATGCGTCGGGTGCAGCACGCACGGCGACATCGTCGCTGTCGTGAACACCGACGATCCTGATTTCACACAGACACTGCGAACTCGATTGACTCGCTTGGGCTCCGGCATCGGGCACAGCCGTCTGCTCGTGGGGGTCAGCTCCGAGGCAACCGGCATCACCATCGACGGCGCGCTGCGGTCGGCCCGGCACGCACTCGAAGTCAGCAGACAAGGGTCGAGCCCGGTGACCGTCACCGCGGGTGCGCAACTGACCTCGGCGGTGTCGATGCTCTCGGCCCTGCCGGACGACGTGCGTCGGTCGTTCGTCGAACACGTACTCGCTCCACTGCTCGACTACGACCGGCGCACCGATGCCGGACTCACCGACACCCTCCGCGAATTCCTGGCGACCGGTGGATCGTGGAACCGGACGGCCGAGTCGTTGCACGTCCACCTCAACACCGTGCGGTACCGAATCAAGCGAGTGGAGGAGTTGCTGGGCCGGGATCTGAATTCCACCTCGGACCGGCTCGATGTCTACCTCGCGCTTCAATCCATCCCTCGTTCGTCGGCCACCGGGGCCGCATAGGATCGAGGAATGACTGGCTTCACCGGAATACCCTTCGCTGCCCTGGACTTCTACGAGGACCTCGAAGCCGACAACAGCAAGCTCTGGTGGAGCGAGCACAAGGAGGTCTACGACAGCGCGGTCAAGGGGCCGATGACAGCATTGCTCGCGACCCTCAAACCGGAATTCGGCAGCGCCAAGGTGTTTCGCCCCTACCGCGATGTCCGTTTCTCGAAGGACAAGACGCCGTACAAGACCCATCAGGGTGGATTCCTCGCTCGTGGGGACAGTCTAGGCTACTACGTCCAGATCGACCCCGCCGGCTTGTTCGTCGCAGGCGGCTTCTACAACTCCTCGACCGAGGGTGTCGCCCGCTACCGCCGCACCGTCGACGACGACGTCCGCGGTGCCGAACTCGAGCGAATTCTGGCGACGCTGACCAAGGCCGGATACGAGATCGGCGGCGACAAGCTCAAGACCAAGCCGCGGGGATACGAGCTGGAACACCCGCGCATCGACCTGTTGCGCCACAAGTCACTCACCGCGGGCAAGCATTTCGGCTCACCCGCGTGGCTGGAGACACCCAAGGCCGCCACGAAGGTGCGCGATGCCTGGCGAGCCCTGACCCCGTTGGTGGAGTGGACTGCGGCGCTGCACACGTGAGCGCAGCGCTCTATCCGACGACAGAGTATGTCCGCCAGGCACTTCCGGCGTCCGGGGCATCCTCACGCTCGACGGTTGCCTGAATCAGACCGTACGGCCGATCGTCCGCGTTGAACACCTCGAGATTGTTCTCGATGCCGAACCTGCCCAGGTCGTAGACGAAGTGATGCTTGTTCGGTGCGGACATCGTGATCTCTGCGATGAACGGATACTTCTCCAGCACCGCCTCGCCCATGGCGTACAGAGTCTGCTGGAGGGCCAGCGACTGCAGATTGGCGAACCGCTCGATCATCGCCGCCTTCACACCCGCGTACACGGCGTCCCACTCGACGTCGGTGGTGGTGTATCGCCACTGCGCGGTCAGCGATGTCGCCATCACGCGGTCGGTGGTGGGTTCGAGAATCGTCAGGTCATCTTCGAGGAATCCGTGGAATTCCGAGCCCGTGGACTTGAGAATCACCATCTCTTTGAAGCCGCTGATCACCCACGTCTGCTGCGCGTCGCCCTTACCCTCGACGGTCACCGCCGACGTACGGATCTCCTCACCCTTGCGGGTCCACGTGTGATCGTGCTCGACGCCGTCGATCACCGCGCGAGCCCAGGCGTACTCCTCGAGTTCGATGCGGGCCCCTTCGACGGGTTCCACATCGTCGACGAAGTGCCGAGCGAGATCGAGGCCGTAGCTCTCCAGATGCAGCAACCCCTTGGTCTTCGCGTACGCGTACGCGGTCTGCTTCTGGGTGTCGGTGGGAAGCACATTGGACTGATCTCCCACCAGATGCGCGGGCGAGAAGTCGCCGCGCAGGGCGCTCGACACGTTGATGTCGTGGATCTCGTGCCGGGGAGAGTCGCGATAGATCCGCACCACGCGGTTCTCCGCCTTGCCGTACTGATTGGATCCGAGGACGATCTTTCCGGTCAGGTCGGTCATGTCAGCTCCCGCGATAGGTCGAATAAGCAAAGGGGGACAACAGCAATGGGACGTGATAGTGGGCATCGGGATCGGTGACGGTGAACGAGATCGACACCTCGGGATAGAAGCTCGGTGTCGATGTCGCCTCGAAATAATCGCCGGTGTCGAACGAGAGGCGATACACGCCCGGATCGATCGGCCCCGGCACCACCTCGCCGATTCGGCCGTCGCCATCGGTGGTGGCGGTGGAGATCTCGCCCTTCTCGGGATGGAACAACCGCACCCGCATCCCCACCGCAGGTGTCCCCGAGGTGGCGTCGAGGACGTGGGTCGACAGCCCCGTCACTGCTCTGGTCCCAGCATGCGCCCGAGGCGAATTCGGTTGATCTTGGCCAGTTCCACGCGGAGCACCCGTCTTTCGGTTTCGGCATCGTTGTCGAGCCTCTCCTCGAGGATAGCGAGCAGGTCCTCCGCGGACCTGCCCGTGGCGCACACCAGATACACATGGCCGAACTTGTCCTCGTACGCACGGTTTCCCGCCGCCAGCTTCTCGCGCACCTCGGTACCCGCCGTCGTCACAGCGGCCTGCTCACGTTTCGAGGACGGGTTGTCGGCCTTGCCGCCGATGCGTGGATGACCGTCGAGTGCATGGTCGATCTCGGCCTCGGGTAGTTCGGCAAGTACTCGATCCGCCCTGTCCAACAGCAGATCTCGACTTTCGAAGGGGCGACCCTGGGCGACTCGACGGGCCCAGATCGACGATGCGCAGCACTCGTAGAGTGCATGCATCGCTTGCCGATCACTGAGCCGATTGAACCCGTCGAGCCCTATCCATTCGTGCAGCACATCTCGCTCGCTATCTGAAGTCGTTGATGCGACCGAACCGCGCGGCCGCGATCGGGTTGGCGTCGGCCACAAGGTCGTCGAACCGGTAGTTCGCGATCTTGGCGATCTCGATCATCGCGAACGACCGCTCCGCCGACGGTGCGTTCTCGACGCGTGACCACCCGTTGGCCAGAACTCGATCGTAACGCTCCGTCTCCCGTGCACAGATCACCAGCGGGAAGCCGAAGTGTTCGCGGTATTCGGCGGCGAGTTGGACGATGTTGTCGTGTTCGTCCTCCTCCAGGTTGGACAAGCCGACGTGGTCCGCTGCGTTGAGGGTGCCGGTGGCGTCCTCGCTACCGAGATCGGGGTAGCTGTTGATCAGCTCGATCTGTTCCTCGGTGGTGCCGGCCAACAATGCCTCCTGGAACGCCTCGCGCAACCCGTGCGCATCGGCGAAAGGCCGCTGCTGGTACGCGCGTTCGACCACCCACGGAGTGCCCTGCACCAAGCCGCCGAACGTAACAGCGAAGTCCTCGGCGGACATCTCGTTGACCGTGTCGAGGGTGATGCCCTTACCCGGACCACCGGCGACTGCCTGCCCGCGATTACCGATGTGGAAGAACAAGACGTTGAGCACGATTGCCGAGACCGCGCCGAGAACGATGCCACTGCCGAACAACATTTCCAGCCAATCGGGCACACCCTCGGAGACCGTCGGCTGAATGGTCACGAGCATCGCGAGACCGAGGCTCGTCGCGACGATGATCAGGTTGCGGTGATCGGTGAAGTCCACCTTCGACAGAGTCTGGATTCCGACCACGGCGACGGTCGCGAACAGGGCGAGCGCCGCTCCGCCGAGCACCGGCGGCGGGATGGATGCCACGACTGCTGCCGTCTTGGGCAGCAGACCCAGGAGAATCATGATGCCGCCTGCCGTGGCCACCACCCAACGGCTGCGCACGCCGGTCAGGCGGACCAGGCCGACGTTCTCCGAGAAGGCCGTGTACGGGAACGAGTTGAACGTACCGCCGATGACGGTGGCCACGCCGTCCGCGCGCAGAGTCGCTGCGATGTCGTCCTTCTTGATGCGCTTGCCGACGATCTCACCCGTCGCATACACACTGCCGGTGGTTTCGACGGCGATGATGAGCATGACCACGATCATCGAAATGATCGCGACGACACTGAATTTGGGCACACCGAACAGGAAGGGCTGCGTGAAACCGACCCACGACGCCTCGGAGGTGCCGTCGAAGTTCATGTCTCCCAGAGCGAACGCCACGGCGCTACCGATCACCAGGCCCAGAAGCACAGCGATGGTGGCCATGAAGCCCTTGAAGAATCGTTGGATCAGCACGATGATCAGCAGCGTGCCGATCGCGTAGGCCATCCACCGTCCGTTGGACGGATCCTGTTCGTGGGTAGCAGGATTGGTCACCGCATCGTTGACCGCCACCGGCAGCAACGCCACACCGATGATCGTGATGACGGTACCGGTGACCACCGGTGGGAAGAATCGCAGCAGCCTACTGAAGTACGGAGCCATGAAGAACGTGACGAGACCGGCGACGATGACGGCGCCGTAGACGTACAGCAACCCCTCGGTGCCGCCGCCGTTCGCCATCGCGATCGCGATCACCGGAGAGACACCGGCGAACGTCACGCCCTGCAGGAGCGGCAGGCGGACACCGATCTTCCAGAATCCGACCGATTGAATGATCGAGGCGATGCCGCAGGTGAACAGATCCGCATTGATCAGGTGGATCAACTGTTCGTTGGTCAGTCCGATCGCGCTGCCGATGATGATCGGCACCAAGACCGCGCCTGCATAGAACGCGACGACATGTTGGAACCCGTAAGCAGCAAGTTTCGGAACGGGGAGCACTTCGTCGACAGGATGGACACGTTTGCGTGTGGTGGGCTTGACGGACATGGGTGGGCACCTCGCGGAAGCAACAGGGCAGGATTCCTGCGACGCTGCAGGAGAAGTGCACTAAGAATCAGTCATCACGCCTATCCTCGCTAGTCGAGCGAGCACAAACTTCGGGACGTACTCGACGTTGACGTTGTGCGAACATCCAAGACTCCACCCGAGACTGAAAGGAACGATCGTGTCGTACCTTGCCGTCGGAGTAATACTGGCCGCCGGTGCCGGAACGCGATACGGATCGCCCAAAGTGCTCGCCCACGACGGGCTGTGGCTGAGGACGGCGGTGCGGGCCTTGCGTGACGGCGGCTGTGATCGCGTGGTCGTGGTGCTGGGAGCGGCGGATGCGCCCGTGCCCGACGGTGTGATCGCTGTTTATGCACCCCAGTGGGAACAAGGAATGAGCGCTTCGTTCGAGGCCGGTCTGACCGCAGCGTCGGACGCGGACTACGCGGTGGTGCACGTGGTCGATACGCCGGACGTGGGAGCGGAGGTGGTGCGGGCGGTTCTCGCTGCTGCGCGGGAAACCGGTCTCGCAAGAGCCGTGTTCGACGGCCGTCCCGGACATCCGGTCGTTCTGGCGCGGCGACACGTCGACGCAGCCGTGGCATCGGCCTCGGGGGACTTCGGTGCACGCGACTTCCTGCGGGGGAGAGACGACGTGATCGCCGTCGAATGTTCGCAATGGGCAACGGGAATCGACCACGACTATCGGTGAGCGGACGCCCAGTCTGCATGTTCGGCCGAGTCGGCCTCGTCATCGACTACGAGGATCGGGGCCAGTAGAAGCGTCCCCGCGGGGACGCTCGAACCCGCGGATCTCGGCGGCAACGACGTCGATCATGCCGTCGAACTGATGACCACCGGTCGACAACTCGATCACTCTCGCCGACGGGAGAGCCGTCGAGTTCGACGCCAGGTGAGAAATGGGAACCACGTCGTCGTCCCGGCAGTGGACGAGCGTCAGGTCGGTCTCGGGCTCCGGGCCGGTGAACGCGTAGTCGACGACGTCCCATCCACGAGGAGTCCAGTCCGGCATCGCCAACAGAGTTGCCCGCCGCGGCCGTTCCCGTCGATTCTCTGCCAGGACCCCGACGAGGATCGATGCGCCGAAGGAATGCGCAATCACCGAATCCTCCGGTCCGAGCCGGTCCAGGTGCCGGCGAACCGGCTCGGCCCAGTCCTCGAAACTCATGGCGGTGTCGGACAGTTCGGGCATGCACAGATCGAGGTGCAAAGCCTGTGCAAGTCCGTTGGCCAGCGGTGCGTCGGCCAAAAATCCGCCGGCACCGTGAATGAACAGAAGTCGACCGACCATAGTGGGGTCCTTTCCTCGGCAAATACTGTCATCGAAGAAGACCGAATCGCGGCCGTGAATTCACCGGTTGACTCGGATTCGGGGTCCGTGCGAGCATCGTCCTCAGCGTCGCGTGTCGATGACGGACTGCGTCAGGCATGGAGGCGTCGTACTGCCCAGGAGGCAGCGCATGTCCATTTCGTTCGATCACACCATCATCGTTGCGAAGAACAGTGCCGCATCGGCCGAGTTCTTTTGCACCCTGTTCGCTTTACCCGAGGCCCCGTCATGGGGGCCGTTCGTCAATGTGCAACTCACCGATGGAATTCTCATCCAATTCGCCGAACCCCCCTTCGGCGATATTCAGTTTCAGCACTACGCGTTTCGGGTCAGCGACGATCTGTTCGACGCGGCCTATACCAGGCTGGTCGACCAGGGCGTCGAACACTGGGCCGACCCTCGGATGACCGAACCCGGCACCGTCAACACCGACCACGGAGGCCGCGGAGTGTATTTCCGCGACCCGACCGGGCACTTCTTCGAGATGCTGACGCACTCGTACCTGCCGACACCGGGTGAGCCGGTACCGTAGCCACTGTGGCCGAGCAACAGCATGTTTCGATGACGAGGACCGCCTACGATACCGTTGCCGAGAGCTACGCCGACCTGGTTCGCGACGAACTCGAAGGGCGGCATCTCGAGCATGCACTGTTGGCGACATTCGCGGACCGAGTGTCGACCGGCGGTGTTCTCGAGGTGGGATGCGGAACCGGCCGCATTACCGACCAGTTGCACCGCCTCGGTCTCGACGTAGCGGGAATGGATCTGTCGCCCAACATGATCGAGGTCGCGCAGCGCGAACACCCGCACCTGCGATTCGATGTCGGATCGATGGAGGCATTGGACGCGGGTGACAGCTCTCTGGCGGGGATCGTTGCCTGGTACTCGATCATCCACACGCCTCCGCACCAATTGTCGAAGATCTTTGCCGAATTGCATCGGGTGCTGATGCCGGAAGGTCTGCTGCTGTTGGCATTTCAAGCAGGCAACGAGCGGGTGCGACTCGAGCAGGCGTACGGACACTCGGTCTCGTACGACGCATACCGACTCGACCCCGACATGGTCGCAGGCATGCTCGTCGAGGCGAACTTCGAGGTGGACGTCCGCGTGCATCGAGCTCCGATGGGAAACGAGTCGACATCGCAGGCATTTCTGTTGGCCCGCAAACGAACATCGTGATGTCTCGAGACCAGTAGGAGCTGCCCGATGCAGGCACCCCGTCCACGCGTTCTCTTCGTCACCGACCTGGCGTATCTGTCGAAGGGCCGACGCTACTGCGACGAAGACATCTTTCTGTCGTCGCAGCTCCGCGAGTGGTTCGACATTGCGCTCTGCCACCCGCTCGACGCGCTTGCGCTGATGGACGGCTTCGATGTGGTCGTCATCCGGAACTCCGGGCCTGTGCTGGGGTACCAGGATGCTTTCGAAATGTTTGCTCGGCATGCGCGCGAGAACGGCACGAAGGTCTTCACCCAGCTGACCGGCAAAGGCGACCAGAGAGGCAAGCAGTACCTGGTCGATCTTTTCGCAGATGGTTTTCCGGTCATACCTACCGTCGACGACCCACGGAACGTCTCGCGCTTACCCGAAGTGAATACCTATGTGGTGAAACCGAAATGGGGTGCCGACTCGATCGGCATGCGTCATTCCGGGCGCGCCGAATTATCGGAATTAGAGCCGGGCAGCCTGATTCAGCCGCGAATCGATTTCGTGTACGAAGTGTCGTTCTACTTCATCGGCCGCACAGTTCAATACGCCTTGTACGCTCCTGACCCCGACCGACGTTGGGACCTGGAGCCGTACTCGACTACTGCTCAGGACCGAGAGTTCGCGCAACGATTCGTCGACTGGAACGACATCGACCACGGAATCACTCGGGTGGACGCATGCCGCACCGTCGACGGAACGCTGCTGTTGGTCGAGCTCGAAGACCTGAACCCGTACCTCTCACTCGACCGGCTGACCGAGTCGGCGCGTCGAGAGTTCGTGAACCACATGGCGGAGGCGATCGTAGCGCTGTGTGCCCAACCGTAGAGGGCAATATCAGTCGGGTACAGCACGCTGGACGCAGCTATTCTTCGACCGCGACCACATCGTTCGATGGGCATGGAACACCTACCCTTCGATTACCGAGCGAGTGCAGCGACTGAGTGTGCGCCGCCCGGAGTTGACGATCGTTCGCTTCCGTTCGCACCGGGACGTGGACGCGTGGATCGCGCACCAGCTGATTCCTCTGACCCGATAATTGTTGTCAGCAGCCCAATTGCGTTGCGAGAGAATCGATCGAGTCGATGCTGTGATTCCAGTCGGATTCCGCGGCGAGGTCGGTGGTCTGACTAGGCCCGTGTTCGAGGCGACGAGCGACGAATGCCGTTGCGAAGCCGCAGTCGGCGGCGGCAGCGAGATCACTGTTGTGTGCGGCCACCATCATGCATTCGCTCGGCTCGAGACCCAGAATGTCCGCGGTTCGGAGATAAGCATCGGGCATGGGCTTGTACGTCTGTACCGGTTCTGCTCCGAGTATTGCGTCCCACGGCAGTCCGGCATTCTTGGCCATGTCGAGTAGCAACGAGATGTTGCCGTTGGAGAGCGGCGCGATGATGAACTCGGTGCGTAGTCGGGTCAGCCCAGAAACCGAATCCGGCCACGGATCCAATCGATGCCACGCGTGATTCAAGGATGCGACATCACTGTCGTCGAGCTGAACATCGAACTCCGACAACACGACTCGAAGTGACTCGAGATGAAGTACATCGAGCCGGGTGAACGGTCGATTGCCCGACCGAACCTGTTCCATCGCCGGCTGATACAGACTGCGCCAGCGGTCGGCGAACGCATGACTGTCGATGTCGGGACCACACAGCGACTCGACCTCGCGGGCCACGCTGGTACGCCAATCGACCACCGTGCCGAACACATCGAACAGAAGCGCCTTCAACGATCCCTCTTCTTTTTCTTCGGACTCTTCGAGTGACCGCCTGCCGACAGCAGCGCACCCGCCAGTGGGATGAGAAGGAAGAACAGCCACTTCTGATCGAAGTCGGTGAGGAAGAACAATGCCAGTGAACCGAAGATGACCAGGGGCATCACCACTGCGCGCCAATCGATTCCGGCACCGCCCTCGGTCGGTGCCGGAGATTTCCCGAGCTGGGCGGGTGTGTGCGACGTCGAAGCAGCGGGGAGATCGACGAATACCTTGTCGATCTCCCCACGCGTCGTCGCCGAAGCAACGACGGCACTGCGCTCGTCGAATTCGGGCACAGTCAGCCGACCCTCACTGAAGTGCAGACTCAGTGCCTCGAGGGCCTTCTCCCGATCAGCCGTACCGATTCGGATCTCCGGAAGCTCGGACATCGCTACGTCATTTGATCTCTGCGAGGACGGTGCCTTGGGTGATGGCGTCGCCTGCGGTGACGGTCAGGCCGGTGATGGTGCCTGCTTTGTGGGCGTTGACGGGGTTTTCCATTTTCATTGCTTCGAGGACGGCGATGAGGTCACCGGCGTCGACGGTTTGGCCTTCGTCGACGGCGACTTTGACCACGGTGCCCTGCATGGGTGCGGTGACCGCGTCGCCGGATGCGGCACCGGCTCCGGCACCGCCGCGGGTGCGGGCTTTGGGCTTGCGGCGTACCGCGCCCGCAGGCCCGCCGCTGTTGCCGCCGCCGAGGGACAGTTCCCCGGGCAGGGAGACCTCGACGCGGCGGCCACCGACCTCCACGACGACGGACTGCCGCGGCAGGACCTCGTCGTCGTCGATGGGTTGTCCGGCGGTGAACGGGGGAACCTGGTTGTCCCATTCGGTTTCGATCCAGCGGGTGTGGACGTCGAAGGAGTCGCCGTCGCCGATGAACGCCGGATCGGAGACCACCGCGGCGTGGAACGGAATCACCGTGGCAAGTCCTTGGACATCGAATTCGGCGAGTGCTCGACGTGAACGGGCGAGGGCTTCCTCGCGGGTCGCTCCGGTGACGATGAGCTTGGCGAGCATCGAATCGAACTGGCCACCGATCACCGAGCCGGATTCGACACCGGAATCGACGCGAACCCCGGGTCCCGACGGCGCACGGAAGGTGGTCACCGGTCCGGGGGCGGGTAGGAAGCCGCGTCCGGCGTCTTCGCCGTTGATCCGGAACTCGAACGAATGCCCGCGTGGTTCGGGGTCGTCGGTGATGGACAGTTCTTCACCGTTGGCGATCTTGAACTGCTGCAGCACCAGGTCGATGCCGGAGGTTTCCTCGGTGACGGGATGCTCGACCTGCAGACGGGTGTTCACTTCCAGGAACGACACGAGGCCGTCCTGGCCGACGAGGTATTCGACCGTGCCGGCACCGTAGTAGCCGGCTTCGAGGCAGATGGCTTTCGCGGAGGAGTGGATTTCTTTGCGTTGGGCGTCGGTGAGGAACGGGGCGGGTGCTTCCTCGACGAGTTTCTGGAAGCGGCGTTGCAGGGAGCAGTCGCGGGTGCCGGCGACGATGACGTTGCCGTGTTGGTCGGCGATGACCTGAGCTTCGACGTGGCGGGGCTTGTCGAGGTAGCGCTCGACGAAGCATTCTCCGCGGCCGAACGCGGCGACTGCTTCGCGGGTGGCGGAGTCGAACAGTTCGGGGATTTCCTCGCGGGTGCGGGCGACTTTCATGCCGCGGCCGCCGCCACCGAACGCGGCTTTGATCGCGATGGGTAGGCCGTGTTCGTCGACGAAGGCGAGGATCTCGTCGGCGTCCTTGACCGGTTCGGAGGTGCCGGGGACCGAGGGGGCTTTGGCGCGGGCGGCGATGTGGCGGGCGGTGACCTTGTCGCCGAGGTCGCGGATCGACTGTGGGGACGGTCCGATCCAGATCAGGCCGGCATCGATGACGGCTTGGGCGAAGTCGGCGTTCTCGGAGAGGAATCCGTAGCCGGGGTGGATGGCGTCGGCCCCGGACTTGGCGGCGGCGTCGATGATCTTGTCGATCACCAGGTACGACTCCGCGGAGGTTTGACCGCCGAGCGCGAACGCTTCGTCGGCCAGACGGACGAACGGGGCGTCGGCGTCGGGTTCGGCGTACACAGCGACACTGGCCAACCCGGCATCGGCCGCAGCCCGGATCACCCGCACCGCGATCTCACCACGATTGGCGACAAGAACCTTGGTGATCTGAGCACTGGCATGGCTGGGCACTGAGCCTCCTACGGATGTGTTTCTCGCGTGCTTCGTTACGAACGTCACGTCGGAGTCTAAGCATCGGCACTGTCATCGCTGCAATCGGTCTGCAGAGCTGCAGCTGACCGGCGGCGAGCCGCGGTGAGCTACTGATTGGTAGCGATCTGACCGGTGTCGGTATGTCCGATATCGGATCGCTCGTCGCCCGTGAGGGGGAATCGGGCGGTACCGGTGTCCGCCACATCGCTCAACAATTTTCGGAAGGCACCGACGTATTCGTGAACCCGCGCGGTCGCCTGCTCGGTGTTGGGATAGCGAGCCGCGATGTTGATTCCCTGCGGCGTGCGGTTGATCCAGATGTACACGTCGTGCTGGTACTGCTTGCTGCGCAACGCCCGGGCGTTCCAGTCCGGCCAGTGCTCGGCGGCAGGCGCGAACCGCACGTCCATGAACGAGACGACGAAACGCGGGCGGGCGGAGTAGCCCAGAGTGGTGAACACGCGATCGAGAGGAACTCGGGCGATCGGTTTGGTCTTCTTCACCTCGGCCGATGCCGCCGCGACCACCGAGCCGAACGAGTCCGCACCGGCGATGTCGAAAGAGATGGGGCACAGTCCGACGAACCAACCCAGCGCCGACGCCCATTGCGGCTCGTCGCGAGTGTGCACCGGCGTCACCGTGCGGAAACGAGTGCCGCCGCCCAGTTCGGAGCCGGTGATGGCCAGAACTGCGAGCAACCCGGCGAACAGACTGTGTCCGGTCTTGCGGCAGGCGACCGAGAACGAGTCGGCCTGGTCCGGGTCGAGCACCCACGCGGACAAACCGCCCTGCGGCAGATCGTCCGGGCTCGGATCTCCGATGTCGAGTGGAAAGGCCGGTAGCTCGCCTTCGCCGTCGACGAGAAAATCCCGCCATATCCGCACCGCGTCGTGGGAATGCTCCAGCTCTGCATTCTTCTCGCGTTCGGAGGAACCGAAGTCGAGGTAGCTGCCGGCCTCGAACAGGGCAGCGGGCGCACCACCGAGTTCCTCGCCGTACAGAGCAGCTATCTCGTGCGCGACCAGCACCGTGGACAGACCGTCGATGATCGAATGATCCGCTGCGAAGAACACGGTGACCGGACGCGTCTCGTCCACCGGTTCGAGCGTCACGAAGGCGTAGGCGGGCCAGATCAACGGCGAGGTGAACTCGTCGAACAGATACTGCAGGTGCTCGAACACCTCACTCGATTGCGCGCACCGTTCCTGCTCGACCTGCCAGATGTCGATGGCACCCTGCGCGGCGGTCACCCGCGTCATCTCGCCCGTCACCTCGTCGATCGACGCGCTCGAACGCATCGCCTCGTGCCGGTCGATCCAGTTCAGCACTGCCTGGCGAAACGCGGGCTTGTCCAGCGGGCCTGCGATTTCGAAGGCCGCGCCGAGCCATGATTCACGACCGCGGCGAGGACTGCTCAGGCTCGTACGAAGGTGAGCCTCGTGGACGTAGGACGTCGGCCTGGCGTCGGGATGCCAGCCAGCAGCCTCCGGAGTGCGGGCCTGCGGGCCGACGCTGGGTATCCACTCGGTGAGCGTGCCCGCGGGAACCGCGTAGTCCGCCAACTCCGTGAACTCCATATCGGCAGCAACCAACCTTCGTCGTACGCATCGGGGTGACTGGGCTCCAGGGGCCCTGCCGCGGAGTCTAACGACGACGCGTTGTATCGATCAAGACGACGGCACGCCACCTGCGGCCGTCGCCGGTCAACGCAGGTGACGCTTGATCCGCGCCAACATCGCCGACATACCGCGCAGTCGCAACGGGCTCACCGCGTCGCTCAGCCCCAGAGCCGAGTAGAAGTCGTCCGGAACGTCGAGGATCTCCTGTGCGCCGAGACCGTCGAGTCCCTGCGCCAGGATCGAGGCGAACCCCCGCGTGGTCGGAGCTTCCGGCGGGGCGCTGAAGTACAGCCGGACCCGCGCCGGATCGCCTGCATCCACCGACAGGAACAGCGGAGACTGGCACTCCGGCACCGGCTCCATCGCATCCTGAGCAAGGTGGTCGGGCAGAGAAGGCAGTTCGCGACTGAACTCCAGCAACAGCTGCAGCTTGTCCTGCCCCTCCACCGCGGCGAAGTCCTCGACTATCTCGGCCAGGGATTCCGGCAAGGCGCTCATCGACTGGCCGGAGCCGATCCGGGCTCCTCGCCCTTGGCGATCGGGACGCGAACGGCGTTGCCCCATTCGGTCCACGAGCCGTCGTAGTTGCGCACCGACTGGTACCCGAGCAGATGGGTCAACACGAACCAGGTGTGGCTCGAACGCTCACCGATCCGGCAGTACGCGATCACGTCGTCGGTGGCGGAGGTGCCGGAGTAGATCTCGTCCAGTTCCGTGCGAGACCGGAAGCGTCCGTCCGGTGCGGCTGCCTTGGCCCAGGGGATGCTCACGGCGGTGGGGATGTGACCTCCGCGCAGTGCACCTTCTTCTGGGTAGTCGGGCATGTGGGTGCGCTCGCCGGTGTACTCGGCGGGGGAGCGAACGTCGATCAACGGCACCGTTCCGAGCGAGCCCAGGACATCGGAGGCGAACGCACGAATGGGTGCATCGTCGCGTTCGATCACCGGGTAGTCGGTGGCGGGGAACTCGGGCACGTCGAGGGTGGTGTCGCGGTTCTCCGACAACCAGGCGTCGCGGCCACCGTCGAGCAGACGGACGTCCTGATGTCCGAACAGCGTGAAGACCCACAGTGCATACGCGGCCCACCAGTTGCTCTTGTCGCCGTACACGACGATGGTGTCGTCCCGGGAAATGCCTTTGCGGCTCATCAGTTTCGAGAACTGCTCGCCGTCGATGTAGTCGCGGGTGACCGGATCGTTGAGGTCGAGATGCCAATCGATCTTGACCGCGCCGGGAATGTGGCCGACGTCGTAGAGCAACACGTCCTCGTCGGATTCGACGACCCGAAGGCCGGGGGTACCGAGATGAGCGGAGAGCCATTCGGTCGATACGAGACGATCCGGATGCGCATAGTCGGCGAACGTTGCGTTGGAATCGGTTGGTACAGGCACGTATCGGCTCCTACGGAAGATATTCGGCTGGCGGCCCGCCCGGGGGTGGACGGTCTGCACTGTCGATCCTATGCGGAACCTCTGTCACGGGGCAGGAGTGGAGCCTGCGGAACGACTTCTATGAGGGCAGGAGTGGAGCCTGCGGAGTGGGTTGGTTGGGGCCTCAGGGCGTCAGGGCAGCGCTCTCGGGTTTCGCTGTGGAGACCCGCAGGAGGGCGACGAGTTCGGCGGTGAACGCATTCATCACCGAGTGTGCCTGTGCAGTGTCGGGAAATCGTGACCGCAATGCCAGGCCCGCCGTGGTGCGGGAAACCCAGAACTGCGCGTCGTCGGACACCGTGGCGTTGCTGATGTGGTGTGCATCGGTTCGGTCGAAGCGTTCGTGTCCACCGATTCTGGTGTAGTCGATGTACGACACCATGAACACGTCTCGACGCGACAGGGTGAACGCGTCACCGAGGTTGTTCAGTACCTGGGGGATCGGAACGGTGCTCAGTGGCAGTGCTGCACGAAACGCTGTGTGGGCCGCGGTGATCGTGTCGGTGAGGTCGTGTTCTACCTCCACGGTCATGGGAGCGTTCGTGGTGAACCAGCCCAGTGCACGCGAGAATTGCTGCTGATGGCGGGTGTGCAACGGGAACAGGAACGGCACGCGGCTCGGTCCGCCGATACCCGCGCAGGCCTGCCCGATCGCAGCGACGACCCCGGCGAACATCCCGGCTCCGGAACGGGCGCAGAGCTCCGCGTAGTCGAGGGTGTGCTGCGCGTCGAGCAAGGGCGTGACAGTCGTTGCCTGAGGCGCGGTTTCACCCTCGGCGACGCCGAGGTCGAGCGGGAAACGCGGCGTGGTGCCACCGCACTCGGTGAGAAAGTTCGACCACCGCACCATGCGTTCGTCCGTGGGATCGACGAGTGGCTGGGTTGCTTCGACACGGCAGTACTCGACGAACCCACCGACCGGAGGCAGGGCTGTCTCCGGGTTCGACGGGCAGCGGCGGTAGGCGTCGTACAGGGTGTTGATCTCGTCGACCACGACTGCGATCGACATGGCGTCGACGTTGGAATGATCGAACGCGCACAACACCGTCGAGGTGTCCGGCCGATCGATTCCGAAACAGGTGTACGACGGGAATCGTCGTGCGTCGCAGTGTAGTTCGAGCGAGCTTCGGAGGTGACTCCGGAGCATCGACCCCGACGAGAAGGTGGTTCGAGTGGTTTCCCTCATCTCGACCGCACCCGGTTCGTGAACCGTCCGCTCGATTCCCGCCGCCGTGCGAACGAACGAACTGCGCAGGGTGTCGTGTCGGTCGATCAGGCGCTCGAAGGCCCACCCCAGTGCGCGGGTGTCGAGCCTGCCCTGCACCTCGAAGGCTCCGGCAATCCAGACGCGCTCGGCTTCGTCCAGATCGCCGAGGTGAAACCGTTGGTTGAACGACGGCGGAACCGTCGACGGCTGCGGTTTCCCGGTGACGACGGCGGTGAACTCGACGACGGTGCCCGCGCGTGGGGTGTACTCAGTGATCGAGGTGACCCGCACCGGCCGGCTCCTGAACCAGATTTTCGAGCGTCAGATTGTAATCACCTTCGCGTGCAATGGTTTCCAGTACCTGCGCCAGACGATCGTGGTACCGCTTCACCGCTGCGGCGGCAACGTCGGTATCAGGGGTCTGGGCCACCAGGTACAGGTGCTCACCGTCTCGGTTGATCCACATCGATGCGTTCGACGTCGAACCCTCGCCGGTGAAATGCTTGGCGCGCGTATCCGCGTCTCGTCCGACGCCGGGGAACCAGCGAAAGTCGATGTACGAGAGCATGTTCGGACTCACTGCCAACTCGCTACCGAGAGTGCCGTCGGCGGCCAGCGCGCCCAGCACGGCGTGCACCGGAGCCTCTGCGATCTGCTTGGCCTGCTCGAAGCCTCGGTGGGCTCCAGCCGCGACGTCGGAGAACCTGTCGTGTCCCGCCACCTCGAATGCGACCGGAGCGAAGTTGACGAACCATCCCTGGGACTGTCCGTAGTCACCGTGTTGCCGGGTGCTGAGCACGGTGATCCCGAAGTAGTCGGTGTTACCGGCCAACTCGAAGTCGGTGATCCCGACGGCGGCGAATATGCCGCTGCTCATCCGCGCCCCAGCGGCCTTGCACGCGGCGTCGAATGCAGCGGTCAGTTCTTTGCTCAACAGGTCGCGTTCGACGATGCGGACCGGAGCTTTCTCGCCGGGCGCGAGGCCGAGGTCGAGCGGGAACCGAGGCATCCGGCCGTCGTGTCGGGTGAAAATGTCTCGCCAGGCCGCGATTTCGGGAGAATCGGCCCCGAACGTCGCGGCCCGAGCCCGTTCGTCGGCGGCGTAGGCCAGATGGCTACCTGCCTCTGCCGGGGTAGGTACGTCCGCGCCGGTCTCGAGTGCGTACAGATCGGCCAACTCGCTGATGACCAACGCTTGCGAGCCGCCGTCGGTGAATGCGTGATCTGCGCCGTAGTACAGGGTGAAGCTGCCGGGCCTGGCCACGACACCGACGACGAATCCCGGCCAGGCGTCCGCGGTCGCCTCGGAGGAGAAGCGCCCCCGTACGTACCGTTGGAATCGGTCGTCGTCCGTGGTTTCTCCGGCGTCGGTCACCTCGAACGCCGCGACCTCGGGTGGGGCGAGATGCCGAACGACGTTGTTTCCCTCGACCTCGAACCAGCATCGAAGGCCCTCGTGACGCAGCACGTAGGCGGCCAGTGCGCGGCTCATCGCATCCGTGTCCACGTCACCGTCGATCTCGGTTGCCACCCCGGTGTACGCGGTGTGCACATCGCCGCGTTCGCGGGCCGCCCACGCGGCCTTCAGGTGGTCCTCCTGGAGAAACGAGACCGGAGTCGAATCGACAGGTGCCGCTTGGGCACTCGCACGGGCAGCCGCAGTGGGGTGCCATTCGAGCAGTCGGCCGGGAGCAGGATTCCATCTGCCCATAGCGGTGATGATCATGGTCGCTTCATCCTCCTCGATAAGGGCCGCGGGCTGATTCGACGACTCACTCTGCGGCGACGGTCACCGACCGTGAGGCCGACGTGAGCACCGTATCGGTACCACTGTCGGAGTCGATCACTGCCGTCAACACGGCGACGAACTCGGTGATGAAGCGGTGGACGTTGGTCGACGCGACATCCGAGCTGGGGAATCGCGCGGAGATGTTGAGCCCTTGGAGCGTCCGGTTGACCCAGAAGTAGACCTCGTCCTCGGCGTGGCAGTTGCTCCGCAGAGCCCGACCCTTGCGGTCCTGCCACTGCTCGGCATCCGGGAGGAATCGAAGGTCTATGTAGGACACCACGAATCGAGGAATTTCCGTCGACTCGAGGATCTGGGCGATCTTGGAGTACGGCATCCGTGCCAACCCCTTGTTCGCCGCGCCTGCAGTTGCTGCAGCCGCGACTGCCTCCCCGAAGGTGCGAGCGTCACCGAGCTCGATCTCCATGGGCAGAATCCCGACGTACCACCCCACCGCCGCGGCCCACTTCTGTTCGTCTCTGGTGTGCATCGGCATCACGGTGCGCAACGTCGTGCGACCGGACAGGCGGACGTTCGTCAGCGCCAGAGCGGCCAGTATTCCGGCCTGCATGTTGTACCCGGCCTTGCGGCATGCAGCGTTGAAGGCATCCGACTGCTCGGAAGTCAGCAGCCAGGACGAGATGCTGCTCTGTGCGGCCGGGCCGGTGAGCGACCGGTCGACCGACACCGGAAGGGGAAATGCGGGAAAGCGTCCGTCCTCCACGGCCAGGAAGTCCTGCCAGGTGCGCACGGCGCTGTGGTCACCGGTCAGCGTCTCGCCGAGAGCCCTCTCGGACTGGCTGAAGTCCACATAGCTGCCGACCTCGGGCAATTGTGGGTCGATGCCTTCGAGGGCGTGCGCGTAGAGCCTGTCGATCTCGTTGATGGCGTAGATCTGGCTGTAGGCGTCCATCACCGAGTGGTCGGCGGCGAACGCGAGTAGAAACGACTCTCCCGGCCCGTTCGAGAGAGCGCGGGAGGCGTCGTCCGGTTCGATGGTCGCGAGGACGAAGTGCGGCCATGCCGTCGGGGAGACGGTGTCGCCGAACCAGGAGTGCAGATGGCTGAAGACCTGAGTCTCTGTCCGGGGTTCGGTGTGGGCCCGGTCGGTCACCTGCACTGCATCTGTGGGTGCGGTGTAGCGCAGCCAGGAACCGGATTCCTCGTCGCGCCTGACCTTGGTCCGAAATGCCTCGTGACGACCCATGTACGCGGTGATGGTTGCGCGCACTGCATCGACGTCGTAGCGGCGATGAATCTCGAACACCGTGCCGATCCACGAGCCCGGAGCGCTGCGCTCGCAATGGTCCTGGTGCGTGTAGGACAGACCGCGGGGGTCCGGTTCCCAACGGTCGTCGTCGACGCGGGGGACCCACTCGGTCAGGCGACCGGCGGGGAGGGGGTAGTCGGCGAGTTCGGTGTATTCCATGGGAGTCCTCTTCCGTTCCGGGCTCGGTCAGCGGTGCGCGGCGTTGGTTCGGTATTGCACGTTCGATTACGGTCGAGTCGATCGTGTAAACCCGTCGGCGATGATCGGGCAGCCGACCGGTCGCTTTATCCGATTGCTGTTGGATTGCTGCTTTCCGCATTGAAAGAACAACGTCGTTGCCGTCGACCCGAAGTGAGTTCAGAGAACACGATAGGGCGAAAGCGAAATTATTTCGCAGCGCGAAAAAGTAATACTTCTCACTGTCGAGCGTCTTGACTCGCCGGTCGCCGATCGGGAGTCGAGGGAGCGTCCGATTGTCGTATCTTATGAACGAATCACTGACTTTGCTGGTCAGCGTGATGATAGTTCACAATCGAAGTGTGGTGCAAACTGTCGTGCGACCCGAAACACGACCCACGCCACTGAATGGATCGAACATGGTCCGGGGCACATTCGGGACGTCTTTTTCGTGCACCTATTGCCGAATGTGAATGCATTGGTGTGGCGAATTGACACCACTACCCCTGCTTCGTGGATGTAGTAGGTTCGGCGCGTGACTCGAATTGGATTTGCCGATCACTTATTCTTGCGAATGCATCACGGCATCGGATATCCCGTCTACAACCAGTTCTTGTGGTGGTTCGACGAAACCGTCCAGCGAGTGGACCTGGAAAAGCTACGCGACAACCTGTCCGGCGGTCTGCTCGCGCGCCGAGTGGTCTCGTCGACGGTGCCTACTGCCCGCGCTCGATGGGTGGCCTCGAACGTCTCCCATTCACTGGATTTTCACCCACACTTCATCGAATCGACCGAAGTGTCGGCCTGGGCCGACGGTTGCATCGATGACGACATCGATCCCGAGACCGGTCTCGGTTGGCGACTGGCGGCAGCTCCTCTGACCGACGGAGGGACGGTGCTCTCGTTGGTCGCTTCGCACATGGTCGCCGACGGCGGCGCTCTGATCGCCGCGTTCGCGGCTGCGAACTCCCCGTCCGTGCACCCTCGGTCGGTTCCGACCGAGGACGGAATCGCGGCCATCGGCTCGGACCTGCGAGACGCCGTGGGGCAAGTGCGGTCCGTAGCCGGCTGGTTGGTGAACACCGCTGCGTCCGCGCTACCGATTCCCACCCGATCCGGTCCGGACGTCGTTGTCCCGCGCTCGCAGCCGACTCGCTCACAGCCGACGGCCGGTGCCGTGGATGCAGACTGGGTATCGCCTCATGCGGTGGCAGAGGTGGACGCAGGTACTTGGAAAGCGGCTGCCCAGCGATGGGGTGGCACGTCCAATTCACTGTTCATCGCCGTTCTCACGGCAGCCTCCGGGCAGGCCGGGCGAGCCTCGATCGGAGACTCGGTGCAGTGGTCTTTGCCGGTCAGCGATCGCACCGTCGACGACACTCGCTCCAATGCCACCAAGATCGTCAAGATCGAGGTCCCCGTCACCGACGCGGCCGACCGCGATCTGTCGACGATTCGGAAAATCAGCAAGGCGGCATTCACCGCTTTCGCCGCGAGGCAGGCTGCCGGTCTACCACCCGCAGGCATCTCGCAGGCCCTCGTGCAGATGCTGCCCGACGCCGTGGTCGCGCGTGTTCCGCAACCGCGTGACGGTGCGGAAGGCCTGGCGTCGAACCTGGGTGCTCTGCCCGAGGTCTTCACCACGGTGGCCGGTATCGAAGCTCGTGCCGTATCGGGCAGGGCGACCTTCGCGGGTGCCGACGCCGCATTCGCGCGATCGTTGGACGGTGGGCTGACGGCCTGGCTGTGCGAGACGGGCGCGAGCGTCACCGTGACCGTCCACGGTATGGACCCAGATCGATTCGTCGATGACCGGGCACTGCGTGACCATCTGGCGGAGGCGCTGGGTCGCTGGGAGTTGGCTGCGCGATTCTGGTGAGTGCGTCAGCGGTTCCGCGCTGCCGCCTCGGTGATGTCGGCAGCTGCGGCCACTGCAGTTGCAGTCGGGGCGACTGACTCGGCGAGTCGGCGTGCCGCCTGCCTGGCGCGTTCGGTGGTGATATCGGTAATGCCCTGCTGGAGAACGGATTCGGTCAAGGTCGAGAATTTCGTGCTGGTGCCGGCTCCGATCCTGCGCAGCGCGGCTCCCCAGAACGGCTGATCGGCGCTGAACCAGCAGACGAGTGTCGGCAGGCCGGCCCGCGCCGTCGCAGCCGTCGTGCCTGCGCCACCGTGGTGGACCGCAGCCACGCATCGCGGCAGGATGCTCGCGTGATCGACCGACTCGACGATCATGATGTTCGAATTCGATTGGACAGCAGCAGAATCGGCACCGATCAGGTCGCTCCAGCCGGCACAGACGAGAGCGCGAACGCCCAGCCTTCGGGTCACGTTCTCGATCATGCGCAACAGCGCCGCGGGATCGGGGACGGGCATGCTGCCGAAGCCGAAGTACACCGGCGGGGAGCCTGCCTGCAGCCATTCTTCCAACGCGGGATCGGAGTCGACGCGAGCGCTGCTCAGCCCCAGGAATCCGACGAACGGGCGGTGTGAGCCCCACTGTTCTGCGAGCCCGGGGAACAGCGCCGACTCGTACGCCTGAATCTCCACTCCGCCGTAGCGTTCGGACCGAACAGGCAGCGAATGACGCGTCGGTGCCAGACCCAGGGACTTCCTCTGCGCGTTCTCGCGGGCCTTCATGGATTTCCAGCGCATCGACTCCGCCAGCGCCCACATCGACCGGTTGACGTATCCCGGTAATGCGATGCCCGGGGTCACGGGCACGACGTCGTTGCGCCGGAGCGGGCAATAGTGCAGTGCCACAAAAGCATTGCCTGTGTGCTCCGCCATGTTGAACGCCATCTCCTGCCCCAGCGAACCGGTGACGATCGCGTGGCAGCCCTGGGCCATCCGTTCGAGTTCGCCCGTCATCTGATCCCAGCCGTAATTGGCCAGTTCCGCGAGTGCCGCCATCTTGGTCCGCGGGTTACGCGACTTGATCCGCACCCTGATCAACTCCGACTCCAGCAGTCGCTGGGTGTCCGGCCCGAACGAGACCACGCCGATTCGTTCGGACTCAGCCGTTTTCGCGCGAGCGAAGTCCATGAGGTTCGGTGGTGCGCCGAACACCACGTCGTGTCCGCGATCCGCGAGTTCGACGCCGAGCGCAAGACCGGGCGTCACGTCACCGCGACTGCCGTTGAATGGCATCACGAACTTCATAGGGTCACTCGCAGTCGCGTCGGCGTGGAAAACGTCCTCAACCTATCAGTCCCGCCCGCCGCAGTTCGGATCGGAAAACATATGGCGGGAAACACATTTGCGGCCCACCTGCGTCCGCGCTCGCGCAGCGATAGTCTCGCGGGGTGGAAAGACTGACGTACGACGACGACCTGTTCCTCCGGATGGAATGCGTTCTCGGGGTACCGGTGGTGAACCAGATCGTCTGGCGGTTCGACCGCGCCGTCGCTCCGGACGCGCTGCGATCGATGTGGCGAATGCTCGCCGAAGGCCCGATCGATCGATCCGTTCGACGGGCCCGGGTGCCCGGAGCCCGTGACAGCTGGACCGCAGCGCGTCGACCCGCCGATCCGGTGGTGATCGGGCCACCGATCGCCCGTGCGGCGGTCGACAGGTGGATCGAGGACGAGGCCGCCGTGGCGTTGGATCCGATCGGGGGACCGGCGTGGCGATTGTCGGCCACGTCGGTGGAAGAAGGCGGCACGGTCGTGTCGTTGGTCGGCTCTCACGTCGTCGGCGACGGCGGGGCACTCACCTCCGCAGCCGCGGCCGCGCTGGCCGGACATGCCGTCCCCGACGATTTTCTGCGCGTCGGCCTCGATGACGGTCCCCTGTCCGCGACGGCGATCTCCCGTGCCGATCTCTCCGATGGTCTCGGCCGTGTCGGTGCAGCGCTCTCGGGTGCGGCACGAGCGCTCGGCCGCACCGCGGTGGCGGCGGTACGGGCACGGTCCACGGCGTCCGCCGACGCGAGCGCAGGAACACCGGAGGGCACCGGTGCCGACCGTCCGCGTGCGATCGTCGCCCCTGCCGAGGGCGCGTGGACGCCGAGCACCGTCGTCGTCGATTGTCTGTCTGCGGAGTGGTCTGCCGCCGCGGCGAACAAAGGCGGCAGTTCCAACAGCCTCCTGGTCGCGGTGGTGCTCGGGATACTGACCGGCAGCGGCCGAGTCTCGACCGAGGACCGGGTACGCGTCGCCCTCCCGGTCAGTACCAGGACCACGGGTGATCGGCGTGCCAACGCGACGTCCGGCGTCTCGATCCACGTCGAGCCGGGAGGGGCGTACCTCGACGATCTCGGAGCAATTCGAGCGGCGAGCAAAAACGCCTTCAGAACCCAGGCCGATCGCACGGTCACCACGACGTTCGAGCTCCTCAAACCGCTGATGCAGTTGCTGCCCGACGCGATCGTGGCCAAACTCGCCGCGTCGGGCTCGGCCCCGCTGTGTCTGTGCTCGAATCTCGGTGCCAGAGGCGTCGCACTGCGGACCATCGGTGGTCTGGACGCCACCGCGGTGGCGATGAGGTCCATCACGCAGAACACCGACGTGGCCCTACTGCGCCGCACGGGCGGTGGCGTCAGCGCCTGGTGGAACGAATCGGGCGAACGCGCCACCCTGTGCGTCACCGGGCTCGATCCGGACAGCTTTCCCAGCAAGGAGCACCTGAGAGGGCTCGTCGAGGTGGAGTTCGATCGATGGGGCCTGACGCCCGAGTTCTGGTGACCTCGAGACAAGTCACAATGGCGGGCAAGGACGGATTTTCGACCGGATCGCCGGTGAGGCTATGCTTTCCGACTGTTCGAGTGTTCGAGCAGGTGTGAGAAAGGGGAGCGATCCATGGCAGTGGTCGTGTTGTTCGGGTCCGAGACCGGTACGGCCGAGGAGGTCGCCGACAAGATTGCGGACGTGCTCAGCGATCATGACGCCGAGGTACGCGACATGCTCGAGTACGAGGTGTCCGACATCGACACCGACGACTTCCACGTGGTCATCTGCTCCACCTACGGAGACGGAGAGCTCCCCACCGGTGCAGAACCCTTCTTCGATGCGCTCGTCGAGGATGCGCCGGACCTCGCGGGACTGCAGTTCGCGGTGTTCGGTCTGGGCGACCGGGTCTACGAGGACACCTTCAACCGCGGCGGCGAGATCATCGCCGAGAAGCTCACCGAGCTCGGCGGCAAGCAGGTCGGTACTCATGCTCGGCACGACAGCTCGTCGAACATCAAGCCGAAGACCATGGCCGAGGAGTGGGCTCGCGAATTGATCGATCTTCTGCCCTGACGGCAGGACTCGGCTCCGTCCGGCCCAGCGGTCGGCGGAGCCGGACGGTCAGGACGGGGCGCTGCCCCACAGTGCGGCCAGGGACGTACCCACACGAATGAGCAGTGTTCGCACCAGCGGTAGGCCGATGCCGATCACCGACGACGGATCGCCCTCGATGCGGTCGACGAACCAGCCGCCGAGCCCGTCCAACGTGAACGCCCCGGCCACCGACAACGGTTCACCCGAGTCGAGGTAGGCCTCGAGGTCCACCGAGGACGGCGTCGAGAAATGTACGACGGTCGAGCTGTGCGCTGCAGCCTGCGCCACGACCACTCCGTCGGTCACTCGGAGCACAGCGTGGCCGGTCAGCAAGTCGCCGCTGTTGCCCGCCATCGACTGCCATCTCGTGCGCGCCACCTCGACCGAATGTGGCTTACCGTGCAGCTCCCCGCCGATGGCCAACATCGAATCGCAGCCGACGATCACCAGATCGTCGCTCGAATCCGAGAACGTCTCGGCCACCGCGGCGGCCTTGGCTCGGGCAAGTTCCGTGACCACCGTTTCCGGCGACACCGACGGCCCGAGCGCCGCTGTCAACGCATCCTCGTCGACACCCGACACCCGGACGATCGGCTCCACCCCGGCACCGCGCAGCACAGACAGACGCGCAGGCGACGCCGACGCCAGGACCAGACGAACAGACCCCGGCACAGCGTCGGACGACCGCATCGTCACCGTGGGTAGCGGCCCGACGCGGCAAACGAATACGCCGACTGAGGTGCGAATCGGCGATGCAGCAACTCCGGAGAACCCCACAGCTCACGAGGACGAGAATCGCCCGTCGACTCGGATCCGCCCTGGGCAGCCGTCAGAACCGTCACCAGAGCGGCGATTTCCTCGTCGCTCGGATTGCCCTTCACCACCCGAACAGCCGCAGGGGACGGGGAAACCACCTCGCTCGGATTCGCGTCGTCGTTCGCTGCGTCATGATTCGCTTCGTTCATAGTGGGATGTTTCCGTGTTTCTTGGGTGGGAGGGTGACTTGTTTGCGTTCGAGTAGTCGTAGTGCGGTGACGATCTGGCCGCGGGTGTGGCTGGGGGGTATGACGGCGTCGAGGTAGCCGCGTTCGGCGGCGATGTAGGGGTTGACGAGGGTGTCTTCGTATTCCTGCTGCAACCTCAGGCGCAGGGCGTCGACGTCCTCACCGTTCTTCGCTGCTTCGAGTAGTTGTTTGCGGTAGACGAATCCGACGGCACCGGAGGCTCCCATGACGGCGATCTGCGCGGTCGGCCAGGCGAGGTTGACGTCGGCTCCCATGTGCTTGGATCCCATCACGTCGTACGCGCCGCCGTACGCTTTGCGGGTGATGACGGTGATCTTGCCGACGGTCGCTTCGCCGTAGGCGTAGAGCAGTTTCGCGCCGCGTCGGATGATGCCGTTGTATTCCTGCCCGGTGCCGGGCAGGAACCCGGGAACATCGACCAGGGTGATGATCGGGACGTTGAAGCAGTCGCAGGTCCGCACGAACCGGGCTGCTTTCTCGGA
>NZ_JBFBLH010000005.1:0-427331 GCF_040702585.1 Rhodococcus sp. NPDC079359
TGCCAAGCCCACCACCTCACCGACTGGATCGACGGTGGCAACACCGACATCGACGGATTGACCTTCGGCTGCGACATGCACCACGCACTCGTCGGCACCGGACCAGGAAAGTGGTCGACCACCAAAACCACAGCAGCACATCGCTACCCAGGCCGGACCCTGTGGCACCCACCAGCCGGGATGGACCCACGCAGGCGTGGGCTGATCAATCACGCACACCACCCCGAAGAGGTGCTGTACCCGCCGGACCAGCATGACGACACCGGCGACGAGGAACCACGACAACCCGCCTGACGACCCACACCAGTCTCAGGGCACAGCCCTGCCTGCACCCGCGCTGACGTGCCTCAGCGAACCGGGTGGCGCTTCCGATTGTGAATCAGAACAGCTACTCCGAGTCCCACCGACATCAACAGAAGCGGTGCGGCGATGACGAGGGAAGCGTCGATCGCCACGAACAGAATGAGCAGCAACGCTGCTGCCAGGAAATACACGGCGGCGAAACGTGGAGTCCACAGGACGGAGTCCATTCCACACCTCCTTGCGCGTACGAACTACTTGTCGTTACCGAAGGTAACTGAAGAGAGCCGAGTGCACTAGAGGCCAAGGCCCCGCAGTCGGTCGATCTCACGACGATCGCGCTTGGTGGGCCTGCCTGCCCCTCGATCACGCCTTGGTACGGAAGCCAGAACTTCCTTCGGTGGTGGCGGCGGACTGCGATCGATCAAGCACTCGGGAACGACCGCTGCGCCGACGCGTTTGCTGATGGCCCGCACCACGACGACGATCTTCTCGAGCCCGTCGGCTCGAAGCCTGATCTCGTCGTCGGGGCCGATGCGATGCCCTGGCTTGGCGGGTGTTCCGTTGACGCGAACGTGCCCGCCGCGGCAGGCAGCAGCAGCGGCAGACCGCGTCTTGAACAACCGGACCGCCCAGATCCAACTGTCGAGGCGGACACTCTGAACTTCCATCTTCGAACGAATTCCTCACATCGCGAGGCTCGACTACATGTCCAGGCCGAGATCGAGCACTGTCACCGAGTGTGTCAGACCGCCGACAGCAAGAAAGTCGACCCCCGTGCGCGCATAGTCGCGTGCCACGTCGATGGTCAGGCCACCCGAGGATTCCAGCTTCGTCTGCGGCGCGAACTTGTCTCGGCGCTGCACGGCCATCTGCGTCTGCCACAGCGCGAAGTTGTCCAGCAGAACGAGTTCCACGTTCTCCGCCAGCACCTGGTCGAGTTGCTCGAGGCTGTCGACCTCGACCTCGCACGCGATGTCGGGAGCCGCAGCCCGCACCGCGTTCAGAGCGGCGACGACCGAACCGGCCGCTGCCACGTGATTGTCCTTGATCAGCGCGGCATCGCCCAGACCCATCCGGTGATTGACGCCACCACCTGCGCGTACTGCGTACTTCTGCAGCGAACGCAACCCCGGCAACGTCTTTCGACTGTCCCGGATCTTGCACTCGGTGTCTGCGACCTCGGCGACCCAGCCGGCCGTCGCGGTGGCGATTCCAGAGAGATGGCAGACGATGTTGAGCATCGTGCGTTCGGCAGTGAGCAGACCCCGCGTCGGCGCCTCGACCGTCAGAACGGCCTGTCCCGGTTCGACCTCGGATCCGTCCTCGATGCGATGCACGACGGAGTATCCGTCAGCTCTGATCACCTCGTCGAGAACCAGGAGGCCGACATCGATCCCGGCGATCGTGCCGAACTGGCGCGAGACCACCGACGCCGTGGCGACGGCATCCTCGGACACCGTTGCCAGCGTGGTGATGTCGGGCCCGTACCGCAGGTCCTCGTCGAGCGCGGTCCGAATCAGTGCGAGTACCTCGGCGCGATCGACGCCCGGGTTCACCTCGTTCGCGGTGTCGGTCATGTCAGCGTGCTCCCGTCATCACGTCGTCGTTCACGATCGCCAACCGTCCGTCGAGATCTCGTTCGACGAACAGGCTTCGGCGTTGCGCAGGCGCGCTCTCCGGATGATCGCGTCGGGTATGGCACCCTCGGCTCTCACGGCGCTCGGCCGCGGCCATCACGATCACCTCCGCCGCAGCGGTCAACGCTGCGTCCTCGACGGCGCGCGCATCCACCGGCGGTTCCGATACCACGCCGTGCGCCAGAACGCGTTGCGCTGCAACAACACCCGCTGCATCTCGTACCACGCCGACCTCGGCGGTCATGGTTCGCTGCAGTACCGCGCGGTCGATACGGGAATACGTGGGCATTGCGACATCGGAAATGCTGCCGCGTCGGCCGACCCGTTCGGCAGCCACGTAGGCCGCACGCTCACCGACGACGAGACCCTCGAGCAGACTGTTCGACGCCAACCTGTTGGCACCGTGCAAGCCGGTGCGCGCCACTTCACCTGCGGCAAGCAAGCCGGGAACCGAGGTGCGCCCGGATGTATCCGTCGCCACGCCCCCGCAGGAGTAATGCGCTGCAGGTGCCACCGGAATCAGGTCTTTCGCCGGATCGATGCCGGCCTGTAGGCATGAGGCGGTCACGGTCGGGAACCGTTCGTGGACGCGTTCCACCGTGCGGGCATCCAGTAACACGTGGTCGTCACCGCGTTCGTGCAGCAGCTCGGCGATGGTGCGGGACACCACGTCGCGTGGCGCGAGGTCGCCGAGTGGATGCACTCCCGCCATGAAGGCACGGCCGGTGACATCGACCAGGCGGGCTCCCTCGCCCCGCACTGCCTCGCTGATCAACGGGCGACGGCCCGTCGACCCCGCGGCGAACAGCACCGTCGGATGGAACTGCACGAATTCCAGATCCGCGATCCGAGCACCGGCGTCGAGGGCGAGTGCGATGCCGTCGGCCGTCGCGCCGGACGGGTTGGTGCTGCACGAGAAGAGTTGTCCCAGTCCGCCGGTGGCGAGCAGCACCGTCGGGCAATGAACGACGCCGACACCGCGAGGCCCGCGCACGAGCAGACCGACCACCTCGCCGTGGGTGGTCAGTACCCGCAGCGCGGTGGTGTCGAACTGCACCGTGGGCACGGACGCGTCCAACGTGCACTGCACCTCTGCCCCGGTGGCGTCTCCCCCGGCATGAACGATGCGACGGACGCTGTGGCCACCCTCGCGGGTCCGCGCAACGGTGCCGTCGGCCGCCAGGTCGAACTGTGCGCCCGCAGCTTCGAGCGAGGTGATCGCCGCCCGTCCGCCGGAGACGATCGAACGCACCGCGTCCTCGTCGCACAGGCCGGCGCCGGCGACACAGGTGTCGGCCACATGCGATTCGATCGAATCCTCGAGTTCGGGGCCGACGACCGCGATCCCACCCTGGGCGTACTGCGTTGCGGTGTCGGTGGAACTCCCCTTGCTGACGGTCAGCACCCGCAGGCCGCGAGCTGCCGCCGTGCGAGCCGCGGTGAGTCCGGCAATTCCACCGCCGACCACGACGAGATCGGCCGCGGTTTCCCACGCGACCGATGGATTCACTCGCCGCCGCCAGGGGTGCCGATCTCGATCATCCGCTGCACCGACTTGCTCGCGATGTTCGCGGTCTCGAGGTCGACGTGCACCTCGTCGCGGCCCTCGACGAGGCAGCGCAGCAGAGCAGCAGGGGTGATCATCTTCATGTAGCCGCACGATGCGCGGTCGTTGACGGCGAGGAAGTCGACGTCGGGTGCAGCCATCCGCAGCTGATGCAGCATGCCGATCTCGGTGGCGACCAGAACCTGCTTGGACGCGGTGGTGCGGGCAGCGTCGAGCATGCCGCCGGTGGAGAGGATCTTGACCTTGTCGGCGGGTACGAACCCCTCGCCTGCGAGGTACAGAGCCGATGTGGCGCAACCGCATTCGGGGTGCACGTACAGCTCGGCATCGGGGTGGGTACGAGACTTCTCGGCCAGCTCGTCGCCGTTGATACCGGCGTGCACATGGCATTCTCCGGCCCAGATGTGCAGGTTCTCGCGCCCGGTCACGCGCTTGACGTGCGCGCCGAGGAACTGATCGGGCAGGAACAGGATGTCGCGGCCCGGATCGATCGACTCGACGACCTCGACGGCGTTCGAGGAGGTGCAGCAGATGTCGGTCAGTGCTTTGATCTCGGCGGTGGTGTTGACGTACGAGACGACGACGGCGTCGGGAAAATCGGCCTTCCATTCGCGGAGCTGGTCTGCGGTGATGGAATCGGCCAGTGAGCAGCCGGCGCGCTGGTCCGGGATGAGGATCGTTTTCTGCGGGCTCAGGATCTTGGCGGTCTCGGCCATGAAATGAACTCCGCAGAACACGATCGTGTCCTCGGGCACCTCGGCGGCCATCCGCGAGAGCGCGAGCGAGTCGCCGACATGGTCGGCAACGTCCTGAATCGCGGGCAGCTGGTAGTTGTGCGCGAGCAGCGTCGCGCCGCGCAGATCGGCGAGCCGTCGAACCTCTGCCGCCCACTCGGGAGTTGCCTCCACTCCCCCGTAACCACCTGCTCCGTCGACGATGTCGCGAACTCCGGCGAATGCCGAGTCCAGGATGTTCACCCGGGTAGCGCTGCTGGTCATGACGGTTCTCCTTCACCGATCATCCGGTCGTCGGTGACCGAATTTCCTCCGAGGGAGTTTTCGACCTATGATCGAAAACGTGACCTATCGTAGCACCGTCCACGAAGTACTCATTGCGGTGTTCCAAGTTCGAGCCTTTTCCGACCCCGACGCCCCTGAACTGGCGGTGCTGCTGTGGCAGCGCGCCCTCGACCCCGAGGCCGGCACCTGGTCGCTGCCCGGTGGCACGCTGCGCGACGACGAGAACCTCGCCGCGTCCGCGCGACGTCAGCTCGCCGAGAAGGTAGACGTGCGCTCGGTGGCGCACCTCGAGCAGCTGTCGGTCTTCAGCGAACCCGAACGCGTACCGGGAGACCGGCGGATCGCGTCGACCTTCCTGGGCCTGGTACCGATCTCGGCCGAGCCGACACTCCCCTCGGACACCGCATGGCACCCGGTTTCGGCACTGCCCGACATGTCGTTCGATCACGGAACCGTCGTCGCGCACGCGAGACATCGACTGGTCGCGAAACTCTCGTACACCAACATCGGATTCGCACTGGCTCCGGTCGATTTCGCGATCTCGTCGCTGCGCGAGATCTACGGTGCCGCACTCGGATATCAGGTCGATGCCACCAACCTGCAGCGGGTGCTGAGCCGGCGCGGTGTCATCGAACCCACCGGACGGCGCGCGCCGTCGGGCAAGGCCGGTGGCAGACCGCCCGCACTGTTCCGCTTTGCCGACAACAGTATTCGAGTCACGGACGAGTTCGCCGCATTGCGACCGCCCCAGGCGTGAACGGCTGCTGTCAGTCGGCTCGATTCGAGTCGAACGACGGTGGCGGCGGGAAGAACTCGACATCGAGGTCGTCCGGATCGGGATCGGTGTGTTGCAGATTGTCGTTGGGATTCATCGCCGCCAGAAGCATGATCACCAGCGAAGCCATCAGTGCCTGAACGATCAGCACCTGCGGAGTCTCGATACTGGGCGCAACGGTGACGATCGACCCGACCGCCGGGTCGGTGACCTTCGGAAACCGAAGAGCAGCAATCCCGTTGCCCACCAGGATCGCAGCGACCGAGCCGGCGAGTGCGCCGACGAAAACGGCACCGAACAGCCGTGGACCCCGCTCGGACCTCCACAGCCACCACCCGATCGGGAGAACGAGACCGAGGGCCAAGGAAAGGAACGAGAACATCGCGAGGCCGTCGAAGCTGTGCAGACTCTCCCCGGTCAGGGCCGCCCCGCGATCCTGCGCCACCACGAGCAACTGCTGCGCCGGTGCCAGGAATCCCCACAGCATCCCGCCCAGAGCCGACACTGCCACCGAGATTCCGACAACCACCGACAACACCCGAACGGTGCTGCTCCGCGGCGGCACTTCGAGAACGTCCGACGTGACCACCTAGCGCCTACCCGTCGCGGCCGAATCGACGAGGCCGTGACGCGAGCACAGCGACGTCCACCCGTCGGGGACGATCTGCACCACCATGCGGCGACCGCATTCTGCGCAGAACCGCGGCGGCTCCAAACCGAGCCGGACGGCGACCGACAACGAACCCGCACCCACCTCGGATCCGGCGTCGACAGGCCGACCGGTGTACGGGTCGTAGTGGGTCTCGCTCGTCATTCGACCCACCCTAATACGCCCATCAGATCGTCGAGTTCAGCGCTTTGATCGGCATCTGCAGCTCGCCGAGAAGATCGAGATCCTGCTCCGCTGGGCGGCCGAGTGTCGTCAGGTAGTTGCCGACGATGACGGCATTGATCCCGCCGAGAATCCCCTGCTTGGCACCGAGGTCGCCGAGGGTGATCTCGCGTCCGCCTGCAAATCGCAGAATCGTGCGTGGCAGAGCGAGACGAAACGCGGCGACGGCGCGCAGAGCATCGGATGCCGGCAGCACATCGAGATCTCCGAACGGCGTTCCGGGCCTCGGGTTGAGGAAGTTCAGGGGCACCTCGTCGGGTTCGAGAGCAGTGAGATCAGCGGCGAACTCGGCCCGCTGCGCGAGCGTCTCCCCCATGCCGAGAATTCCGCCGCAGCACACCTCCATGCCCGCCTCCCGCACCATGCGCAGGGTATTCCACCGCTCCTCCCAGGTGTGGGTGGTCACCACGTTCGGGAAATACGAGCGAGAGGTCTCGAGATTGTGGTTGTACCGATGCACGCCCATCGCCGCGAGCTGATCGACCTGATCCTGGTCGAGCATGCCGAGCGAGCACGCGATATCGATCTCGACCTCGTTCCGGATGGCTTCGATACCGGCGGCGACCTGCGCGAGCAGCCGAGCGTCGGGGCCGCGTACCGCCGCGACGATGCAGAATTCCGTTGCTCCGGTCTTCGCGGTCTGCTTCGCAGCTTCCACCAGCGACGGAATGTCGAGCCACGCAGCACGAACCGGGGAAGCGAAAAGACCGGATTGCGAACAGAAGTGACAGTCCTCGGGACACCCACCGGTCTTGAGGCTGATGATTCCTTCCACCTCGACCTCGGGCCCGCACCACTTCATCCGCACCTCGTGGGCCAACAGCATCGTCTCCTCGAGACGGTCGTCGCCGAGCTCGAGAACCTCGAGAACCTGAGATCGATCGAGCGCGATGCCGTCGCCGAGCACCTGAGTACGCGCCGTGCGCAAAATGTCCATTCCTGGTCCCCTCGTAGTCGAACGGCATCACTATTGAACACCGTTCAAGTTGAACGGTGTTCACGTTAGGCGCCGGGCTCGGCTACTGTCAAAGCGAAGATGCGTCGAACGACTTGGGAGCAGCAGTGCAACTGAACAGGCAGGACGTCCTGGACGGCGCGATCGCCATTCTCGACGAGTACGGCCTGGCAGACCTGACGATGCGGCGACTCGCTACGTCGCTGCACGTACAACCCGGCGCGCTGTACTGGCACTTCCCCAACAAACAGACGCTGCTCGGTGCCATCGCCGATCACATACTCTCCGGTGCCGATGCGCCGTCCACCGAAGATTCGTGGGACGCACAGATCGGGCAGATCGCCCACCGACTGCGCGACGCCCTACTTTCCCGACGCGACGGTGCCGAATTGGTGGCCGCGACGTACGCGTCGAGGCTGACCACCAACCACATTCGCGAACGCATTGCCGCCGTGTGCATTCGAGCGGGACTGCCGCGACGCGACGCGGAACTCACCGCCGACACGTTGCTGTACTACATCCTGGGGCAGACCGTGGACGAGCAGGCGCGCCTACAGATGGACTCCGTCGGAGCCCTCGCGCCCGACGCGTCACCGCTGTTCGAGGAACCCGACCCGACGAGCAGATTCGATTTCGGACTGCAGCTCTTCCTCGACGGAGTACGGCATACCGCGGCGGACCGCATCCGCCACTAGTCGATCAGAATTCGGCGAAGACGATCCGCCCGTTCCCGTTGTCCAAGGTCATGGTTCCGTCGTCCCGAGACCACCGCGGGGTGGAGGTCAGGAACGCCGACAGCCATCGGTCCTGCTCCATCAACGCCTCCGGGCAGGCCATCCGCGTCGACCCGAGAGAGTCGATGGTGATCCTGCCCTGCGAGGTGTCCACGGTGCCGAACAACCTGTTGCACCCGGCCTCGGCCGAGATTCGGTCGTCGACGAACTCGAGCCTGACCGTCGTTCCGGCGACCGGCGTGTAGGAGTCGGGTGCCTCGACCGACGAGTACGTCTTGCCGGCCGGGAATTCACCGTACGAGTCGGTGCACCCGGAGGCCACCGCACTCGCACCCAACGCGAGAGCGACCAGCGCGCGCCGCGCGTCAGCCACCGAAGATCGGCCCCAGACCGGCCGCACCGGCATTTCCGCGGGACGCGAACGGGTTGTCGTGCACCATGTACGTCCAGGTCGACGTCGGGCGTCGCAAGCCCGCTTCGTCCAGATCGATTCCGTCCGAGGTGATCTCGGCCGACTCGAACGTAGCGTGCGAGAGATCCATCGCCTTGGAGGACACCGTCTTGAACGCCTCGACAGCGATCCGGTGGTACTCGTCCAACGGATTCTCTCGACCGAGTGCGCGCAGGTGAATACTCTCGCGCACGTCGGCGAGGTGTGCGAGATAATCCGACCACGACCGATCGAGGTGGTACAGAACGATCTGGCGGGCGACCTCGACCAGAGTCTCCTCGGACACGTTCTCGCGCAACTCCTTCGAGCGCGGAGGCGCGTGCTGCTCGAGTAGCGTCAACGCCTCGTCGGTGTCGAGCAACGTGGCCCGGCGGCGATCCAGGATCTCACGGTGCTGAGCCGTCAGCTGGTTGTAGCGCCAGGTACGCGAATGTATTTCGAGCATCTGACCTTCGGCGATGCGCTGTGCATGATCGACGCGGGCGGCCGCGGCCGGGGAAGTGAACATTCCGCTCTCGTCGGTATCCTTCGGTGCATCCTTGTCGCCTATGTTGTTCTTGACGACGTCGTCCTCCCAACTGCCGAAGAACAGCGACCGCCCTGGATCTCCCTGCCTGCCCGCGCGTCCGCGGAGCTGATTGTCGAGACGCTCGGTGGTGTGCCGACCGGTACCGAGAACGAACAGTCCGCCGAGCTCGGCAATACGTTCGCGATCGGTGCCGTCGGGACCACCGAGCTTGATGTCGGTTCCGCGCCCGGCGATCTGCGTCGACACCGTCACTGCGCCGTGCACACCCGCCGCGGCGATGACCGCCGCTTCCTCGGCGTCGTTCTTGGCGTTGAGTACCACCACGTCGACGCCCGAGGCGGTGAGCGTCTCGGCCAGCGCCTCGGACTCGGCGACATCGTGGGTACCGATGAGAATCGGCTGACCGGTCTCGTGAATCTCTTTCACCTGCAGTGCAATTGCAGCGTTCTTGTGCTCGATCGTGTCGTACACACGGTCGTCCTCGTCGACGCGCACCGTCGGCACATTGGGATCGATGACCGAGACACCGAGACTGTAGAACGTGCGAAGCTGCTCCCCCGCCGCCATGGCCGTACCGGTCATACCGCACACCGTTGCGTACCGATTGATCAACGCCTGCACAGTGATGGTGTCGAGAATTTCACCGGTCTCGGTGGGGGCGAGCCCTTCCTTGATCTCGACCGCGGCCTGCAACCCGTCCGGCCAGCGCTGCAGTTCGGCGACTCGGCCACGTGAGGCGTTGATCAGCTGCACACGACCGTCACGAACGATGTAATCGACGTCGCGCTGGACCAGCACCTGGGCATGCAGGGCCACGTTGACCGCGACCAACGTCGTCCCGACGTGCTGCTCGGAGTAGAGGTCGATTCCGCCCAGTTCCTTCTCCATCCGCAACGCGCCCTCGTCGGTGAGGAACACGTTGCGTCCTTCGGCATCGGTGTCGAAATGAACGCCCTTGTCCAACAACCGGACTGCATCCATGACCGTCGAAGTCGAGACGTCACCGGAGACCGAACCGGCCAACACCAGCGGAACGAGCGCCTCGTCGACCAGCACGGAATCGGCCTCGTCGATCAGGGCAACGTCCGGAACGGGCGCGACCAGATCGTCGCGGTCGTTCACCAGATGATCACGCAGAACATCGAAACCGATCTCGTTGACCGAGGCATAGGTGATGTCGCAGGCGTAGGCGGTGCGCCGCTCCTGGGCAGTCGAGGACTCGCCGATGGAACCGACCGTGATACCGAGGGACTCGAACAGCGGTTGCATCCACTGCGCGTCACGTTGCGCGAGAAAGTCGTTGACCGAGATGACGTGCACCGCGCGTCCGGACAACACGTATCCGACGGCAGCGATGGCACCGGCCAGCGTCTTGCCCTCGCCGGTAGCCATTTCCACCACGTCACCGGCGAGCAACCGCACGGCACCGTGCAGCTGCACGTCGAACGGCCGTAGCTTCAGCGCACGCTCGCTCGCCTCGCGCGTCAACGCCAGATACCGCGGAACGTCGAGACGCTCGGCGGTGTCGACACGCAGCGCGGCCGCCTCGGTCGCCAATTCACTCTCGCTCAGGGCAGCTGCCCACTCCGCGTGCTCCTGGGCTCGGTCGACGCTTCGACGCGAGGTGCTCTGCGCCTTCTGCGCGGATCGGCCGAGTACACGCCAGAATCGGTCGGAGCCCAAAGCCATCTGTTATCCCTACCTGAGAAAGAAAAACCGTTCTCACCCACAGTACCGAGTGCGGCTCGCCCCAGCTCTAGGCATCGAGCGGCGTCGTCACCGCGATCCGGCGCGTGCCGTCGTCCAGCGTCACCACCTGATAGGCATTGCGCTCGGTTCCCACCGGCGAACCTTCGGAGTCGAGGTTCTCGAGTAGAAGATGCCCGACCCAGATACCCGGCACCTCTGCCTCGGTGACGATGTCGCGGGCCCGCACACCCTCGATTCCGCGCGACCGATAGTAGGTCTGCCCCTGCCGAAAGAACTCTCGGGTCTGCTGCGGCTCGGCGATCGCCGCACATCCCCGCGCTGTGACCGCCAGAGCCGGATAGTGGTAGATCTCGGCCAGACCGTCGAGATCACCCGAGGTCAGGTACCCCGTATAACGAGCGAAGAAGCTGTCGACCGATTCGTTGTCAGGTGTCATATCGACAACGGTAGGACCCATTCCCGTCAGGGCTGTGTCGGGAATCGGGAAAAATTCGGACGGTGCCGAAGCAGAATGCGCCCCAGTCGCTCGACAGCGTGCTCACCCTGCGCCGCGTCGCGCGTCAGCAGCGGATCGTCGAATGGCTGGGGTCCGCGGCTGGGCCGTTGACCTCGCCCGAACTCGCGCAGCGGCTCGGGGTCTCCGTGCGCACCGTCGAACGCGACCTCGCCCGGTTGCGTGAGTCCGGGGTCCCTGTCGATGCGGTGCCGGGTGTGCACGGCGGATCTCGGCTGGCGAGTGTCGCCTCGCCCCGGCCTGTGGGGTTGACCGCTCCCGAGATAGCAGCACTCATCGCCAGCCTCGCCGCTCTGGGGCCTACCGAAACCGACAGTGCCGCATCGGCAATGAACGCTTTGATCGAGGCATTGACCACCGAGTGATCTGGGAGTGGGAATCACCGTTTTCCACGCCACCAGGGTCAGAGTTGCGCAACCAAGGCAGGCAATCCCGTCGCGGCCGTGGTGCGCCACCGGTGATCGGCCATGTCCGAGACCTCGGTTTCGACCGGGTTGATCTCGACCACCGTCGCTCCGGCGCTGCGGGCGATCGCGGGCAGCCCGGCAAACGGGTACACGACTCCGGACGTGCCTACGACGAGAACGAGGTCGGCCTCACGAACCGCGTGCTCGGCCGCCTCCCACGCGGCCTCGGGCAGAGATTCCCCGAACCACACTGCTCCGGGCCTGATCAGCCCGCCGCACAGCGGGCATTCCGGCGGCGGAACCCGCTGATCGGCCTCGGCCAGGGCGTCGGCCGCACCGTCGTCGAACGATGCTCGTGTTCCACAGTCGCTGCAGTACGGCTCGAACAGACTGCCGTGCACGTGCGCGAGAACCGTGGCCCCGGCCCTCTCGTGCAGGTCGTCGACATTCTGGGTGGCGATGTCCACGTGCGCCCGCTGCTGCCACTGCGCAAGTGCCACGTGACCGGCGTTGGGCTGGGAGCGTCGGACCAGTTCGGCTCGCCATCGATACCAGCCCCACACCAGATCGCTGTCGGCCAGCCACCCCTCCGGGCTGGCGAGATCCTTGGGGTCGAAGTCCTTCCACAACCCGCTCTGGGCGTCCCGGAACGTGGCGATCCCCGACTCTGCGGACATACCCGCGCCGGTCAGTACGGTGATCCGCGATGCTCCTCGCGCGGAGTCCACCACGGGCTTCGGAACGGTTACGGGCGACTGGTTCTCGGAAGTGCTCACCCGGTTATTGTGCCGAGCGGTGTGCCACGTCGCGCTACCGTGGTCGCATGAGCATCGACACCACCGCGCGCACTCGACGACGCCGGCCTCTGTGGTTGGCCGCCTGCGCCGCCGTCGTCGTGATGGTGGCTGTCGGGGTTCTGTGGCTGGCACCGAGCCGGTACCTCCCGTGGGACACCGAAGCGTTCCCCGAGGTGAGCATCGGCGAGCTGGCCGCCGATCAGGCTCGGGTGGTCGAACTCCTGCGCACCGAGCACGAACTGCAGCGTCCGGGAACGTTCTACGCCGAGGGCGTCGAGGAAGCGTGGTGCGCCGATTTCGTCAGCTGGATCATGAAGGAGGCCGGCCTGCCGCTGTCGAATCCCCATTCGGGTTCGTGGCGCATTCCCGGCGTCTACACCCTGCAGGAGTACTACCAGGAGCAGGGACGATTCGAGGCCGTCGGCGACTACACGCCATCGGTGGGCGACGTGGTGCTCTACGACAACACGAGCTTCAGCGGCCAACACACCAACGTGATCGTCGCAGTCGACGGCGACGAGGCCGTCACCGTCGGCGGCAACGAAGCCGGCAAGATCAGAGTGCACACGCTGCACTACGGATCCGATTCCGGAATAGTCGGATTCGGTCGACTCCAGAGCTGACGGTCACTCCGGCGGGATCGCGTCTGCGTCACCGTACGAACGAGCGCCGCCGTCTCGTTTGGCTCGATAGAGCAACATGTCCGCGCGGTCGAAGCAGTCGTCGACGGACTCCCCGGCACGCAGTGTCGTGTAGCCGGCAGAGAAGTTCTGTCCGTCGGGCACGACCGCCGACAACTCGGCCAGCACGGCCGACATGGTCGTCGCACCCGCGCCGGGCATCACCAGAGCGAACTCCTCGCCGCCCCACCTGGCGAGGGACGCGCGGCCACCGAGCAGGTCCTCGGCAGCAGCAGAGAACTGAATCAACAGCCGATCTCCGCGTCCGTGCCCGTACTTGTCGTTGTACGACTTGAACCGGTCGAAATCGAGCATCGCCAGAGCCAATACGACATCGGCACCTCGCGGTGTCGTCAACTGATGCAGCCGATCTCGCCATCCACGCCGGTTGAGCAATCCGGTGAGGGCATCGGTCTGCGCGGCCTGACGGAGGTCGTCCTCGACGCGCCGACGGTCGGTGGTGTCGTGCACGACGGCCATCGTCCACCGAATGCCCGCGGGGCCAGGAACCTCACTGGCCGAGACCCATCCCCACCGGATAGCGCCGTCCGCATGCAGGTAGCGCTTCTCGACGTGCACCGATTCCCCACGCGCCTTGGCGTCGGCCATGATCTGTTCCATGGCGGCATGCTGGGCCAGATCGTCGGGATGGGTGAACTCGCGAGAGGACCGGCCGGCCAACAGGTGACGCGGACAACCGACGATGGCCGCGTACGCCTCGTTCGCGAGAACCAACAATCCGTTCTCGTCGGCCAGTGCCAATCCGACCGTGCTGGCCTCGAACATCTCCCGATACCAACGTTCGGTGTCGACCATCTTCAGCCGGTCTCTTCCTCGAACAGTGCAAGCCACGTCGAATCGCACGGACCACCGAGAATACTCGGTGCGTTGCACACGGGCGGCACGTGAGCAGCGCTCTGCCGATCTTGACCTTGACGTAGCGTCACGGTGCACTCTGAACACATGAGAATCGGATCCCTGGCCGACGCCGCCGGAACGACACCTCGAACAGTGCGGCACTATCACCGTCTCGGCCTGCTCGGTGAGCCACGCCGTCTGTCCAACGGCTACCGCGAGTACACGATCGACGACGTGGTTCGACTGATGAGAATCCGCTGGCTCGCCGATGCCGGAATGCCCCTCGGCGCGATCGCGGCAGCGCTGGACCAGCGGGCAACGGACGAGAGCGACGTGGTCGCCGATCTACGCGCTCTGCTGGCCGGTATCGAAACGGAGCGGAAATCATTCACGCACAAGCACACTCGATTGTCGGCCCTGCTCGACGACGCAGTCGAGCATCGTCCACTGACCGCTCTGCCGCGCGATGCGGCGGACACACTTGCCGCATTGATCGATGCCGCTGCGGAGACCGAGCGAGAAGCGCTACTCCGTGAGCGTGACCTGCTCGAGGTGATGGCGATCGCGGGCACCGTCCCCGCATCGTTCTTCGACACGACGACAGCGGCGCTGGCCGATCCCGACACCCGGGTGAAGTACCTGGCGCTCCTGCGCAGATTCAGCGCGCTCGAAGGCCGAGACGTCGACGATGCCGCAGACGACATCGATTCGCTCGCAGCAGAATTGGCCTCGATGCTCGATATCGGCGCTCCTCTCTCGGCTGCGCCCGACGACACTGCCGACCAGACCGGCCCGCTGAGTATCGACGACATCGTGCCCGATCCCGCCCAGCGCGCAGTGATCATCGAAGCCACCACACGTCTGCAGACCACCGAACCGAGCCGACCGGGTGATAGTCGATGACGGTCGTCGCGACGGTGGACCGAGCGAGCATCGTCTCCGCCCGAATTCACCACCGCTTCGGCGTCGTGTCGCCGACGCTCGACGGCGGCCGACTCGTCCTACCGAATCAGGACGGCACCACCGTCGACATCGATTTGTCCTGCGCAACAGTGGTGTCCGTGCCCGCACCCCTGCAGCGATGGAGGCTCGAGGGTAGTGCCCACTCCTTCGGCCTTCACGTGGACGATCCAGCGGCACTGGTCGCAGCGCTCGGTCGGTCCGCCCCCTCGATCGGATCCCCGTCGGCGCGTCGGAGCAGTCCGGTTGCGAACAACAGCACCATCAAGGCCGCCGCGGTGATACCGGATCCGGCCCAGATGGGCGAGGTGTAGCCGAGACCGGCCGAGATCGTCACACCACCGAGCCACGCGCCCAACGCATTTCCCAGATTGAACGCGGCGATGTTCGCGCCGGACGCCATCGTCGGAGCGTCGGATGCGAACGACATCACCCGCATCTGCAGCCCCGGGACCGTCGCGAAGCCGAACGCACCCATCAGCACGAGGGATGCGATCGTCGCCGGGCGACTCTCCGCGGTGAGCGCGAAGCACACGAGTACGACGGTCAGTGCACCCAGCAAAATTGTCAGCGTTCCGGTGAGGTTGCGGTCTGCTGCCTTGCCGCCGAGGTAGTTGCCGACGAACAATCCACCGCCGAACAGCACGAGCAGCCACGGCACCGAACTCGACGCGAAGCCACTGACGTCGGTGAGCGTGAACGCGATGTAGGTGAACGCACCGAACATGCCGCCGTACCCGAGCACCGTGACCGCGATGGACAGCCACACCTGCACCGACCGGAACGCGCGCAGCTCTCGACGCAGATTGCTCACCTCACCGCTCCCGGTGTCACGAGGAACGAGGGCGGCGATACCGATCAGCGCGACGACGCCGATCACCGTGATCGCCCAGAACGTCGAGCGCCAACCGTGGTTCTGACCCAGAAACGTCCCGAACGGAACTCCGAGGACGTTGGCGGCGGTAAGACCGGCGAACATCATGGCGATGGCTCCCGCCTTCTTCGCAGGCTCGACGAGGCTGGCCGCGACGACGGCACCGATACCGAAGAACGCTCCGTGACACAGCGCAGCGACGACGCGGCCGAGCAGCATCATCTCGTAACTGCTCGACAGTGCGGAAACGAGATTGCCGACGATGAACAGGCACATCAGTGCGAGCAGGACACTCTTGCGAGGAAACCGTGTCACGGCGGCGGTGACGAGCAGGGCCCCGACGACGACGGACAGCGCGTAGCCCGTGATGAGCCATCCGGCCGTGGCCTCGCTGACCGCGAAATCGGCCGCGACTTCGGGCAGTAGCCCCATGATGACGAATTCGGTCAAACCGATTCCGAATCCCCCGATGGCGAGGGCGAGCAGGCCGAGTGGCATGTCTGAACTCCTGATTGGAAGATGCGTACGCAATTATCGAGCTACCGCGTGTAGTTGCACGCGCTTGATAAATGCTTGCATGCGCGTCATATATGCGCAAGCCGGACACTGTTCGATCGGACCGAAACCGTCCCCGAACTGGGCATATCGCGGCAAAGCAGACTCCGAGGGTTACTTCACCTCACGTACACGTATTGTTTGCCCCAGAATCCCGATCTCATCAGGATCGGATACCACCGTCCGCGACCCCCGACCGAGTGGTCGATACACAGCCGGGAAGTCACTTCTCCTCCATGCACGTACCCCACAGCAGCTCCGATACGTCGGCTCCGGTTGTTCCGGCTCAGGGGGACACAGCTCCGCCGCCCAGCGGACCGCGTCGGCCACCGCAACGCCGAGATCTCAACGGCCTTCGCGGTGTCGCGATCGCACTCGTCGTCGTGTTCCACATCTGGATGGGTCGGGTGTCGGGAGGCGTCGATGTATTTCTCACCCTGTCCGGCTTCTTCTTCACCGCATCTCTGCTGAGATCGGCCGAGGCCGGGGCGAGCCTGAATCCGTTCACCCGCATCACTCGGGTGCTGCGCAGGCTCGGGCCTCCCCTGCTGATCACGCTGCTCGCGGTTGCCGTCGCATCGGTATTCCTGCTGCCGCGCACGCGCTGGGCCGACCTGGGCGATCAACTCGTATCCGGCGTCTTCTACTACGTGAACTGGCAGCTGGCGACGACGGCGAACGACTACCTTGCGGCCGACCCCTCGGTGAGCCCACTTCAGCACCTGTGGTCGGTGGCCGTCCAGTTCCAGTTCTATCTGCTGGCCATTGCCGTCGTGTTCGGTCTCGCATGGGTCCGACGCATCGCGCGACCCGAGGGACCTCGAAGTGTCGACCCACGCACCTTCGCCGTCATCTTCTCGCTCATCGCCGTGCTGTCCTTCGCCTACGCGGCGGACGGTGTGCAACGCCACCAGGCGTGGAACTACTACGACACCGGTGCCCGGCTGTGGGAAATCATGCTCGGAGCCGCAGTCGCCGCCGTGTTCGCCGCACGCAACGGCGAGCCGTCGTCCGAGCCGTCCTCCGATGAGACCCGAACGCGGTCGCAGCTACGCGCGGCCCTTGCCGGTATCGGGATAGCGGTCATCGTCGCGTGCGGCTTTCTCGTGGACGGTGTAGCTGCATTTCCCGGTCCGCTGGCCCTGATTCCGGTGCTGGCCACCCTCGCGTTGATCGTCGCGGGCTCGGAGACCGCAGTGGCGGCCACGCTCTCCAATCGGTTCTTTGCCTGGCTCGGATCCATTGCGTTCCCGCTGTACCTGTGGCACTGGCCGCTGCTGATCTTCTACCTGTCGGCGACCGGCCGAGCCCACGCCGACATTCTCGGCGGTCTCGGCATCGTCGGAGCCTCGGTTGCACTGGCATGGCTCACCGTCCGCCTCGTCGAGCGACCCACGCAGTCGCCGACGTTCACGCCGGCACGCATCGCGGTGACTGCGACTGCGGCGATCGCTGCCGTCACGGTGACGGCAGGTTCGATCGGATGGAACTTCCACATCGATCGGTCGATCAACGCGGTGCAAGCCGACGGATCGGTCGACGAGCAGACTCACCCGGGAGCGCTCGAACTGACCGACGGTATTCGCGTGGAGCCGGCCGACGTCAGTCCCCCGCTGTACTCCGCCCCCGAGGATCTGCCGGCCACCACCCTCGAGGGCTGCATCGCGGACTTCGAGACGCGCGACGCGGTCTCGTGCACCTACGGCGACGTCGACTCGGACCGGACGATCGTGCTTGCAGGCAGCTCGCACGCCGAACACTGGGTGACCGCCCTCGACACGCTCGGTCTTCGGCACGGCTTCGCGGTCGTCACATTCTTGAAGATGGGCTGCCCGCTGAGCACGGACACGATGCCGATGCTCGGTCCCAACGAATACCCCGACTGCCTGGACTGGACACAGACCGTGCTGGCCGAGGTGGCCGAGATGCAACCCGACTACGTGTTCACCACCGCCACCCGGCCCAGGGAGGACGCGCCCGGCGACTTCACACCGCCCTGGTACGCCTCGGTGTGGCAGCAACTGACCGCGAACGGCGTCGGAATTCTGGGCATCCGAGACACCCCGTGGCTCGCGTATCGGGCCATCGACTGCCTCGCGGACGGCGGCACGGCCGCCTCCTGCGGTATCCCGAGGGACGAGGCGCTGGACCCCGTCAACCCGGCCCTTGCCTCCTCGTTCCAGCTGCCCGGATTCTCTGCTCTCGACCTGTCCGATGCGGTGTGCGACGACACCATGTGCCGCGCCGAGCAGGGAAACGTTCTGATCTACCGTGACGAACACCATCTCACCGCCACCTACGTGCGAACGCTCACCACCGAGCTGGGCCGACAGATCGGATCGGCCACCGGCTGGTGGGCCGGACCGTGAGCGGAGCGGCCCGCGCTCGGTAAGCCCGGGCCCAGCCGCCACAGTAGGGTTGATCCATGCTGCACGAAGCCTCCGACGACACGCCTGCCATCGCAGTATGGCCGGGATCCGCTTATCCGCTCGGCGCGACCTACGACGGAGCAGGAACCAATTTCGCACTGTTTTCCGAGGCCGCGGAGGCCGTGGATCTGTGCCTGATCGCCGCTGACGGAACCGAGACCCGCATCCGTTTCGAGGAGTCCGACGGCTACGTCTGGCACGCATATCTGCCCACGGTGGAACCGGGTCAGCGCTACGGCTACCGCGTGCACGGCCCGTGGGATCCAGCAGCCGGGCACCGCTGCGATCCGAGCAAACTGCTCGTCGATCCGTACGGCAAGGCGTTCGAGGGATCGTTCGACGGCGACCGATCGCTCTTCTCGTACAACATGGACGCGCCGGCACCCGAGGCCGCGGTACCGACCGACGACGAATCCGCGGATTCGCTCGACTCCGAGGCACCGTTCGAGGACACCACCGATCTCTCCGATCCCGACGACGAGATCATCGAGGACGCTCCCCTCGCACACGACGACGCGCCGAACAACGACTTCCCCCAGCACGATTCGCTCGGACACACGATGACCACCGTCGTCATCAACCCCTTCTTCGACTGGCAGGCCGATCGCGCCCCCAAGCGCCCGTACCACGAGACGGTGATCTACGAGGCCCACGTCAAGGGCATGACGATCAACCATCCCGACATCCCCGAAGCCGAGCGCGGCACCTACGCGGGCCTGGCGCATCCGGTGATCATCGACCACCTCAACCACCTCGGTGTCACGGCCATCGAGCTCATGCCGGTGCACCAGTTCATGCAGGACCAGGTTCTGCTGGACAAGGGATTGCGAAACTACTGGGGCTACAACACTTTCGGCTTCCTGGCCCCGCACGCGGAGTACTCCTCACACAAGTCCCCCGGTGCCGCGGTCACCGAGTTCAAGGCCATGGTTCGTTCGTTCCACGCCGCAGGCATCGAAGTGATCCTCGACGTGGTCTACAACCACACCGCCGAGGGCAACCACATGGGCCCGACCATCAGCTTCCGCGGCATCGACAACGCCGCGTACTACCGGCTGGTCGACGGCGACCTCGAGCACTACATGGACTACACCGGAACCGGCAACAGCCTCAATGCGCGACACCCGCACACGCTGCAGCTCATCATGGACTCGCTGCGCTACTGGGTCACCGAGATGCACGTGGACGGATTCCGATTCGATCTCGCGTCCACCCTGGCGCGCGAACTGCACGACGTCGATCGCCTGAGCGCGTTCTTCGATCTGGTGCAACAGGATCCGGTCGTCAGCCAGGTGAAGCTGATCGCCGAGCCCTGGGACGTGGGCGAAGGCGGCTACCAGGTCGGCAACTTCCCCGGCCTGTGGACGGAGTGGAACGGCAAGTACCGCGACACCGTGCGCGACTACTGGCGGGGTGAGCCGGCCACGCTGGGCGAGTTCGCGTCGAGGCTGACCGGATCCTCGGATCTGTACGAGGCCACCGGCCGTCGCCCCGGTGCCAGCATCAACTTCGTCATCGCGCACGACGGGTTCACGCTCAACGATCTGGTGTCGTACAACGACAAGCACAACGACGCCAACGGTGAGGACAACAACGACGGCGAGAGCCACAACCGCTCGTGGAACTGCGGCGTGGAAGGCCCGACGGACGATCCGGAGATCCTGGACCTGCGTGCCCGGCAGATCCGCAACATCATGGCGACGTTGCTGCTCAGCCAGGGCACGCCCATGATCGCCCACGGCGACGAGATGGCGCGTACTCAGCAGGGCAACAACAATGTCTACTGCCAGGACTCCGAACTCGCCTGGATGGACTGGTCGTTGGCCGAGAAGAACGCCGAACTGATCGAGTTCACCCGCAACGCCATCTCGCTGCGCGCCGAGCATCCGGTGTTCCGACGTCGACGGTTCTTCGAGGGCCGTCCCATTCGAACCGGCGAGCAGGCCCGAGACATCGCCTGGCTCACCCCGGCGGGCGAGGAGATGACCCCGGAGGACTGGGACAGCGGCTTCGGCAAGTCGCTGACGGTGTTCCTCAACGGTGACGGAATCCCGGAACCGAACCAGCGCGGCGAGCGAGTCGTCGACGACTCGTTCCTGTTGTGCTTCAACGCACATCACGAGACCATCGAGTTCGTGACCCCGGACGGGAACTACGCCAAGGAATGGACGGTGGCGCTGAACACCGCGTCGCGAACCGGGACAAGTGAGAAATCGATCGAAGCGGGTACACCGGTGGAAGTCACCGCTCGTTCCCTGCTCGTTCTACGAAAGACTGCCTGACATATGCCGCTGCCCACCAGTACATACCGGTTACAACTGCGGGGCGATGCCTTCACCCTGGCCGACGCCTCCGACGTGGTCGACTACCTGCACGACCTCGGGGTCACCCACCTGTATCTGTCGCCCATCCTGACTGCGACCGAGGGCTCGACCCACGGCTACGACGTCACCGACACCGCCACGGTCTCGGCCGCACTGGGTGGCCGGGAAGCGTTGACGCAGTTGCATTCTCGTGCAGCAGAGCTGGGCATGGGGATCATCGTCGACATCGTCCCCAACCACGTCGGAGTGGAGGACCCGCGGCAGAACGCATGGTGGTGGGACGTGCTGCGACGCGGCCGTGACTCCGACTACGCGACGTACTTCGACATCGACTTCGGAGCCGACAACGGCGTCGACGGCAAGATCGCCATTCCGGTCCTCGGTAGCGCGAGCGACGTGGGCGAACTGACCGTCGACCGCTCCGAGGACCAGCCTCTGCTCGCGTTCTACGAGCACCGCTTCCCCATCGCCGACGGCACGGACAGCGGCGACGCGCAGGCCGTACACGATCGTCAGGCGTACCGACTGGTGAGCTGGTCCGACGGACTGATCGGGTACCGACGGTTCTTCTCGGTGAACGGTCTGGCAGGAATTCGGCAGGAAGACCTCGACGTCTTCACCGACTCCCATCGCCAGGTGGCCAGTTGGATCGACGACGGTCTGATCGACGGACTTCGCGTCGACCATCCCGATGGCCTGGCCGACCCGGCCGGCTACCTCACCGAACTACGCGGGCTCCTCGGCCCCGACCGGTGGCTGGTCATCGAGAAGATTCTGGCCGACGGCGAACCGCTGGACGAATCGCTCCCCGTCGACGGCACGACCGGATACGACGCCCTGGCCGCGGTCGGCGGAGTCTTCGTCGACCCCGAGGGCGTGCACGCGCTCACCGCACTGTCTCAGGTGCGCTCGGGCATCGCCTACGACAGCGAGACGCTGCACGAGACGGAACTCGACCTCAAGACCGGTGTCGCCCGCGGCGATCTGTCCCCGGAGGTACGACGCCTCGCCCGGGCGGTCGTACGGGAGTCCGGCACCACCGTCGAGCTCGAGTCCGTCATCGACGCGATCGTCGCCGTCGTCGCGGCCGTCCCAGTGTACAGGACCGACTACGCACCGCTGGCCCGCGTACTGCCCGGCGTGATCGCGGACATCGGCGAGGAGCAGCCCGAACTGGCAGCCGGCCTCGGTGCGTTGACGACAGCTCTCATCGGCGGTGCCGAATCGCCGGTGCGATTCGATCAGGTGTGCGGTGCCGTCACCGCCAAGGGCGTCGAGGACTGCCTGTTCTACCGCGCCAACCGGCTCATCTCGTTGCAGGAGGTCGGCGGCGATCCCGGCCGATTCGGTTGCAGCACAGAGTTCTTCCATCTCACCAATGCGGACCGCGCGAAGCGATGGCCGGCGGCGATGACGACGCTGTCGACTCACGACACCAAGCGAGGCGAGGACGTGCGAGCGCGCATCGGCGTGCTGTCGCAGACTCCCGAGTTGTGGGCCCGATGCATCACGGACTGGGAGGAACTGACCCCGAGCCCCGACGGCACCACCGGAATGTTCCTGTGGCAGAACCTGTTCGGAGTCTGGCCGGCGGACGGAGTGGTCACGTCCTCACTGCGTGAACGCGTCCACGCCTACGCGGAGAAGGCGATTCGCGAGGCCGCCCTTCGCACTACGTGGACCGATCCGGACGAGGAATTCGAGTCCGCGGTACACAGCTGGCTCGATGCGATCTTCGACGGTGCCGTCGCCCGTTCGATGTCGATGCTCGTCGAGAAGCTCGCTCCGCACGGTCATTCCGACGCTCTGGGTCAGAAACTGTTGAACCTGGCCGGGCCCGGCATCCCCGATGTGTACCAGGGCACCGAGCTGTGGGAGGACTCGCTCGTCGACCCCGACAACCGCAGGCCCGTCGACTACTCGGTTCGTCGATCGATGCTCGCCGCGTCGAACCCCGCTGCGCTCTCGGTCGATACGGGTGCCGCCAAGCTCGCCGTCGTTCGCTCCGCTCTGCACGTGCGACGCGAGCGACCCGAGAGTTTCGTCGGCGGAACCTACGCACCCATCGTCGCGGACGGATCCGCAGCCGAGCACCTCGTCGGATTCGCACGTGGCCCTCTGCCCGGCAACGCCGACGTGGTGGCTCTGGCCACCCGACTCTCCCTCGGCTTGGCCGAACAGGGGTGGGGCGAGACGACCGTGACCCTGCCCGACGGTCGCTGGCGCGATCGGCTCACCGACGTCGAACACACCGGCATCGTGTCGGTGGCCGAGGTGTTCGCCTCGCTCCCGGTCGCACTTCTGGTGCGCGACAACGAAGGAACGGTGACACAGTGACGTCTTCCGCAGTGACATCACCGGCAGTGACATCGGCAGCCGCGACTCGTCGGTTCCAGGTCTGGGCACCGACCCCCGAGACGGTCCGGCTCCAACTCGACGACACAGTGCATCCGATGCAGCGCTCCTCGAACGGGTGGTGGCACGCGGATGTCGAGTGCAGCCCGACGAGTCGTTACGGCTTCCTGCTCGACGACGCAGACAAGCCCCTCCCGGATCCGCGGTCGCCGCGGCAGCCCGACGGAGTCCACGAGCTGTCCCAGGTCTTCGACGTCGATCCGACGCTGTGGACCGACGCTGCCTGGACCGGTCGGCAGCTACCCGGCTCGTCGATCTACGAACTCCATATCGGCACGTTCACCGACGAGGGCACGTTCGATGCGGCCGTCACCAAGCTCGATCATCTCGTCGATCTCGGCGTGACATTCATCGAGATCATGCCGGTCAACGGGTTCAACGGCGTGCACAACTGGGGCTACGACGGTGTTCTCTGGTACACCGTGCACGAGGCGTACGGCGGCCCGGAAGGCTTGCAGCGCTTGGTCGATGCGTGCCACGGCCACGGCATCGGCGTCGTTCTGGACGTGGTCTACAACCACCTCGGCCCGTCCGGCAACTACCTCGACCGCTTCGGCCCGTACATGACCGAGGGTGCCAACAGTTGGGGCCAGGCGATCAACTACGCCGAGGCCGACTCGGGCGAGGTGCGGCGCTACGCCCTCGACAACGCGCTGCGATGGTTCTCCGAGTTCCACATCGACGCGCTGCGACTCGACGCGGTGCACGCGATCGTCGACCACACTGCGATGCACCTCCTCGAACAGCTCTCGATCGAAACCCGAAGCCTCTCGGCTCATCTGGGCCGGCCACTGACCCTGATCGCCGAGAGCGATCTCAACGATCCGATGCTGATCACTGCTCGGTCGGGTGGCGGTTACGGACTCGACGCCCAGTGGGACGACGACATCCACCACGCGATCCACGCCGCAGTCTCCGGTGAGCGGCAGGGTTACTACGGTGATTTCGGTTCACTGCAGGGGCTTGCGAACACGCTGCGGCAGGGCTTCTTTCACGCCGGAACGTACTCGAGTTTCCGCGGTCGCATCCACGGTCGCCCACTGGACACCCGGCGTATCCCGGCCAGTTCCCTGGTGACCTACACGACCACACACGATCAGGTGGGCAACCGCGCGATCGGCGACCGACCGGGCTTCTACCTCTCACCCGGCCAGCTCGCGATCAAGGCCGCCCTGGTGCTGACCTCGCCCTACACTCCGATGCTCTTCATGGGCGAGGAATGGGGAGCGTCGACGCCGTTCCAGTTCTTCACCTCGCACCCCGAGCCCGAGCTGGGCAAGGCCACCGCAGAGGGGCGCAAGGCGGAGTTCGCCGAACACGGTTGGGACAAGAGCGATATCCCCGATCCGCAGGATCCCGAGACGTTCACGCGGTCCAAGCTGAACTGGTCGGAGCTGGGCGACGGCGATCATGGGCGACTGTTGGCCGTCTACCGCGATCTGTTGCGGCTGCGTCGTGACCGGACCGAACTGACCGATCCGTGGCTCGACCACGTGAAGGTGGAGTACGACGAGGACGCGCAGTGGATCGTCGTTCGCCGAGGCCGCATCAGCGTGGTGTGCAACCTGTCCGAATCCGCGGTGACGGTGCCGGTCGGCGGCTCCGCACTGCTCGAGTGGGAGCCGACGACCTCGGACGAGACCGGCTCTGCCACCACGGTTCCCGGTCACTCCGTCGTCGTGCTGGAGTCCTGACGCTTACGTAGATTGACCAGGACGAACACGGCGGTGATCGCCAGCACCACCGCGGTGGCGACGGCCGCGACATGCATGCCCGACACGAACGCAGCATGCGCGGAATCGAGCAGAACCGTCGCCACCGAGTCCGGCAACTCACGAGCCACCGCATCCGCGCCGCCGAGTGTCTCCCCTGCCCTGGCTCCGAGTTCCGGGGTCAACTGGGTGACGTCGATTCCGCGGCGGAAGATGGCCATGACCACGGTGCCGAGTACGGCGACACCCAACGCGATACCCAACTCGTATGCGGTCTCCGACACCGCCGAGGCCGCTCCCGCTCGTTCGGGTTCGACGGAGCTGACGACCAACTCGGAGGTCAGCGTGAGCGCCACACCGACCCCGGCTCCCACCAGGACGAATCCGGCGATGAACAACGCCGGTCCGCTGTCGGTCGCGAGTCCGACCAGGATGCCTGCGCCCGCGGCGGCGACGATCATCGCAACACCCAGAACCGTTCCCGCGCTGAAGTATCGAACCAGGACCGCGACCAGCAGTGAGGTGACGATACTGGCGGCGGTGCCGGGCAGCAGCAACAGTCCGGCTTCGAGTGGGCTGTTGCCGAGCACGAGCTGCAGGTACTGCGAGCCGAAGAACAAGACCCCGGCGAGGGCGAACACCGACAGGAAGTTCGTGGCCACGCCCGTCGAGAACGCCCGGTTGGCGAACAGTCGTAGGTCGATCATCGGGGCGGCAAGAGTCCGCTGCCGACGGACGAACACGTACCCGGCGATGACGCCGACCACCGCGGAGAGCAGGTAGACCACGTCGAATCCGTGTGCCGCAGTCTCTTTCACCGCGAACACCACGGGGACGATGGCAAGCATCGACAGTGCCGAGCTCGTCAGGTCGAAGCGCCCCGGGTTCGGATCCTTGGACTCGGGGATGACCAGGGGCCCGAGCGCGATCAGCACGATCATCACGGGGATGTTGATGAGGAACACCGATCCCCACCAGTAATGCTCGAGCAGCCAGCCGCCCACGAGCGGGCCTGCGGCGGCACCGCCGCCTGCCATCGCGCCCCACACGCCGATCGCGGCGACGCGTTGACGCGGGTTCAGGAAGATGGTCCTGATCAGGCCGAGAGTCGCGGGCATCAGAGTTGCGCCGGAGATGCCCTGCAGCACCCGGGCGGCGATGAGCATCTCGGCGCTGGTCGACACCGCGGCGACGAGCGAGGCGAGACCGAAGCCCGCTGCTCCGATCAGCAGCAGTCGACGACGACCGATTCGATCGCCGAGCGTGCCCATGGTGATGAGCAGGCCGGCCAGGACGAACGAGTAGACGTCGATGATCCACAGCAGCTGGTTGCTGGTGGGTGCCAGATCCGCGCTGACGAACGGCAGGGCGAGATCGAGGACGGTGCCGTCCACAGCGATGAGCAGCACCGCGAAGGCAAGCACCACCAACCCGAGCCAATCTCGGGGGCCGGCCCGATGCTCGGACGCTCCGTCGACCTCGTGCACCGAACCGGTGCGCACGTCACTCACCACGATCTCCTACGTTCTGCGCTCGGCGACCGTACAGGCCGGCCGAAGCGACGACACGTACCGACCGTCCAGCCGGTACAGTGATCGAGAGTACCGCGAACCGTCCAGCCGGTAAAGTGACTTTCATGTCATCGGACACCCGCGACCGAATACTCGACGCACTCGAATCGATGCTGATCGAACACGGCATGACCAAAGTGACCCTCGACAGTGTCGCCGCCGCCGCAGGCGTCTCCAAGGGCGGCCTGCTCTATCACTTCAAGACCAAGGACGCGCTGATTGCCGCCATGGTGCGACGACTCGGTGCCCAAGCCGACAAGCAACGCGCCGACGCCGCAGCAGGCGGTACCTCGGTGGCCGAGTGGTATCTGCAACCACCCGACTCCATCTCCGAGAAGGAGATCGCGCTGTATCGATCGACCCTGGCCGCGTTGCGCAGCGTCGACGGTAATTCCGGCGAGGTGCAGGACGCCGTCACAGAGATGATGCGGTTGTGGGACGAGGGTCTGCGCACCGAGATCGACGATCCGGTTCAGGCCGAGATCATCCGACTCGTCGGCGACGGCATCTACCTCGGAGCCCTTCTCGATCTCCCGGGCGTGGACCCCGAACTGCATCGACGGGTGGTCGATCGCCTCCTCGGCCGGTAACTCCGCGGGTAGGTCCGGTGCGCCGACTCAGGTCAGGTAGCGGTACACCGGAGAGCCCGGCTCCAGCTGCTCGACGTGCAGGTGCGAATCCCGCATACGTTCGAGCAGCGGGCTCAATCCGGCCGCCGACCCGAGTTCGACGCCCACCAGAGCCGCACCGGTCTCGCGGTTGTTGCGCTTGACGTACTCGAACAGCGTGATGTCGTCCTCGGGGCCGAGCACCTCGTCGAGGAATCGGCGCAGCGCCCCGGGTTCCTGTGGGAAATCGACCAGGAAGTAGTGCTTGAGCCCCAGGTGGACCAGAGAGCGCTCGAGGATTTCGCCGTAACGGGAGACGTCGTTGTTACCACCCGAGACCAGGCACACGACGGTACTGCCAGGGGCGATGTCGAGGTGCTCGAGCGCAGCCACCGCGAGTGCGCCCGCGGGCTCGGCGATGACGCCCTCGTTCTGGTAGAGCGCCAGCATCGCCGTGCAGATCGCGCCCTCGTCGATCTGCGTGATCAGGAACGCGCCCGGGCCCGCACTGTCGAACACCGGCGCAGTGAGCAGCGGCAGCGAGGCATGCGAGACCACACTCGCTCCCAGCGACCGCAGCGCGGCGTACGGCACGTCTCCGATGCGGCGGACGGCTGCTCCGTCGACAAACGGATCGATGTCGGCGAGCGTCACCGGACCACCGGCGATCAGTGCGGCGGTCATCGACGCGGCTCCGGACGGCTCGACGCCGACCAGTGAGGTCTGCGGTGCTCGCTCGCGCAGGTAGCTCGAGATGCCCGCGATGCATCCGCCGCCGCCGACCGGCATCACGACGACATCCGGCGCGCCGCCGAGCTGGTCGACGATCTCGGCGGCGATGGTGCCCTGGCCGGCCACGGTTCGGGGGTCGTCGAACGGCGGCACCATCGTGGCACCGGTACGAGCGACATCCTCGGCAGCGGCGGCAGCCGCCGCGTCGAACGTGTCGCCGATGACGATGAGATCGACGAACTCCCCACCGTGCACCCGGATGCGGTCACGCTTCTGCTTCGGGGTGTTGGCCGGGACGTAGATCCTCCCCCGCACCTGCATCGTGCGGCATGCGAATGCGACGCCCTGCGCATGGTTCCCGGCGCTCGCCGTCACCACGCCCACGGCGAGCTCGGCGTCCGTCAGCTGATCCATCAGGTTGTATGCCCCGCGAATCTTGTACGACCGCACGATCTGCAGGTCCTCGCGCTTGAGGTAGACCTTCGCGCCCGTCTCCGCAGACAGCCGCTCGCACAGCTGCAGGGGTGTCGCGGCCACCACCGAAGAAATTCGCACCGCAGCGGCATCGATGTCGGCAGCGGTGACGGCTACCGACGATGAGTGCTGGGAGGCGAGTTCAGGGGATGAAGACACCAGGACATGCTGCCACCAGCGTGGAACGGTTGCCCATCCGGGACCGTTCCACGCTGGACACCGGGTCGTTCCGCAGGCTCGACTCCGGAACGCCGGCCACGGCGACTCAGGCGCGCGAGAGAACCAGAACCGGTATCTCGCGGTCGGTCTTCTTCTGGTAGTCGGCGTAGTCGGGGTACGCGGCAACCGAGCGTTCCCACCACACGGCCTTCTCGTCGCCGGTCACTTCACGTGCGATGTAGTCGTGCTTCTCGGGACCGTCCTGCAGCTCGACCAGTGGCTCGGCCTTGACGTTGTGGTACCAGACGGGGTGTTTCGGTGCGCCGCCGAGGGAGGCGACGATGGCGTACTCGCCGTCGTGTTCGACCCTCATCAACGGCGACTTGCGGAGCTTGCCGCTCTTGTTGCCCTTCGTGGTCAGCAGCACGACCGGCATGCCGTTCATCATCGTGCCTTCGGTTCCGCCGGAGTTCTCGTACAGCTCGGCCTGCTCGCGGGCCCAGTCGGATGAACTCGGTTCGTATTCTCCTGTCAATGGCATGGCTTTCAGTCAACACCCACCGACGTGGCGACGCCAGGAGATCGCCAACAATGCCAGGCCGGAGGGCAAGTTCGGTAGACCGAATCTTTTGTTGGGTATAGTCTGAACTTCCCGCAGCGGAGACCCGAATCTGCCGGTGGCACCAGAGGAGAACGCGATGACCTACACGAGCACCCAGGTGAGCCGTCGACCCGCTCCTACCCTGCGCACCACGGACGTGGCAGGCACCGCGTGGCCGGTATACAAGCTCGAAGCCCTCGCACTCGGATTTCTCGTGTTCGCCGCGACCCTCGTCATCGCAGGCTCGCTGCAGGCAGCCGTGCTGGCCGGCGCAGCGGTCGCCGTAGTCGCCTGGTGGACGCTGCGGCTGACCGAGCTGGGTTGGACCGGGCCGGCGTCAGCCCGTCAGGCAGCCCGGCCCCAGTAGCGCCTTCAGGTCGCCCATCAACGCCGAGGTCGGCGTCACCCTCAGGCTGTCGTCCAGCTTCATCGTGGTGATCTTGTCGCCGCTGACCAGCCGCAGATGGACGTCCGAGGTCCCGGGGTGACTGATCAACACCCGCTTGAGCGCGCCGACCTTGTCGGCGGTGCACAGTCGCGTCGGTAGACTCACTGCGAGCGGCTTGTCGATACCGATGGCCGAAAGATCCGGCACCGCAAGGTCGTTCGCGATCAAGGAAACCCGGTCGTCACGCACCGAAACCCGACCCTTGACCAGCACCACCGAGTCCTCGGTGACATCGGCACCGAACACCGAGTACGCCTGTGGGAAGAACAGCACCTCGATACCACCGGCCAGGTCCTCGAGCTGAGCCGACGCCCACGTCAGACCGTTCTTGTTGATCCGACGATTCACCGAGGCCAGAATGCCGCCGACGGTGACCTGGGTGCCGTCCTTGATGTCACCCTCGAGAATGGTCGGGATGTTGCAGTCGGACTTCGCCGCCAACATGTGCTCGACACCCAGGAGCGGGTGGCCCGAGACGTAGAGACCGAGCATCTCGCGCTCGAGGGCGAGCCGATGCTTGGATTCCCACTCCTCGTCCGGCACTCGGACGTTGAACACCGCGGAGATCGACTCGTCGGCGTCCTCGCCGCCGAACAGGTCGAACTGGCCGATCGCCTCGGCCTTCTTGGTACCCATCACCGCGTCGATCGCATCGGCGTGAATGAGCATCAGACCTTTGCGCGGATGATCGAGCGAGTCGAAAGCACCTGCCTTGATGAGAGATTCGGTGACCTTCTTGCTGCACGCGACCGCGTCGATCTTGCCGAGGTAGTCGGAGAAGTCGGTGTACTTCGACTTCTCCGATCGCGCCCTGATGATCGACGCGACCACATTGGTACCGACGTTACGGACCGCGCCGAGACCGAACCGGATGTCCTTGCCCACCGACGCGAAGTTGAGTTCGGACTCGTTGACGTCCGGCGGCAACACCGTGATCCCGAGCTTGCGGCAATCGGCCAGGTAGATCGCAGCCTTGTCCTTGTCGTCGCCGACGCTGGTGAGCAGGCCGGCCATGTACTCGGCCGGGTAGTTGGCCTTCAGGTACGCCGTCCAGTACGACACCAGGCCGTAGCCGGCGGAGTGAGACTTGTTGAACGCGTAGCCCGCGAAGGGCAGCACGGTGTCCCACAGCGCCTTGATGGCCGCCTCGGAGAAGTCGTTGTCCAACATGCCCTGCCGAAACCCGGCGTACGCCTTCTCGAGCTCGGAGAGCTTCTTCTTACCCATGGCACGACGCAGCAGGTCGGCTTGGCCCAGGGTGTAGCCGGCCACCTTCTGAGCGAGCTGCATGATCTGCTCCTGGTAGACAACCAGGCCGTAGGTCTCGCCGAGAATCACCTTGAGCGGCTCTTCAAGCTCCGGGTGGATCGGCTTGACCTCTTGCCTACCGTTCTTGCGGTCGGCGTAATCGTTGTGCGAGTTCATGCCCATCGGACCGGGCCGGTACAGCGCCAGGACGGCGACGATGTCCTCGAAACCGGTGGGCTGCATTCGCCGTAGCAGATCGCGCATGGCACTGCCGTCGAGCTGGAAGACGCCGAGAGTGTCTCCGCGAGAGAGCAAGTCGAAGGTCGCCGGGTCGTCGAGCGGGAGAGCGTCGAGGTCGATGTCGATGCCGCGGTTGGCCTTGATGTTGTCGATGGCGTCACCGATGACGGTGAGGTTTCGCAGGCCCAGGAAGTCCATCTTGAGCAGGCCGATGGCCTCGCACGACGGGTAGTCCCAGCCGGTGATGATCGCGCCGTCCTGCGCGCGCTTCCACACGGGAATCGCGTCGGTCAGCGGCTCGGAGGACATGATGACCGCGCAGGCGTGCACGCCTGCGTTGCGAATCAGGCCCTCGAGTCCCTTGGCCGTCTTGTAGATGGTCGCGACGTCGGGGTTGGAGTCGATGAGCGCTCTAACCTCGACGGCTTCCTTGTAGCGCTCGTGCGACGGATCGGTGATGCCCGCCACCGAGATGTCCTTGGCCATGATGGGCGGCGGCAGCGCCTTGGTGATCTGATCGGCGATCCCGAAACCTGGCTGGCCGAACTGCACTCGGGCCGAGTCCTTGATCGCGGCCTTGGTCTTGATGGTGCCGAACGTGATCACCTGGGCGACGCGATCGCTGCCCCACTTCTCGGTGGCGTAGCGGACCATCTCACCGCGGCGGCGATCATCGAAGTCGATATCGATATCGGGCATCGACACACGCTCGGGGTTGAGGAATCGCTCGAAGAGCAGACCGTGCGGCAGTGGGTCGATGTTGGTGATGCCCATGGCGTAGGCGACCAACGATCCGGCGGCGGAACCTCGGCCCGGCCCGACGCGGATGCCGACGGCCTTGGCGTGGTTGATCAGGTCGCCGACCACGAGGAAGTAGGCCGGGAAGCCCATCTCGAGGATGACCTTGATCTCGTACTCGGCGCGTGCCAGGTAGTCCTCGGCGGGGCCGTCGGGGAACCGTCGCTCGAGTCCGGTCATGACCTCGTGGCGCAACCAGGTGCCCTGGGTGTGACCCTCGGGCACGGGGAAGATCGGCATGCGGTCGCGGTGCGCCCACACCTCGTCGTAGGGCTGTACTCGCTCGGCGATGAGCAGGGTGCTGTCGCACGCACCGGGCACCTGGTCGTCCCAGAGCTCGCGCATCTCGGCGGCGGACTTGAGGTAGTAGCCGTCACCGTCGAACTTGAACCGAGTGGGATCGCTGAGCGTCTTACCGGTCTGGATGCACAGCAGCGCCTCGTGGTTCTCGGCGGCGTCCTTGGTGACGTAATGGCAGTCGTTGGTGGCCAACGGCGGGATCGAGAGCTTCTTGCCGATGTCGAGCAGGCCTTCGCGGACGCGTCGCTCGATGGACAGGCCGTGATCCATCAGTTCGAGGAAGAAGTTCTCCGGACCCCAGATCTCGCGCCACTTGGCAGCGGCCTCGAGCGCCTCACGATCCTGGCCGAGTCGCAACCGAGTCTGCACCTCACCCGACGGGCAGCCGGTGGTGGCGATGATGCCCTCGGCGTGCGAGGCGATGATCTCCTCGTCCATCCGGGCCCACTTGCCCAACTGACCCTCGATGGAAGCGAGCGAGGACAGCTTGAACAGGTTGCGGACTCCGGTGGCGTTCTCGGCAACCATCGTCATGTGCGTGTACGCACCGCTACCCGAGACGTCGTCGGACTTCTGGCTGCGGTCGCCCCACAGCACACGCTTCTTGTTGAACCGGGACTCGGGCGCGATGTAGGCCTCGATGCCGATGATCGGCTTGATGCCGGCCTTCTTGGCCTCGTTGTAGAACTCGCTGGCCCCGTACATGTTGCCGTGGTCGGTCATGCCGACTGCCGTCATCTCCAACCGTGCTGCCTCGGCGAACATCGCGCCGATCTTGGCGGCACCGTCGAGCATCGAATATTCGGTGTGGTTGTGCAGATGAACGAACGAATCGGCCACGAAGGTTCTCTCCTGAAGGTCGTGCGTCGGCGTCAATACGAGCCGCGAACGTACTCACTGTAAGCGGTCGAACCGACAGAATTTTCACGCTGCCGGTGTGTCCTGGGAGGACGTGACAGGTGTGACGGATGCGACGAGAAATCGCCTCATTCGGCCGGCACGGGACCGTCGTCCGGGAGCGGACCGACGACGTCGACGTGCTCCGGCAGGAGCGGCTCGACTGCGAATTTGCCGGACACCGCATCCGGCGGAAGCGCCTGCACCGCTCGCACATCGGCGCGGCCGGCCAGCGCGGTCAACTCGGCCGGGGTCCCGCGCACCACCAACGTCACCACACACGCACACCCGTCGAACAGACGTTGCTGCGACACTGCGGCGATCTGCGCCTGCCGGTCCCCCGCCCCGAACGATTCGGTGGCCAGGCTCGCTGCTCGCGCGGTCGAATTCAGTACCGAGCGCTCGCTGCCCGGCACGCCGACGGTCAGTATCGGGGTCTGCACACGATCGAGCGGAACACGCAAAAGCACCTGCGAGATACGAATTCCGTCGGCGACGGCATAGGCCTGTTGGGCGGTGAGTTCGCGATCGAACGACACCGAGCCCCAGCGAGGTTCGGTGTTGTCGCTGCGCAGGCTCGCCTCGGCGCGGGCCAGGTAATCGATCACCTGCTCGCCGCTGTCCGGGCCGAGCCGGTCGGTGCCCACGCCCAGCTGTCGTACCGGGTTGAGGTGCCCGACCACCGCGAGCGCCACGAACACGAGTGCCGCGGCAACGACACCGCCCAGCACTCCCCTGGTGCGCATCACGCCTTCCGAAGCACCTCGAGTGCGTGCTCGAGGTCGGCCGGATACTTGCTCTCGATCTCGACCCAGCGACCGTCGGACGGATGCGCGAAGCCGAGCGACCGCGCATGCAGCCACTGCCGCTCCAGGCCCAACCGTTCGGCCAGCCGCGGATCGGCACCGTAGGTCAGATCGCCGCAGCACGGATGTCGCAGAGCCGAGAAATGCACCCGAATCTGGTGCGTGCGACCGGTTTCCAAGTGCACGTCCAGCAGGCTCGCGGCCTGGAACGCCTCGACCGTGTCGTAGTGGGTGACGCTGGGCTTGCCGTCGGCACGGACGGCGAACTTCCAGTCGTTGCTGCCGTGTCGACCGATCGGGGCATCGATCGTTCCACTGCTCGGATCCGGATGTCCCTGCACCAGTGCGTGATAGCGCTTGTCGATCGTGCGCGCCTTGAACGCCCGCTTGAGCACGGTGTACGCCCGCTCGGACGTGGCGACCACCATGACCCCGGACGTGCCGACGTCGAGGCGGTGCACGATGCCCTGCCGCTCGTGCGCACCGGAGGTCGAAATTCGGAAACCGGCGGCCGCGAGACCGCCGATGACGGTGGGTCCGGTCCAGCCGACGCTGGCATGCGCAGCGACCCCGACGGGCTTGTCCACGGCCACGATGTCGTCGTCTGCATAGAGGATGTCCATCCCCTCGACCGGCTCGGCCTCGATCGTCAACTCACGGGCCGGCTCGGGCAGCGTCACTTCGAGCCACGACCCGGCGGCCAGCCGGTCGGACTTGCCGACGGCACCGGCATCGACCAGAACCGAGCCCTCCTCGGCCAGCGCCGCGGCGACGGTACGCGAGAGCCCGAGCAGCCGAGCGAGACCGGCGTCGACCCTCATTCCGTCCAGACCGTCGGGCACCGGCATCGAGCGCGATTCCCTCACTTGTCGGCCTCGGCTGCGGCATCGGATTTCGCCTTCGTCACCCGTTCACCGTTCGGCTCGAACCCGAACAGGCTCAGGACGACGAGCAGGATCGCACCACAGACGATGGACGAATCGGCAACGTTGAACACCGGCCACCAGCCCACCGACACGAAGTCGACGACGTGTCCCTGGAACGGACCCGGGGCACGGAAGAATCGGTCGATCAGGTTGCCGAGCGCGCCGCCGAGAACCAGACCCAAACCCAGTGCCCACCACGGCGATCGCAGCGTCCGACCGATCTTGATCACACCGATGACGACCGCGACTGCCACGACCGTGAGCAACCAGGTCATTCCGGTGGCCATCGAGAACGCCGCACCGGGATTACGCACCAGCCGCAACGTCACGACGTCTCCGACGATCGAAATCGGGTTGCCGGGCTTGACGTAATGCACCACCACGATCTTGGTCACGAGGTCGAACAGCAGAATCACGGCCGCGATCACGACCAGCAACCGCGTCTTGAGCGGCTTCGGAACGAGACTCGCGGCGCTGTCGGTATCGGTCACCTGCGAGTCCGCGGTCTCGTTCGGTGCCGGAACACTACTCGTCTCGGCTGGCGGATCGTCGGCGCGGTCTTCACTCACCTGTCCATCATGGCGTATGGACGGCGGCGGGTCCTCATCCGTGCCGCGCACCACCGGTCTCCACGGGCGGTGTCAGTAGCCTGGTGGCCGTGAAGTCGACCGATCGTTTCCGCACCGTCCGCTCCGGCACCGTCCGCTCCGGTTTCCTCGCTGCCTGCTGTGCAGTGGTCCTCGTCGCCGGATGTTCGAGCACCGACACCGACACCGATCCCGCTCCCGAGCAGGCGGCGTCCTCGAACGAGGTGACGATCGCCGTGACGCCGACGACCACCACCGTGGTCGACCCCGGCACCGAACCGCGACGCGTACTGGCCTTCGAAACCTCCGACGCGAACGAGCAGAACGTGGACCTCACCACCACCTCCACCGTCTCGCAGCAGATCAGCGACGGGGCTCCACAGGACTTCTCCAGCCCCGAACTGACCGTGCCCCTGTCCGCATCGACGTCCGACACCGTCCCGGACGACGACGCCTCGACCGGCGCTACCCGGTCCGTCGAGCTGACCATCGGAGCTGCGACGTCGCCCGACGAGGGACTGACCGACGCCCTCTCCGCATCCGAGGGCTCGTCGGCACGGCTGGCGACCACCGACTCGGGAGCGATCACCGCACTGCACATCACCCCCGCCGACGCCGCGCTCGACACCGCCCGCGCGGCGATCGAACGCTCGTTGAACGCCGCGGTGTACCGCTCCGTCGACTTCCCCGAGGCCGAGGTGGGAGTGGGCGCGACATGGACCGTCGATCAACAGGTACTGAGCGGCATCACGTTGAACCAGCGCACCACGGTCACGCTGCGAGCACTCGACGGTGACCGAGCGACCCTGGACGTCGCGATCACCCAGACACCCGAATCGACCACCTGGAACCTGCCCGACGACGCGGGGACGCTGAACATCGAGACCTACACGTTCACCGGATCGGGAACGCTCGAGATCGATCTGACCCGACCGCTTCCCGTCGGCGGATCGATCACCGCAGGTGGAGAGCAGATGTACACCGACCCCGAAAGCACGACCGTGCTGCGTCAGACCGTCGGAGATTCGATCACCTGGGCTGCCCGATGACGGCGCGGACCGCGACGCAGCTGCTGGCGGCGCTGTCTGTCCTCGGCGTCGCCGCGTCCGGGTGCAGCGCAGACGAGCCGGCCCCGACCCCTGCACCCGCGCCCAGCTCCGTCCCCGCACCCGACCCCCTGCTCGGTGCCCCGATCACCGACTCCGGTGTCCTTGCCGCAGCGATGTTGGGTCTCGGCGACCTTCCGGACGGTTTCTCCTCGATTCCCGACCCCGTCCAGGATCTCGGTCTCGACCCGGCTCCCGAGTACGACTCACCCGACGAGTCCGGTACCGACCCTGCCGAGTGCGCTGCGGTACTGGCACCGATCTCGGAGCAGCGGGGCGGTGCGGCCTCGAACGCAGTCGTCCGCTTCTCGGGACCGAACTTCTCCTCGATCGACGAGGATGCGGCGAGCTACCCCGATACGGGCACGGCCGAGGCCTTCACGGCGATCCAGCAGGCTTGGGTGGGGTGCACGACGTTCAGCGGCACGGACGCGGACGGGGTGAGCGTCGACTACGCGTTGGCGGGCCGGGAGCAGTCCTCGGTCGGCGACGCATCGGCCTCGGTACGCCTGACCACCAGCAGTGAAGGGTTCACCTTGGTCTCCGATGTGGTGGTGGCCGTGGTCGACTCGACCGTCGTCCAGATCGTCGTCTCGGATCAGGCCGGCCTGGAACCGGAGACCGTGACCGCTGTCGCCGAGGCTGCCGTCGAACGCATTCGATCGGTGACACCGAGCATGTGAATCGAGCCGGGTACCACGAAAAACTGCCGGTGACACGTCCCCTCGGGGATATGTCACCGGCAGTGTTCTTGTCGGTCAGAGACGATCGGCAGGACTCAGGGTGCGGGGCACGCCGGGCTGGTCAGCTGCGCGAGCGAGACGATGCCGCACGCGTTGTCCTTGGAAAGCTTCCAGACGCCGTCCTCGGGGACGAACTGGAAGGTGCCGGGGTTGGCCTGGCCGTTGAGCGTGATCGTGATGCCTGCGTTGAGGACGCCGGTGCCGAGATCGTCGATGCTGGTGATCTCGATCTGCGCGTTGTTTGCGACGGCAGCTGCGGCGACCTGGTTGATCAGTTCGGGGTCCTCGGATGCACCCTGGATCAGGGCGGCCTTCTCCTCGACCGGAACGTTGGGGTCGAGCCCGCGTACGAGCTGAGCGTTGAGGTCCTCCACGGTCGGCACCGGCGGGTACGCACCGGCGTCGGGAGCGGCAGCGGCAGAAGTTGTGACCGCCGTCGTCGTCGCGGTGGGCTCTTCGTCGCCTCCGGAGCTGCAGGCGGTCATGGTGAGCGCTCCGGCGATGGCGATGCCGGCAACCATTGCCCGTCGGGTGTTACGAAGCTTCAAGTGCTTGTCCTTTTCACTCTGAGTCACGTCTCGATCGTTCTGTGACTCGTCGGTCGTCTGGAATGGGGTCGTCTCGGACCTGGTCCACTATGTCAGCTCGACACGCCCGAGTCACAACGCGATCGGCATACCTGTGAAACCTCACAGAGTTTCCTCAGCGACGCCACAACTCACTTCAGGCTGTCGAGAACGTCGGCAACGACCAGGTTCTCGTCCGATTCGGCGAAGGTGCGCGCGATTCCCGGCCCGCTGGTTCGCGTCTCGAATCGCACGGTCACCACCGAGTGACCGGCCCCCTGCACCCAGCCGTGACCGAAGTCGGGGTGCCGGACGTCCATGCCCGGTTGCCACCGCGGACCGTCCGGGACGACGACATCCGCGGCGGCCTCGATCGGTGCGAGCGACTCCTCGGTCGCATCCGCGGCCGGCTCGTACTCCAGCTCGGGAAACAGCGAACCTTGTCGCACGGCCGACAGCCCGGCCAGCCCGACGCCGACCAGCCTGATCGGACCTACGTCGACCGGATCGACGGCAAGTCGCTGCGCCGTGGCCACGATGGTCTGCTTGTCCACCGTCGCGTACGGCAACGTTGCCGATCGGGTGATGATGCTCATATCGGACTTGCGCAGTTTCAGTACCACCGTCCTGGCACCCCGACCGTCCTTCAACAACCGGCGATGCGTCGAATCGACGATGGACTCGATGGCCGGGCGGAGTTGAGCGAGAGAGATCACGTCCTGCGCGAACGTTGTCTCGGCGCTGACCTGCTTGGCCTCGGCCCGTTCGGCCACGACGCGATTGTCGATTCCGCGTGCGAGCTGATGCAGGCTCGGCCCCATCGTGGCCCCGAGAATCGACGCCACCTCGGACTCCGGCGTGGCCACGAACTTGCCGATGGTGTCGATTCCCAAGCGCCGCAAGCGCTCTCCGGCCACCGGTCCGATCCCCCACAGTTTCCGGACCGGCAGAGCCGCCATCAACTCGGCCTGGATTCCCGGAGCAACGACGGTGATGCCGTCGGGTTTGGCCAGTCCCGACGCGATCTTGGCGATCTGCTTTCCGGATCCGGCACCGATCGAGGCGACCAGTCCGGTCTCGGCGAGTATCAGTGCGCGCAGGCCCGCGCAGAACTGCTCGACCTCGTGAACCGTCGCACCGGCGAGTTCGAGCGGCTCACCGAACGCCTCGTCGATCGAGAGTTGTTCGAGAACGGGCATGGGTCCGCGCAGTGCCTCGAAAGCGCGTCGGCTGAGCTCGGAGTAGAGAACGAACCGCGGTGGCAACACCACGGCCCCGGCTCCGACGAGTCGGCGGGCCTGATGCATCGGCATGGCAGAACGCGCCCCGAACGCACGCGCCTGATAGCTGCAACCGGCCACCACTCCCCGCCCACCCGCGCCGCCGACGAGAACCGGGCGGCCCCGCAATGTGGGGCGAGTGAGCTGTTCGGCGGACGCGAAGAACGCGTCCATGTCCAGGTGCAGCACCCATCGGCGACTCCGCAGAGTGTCGTCGGCGATGTTCGACATCGTCAGCCGAGATCGACGGTGAAGCCGAGCGCCTGCGCCGCCCGTTCGGGTGTCGGATCCGACCACAGCTCGCCGTACACCTCGCTCGTCGTCAGCGATCGCATGTGCGCGGTGTCGATGTACAGGGTGCCGTGGAGATGGTCGGTCTCGTGGGCCACGATCCTGGCCGGCCAGCCGGCAACCACCTCGTCGATCTCGCGACCGGCTTCGTCGGTGCACTCGAGCCGCACCTCGGCCGCTCGCGTCACGACGGCCTGATAACCGGGAACACTGAGACAACCCTCGTAGAAGCCTGCGGTCCGCGATCCGACCGGGGTGTACCGGGGATTGACCAGGACCCGGAACGGAAGCGGTGTGCGCTCCCGGACCCGGGACACCTCCGCTTCGACGTCGCAGCGATCCTCGATCACTGCGATCTGCAACGGGATGCCGATCTGCGGTGCGGCCAGGCCGACACCGGGCGCGTCGTGCATGGTCGCGCGCATCACCTCGATCAACTCCGCGAACGTCTCGGAATCGAGCTGACCGGAATACCGGGCAGCCCCGGACCGCAGAACCGGGTCACCCGCCGCGACGATGGGCACGACGCCGCCGCGAGCTTCGGCGAGAAGCTCGCGGACTGCACCGACCGATACGTCGCCGTCGATCATGACGACTTGGTGATCGCTGCCCGCACTCCCTCACCGAGATCGCTGCCGTCGTCGCCGACGCGTCCGTCGACGAGCGAGAGTGCGAGCACCTCACCGGCGATGAGATCGCGGTGCGTGTCGAGCCACGCCTGCCGATGTTCGGGGACCTCGATGACGATGTCGATGCGGTCCGAGACGTCGAAGCCGTGATTACGACGCGCGTCCTGCAGTTCGCGGATGCGGTCCTTGGCCCAGCCCTCGGCTTCGAGCTCCTCGGTGACGGCGGAATCGAGCACGACCAGTCCGGCGTTTCCGGGCAACGGTGCCGTCGATTCGGGCTCGGCGGCAACGAGCCTGCGAGTGAATTCCTCCGGCAGCAGCGCAATTCCTGCTGCGCTCACCACACCGTCCGCGTCCTCGGACCAATCGCCTGCCTTCACGGCCTTGATGACGGTCTGGACGTCCTTGCCGATACGCGGGCCCGCAGCACGCGCATTGACGACGAGCTCGAACTTTCCGTGTACCGCAACGTCTTCGGTCAGATCGACCTTCTTGACGTTGACCTCGTCGGCGATGATGTCGACGAACGGACGCAGCCGCTCCGCATCGGCGGCCGCGACGGTCACCTCGGGCAGCGGCAACCGCACGCGCAGGTTCTGTGCCTTGCGCAGACCCAGAACGGTCGAGCACACGGTGCGGACCTCGTCCATGCTCTCGACGAGTTCGGGATCCGACGGCAGTTCGTCGGCCTCGGGCCAGTCCGTCAGGTGCACCGAGCGGCCACCGGTCAAGCCCCGCCACACCACTTCGCTGATCAGCGGCAACAGCGGGGCGGCGATGCGCGTGAGCACCTCGAGCACGGTGTGCAGGGTGTCGATCGCGTCGGCGTCCTCGCTCCAGAACCGCGAACGCGACCGTCGCACATACCAATTGGTCAGCGCATCGCAGAACGTGCGCAGCTCGTCGCAGGCACCGGCGATGTCGTTGCCCTCGAGCGCATCGGTGATCGCGTCGCGGGTGGCCGACAGCTTGGCAAGGACGTAGCGATCGAGCACGTGCGGAGAATCGGTCCGCCACTGCCCGGGCTTCGAGGCGTAGAGCTGAAGGAAGCTCCACGCATTCCAGATCGGCAGCAACGCCTGGCGGACGCCCTCGCGGATGCCTTGCTCGGTGACGATGAGGTTGCCGCCGCGCAGGATCGGTGAGGACATCAGGAACCACCGCATGGCGTCGGAGCCGTCGCGGTCGAAGACCTCCTTGACGTCCGGGTAGTTACCCTTGGACTTGCTCATCTTCAAGCCGTCGTCGCCGAGCACGATGCCGTGTGCAGCAACGGTTTTGAACGCAGGACGATCGAACAGCGCGGTCGCGAGCACGTGCAGGGTGTAGAACCAGCCGCGCGTCTGCCCGTTGTACTCGACGATGAAATCGCCCGGGTTGTGCGTGGAGAACCACTCCTCGTTCTCGAACGGGAAGTGCACCTGCGCATACGGCATCGAGCCGGACTCGAACCAGCAGTCCAACACCTCGGGAACGCGGCGCATCGTGGACTTACCCGTCGGGTCGTCCGGGTTGGGACGCGTCAGATCGTCGATGTAGGGCCGGTGCAGATCGGTCGGCCGCACACCGAAGTCACGCTCGAGCTCGTCCAGGCTGCCGTACACATCCAGCCGCGGGTAGGCCGGGTCGTCGGAGGTCCACGCCGGAATCGGGCTGCCCCAGTATCGGTTTCGGCTGATGTTCCAGTCGCGTGCACCTTCGAGCCACTTGCCGAACTGGCCGTCCTTGATGTGCTCGGGAACCCAGGTGATCTCCTGGTTCAGCTCGACCATCCGATCACGGAACTTGGTCACCGCGACGAACCATGACGGCACTGCCATGTAGATCAGTGGCTGACCACTGCGCCAGCTGTGTGGGTACGAGTGCTCGATGGTTTCGTGCCGCAGCAACCGACCCGAGGCCTTGAGGTCCTTGATGATCACCGGATTGGCGTCGAACACCATCAGGCCCTCGTACGGCGGCACCAGCGAGGTGAACTTGCCGCCTGCGTCGAGCGGTTGCACCACCTCGATGCCGTTCGCTGTGGCGACGTCCATGTCCTCCTCACCGAAAGCCGGTGCGAGGTGGACGATTCCGGTGCCCGAATCGGTGGTGACGTAGTCGGCCTGCAGCACGCGGTGCGAGTTCTCGTGGCCGAGAAAGAAGTCGTACGGCGGTGTGTAGGACAGTCCGACCAACTCGGAGCCGGTGTGCTCCGAGAGCACCTCCGGCTCCTCGCCGAGTTCCTTCGCGTAGTGCGAGAGTCGCTGCGCGGCAAGCACGTAACGCTCACCGTCGGCTCCTCGCACCTGTACGTAGTGCACCTCGGGATGCACCGCGATCGCCAGGTTCGACGGCAGGGTCCACGGCGTGGTAGTCCAGATCAACGCGTTCGCGCCGTCCAGGGGCGAGCCGGGAGCCGTCAACGGCATCGTGACGGTGACCGCGGGATCCTGACGCATCTTGTACGCGTCGTCGAGGCGGGTCTCCTGATTGGACAGGGGTGTCTGCTCGTACCAGCTGTACGGCAGAACTCGGTATCCCTGGTAGATCAGGCCCTTGTCGTGCAGCGTCTTGAATGCCCACATGACGGACTCCATGAAGTCGACGTCGAGGGTCTTGTAGTCGTTGTCGAAGTCGACCCACCGCGCCTGCCGGGTGACGTAGTCCCGCCACTCGTCGGTGTACTGGAGCACCGACTGCTTGCAGTAGGCGTTGAACTTCGCCAGACCCATCTCGTCGATCTCGGACTTGTCCTTGATACCGAGCTGCTTCTCCGCTTCCAGCTCTGCGGGCAGACCGTGGCAGTCCCAGCCGAAGCGACGCTCGACCTTCTTGCCCCGCATCGTCTGGAATCGCGGGACGAGGTCCTTGACGTAACCGGTGAGGAGGTGGCCGTAGTGCGGCAGACCGTTCGCGAAGGGAGGGCCGTCGTAGAAGACGAATTCCTCGGCACCCGCTCGATTGTCGATGCTCGCTCGGAAGGTGCCGTCCTCGGCCCACTCGTGCAGAACGATGCGTTCGAGATCGGGGAACGGGACGCTGCCCGATCGGCCCTCGGCCAAATCGACCAGCGGGTACGACGCATTCTTCGGACGTGCGCTCGCATCTGTCATATCTGTCTCCTCCGTGCCGGACGCGTACTGGACGCGACACCTCTTGGCACGGGGACGACATTCGACGATCGGGACGTCGGATACCGCGGTACCACCCCGCTTGCTCGGCTCCGACGACACCGTCGCCGGAGCAAGCCTCTCCACGTGAGCTGTGACGGGCTCACCCGTTCGGTTCTACTGGACGTCGATTCGAGGTGGTTGCCCATCGAACCGAGTCGTTCTTCCGAAGGCTCCCCGGTGATGGCCGGATCGACGCCTGAAACAACTGGGAAAAATCAGCACATATTACTTATCGGGTTCCAGCGGTGGCCGTTTGCCCGTCAATGCACCGACAAGTAGCAGAACTGCCCCCACGATACACACGACGATGCAGGCCCACGCCCACACGACCGACCCCGTCATCAAGGCCAGAACCAGAAAGCCGAAACCGATCGCCGCTGCGCCGAGAGTCAGGACCAGCACGTGATTCCTCGCTCACCGTTCGACGCGACGTCAGGGTCCGATGCTGCCGTGTTCGGCAGCATCGGCACGAACTCCTGCGTCAGTTGCCCTTGGCGTACGACTGGCTGTACCCCGACGACTGGTTGTCCTGGTTGAAGTTGTCCTGCCCGTTGTCCACCGGCAGCGCCGAGGAGCGGTTCTCGAGCTCTTCGAGCTGCGATTCCAGGTAGGACTTGAGCCGCACGCGGTATTCGCGCTCGAACGTCTTGAGCTGCTCGATGCGACCTTCGAGTACCGAACGCTGCTGGTTGATCGTCGCCATGATCTCGGTGTGCTTGCGCTCGGCGTCGGCCTGCAATGCGTCGGCCTTCTCCTTGGCCTGACGCAGCTGGGTCTCGGAGCGCGTCTGTGCGTCGGACAGCAGCGACTCGGACTTCTGCCGAGCCTCGGACATCATCGACTCCGAACGCGTGCGGGCATCCGAGACCAAACGCTCGGCGTTGGTGCGCGCGTTGCCGAGCAGTTGCTCGGACTCCGACTTGGCATCACCGGTGAGACGATCGGCCATCTCCTGAGCGAGGCCCAGAATCTTGGCGGCCTGCATGTTGGAGTCGCCGCTCTGCTGCGGGGCCGCCGCAACGGGTGCGACCGGAGCGGGCTGCGCCGCGACGGGCGGTGGCTTGGGGGGATCCACCGGGCGCTGTGGCTCGGCCTTCGGTGCCGCGACCTGAGCCGCCTGCGGGCTCTGCCGCGAAGCGTTCTTGGCGTCCGCAAGCTCCTGGTCGAGCTCACCGACCCGCTGGCGGAGGTCGGCGTTCTCTTCGATCAGTCGCGACAACTCTTGCTCGACGAGGTCGAGAAAAGCGTCGACCTCGTCTTCGTTGTAACCACGCTTACCGATGGGCGGCTTGCTGAACGCGACATTGTGCACATCAGCTGGAGTCAGCGGCATGGAAGGATCCCTTCACGCGTCTTGGGGCGGTAGAGCAAGCATTCAGTTATATGCCATTCCGCGCGAGTGCAGAACAATCAAACTGTAACTGGCGTCCATTCTGTCACACAGGACACGCAGCATGCGCTGGGTCCCGCGTTCTAACATTTCGTCTGCGATCTCAGGCCGCGAGACTGCTGGTCACATTCCACGCAATGAAGACGACGAACAGCAGGACCATGATGGACAGGTCCAGTCGAACTCCGCCGAGATTGAGCGGCGGAATTATCCTGCGGAGGAACTTCACCGGCGGGTCGGTGACCGTGAAGATCGCCTCGAGCACGATGACGACCAACCCGGTCGGTTGCCAATCTCTCGCGAAAGTTCTGATGAACTCGACGATGATTCGACCGATGAGAAGGAGCCAAAAAAGAAACAATACGATGTTGATCACCGTGAACACGATCACGGCTATACTCTGCCTGAATTCGACGGGCTGAGCAAAGCGCGCTGGTCACAGCCCCGTTCTACCACCCCGAACAGCGAATCTCTCACTGCTGACTGTAGAAGCCGGTCTCGGCGATCCGCCTGCGCTCCTGCGGCGAGACGTCGACGTCGGCCGGCGAGAGCAGGAATACCTTGGTCGCAACCTTGTCGAAGGAACCGCGCAGCGCGAAGGCGAGCCCGGCCGCGAAATCGACCAGGCGCTTGGCGTCGGCGTTGCTCATCTCGACCAGGTCCATGATGACCGGAGTGCCGTCGCGGAAGCGCTCACCGATGGTGCGCGCCTCGCTGTAGTCACGCGGTCGCAGCGTGGTGATCTTCGAGAGCGGGCCGCCGTCGTCCGCGATCGGGCTGCGTCGCGTCTCCGCACGCACGTCCATCCGAGTGTCCATGGCCAACGCTCCCCTGGTTGCCGCACCTCGCGTGGTCGGTGCCGCGCCACGTCCTCGTCCGCCGATCGGGGCCAGCGTCGCCGGACGCGGGGCCTCGTAGTCGTCGTAGTCGTCCTCGACCTGCGCGTGCCGAGATCCACCGAACGACGGCTTCACGAATTCACGCTCATCCATGTCGTCGTAGCTGTCACGACCACCACGGGAACTGCGTCGCGTGTCCGGATCGTCGAGGTAGTCGTCCTCGTAGTCGGCGAGCGGAACCATGCCGAAGTACGCCTTGAACTTGTGCAGGGTGCTCATCGTTCTGCCTTCCGTGGCGGTGTGTCTACTGTCCATCTCCAGGTTCGCAAGTGTCTGTTGTGACTGATGTGATCCATGGACTGTTATTGCGAGGTTATCGGCCGCGCGCCGAGTATTGCGGTACCGACACGCACGCACGTCGATCCGTGCCGCACAGCAGCTTCCAGGTCTCCGGTCATGCCTGCGGAGAGCTCGAGCGCTTGGGGATGATCGGCCGTCAGCCGACGGTGCAGGCTCTCGAGATCGGCGAATGCGGCGTCCGCATCGGCGTCGAGCGGTGGCACCGCCATCAACCCCGCCAAACGCAACCCGGACGCGTTCGACACCGCGTCGGCGAGCTCGTGGAGTTCGTCGCGTTCTACGCCGCCGCGGTGCACATCGCCGTCGAGACTGACCTGAACGATCACGTCGAGTTCGGTCCGACGCACACCCTCGTCCAATGCCGCCGTCGTCGCCTTGGACAGTGCGGCCACCAACCGCGCACTGTCCACGGAATGAATGGCGTGCGCCCACGCGGCAACCGACTTCGCCTTGTTTCGCTGCAGGTGTCCGATCATGTGCCAGCGAGGCGGATCGCCGACGAAATCTTCGGCCGTCTCGGCGACCTTGGGCGACGCGTCCTGCTCCCGGGACTCGCCGAAGTCGCGGCACCCCAGTTCGTAGAGAATCCGCACGTCCGAGGCGGGGAAGAACTTGGTCACCGGCAGCAGAGCCACGTCGGCAGGCGACCGGCCCGCGTCGACACAGGCGCGGTGCAGCCGCTCACGCACCGACGTCAACGCCGTCTCGATCTCCTGCGCCCGGTCGGTGCCCGACGCGCTGCCGGTGGGTTCGCTCATGACAACCTCCTGTGCCGGTTCACCGGTCTGCCGTTTCGGCCCGCTCACCTGGGGATGTGCTGTCCATCCATACGACACTGGCGATTCGGCCGGTCGATCCTTCGCGACGGTGACTGAACAAGGCCCGGTCCTCGATGGTGCACCGCGGATCCTGAGCGACCCCGGGCACTCCCGCGGCGAGCAGTTGAGCGCGGATACCGGCGGGAATGTCGAGCCCCGGCGTGTTACGGACGGTGATCGTCGCGCTGCCGGGGAGATGCTTGTCGACGTCCGCTCGCATGGAGGCGGGGACCTCGTACTGTCGGCCGCTCGCCGCCGGACCGAGAAATGCGCCGATCCGCGCCGGAACCGCCCCGAGCTCGACCATGGCAGCCAACACCCGGGGAACGATGCCGATGCGGGCACCGACCCGTCCTGCATGCACCGCTGCGATCACGCCGGCCTCCTCGTCGGAGAGCAGGACCGGCACGCAATCGGCAGTCAACACCACCAGACCGAGATCACGTTGCGTCGTCACCAACGCATCGGTCATCGGCACCGGCTCGGACACCGGACCGTCGACCACGGTGACGGTGCGTCCGTGGACCTGCTCCATGAACACGAGCCGTTCGAGTCCCATACCCAGTCGATCGCCGAGGCGTCGACGGTTGGCCTCCACCGAAGCGGGGTCGTCACCTACATGGTCGCCGAGATTGAACGTGTCGAACGGCGGTGCCGAGACGCCGCCCGCCCGCGTCGTCGAGACGCGTCGGACACGAAACGGACCGGCGGAAGCGGTGTCACTCACCGCCGCATGAAGGACGGCACATCGACTTCGTCTTCGCCCTCGTCCTCGGCGATCGGAACGCGACGGCCGGAACCGACGCTCTCGCGGCCCTGTCCGGACGAGTCCCGGCCCTGGCCGGACGAGTCGCGACCGTAACCGGCTGCGGATTCGCGGCTCGACGATTCGCGGTTGGACGAGCTCGACGAGTTCAGCGGCGGCAGACTGCTCCCACTCGGTGCGCCGACCGGGTCGCGGAACACGGCACCGTCGGAGCTGTCGGTCGACTTGGAGGACACCTCGCCCGAGCGAGCCGATCCGATGGGGCCGCGGGTGGAGGTGGCAGCTTCGACCGGACGCCGCGTCGGGGTTCCGCCGTCGAAGCCTGCGGCGATGACGGTCACGCGGACCTCGTCGCCGAGCGAGTCGTCGATGACGGTGCCGAAGATGATGTTGGCGTCGATGTGTGCGGCTTCCTGCACCAGCGAGGCGGCCTCGTTGATCTCGAACAGACCGAGGTCGGATCCACCGGCGATGGAGAGCAGCACTCCGCGTGCACCTTCCATCGAGGCTTCGAGCAGCGGCGAGTTGATCGCCGATTCGGCTGCCTTGATCGCGCGACCCTCACCGCGTGAGGATCCGATACCCATCAGTGCACTGCCTGCGCCGGACATGACGCCCTTGACGTCGGCGAAGTCGACGTTGATCAGTCCGGGAGTGGTGATCAGGTCGGTGATGCCCTGGACACCGTTGAGCAGTACCTCGTCCGCGCTGCGGAACGCGTCCATGAGGCTGACGGCCGCGTCGCCGAGCTGGAGCAGTCGATCGTTGGGGATGACGATGAGCGTGTCGCAGGACTCGCGGAGCTGCTGGATGCCGGTGTCGGCCTGTCCACCGCGCCGCTTGCCCTCGAAGGAGAACGGCCGGGTGACGACACCGACGGTCAGTGCACCGAGCTTGCGAGCGATGTTGGCGACGACAGGAGCGCCACCGGTGCCGGTGCCGCCTCCCTCGCCTGCGGTGACGAACACCATGTCGGCACCCTTGAGCACCTCTTCGATCTCGTCCTTGTGATCGTCTGCTGCGCGGCGGCCGACCTCGGGATCGGCACCTGCGCCGAGTCCGCGGGTCAGTTCGCGGCCGACGTCGAGCTTGACGTCTGCATCACTCATCAGCAAGGCCTGAGCGTCGGTGTTGACCGCGATGAACTCGACTCCCTTGAGTCCCTGTTCGATCATGCGGTTGACCGCGTTCACGCCGCCGCCGCCGATGCCGACGACCTTGATTACGGCGAGGTAGTTGTGCGGGGGCGTCATGGGCTCTCGCCTTCCGTGGATTGTTGCCTGAAATGTGGAAAACCCTCAACCTAAACCACAGGCTTAGAGTTATGTCAAGTACTGAACTGGTCGAAACGCTATTCATCGCCGACGACTATCGCCATTAGGCGCGCCGACGCCACGCGAGAAATTCCGGTCCGCGCGTCGAAACTATTTGGTGGTGGGCAGATCCGGACTCGACACGTCGAAGATCTGACCGGGCTGGGACAGCAATGCGATCGCGACCGCGCCCTTGCGCTCGGAGTCGTCCTTGCTGCCCCACACGACGGTGCGCCCGTCGAGCAGCAGAATCGAGATGTCGGACAGCGTGCTCGCCCGCAGCTCGGCGGCCTGATCACGCAGCAGCGGTGGCAACGTATCGAGAACCGCCAGTGCATCTTTCGTCACCGGATCACCGAACACCGGATTGTCGGTCACCAGACGCACCACCCCTGGCGGTGGCGGCGCGATCGCGAAATCGACGCCGGTGGAGTCCAGGAGATGGGTGCCGTCCGGAGAATCGAAGAACGCCACCGGAACTCGCTCCTCGACCGTCACCTGCACGGTGGACGGATACTGGCGTTGCACGCGGACCGTCGCCAGCGCCGGGATCGTTGCCACCCGCTGCGCCGCCCCCGCCGTGTCCACCCGAACCAGCGGAAGGCCGACGGGTACGTCCAGCCGGTCGAGGATCTCCTGCTCGGACACCGACGATGCCCCCGCGACCGCGATGGTGCGAACGGACAACAGCGGCGTGAAGTACACCAGCGCAGCCGATCCCACCACGACGACCACCACGGCGAGCGCAATCAGAGCGGCTTTGCGACGCGACCGCTTCACTCGGGCGCGCTCTTCTTCCCGTGCCTGAGCGCGGGCTTGCTTGTCGGTGACCGCGGACGGCGAATCACTCTCTCGTGCAGCTGTTCCCGACCTCGAAGAACGGACTCGATCGGAGCGGCGGGTCACGTCGACGGCCGATCCTTCGGTACTCCGCGGCCGGTCGCAGCACCGAAATCGGTCTTCGAGCGAAGCGCATCGAGAATCGGCCCGCCGAGCATCGTCACGTCGCCGGCTCCCATGGTGATGACGACATCGCCGGGCACACTCAGGTGGGCGACCTGCTTGGCCACCAACGACAGATCCGGCTGATAGTTCACCGGCTTGGTCACCGAAGCGGCAACCAGCGCCCCCGTCACACCGGGCAACGGCTCCTCGCGCGCGCCGTAGACGTCGAGCACGACGATCTCGTCGGCCAACGACAACGCGGCACCGAACTCCTCGGCGAACGTCGCGGTCCGCGAGTACAGGTGCGGCTGAAACACCACCACCACCCGTCCCTGCTCGCCACCCGAACGATCCTGGCCTACCACGAGGGCCTGCGCGGCCGTCAGGACCGCACGCACCTCGGTCGGATGGTGCGCGTAGTCGTCGAACACACGGACGCCGTGCTCACGCCCGGTGAACTGAAAGCGTCGATGCACGCCGCCGAAACCGGTGAGCCCGGCCAGCAATTCCTCGACACCGGCACCGACCTGGCGCGCCGCGACGAACGCCGCCAGCGCGTTGAGTGCAGTGTGCCGGCCGGGGACGCCGAGCCGTACGGTGCGCGCCGCGTCCTCACCTGCGATCTGCAACTGCGCGACGCCACCGATGTCCTCGGGCTCCCACGCCAGCAGCCGAACGGCCATGTCGACCGGCCCCGCGTCGACGTCCGAGGACCCGTATCCCAGCACCGTGACTCCGGGAAGGTTCCGCTCGACCACGCGTCGAGCCAGCGCCGCCGAACCCGGGTCGTCCATGCAGGCCACGAGCACACCGCCGGGACCGAGGAGCGCAGCGAAGTCGTCGAACACCTGAACGTAGGCGTCGGTGGTGCCGAAGTAGTCCAGATGATCGGCTTCGATGTTGGTCACGATGATGACGTTGGCCGTGTACTGCAGCAGCGAGCCGTCGCTCTCGTCCGCCTCGGCCACGAACACGTCGCCGCTGCCGTGATGGGCGTTGGTCCCGGCTTCGTTGAGCTCTCCTCCGACGGCGAACGACGGATCGAACCCGCAGTGCTGCAGGGCGACGACCAGCATCGAGGTCGTGGACGTCTTTCCGTGCGTACCCGAGACCAACAGCGTGCGGTATCCCTGCATGAGAGAAGACAGCACGGCCGGTCGCAGCACCACCGGAATTCCGCGTTCGCGAGCTTCGACGAGTTCGGGATTGGTCTGGGGAATCGCGGCGTGGGTCGTCACGACCACGGTGGGCCCGCCGTCGATCATGTCCAGGGCGCTGGCGTCGTGACCGATGCGGACCTGGGCGCCGCGTGCGCGCAGTGCGAGCACGCCGCGCGATTCCTTGGCATCCGAACCCGACACCTGTCCCCCGCGAGCGAGCAGGATCCGCGCGATGCCGGACATTCCGGCACCACCGATGCCCACCATGTGTACTCGTTCGAGCTCTGCCGGCAGATCCGACATCGCACCCTCAGTTGTCACGCGGACGTCTCCCTCGTTCTCTTCTCATGCGCGACGCCGCCCAGCTCAGCGCCGCGCCGCGTGCGCGGTATCGAGCACGATCTGCGCGACGGCAGCTGCTGCGCCCTTGTGCCCGGCACCGGCGGCGGCACGAGACATGGTGGCGATTCGTTCGGTGTCGGCCAGCAGCGCGACCACTGTCTCGCTCACGTATTGCTCGGTCAGTGTCGCATCGGGTACCAGGATGCCACCTCCGGCGTCGACCACGGGACGGGCGTTGAGTTCCTGCTCGCCGTTGCCGTGCGGCAGGGGCACGTAGACGGCGGGCAGACCGGTCGCGGAAACCTCGGCGACCGTCATGGCACCGGAGCGACAGATCGCGAGGTCCGCGGCCGCGTACGCCAGATCCATCCGGTCGATGTAGGCGCGCGCGACGTACGGCGCGGCCGGATTGCGCTGCTCGACATCGAGCGAGTTCTTCGGACCGTGGGCGTGCAGAACCGAGATACCCGCATCGGCGAGGGCCGCCGAGGCTCCGGACACCGCGTCGTTGAGCGATCGGGCCCCCTGTGAGCCGCCGAACACCAGCAGCACCGGGCCGTTCTCGGGCAGGCCGAAGTGCGCGCGAGCCTCCGCGCGGACGGCAGCCCGATCGAGGCCGGTGATGGTGGGACGCACGGGAATTCCGATCACGTCCGCGTCGGCAGCACCGCGCGCGGCGATCCCCGAGCCCGCGACCGCGGCGAGTACCCGCTCGGCCGAGCGGGCACCGACCTTGTTGGCGATACCCGCTCGTGCGTTGGCCTCGTGGATGACCACGGGAATTCGGCCGCCACGGCCGAACAGTCGACCGCGGGCCGCGAGATAGGCCGGTAACGCGACGTAGCCGCCGAATCCGACGAGCACGTCCGCCTCCACGGCCGCGAAGATCTCTCGGGTGCGGCGCACCGATCGCACGACGCGCAGCGGCAACTTGAGCAGGTCGACGGTGGGCTTACGGGGCAGCGGAACGGGCGGAATGAGCTCGAGTGCGTACCCGCGAGCCGGGACGAGAGTCGTCTCGAGGCCGCGGCTGCTGCCGAGAGCGGTGACGGTGACGGTGGGGTCGAGGACACGCAAGGCGTCGGCCACAGCGAGCGCAGGCTCGATGTGCCCGGCCGTTCCGCCCCCGGCAACCACTACGGAAATCGGTCGAGATGTCTGCTTCACCGTCGATATCCTCGCTCACCCGAGCGGACGGGAGGGCGACCGGGTTGTGGTTCCGGCCGCGGACGGTATGCCGATCGCGATCCTGCGGCGGGCTCTCGCCGGACCGGATCGCTTCGACGGGGGTTGCCGCGGGGAGCGTCGCCCCGGTACGCAGTCGATGTGGGCGACATCGTGTCGGTCCGTGAACTGGAGACGCGCGTGCGGGCACGGCCGGGTTCGGCAGCCCGCGCTGTCCGTGCGTCACTGCCCTTGCCCTTACGGGACTCGAGGCGTTTGCGATCCTGCGCCGCCAGTGTGGGGCGAGTGGACTTCGAGCGCGCCATCGCGGCTCGCTTGGGCGAGAACACGGCGGGCAGCGGCAGCTTCAGAGCTCGCGCGATTCGGCCCTCCTGCCCTGCGTGCAGGGCCGCGATCGCCTCGGGTTCGTGGCGGGCGGCGCTCGCGATGATGCCGAACATCAGCAGCGTGATCGCGGTCGAGGTGCCACCGTAGGACACCAGGGGCAGCTGCAGACCGGTCACCGGCAGCAACCCGACGACGTAGCCGATGTTGATCATGGCCTGGCCGAACACCCAGCACGTGGCACCTGCGGTCAAGAGCCGCAGGAACGGATCGACCGAACGCATGGCGATGCGCAGGCCGGTGTAGACGAAGAGGCCGAACAATCCGATGACTGCGAGGCAGCCGATCATTCCGAGTTCCTCGCCGATGATGGCGAAGATGAAGTCGTTGTGCGCGTTGGGCAGGTAGCTCCACTTCGCGCGGCTCTGCCCGAGCCCGCGACCGAACATTCCGCCGTCGGCCAGGGAGTATTTCGCCTGGGTGGACTGATAGGACAGGCCCTGGGTGTCCTCACCCGGGTTGAGCCAGGCCTTGACGCGATTGGATCGGTAACCGGCGGTGAACGCGAGCACGGTTGCCAACGCCAGACCGGTCATCAGCACCGCACCGAACAGCCGAGCGTTCAGGCCGGCGAACCACAGCAGCGCCACCAGGATGATGCCGAGGGCGATGGCGGTACTGAGGTTCGGTTGCAGCACGACGAGCAGACACATCAGCAGACCTGCAGGCAGCAGCGGCACCAGCAGCGATTTGATGTTGCCGTGCTCGCTGCGCCGCGAGGCCAACAGGTGTGCGCCCCACAGAACCAGCGCGACCTTGGCCAGCTCGGACGGCTGGAAGGACACGACGCCGAAGTCGAACCAGCGGCGCGCACCTTGGCGTTCGGCACCGATTCCGGGGATGAGCACCAACATGAGCATGGTGATCGAAACCAGGAACAGCGGAAAAGACAGCTTTCTGAGGTAGCGAACCGGCAGCCGGAGAGCGACGTAGAACGCCACGACTCCCAGCGCGACACCGATCAGCTGCTGGGTGAAGAGCGCGTACCCGGACTCATCGGCTGCGAAGGACTCGGCGGACGACGCCGACAGCACCATCACCAGGCCCAACACCGTGAGTAGTACCGCGATCGTGACGACGAGATGGAAGGACGCGAGCGGGCGGCCGAACCACAGGCCGATTCGGGTGCGTGGAGCGGCGGTGCGGCGAGGTGGACGCGGCGGATGACCGGCGGCGGTCACGATCGCGGCGATCCGATGTCGGTGGCCTCGAGGCGCTGGACCGACTCGGCGAAGCTGCGGCCGCGGTGGCCGTAGTCGGCGAACATGTCCAGTGACGCGGCGGCCGGGGCCAGCAGGACCGTATCCCCCGGCGCGGCGAGTTCGGCCGCATGGGCCACGACCGCCCGCATCACCGCATCAGCATCTTCAGCACCATGAGTCACACCAGCATCGTCTCCCGAAGGGAGCCTGACGACCGGAACATCGGGCGCGTGTCGCGCCAAAGCCTCTGCGATCTGCATCCCATCGCGCCCGAGAACGACCGCAGCCACGAGACGATCGGCGATCTCGACCACCAGATCGTCGATCACCGCACCCTTCAGCAACCCACCCGCGATCCACACGACGCGATCGTGGGCCGAGATCGACGATCGAGCGGCGTGCGGATTGGTCGCCTTCGAGTCGTCGATGAACGTCACCCCGCCGAGCTCGCGCACCACCGCCGCACGATGCGGACCCACCCGATAGGTCTGCAGCCCCACCCGAACAGCGTCGGCGTCCACACCGATCGAACGAGCCAGCGCGCCTGCTGCGAGCGCATCGAGAATGCCGGACGGGCCGCTCGGCTCCACCTCGTCCGCAGCGAGAAGATCGACGTTCGCACCGAAGGCATCGTCCACGAGCATCCCTGCCCGCACTCCCAGCTCACCCGAGGCCGGCTCACCCAGCCGAAACCCGACGACGGTGGCTGCGGGTGATCCGGCAGCGAGACTCGCCGCCCTCGAGTCGTCGAGACCGACCACCGCGACATCACCGCTCAACACACGAGCCTTGGCCTGGACGTATCCGTCCATACCGCCGTGCCAGTCGAGATGGTCCTCGGCGATGTTGAGCACCACCCCCGCCGCCGGACGCACCGACGGAGCCCAGAACAACTGGAACGACGACAACTCCACGGCGAGCACACTCGGATGCGGGGTACCGCGCAACGCGTCGGCGATGGGGAGTCCGATGTTGCCGCAGGCCACCGATGCGATGCCTGCGGCGTCGAGTATCGACGCCAGCATCGAGGTGGTGGTCGTCTTTCCGTTGGTGCCGGTGACCACCAGCCAGCGAGTTCGGGGTCCGTACAACTCGGCCCGGTCCACGTGCCAGGACAACTCGACATCGCCCCACACCGGAATGCCCTGCTCGGTGGCCGCGGCCAGCACCGGAGAGTCGGGACGAAAGCCGGGACTGGTGACGACGAGCGAAAACGCAGCGAGCGCCGCCGGATCGGCGAGTAGGTCGTCCTGCAGCACCACGGCAGCCCCGAAGTCCGACGCCTCGTCCAGCGCGGCACGATTCGAGTCGGTGACGGTGACGACGGCACCGAGATCGAGCAACGGTTGCACGACGGCCAGTCCCGAGATGCGGGCACCGGTCACCAGCACCGAACTGCCGCGCAACCAGGTCAGGTCGGTCCGAGCGTCGTGCGGAGATTCGTCCATGCCCTATCCGCCGACAGCAGCGAGATACTCGCTGTAGAACAGAGCGAGTCCGACGGCCGACGCGATGGCGGCCAACAACCAGAACCGGATGATCACCGTCGTCTCGGCCCATCCGGCCAACTCGAAGTGATGATGGAACGGTGCCATGCGGAACACGCGTCGGCGACTGGATCGGAACACCGCGACCTGGATGACGACCGATGCGGCCTCGGCGACGAACAGCGCACCGATGACCACCATGATCAGTTCGGTCTTGGTCACCACCGACAGGCCTGCGATCAGACCGCCGAGGGCCAGGGATCCGGTGTCGCCCATGAAGATCTTGGCAGGCGCGGCGTTCCACCACAGGAAGCCGATGCAGGCTCCCGCTGCCGAAGCGCAGACCAGTGCCAGGTCGAGGGGATCTCGGACGTCGTAGCAGCCGGGGGCGGGCCCGGCGGGCCCTGCGCACGCCTGGCGGTACTGCCAGAAGGTGATGACGGTGTAGGCACCGAGCACCAGTGTCATCGACCCGGCTGCGAGGCCGTCCAGGCCGTCGGTGAGGTTGACCGAGTTGGACCACGCGATCACGAGCAGGCAGACGAAGAACACGAAGACCACCGCGGACATCGACCAGGTGGCGATATCGCGTACGTACGACAGTTGGGTGCTGCCAGGAGTGAGCCCACTCTCGCTGCGGAACTGCAACACCAGGATCGCGAACAGCACGGCTGCCGTTATCTGACCGACGTACTTACCGGTGGCGTTCAGACCCAGGTTGCGCTGCTTGCGGATCTTGATGAAATCGTCGAGAAAGCCGACGAGACCGAGCACCGTGGTCAGGCCGAGGACGAGCAGGGCCGAGGCCGACGGACCGTCTGCGTCGTAGCCGATACCGATCAGGTGCGAGCCCCAGTAGCCGGCCCAGATGCCGACCAGAATTGCGACGCCGCCCATGGTCGGTGTGCCCCGCTTGGACTGGTGACTCGCCGGGCCCTCCACTCGAATCTCCTGGCCGAAGCCCTGTTTCGAGAAGGTCTTGATCAGCACCGGGGTCAGGAGAATCGCGACCGCGAGCGCGATGCCTCCGGCGAAGAGGATCTGCCTCACTGCTCACCCTCCGCGGTGGCGCTCGACGCATCGGCCAGCAGGGCGTCTGCGACGGTCCACATCGCCCCGGACTGCGAGGCTTTCACCAGCACGATGTCGCCGGGACGCACTTCCTCGTGCAGTACTGCGATCGCGGTTTCACGGTCGGGCACCAGCATCGATTCCTCGCCCCACGAACCCTCCATGACGGCACCCTGGTGCAACGCCCGGGTGGGACGGCCGGTGTCGACGATGATCAGACGGTCGACGTCGAGGCGGACGGCGAGGCGGCCGATCGCGTCGTGCTCGACCACCGAGTCCGAACCCAGTTCGCCCATCTCTCCCAGCACCGCCCAGCTGCGGCGTTTCGGTCCGTCGTCGCGACGCGACATCGACACCAGTGCTTTGAGTGCGGCGCGCATCGAATCGGGGTTGGCGTTGTACGAGTCGTTGACGACGGTGACGCCGTCGGCGCGGGTGCGCACGTCCATCCGTCTGATCGACGTCGGTGCGGCGGCCCCGAGCGCCTGGGCAACCTGCGTCAGCGTTGCTCCGCACTCGAGGGCGACGGCCGCTGCCGCGAGGGCGTTGCCGACCTGATGCTCACCGTGCACCGCCAGGGTGATCGGTACCGAACCCGCTGCGCATTCGAGCGTGAACGACGCCCGGGCGTCGGTGTCGACCTGCACGTCGAGGGCTCTGATGTCGGCATCTGCGTTGCGCCCGACCGTGACGACGGCAGCCGTTGTACGCGTGACCATTTCGGCGACGAGGCGATCGTCGATGTTGAGGATCGCCACTCCCCCGTCGGCGGCACTCGGGAGCGCCTCGACCAGCTCGCCCTTCGCCAGTGCGATGGCCGCGCGCGAGCCGAACTCGCCCAGGTGCGCGGTTCCGACGTTCAGGACAACCCCGATCCGGGGCGGTGCGAGCGTGGCGAGTTCGGCGATGTGGCCGATTCCTCGGGCGGACAATTCAAGACAGAGGAAATCGGTGTCGGCATCCGCTCGCAGCGCCGTCCACGGATGTCCCAATTCGTTGTTGAACGATCCGGGCGGTGCCACCACCGAGCCCAGAGGCTCGAGGACCGCAGAGATCAGGTCCTTGGTCGAGGTCTTCCCGGAGGATCCCGTCACACCGACGACGGTCAGGCCGTGCTCGGCCGTCAACTCGAGCACCGAGGCCCGGGCCAGAGCGCCGAGCGCGGACAGTACTGCCGAACCGGAGCCGTCCGGGTCGTTCTCGAGTGCCATCGCGCGGCTCTCGTGCGGAACCGGACTGACGACCACGGCCGGTACGCCCACCGGACGCGCGGCCAGTACCAGCGCCGCACCTGCGGCAACCGCGGCGGCGGCATGGTCGTGACCGTCCACCTTCGCGCCGGGTAGGGCGAGAAAGATGCTGCCGAGGGTGACCTTGCGGGAGTCGAACTCCACCGGTCCTGGCACCACGACCGTCGGATCCGGCACATCGTGCACCGTGCCTCCGACGATCTCGGCGATGCGGTCGATCGAGAGGGGGATCACCGTACGCCCGCGCTCGTACCGACCCGACGCGCATCGATGGCCGAGGCGAGTATCACTCGATCGTCGAACGGATGCTTCACACCCGCTACCTCTTGTCCGGTCTCGTGCCCTTTACCTGCGATCAACACAACATCCCCTTCGCGTGCCCACGCCACGGCCTGTTCGATCGCCGCTGCGCGGCCTGCCACGTTTCGTACTTCACCGCGGGCCTCTTCGGGCACCGACAGTGCGCCGTCCTCGACGGCCTGTCGAATGATGGCCGGGTCCTCGCTGCGCGGGTTGTCGTCGGTCACCACCAGGAGCTCTGCGCCGCGCGCTCCGGCGGCACCCATCAGGGGACGCTTCGCGGTGTCGCGATCGCCACCTGCTCCGAGTACCACCGCGATTCGTCCACGCGAGGATTCGCGCAACGTCGCCAGCACGGCCTCGACGGCCGCAGGCTTGTGCGCGTAATCGACCACCGCCAGGAAGTTCTGTCCACGGTCGATCCGCTGCACGCGGCCCGGCACGTCGACCGTCGCGACCCCGGTCACGGCCTTGCGCACGTCGGCCCCGGCCGCCGCGCAGGTCGCCAACGCCAGCACGGTGTTCGCGACGTTGTAGCGACCCGGCAACCGGACCGAGACCGGCAGCGACGCACCCTCCGGATCGGCGACGGTGAACGACTGGGTGCCGTCGTCGTGCTTGGCCCAGTCCGAGACCGTCCACTGCGAATCGGCACCGGTCGACGCGGTCACCACGGCCGACCCGGCCGATCGAGCGATGTCGGCCATCCGCATGCCCCACGCGTCGTCGACACAGACGACGGCGGTGTCGGCACGAACCGCCGAGTCGGCCGCGAACAACCGACTCTTGGCGGAGAAGTAGTCCTCGAGAGAGTCGTGAAAATCGAGGTGATCCTGGGAGAGATTGGTGAACGCACCGATCGCGAAGCAGGTGCCGTCGACCCGGCCGAGGGACAACGCATGGGAGGACACCTCCATCACCACCGTGTCGACACCTTGCTCGACCATGACGGCGAAGAGCGCATGCAGCTGCGGGGCCTCGGGCGTGGTCAGCGCGCTCGGTACATGACGGCCCAGAACACGGGTCTCGATGGTGCCGATCAGACCGCATCGACGACCTGCAGCAGTCAGGCCGGCTTCGAGCAGATACGACGTCGTCGTCTTTCCCGAGGTACCGGTGATACCGATGACGGTCATCTTCGACGACGGGTTGCCGTAGACGAGAGCGGAGACCGCACCCAACACCTGGCGCGGGTGCTCGTGCACCAGAACCGGAACCTGTAGACCCGTGCCTGCGAGCGCTCCCCGCACGATCTCGAGTCCGGCCGGGTCGGTGAACACCGCCACGGCACCGCGCTCGACTGCGTCGGCGACGAACTCGGCACCGTGTCGAGACGATCCGGGCAGTGCGGCGAAGAGATCGCCGAGAAGAACGGACTGCGCGCGCAGATCGATACCGGTCACGCTCACACCGGCGGGATCGGCCTCGCCGATCGTTGCACCGACCGCGGACGCCACCTCCCGTACTTCGGTGTGCGGTGGATGCGCCGGACGTGAACCCGGAGCCGGTTGTGAATCCGATGACACAGTCACTCCTGCTCCCTTCCTCTCTACTGCCGGCCACGCGCCTGCCGCGGCTCGATCACGCCGCGGCGGCAGACGAACGAAGACGCCCGAGCCGATGTGTCAGATTACCGGCGTCCGGGATCGTGATGTCGCCGCCCCGACTACGAGGACCGGCGGGTCGGGATCTCAGTCCGCCTGCAGAACCAGCTTGGGTCCGGGGTCCGCGGACATCGGCACGCTGTCCCGCTGCAGCATCCAGCTGGCGATGTTGTGGAACAGCGGTGCTGCCGACTGGCCGCCCGAACCGTCGGCGCTGCGGGTCGGGGCGTCGAGCATGATCCCGATCACGTAGCGGGGATCGTCGGCGGGCGCGATGCCGGCGAACGTGATCCAGTAGTTCGAGTTCGAGTAGCACTTGCACTCGGGATCGACCTGCTGAGCCGTACCTGTCTTGCCGCTGATCTGGTAGCCCTCGACCCCCGCGGCCACTCCGGTACCGCGCTGGTTCCCGGTGTCGTCCTGAGTGACGGATCGGAACATGTTGCGGACGGTCTTCGCGGTATCGGGACTGACCACGTACACCCCGTCGGGCTGCTGGGTCTCGGTTCGCTGACCGTTGGCGTCCACTGTCGCTTCGACGATCCGCGGCGGGATGCGAACCCCGTCGTTGGCGATGGCCTGATACATCCCGGTCATCTGCAACAGCGTCATGGACAGGCCCTGACCGATGGGGAGGTTGGCGAACGTTCCACCCGACCACTGATCACGGCTCGGTACATTTCCCGCGCTCTCGCCGGGCAGACCGACGTCGCTGCGTTGGCCGAGGCCGAACTTGGTGAGCATGTCCGCGTAGCGATCCTCACCGACGCGCTGCGCCAGCATGAGGGTGCCGACGTTGGAGGACTTACCGAACACGCCGGTCGTCGTGTACGGCACGACGCCGTGGTCCCACGCGTCCTTGACCGACACGCCGGACATGAAGATGCTGCCCGGTACCTGCAGCACCTCGTCGGGTGTGGTGAGTCCGTACTCGATGGCTGCGGCCGCGGTGATGATCTTGTTCACCGAACCGGGTTCGAACGGCGTGGTGACGGGCAGATTGCCCATTTCCTTGGTGCGCTCGTTGTTGCCGACTCCGATACCGGGATTGAAGGTGTTGTCGTTCGACATGGCGAGCACCTCGCCGGTGTGCGAATCCTGAACGTACGCCGAGGCGTTCTTCGCTCCCGACAGGTCCTTTGCCAACTGCACCTGCTGTTGCACGTAGTACTGCAGATCTGCGTCGATGGTCAGTTCGACACTCGAACCGTTGACCGCCGGCTGCTTGTCCCGCCAGCTTCCTGGAATGACGGCACCGTCGGATCCGCGGTCGTAGGTCTGCGAACCGTCGGTTCCGGCCAGGGTCGCGTCGAGCGAATCCTCCAGACCGAGCAGACCGTGTCCGTCCCATCCGGTGGCACCGACGATGTTCCCGGCCAGCGATCCGCCCGGGTACTCACGGATGTCCTGACGCTCGAGTCCGACCTGCTTGAAATCCTTGCTGATCTTCGACGCCACGGTGGCGTCCACTCCGCGGGCGAGGTAAGTGAATTCGTCATTGCTCTTCAGCTTCGCGAGCAGGTCCTTCTCGCTGATCACATCGCCGAGATCGCTGTGGATGCGGGCCGCGATGTCCTCGAGGTACTGCTCGGTCTCCGGCTCGGTGGGGTCCTTCGCCCTCGCCTCGTCGAGTTCCTTGCGAACCCGAACCGGTTGGAACGTCAGCGCTTTGGCCTCCATCGTGAAGGCGATCGGATTGCCGTTGCGGTCCAGGATGGATCCACGCATCGCCGGATCGACGAGAGTTGTGGTGCGTTGCGACGCCGACTCGGCCGACAACCTCGGCGCATCGAATCCTTGAATCCACAGCAACTGTGCCGCCGCGACGGCGAGCGCCACATACATCAGAACGCGACCGGTGCCGTGACGGAACCGAAAGGTGGACGAGTCGAGACGCTTTCGGCTCGGTGGCCGACGGCGTGGAGCAGGCGACGGCCTGGTCACTGCCCGCCACCCGATGCTTCGCCGGTGGACTCGGGGGCTTCGACCGAAGGTGTTTCGAGCGAGGGGATGCTCATGGGAACCAATTGTTCAGCAAGCGCGGTGTTTCCAGCTCCATTGCTTGTACTCGGCGTGGCGGCGCGGGTGTCGATCGTGCCCGAGGTTCGGTTGGGCTGAGACGCGCTTCGCGGCGTCTGCTGCTGCGATGACTGCGTGCTCGGATTCGCGACGGTGCCCTCGCCTGCGGCCGCGGCCGGTACCGGATCGAGCGGTGCCACCGGCGCACCGTCGGCCGGAGCCGGAGTACCGACGACCTGGACACCGCCGTCCGGCGCGACGATCAGACGCGCGGAGTTCTTCGCCGGGACCATCCCGAGCTCGGCGGCCTTGCGCGCCAACTCCGGAGCCGATTCCGCCAACTCCACATCACGCTGCAACGACGCCCGCTCCTGAGCGAGTTCGGCGTTGACGGCCTTGGCGGCGCTGAGATCGTAGGAGTCTCCTGCGGACCGAGTGGTCAGGAGCAACGTCAGACCGAGACCGATGGCGAGCAGGCCGATGATCAAGGCGACGAACGGGATTCGCGCGGCGATAGCGCTTCCGTTCAGCGAAGGCCGCGCACCGGCCCCGGAACCACGCCCAGAATCCGAGGTATGGATCGACGCACGCTGCTGCCTGCGCTCGTATGCGCGAAGTGCAGCGCCTGATCGTCCACCACCCTTGCTCGTACGCTCGGGTCGCGAGAGTGGAGCCTGCGGAGCGACCCTGTTCCTCGGTGCTGGAACCCGATTGCGTTGTGTTCCAACGGTTGTGCCTGGAACCGTCATTCCGCTCTCCTTGCAATCCGTTCGGCGGCGCGCAATCTCACCGGAGCCGAACGTGGGTTGTCGTCTATTTCTGAATCCGAGGCACGCTCGGCACCTCTGGTCAGGAGCCGGAACTCCGGACCCATTCCTGGAAGCTCGACCGGCAGCCCCTCGGGACTGCGGGACTTGATCCGAGGTGCCAACTCCTGCTTGACGACTCGGTCTTCGAGCGATTGATACGACATGAAGACGACCCGGCCGCCGACAGCCAACGCGTCGAGCCCGGCAGGTACCGCCGCCTTCAACGAATCCAATTCACCGTTGACCTCGATGCGAAGTGCCTGGAAGGTGCGCTTTGCAGGGTGTCCGCCGGTGCGCCGGGTCGCGGCCGGAATTGCGGCATAGAGCAATTCGACCAACGGGCCACTCGTGGTGAAGGGAGTATGCTCTCGGCGTCGCAGTACAGCGGAAGCGATCTTGCCGGCGAACCGTTCTTCGCCGTACGTGCTGAGGACCCGTGCGATGTCGCCGTGCGAGTACGTGTTGAGGACGTCTGCGGCGGTGATTCCCACGGTCGGATTCATTCGCATGTCGAGTGGGGCGTCCACGGAGTAGGCGAATCCGCGATCGGACTCGTCCAACTGCATGGACGACACTCCGAGGTCGAACAGAATCGCGTGAACGGAGCCGACAGCAGGCAGACCGGCCTCGTCGAGCGCTTCGGCGATGCCGTCGTAGGTCGTGTGCACCAACGTGATTCGATCGGCGAAGGGAGCCAAGCGGGCTCCGGCCAGCTCGAGCGCATCGGGATCCCGGTCGAGTCCGATGAGGTGCAGGTGCGGATAGGTCCGCAGGAAATGCTCGGCGTGACCGCCGAGGCCGAGTGTTGCGTCGATCATGACGCGAGTACCGCCGGTGGAGCCGAGTGCGGGTCCGAGCAGTTCGTCGGCTCGTTCGAGTCGAACCGGAACGTGGAGGGGGCCGGCGGATCGACGGTGGGTTCGGTCGGCGGACGACTCGATGTCGTCCGGTCCGGTGCCCTCCGTCATGGTTCCTCCCGGTCGCGCGTACGTACTTCTCGCCCGGGTCCGGGCCGTGCGGGTCGCCCACCGAAGCCGACGCGAATGCATCGAGGTCCCTGTCCGATAGGGAACCTGGCGTTGGGGAAGAACGTCAGGGTCCTGATCTGCGAAACCTGGCGTTGGGGAAGAACGTCAGGGTTCTGATCGGGCAGAGGCCTCGCTGCACTCGCAGGCGACCTGGTTCGGGCTACAAGATCCCTCCGAGGGACTCGTCGAAAGCGTCGGAGAAATCCTGTTCGTTCTCAGCGGAGTAGCGCGCCCACGCTTCGTCGTTCCAGATCTCGATGAAGTCCATCGAACCGATCACCACGCAGTTTCGTTCGAGCCCCGCGTACCGGCGATGCTCGGGACTGATGGTGATTCGACCCTGTCCGTCCGGCCGCTGTTCGTCGGTTCCCGAGAAGAACTGGCGAACGTAAGCACGGGCTTTGGGGTTGGCACGAGAAGCCGCCGTCAATTTCCGAGAGCGCTCTGCGAAGTCGGCCGCGGTGTAGACAGCGAGGCTGAAATCCTGCCCCTTGCTCACCATGACCCCTCCTGCAAGCGCGTCCCGAAACTTGGCCGGCAACGTGAGTCGACCCTTGTCGTCGAGCTTCGGCGTGTAGGTACCGAGAAACACTCGCCACCTCCAGCCTCGACTCTCCGCTGCGGACCACTTTACCCCACTCTCCCCCACTTCGAACCATTCGCAGCCGGAAAACTTTGGCGAAAGTGACATTCATGCAGCTCAGCGTGTACAAGATCGGCTGCTTCGGCAGCGATGCCGCGGGTGATATCACCGGTTCGATTCGGGAGCGACAGCCCTCGGGTCCACCACTGAAGCCGCCTGACCAGCACCTCGACGTCGGGTGTGGCGGATGGACGCAGATCTCTGCCCTTCAGTGGGGCCCCGGTGGGGAGAAGTGGGGAATGTGGGTGAAAGTGGGGAGTGTCGGGGAGGGATCCCAGAATTCCCGTGCGCGGGAGTGTTCGAGCCGACCCTCGACGCGGAGCGGAGGGCTGCAGGCAATTCTGCGGCGTCTGTTCGCGGGCAGAAAACGACAACAGCACCTCACCCGAGGGTGAGATGCTGTTCTACGTCGACGCGTGAAGCTGTGGAGACGAGTCGGTTCGATGGAACCCGGTCGATTCAGTCCTGCTCGAACCTCTTACGGAACCGATCTTCCATGCGAGAGGTGAAGCTGCCGCCCTTGCGACCACCCTTCGATTTCTGCCCGGTAGATCGCCCGGACGTCTCGGCAGCATCGTTGGCTGTGCTGCCTTCGTCCTGCGACGCTGCGGCTCCCTTGCTGGAACCGCCGAACAGGAACAGTGCCCCGGCACCGAACATCAACAAAAAGCCGATGAGACTGACGACGAGAAAAGCCAAACTGTTCGTCGACAATGCAACACCGGCGACGAGCAACACGAGTCCCACTACGAACAGCGCGGCAGCCTGAAAGCGCCTCCTGCTCGACGCCGCGCGTACGCGACCGCCCCTCACATGAGACGCGAATTTGGGATCCTCGGCGTAGAGAGCGCTCTCGATCTGATCGAGCATGCGCTGCTCGTGCTCGGAGAGTGGCACGGTACCTCCCCCTGCACAGATATTGAAGGTCATTTCGGTTACGAAACGACGGGAAGCTGACCTTGGCGGCTACCTGTTGTCGATGATACGAGCTGAATCGGCCGCTTACCACCTACTCGGTCGATGTGTTCCTGAGAAACACCGAAGTTTTCGAGACGCACGTCCCGAAAACTCCGTGCGAACACCGCATGACGTGGCGATTGTCGCCTGACGTCCAGCTGTGTGAGCTACGCCGACAAGGGTGCGGTCATCGGGTCGACGGACGCGAAACGCCCCTGCCCGCCGAGTCGATCCTCGACGGAGTTCAGAAAACGACCGACGTGCCGCTGGAAATCGTCGGCGTCGAGATCGTCGATCGTGCTCGACGCACCGGCCTCGACTGCAGCCCGGGTGGCCGAGAAGGACGCGAAGTAGTCGGCCCAGACAGCAAGGTCCGGTGCCGCCTTCGCCATCAACACCCACGCACTGCGTGAACGAGGACGCGCTCCGATCGAATTCGGCAACGACGCGAGCACCGCTGCCGCGCCTTTCAGTGCGGCGGCGTAGCTGCCGAGAAATCGATCTCCGGCATTGCTCTCCCCGATGGACTCGGACAGCAGAGCATCCGCTCGACCCAACAGAACCTGAGCCTGACGCGACACCGGCGACCGCACTCCGGCATCGAATGCCTTCGTGATCGTCATACTCGAACACCTCCAGTTCGAATCTCCGGCGCGCACCTGGCGCGGCCGGAACCGTGGCGAAGCCTTACAGTCGAACTCCGGAGAATCCGACTCGAGGATCCGAGCCGAAACCACCGGCGCACTCGGCCCCGATTGTCGAACACCCGTTCGACACATTCAATATAGCTGTGCCCACCGACAAGTTTCCGAAGAAAGGTTGAGAACAGTCGTCACCGATGCGCAGACAACGCCGTACCTGGTCGATCTGACGCCCCCGGAATTCCGCCAGCGGCTGTTCGAGGCACTGTCCATCTACGTCGAGGCCATGGGCTATCCGCGTGGAACCGAACAGAGCAGAGCACCGATGTGGAGCGAACACCTGCATCGGCCGGGCTGGCGAGCAGTCGGTGCACTGCTCCCGAACACCGACCCGACACAACCCGATTCCCTGGTCGCCGTCGCATACGGCTACAACGGTGCCGCGCACCAGTGGTGGCATCAACAGGTTCGCGACGGATTGCGACGCACGGGGCATTCCCCACAGAACGTCGAGGCCACGCTCGACGACTACTTCGAACTCACCGAATTGCACGTCCTGCCGAGCGCTCAGGGGCACGGCCTCGGCGGACGACTGTGCAGCCGACTGCTCGACGGCGTTTCCGCGCAGAACGTGATGTTGTCCACACCCGAGGTCTCGGAGGAGGACAATCGAGCCTGGCGGCTGTACCGGCGGCTCGGCTTCGTGGACGTACTACGGGACTTCACGTTCGCCGGTGACCGACGCCCCTTCGCAGTCCTGGGCCGCCGGTTGCCTCTCGACGGGCCAGTAGCCTGAAGGTGTGATCGATGCTGTGGTGGTGGGCTCCGGCCACAATGCCCTGACCTCTGCCTGTTACCTGACCGACGCCGGCATGTCGGTCGAGGTTCTCGAGCGCGACTCCGTTGCCGGTGGCGCGGTATCGACGGTGGAACGCTTTCCCGGCCACCGCGTGGACCGTGGTTCGTCGGCGCACATCATGATTCGTCACACCGGCATCATCGAGGAGCTCGGACTCGCCGACTTCGGTCTGCGCTACATCGACTGCGATCCCTGGGCGTTCGCGCCTGGGGCCGTCGGCACCGACGAACGCGGCATCGTCTTCCACCGCGATCTCGACCGAACCTGCGACTCCATCGCCGCTGCCTGCGGCACAGCCGACGCACGCGCCTACCGCACCTTCGTCTCCGTCTGGGGTCCCCGCAGCGAACGCACCATGCGTGCGTTCGGCGGACCACCAACCGGGGCGAAACTGCTCCGATCCTTCTGGGGCCTCGGCGCGCCCGACGGCGGCAGCATGCTCTCGCGGGAATTCCTGGCCACCGGCGATTCCCTGCTGGACGAGATGTTCTCGAGCGAACGACTCAAGGCCGCACTCGCGTGGTTCGGCGCACAGTCGGGTCCGCCGATGTCCGAGCCGGGTACCGCACCGATGGTCGGCTTCGCTGCCCTCATGCACACCCTTCCGCCGGGCCGCGCCGTCGGCGGTAGCGGCGCGCTGACCGAGGCGATGATCTCTCGGCTACAGCGCGACGGTGCCGTACTGACGCTCGGCGACGCCGTGACCTCGCTCGTACGCCGCCCACACGGCTGGACCACCAGGACCGCGTCGGGACGGGAGGTCGACAGCCGCATCGTCGTGGCCGGTTGCCACATCGTGACCACCCTCGACCTGCTGGCAGCCGGCGGCCACGACTCGGCGCAGCTCGCGCGGTGGCGCAGCACCATTCGGGTGGGGCCCGGGATCGGTACCGCGGTCAGACTGGCCACCGACGCCCTTCCGGCGTTCCCGAGCGCGGACCGGATCGAGGACGGCACCCACGGTCTGGCGCTGCTGGTACGCGACCGCAGCCAACTGCGGTTGGCACACGGGCACGCGCTGGCAGGCGATCTGCCGCCCACCCCGGCTGTGCTGGGGATGTCCTTCAGCGCGCTCGATCCCACCATCGCGCCGCCGGGACAGCACCAGATCTCTCTGTGGTCGCAGTGGCATCCCCACACCCTCGCCGACGGCAGACAGTGGCGATCGGATGTTCCCGGCGAGCGCTCGTTGGCCGAGTTCGAGGCGGATCGGATCGTGGCCGAACTGGACCGATACGCACCCGGTTTCGCGGGATCGGTGCTGGATCGGTTCGTTCAGTCGCCGCCCGACATCGAGCGGGAGCTCGGTCTGGTCGGAGGCAACATCATGCATCTGGACATGTCGTTGGACCAGATGATGATGTGGCGACCGCATCCTCAACTGGCCGGACATCGGGTCCCCGGTGCAGACGAGCTCTATCTCACCGGCGCATCGACCCATCCCGGCGGAGGGGTCACAGCGGCCAGTGGCCGCTCGGCGGCGCGGATCGCGATCGCCGACGCCCGCGCCGCCCGCCGTCGCACGTTCTTCGGAAGGAAACGGGTATGAAGGTTGCGCCGATCGTCGTGGCTGCCGCTGCCGTGGGCTGCCAGATCCTCTACCCCTTGGTGTCGGGATCGACCAGAGACGTAGTGACGGTGGCGGTGGTGGCCCTGCTCGCGCTTGCGTCGATCCTGCACGCGGCACTCAATCGCGGCGTCGTGTGGGCCACCATTCTCGTCGTCGTGACCGCAGGTACCGGATTCGCGTCCGAACTCGTCGGCACGGCAACCGGCATCCCGTTCGGCGAATACTTCTACGCGCAGAATCGATTGGGCCCGAGCCTGTTCGAGGTACCTGTCGTGGTTCCCCTGGCGTGGACGGCCGGGTTCTACCCGATCTGGTGTGCAGTGACCTTCGTCGTTCGCCGTCTCGACACGACGCAGATACGCGCCACCGCCCTCCGAATCGTGGCGGTCGCGGTGGGGATGGTCGGTTGGGACCTGTATCTCGATCCGCAGATGGTCACCGACGGACAGTGGACCTGGACCGCCGGATCGGCCGGGCTGCCCGGGGTGCCGTCGATTCCGCTCACCAACTACCTCGGCTGGCTGGTGGTGGCCACCCTGATGGCCGCGGTGATGGAGTCGCTCGACCGCGCCGTCGGTCGCCCACAGCCATCCGACGACGCGGTGCCCATCGGGTTGTTCCTGTGGACGTGGCTGGGGTCGGCGCTCGCGCACGCGGTGTTCCTCGACGGTCCGGAACTCCGATACTCGGCGGTGTACGGGTTCGTCGTCATGGGCCTCGTCGGCATCCCCCTGTTGTGGATTGCCCGTCGCGACCGACCACTCGGGGCCGGACCGCGTGCGGCCGTCGATCGCTCCGGTACCGACACGCCTCGCTGACAACCCCTGCCGACTGACATCACCGCGATGTCCTGGCACGATGTCGCTGTGCAGTCGACATCGCGAACATCTCATCGAACCCACCGCCGCCGTGTTCTCTCGGTGGTCGCGCTGGCGCTGCTGGTCGCGCCGATGCTGGCCGGTTGCCTGCGTGTGCAGGTCACGATGGGCGTGTCGGCCAACGACCGCGTCGCGGGTCAGATCGTGGCTGCCAGCGTGCCGACATCGGACTCCGACACCGGCCCGGAACTGGTGGTGCCCTCCTCGATCGAGGACAAGGTTCGCGTCGAGCCGTACAACCAGGACGGATACGTCGGGTCGCAGGCCATCTTCGACGATCTGTCGTTCGGCGACGTGCAGACCCTCGGCTCGATCTTCCAGAACGCGGCCGGATCGTTCCAGCTGACGCTGCAGCGCTCGGGTGACACCGTCACTCTGGCAGGCAACGCCGATCTGTCCTCCGTTCCGGTGCAGGGTTCGGACGTACAGTTCACCATCGCGTTCCCGGCCCGCATCGGCACCACCAACGGCACCCGCGAGAGCGACAACTCGATCTCGTGGAAGTTGCCTGCGGGCGAGGTCACCTCGCTGCGCGCCGAGGTCAACTATCCCGATCCCAACACCCGCAGCTTCGCCGGCTGGGCCGGCATCGTGGGCGGCGTGACCGTCGGCGTCGCAGCCATCGTCGGGGCCATGGCCTGGGTGTCGCGCAACCCACCGCTGCGGGGCCGCGGGTCGCGCAACACCGACTCCGGAAGCTCCACCGACAGAACGTCTGTGTGAGAGCCCGCCTGCTCGCGCGCACGACGGCGACGGCAAGCGTCCTCGCGACAGCGTCGGCCGCGGTCTCCGTGTTCAACTCTCGGTTCATGCCTAGCCTGCGCTGCCCGGACCACGACGTCACCGAGCGCGTCGTCGTCTGCGTTCCCGCCCGCAACGAGGTTTCGACGCTGCCTGCGCTGATCGGCGACCTCACGCGGCAACGATCGTGCACAGACCTGCGCGTGATCGTCCTCGACGACGATTCGACCGACGGAACGGCGTCCGCTGCCCGTGCGGCTGCGGACGGTGACCCGAGGATTCGCGTCGTGACCTCCGGTGTCGCTCCCCCGGCCGGCTGGACCGGCAAGGCCGCAGCGTGCGCCGAGCTCGCCAGACTGGCCGACGAGGACGACCCGATGACGTCGCTGATCGTGTTCGTCGATGCCGATGTGCGACTCGAACCGGAGGCGGTGGCGGCAGCGGCCCGGGTACTGCGACGGCGCGGTGCCTCCCTGCTGTGCCCGTGGCCGGAGCAACTTGCCGAGAGCACCGTCGAGCGACTCGTCCAGCCCCTGCTCGCGTGGTCGTGGATGTCCACGCTTCCGGTACCTCTGGGCAACGCCACTCTCGCACCGTCGATGGCGGTCGCGTGCGGGCAGTTCATGGCCTTCGACGCCGCCGCCTATCGCGCCATCGGTGGCCACGGATGCGTGGCGGCGAGCGCAACCGAGGACCTGGATCTGGCACGCGCTCTGCGTCGACGAGGATTCTCGACGGCGGTGGCGTCGGGTGCGGGGTTCGTCCGATGCCGGATGTACCGATCGGCCGCGGAGTTGCGGTCCGGCTACAGCAGGTGGTTGTGGAGCGAGTTCGGTGGACCGGCCGGTTCGGCTGCGGCGGCCCTGGCACTGACGGCCGTGTACGTACTGCCCCCGGTCACCGCACTCACGTCCTCGGGTGTCACGCGCCGCCTCGGTCTCGCCGGGTATCTCGCCGGCACGGTATCTCGGATGTCCACCCGTCGGCGCGAGGTGGGATCGCGATTCGGGGTGGTCGACGCAGTCGATGCTGCGCTGCACCCGGTGTCGATTCTCGCGTTCGTCGGCCTCGTCGCGGAATCCCACGTGCGTAGGCGTCGTGGCGCGCTGTCGTGGAAGTCGCGCCCGATGCCGCGCGGCGAGACCTGACCCGTCTCACACTCGTGCGGCCGCGAGCCCCAGGTTGCTCAACACCTCACGCGTCGCGCGCGCGAAGTTCAGGGTGATGAAGTGCAATCCGGGCGCGCCCTCGGAGATCAGGCGCTCACCGATGTTCGTGGCGAGTTCGATGCCCACCTCTCGGACGGCGGCGCGGTCCTCTTCCGGACCGGATCCTGCTGCGCGAGTGAACTTCTCGTCCAGGTGCGACGGAAGCGTTGTACCCGAGAGCTCGAGCATCCGGCGAACCGAACGAAGTGAGGTGATGGGCATGATCTCGGGAATGATCGGCTTGGCACCCTGCTCGGCGTCGAACGCACTCACGCGGTCCCGCAGGCGCAGGTAGTCGTCCACATCGAAGAACATCTGTGTGATCGAGTACTCGGCACCCGCCCGCAACTTGCCGACCAGGCACCGGGTGTCCTGCTCGAGGTCGGCGGCGCGGTGGTGACCTTCGGGGAACGACGCCACGCCGACGTGGAAGTCGCCGAGATCACGTACCAGCCGGACGAGCTCCTCGGCGTACTCGACTCCGTCCGGATGCTTCTCCCAGTCGCCGAGTGGATCTCCGGGGGGATCTCCCCGCAATACGAGAATGTTGGTGATGCCGCGGTCCGCGTACGACCCGACCATCGATCGCAGCTCGTCTACACTGTGCGAGACGGCAGTGAGATGCGCCACAGGGAGGAGGGTGGTCTCCTCGGCGATCTGCCCGGTGACACGCACCGTTCGATCGCGGGTGGAGCCGCCTGCGCCGTAGGTCATCGACACGAATGCGGGCTGAAGTTGTTCGAACTCACGAACCGCCCGCCACAGCCTGGCCTCGGCCGCCGCGTCTCGTGGAGGCGAGAACTCCACCGAGAACGGGATCCTGGCCTCGGGTTCTGTCCGTAGTCGGTCGACGATGGACGGTGTACTCGTCACGAATCCTCGACTCGACCGCCCCCTGACGGATTCTTCGCTCACCCGAAGAGCATAGGTTGTGCCCCAGCGACGCCCGTGAGGCCTCCCGGACGACAGATGTTCGCTGCACGTCGGCCCATGGTGTGCGCGGCTATTACTGTGGGAACCGGAATCCACGCAATTCACAGCAACCTTGGAGGATCGTCCTGTCCGGAGACTTTTCTTCACCCGTAGCCGACGCCCCCGTCGCCGCGAACGACCCGAAGGCGATGCGTTCGGCGGTCGACGCGACTCTCGCCGAGTTCTTCGCCTCGCGCCGAGGTGTCGTGGACACCGTCGGCGGCGGCTACCCCGATGCGGTGGCCGATCTCGAGGCGTTCGTGCTTCGCGGCGGCAAACGCATGCGCCCCGCGTTCGCTTGGACCGCGTGGCTCGGTGCAGGCGGTGAGTCCACCGGTGCCCGCGCCGAGGCAGTGCTGCGGGCGTGTTCGGCGCTGGAACTGATCCAGGCCTGCGCTCTGATCCACGACGACATCATCGACTCGTCCAGCACGCGACGCGGTTTCCCGACCGTGCACGTCGGCTTCGCCCAGCGGCACCGGGACGCGGGCTGGACCGGCTGTGCGGACCATTTCGGTGAATCGGCAGCGATACTCGTCGGCGATCTCGCTCTGTGCTGGGCCGACGATCTACTGCGCGAGTCGGGTATCGACGCCGATGCCGCGCGGCGAGTCCAGCCGGTGTGGTCGGCGATGCGCACGGAGGTTCTCGGCGGTCAGTTGCTCGACATCGAAGCCGAGGCAGGCACCGACGAGAGCGTTGCGGCGGCAATGCGCGTCAACCGCTACAAGACCGCCGCGTACACCGTCGAGCGGCCGCTTCATCTCGGCGCAGTCCTCGCCGATGCCGACGAGAACCTGATCTCGGCCTACCGCAACTTCGGTGCGGACATCGGAATCGCGTTCCAACTGCGCGACGACCTCCTCGGAGTGTTCGGCGATCCCGAGGTGACCGGCAAACCGTCCGGCGACGACATCACCGAGGGTAAACGCACCGTCCTGATCGCGCTGGCACTGCAGAAGGCGGACGAGACGAGGCCGGATCACGCAGCCACGATCAGGGCCAGCCTCGGGACCGAACTCGACGCCGACGAAGTGGCCGACATCCGTTCCATTCTCGTAGAACTCGGCGCAGTGGACGCGGTCGAGAAACAGATCGACGACCTCGGGACCCGGGCCGTCGCAGCCCTCGACAACAGTTCGATCGAACCGGTCGCTGCCGCGCACCTGCGCGCCATGGCAACCGCCGCCATCCAACGGCAGTACTGAAAGAGAGCGCCATGTCTTCGATCCGCACGGTCTCCGGCACCACCGACTCCGTCGTCGTCGTGGGAGCCGGATTGTCAGGCCTCGCCGCCGGTCTGCACCTACTGGGAGCGGGCAAGAAAGTCACGCTCGTCGAGCGTGACGAGACCGTGGGCGGCCGCGTCGGGGTGTACCCGGTATCGGACACCGACGGATCGCACCTCTACGACATCGACAACGGTGCAAGCGTGTTGACGATGCCGAACCTGGTGCTCGAGGCACTCGCCGCCGTGGGGGCCGACTTCGAGTCGACCACGCCGCCGATTCGGCTGACGGCTCTGTCGCCGTCGTATCACACGCGCTACGCCGACGGCACGTCAATCGACGTCTACTCCGATCCCGAGGCCATGGCGGCCGAGGTGGAACGCACCTGCGGCCCCGCCGAGGCGCAGGGATACCGCGAACTGCGACGCTGGCTCGCCGACATCTTCGACGCCGAGTTCGACCGCTTCATCGACTCGAACTTCGACTCACCGCTCGATCTCGTGGGATCGAAAGCTGCTATCTCCGACACCGCGACACTGACGAAGCTGGGTGGCTTCGGCCGCCTCGGGCCCCGCGTCGACAAGTTCCTGAAGGACACCCGCCTACGCCGCGTCTTCACGTTCCAGGCGCTCTACGCAGGCATGGCCCCCCAGAAGGCCCTGGCGGTCTACGGAGCCATCGCGCACATGGACACCTCCCTCGGAGTGTTCTTCCCCGAGGGAGGGATGGCGGCCATCGCCAAGGCCATGGCCGACGCGTTCGTCACCGCAGGCGGCACGCTCGAACTCGGCACCGAGATCGTCGACATCACCGTCGACCGGGGTCGGGCGAACTCCGTGATCACTGCAGCCGGTGGTCGAATCGCCTGCGACGCACTCGTTCTCACCGCAGACCTCCCCGTAGTCGATCGACTCCTCGACAGAGCGTCGGTGTCGAAGAAGGGCCGACGGAACGGATACGGCGTGGTCTCACCGTCGGCGGTCGTCGCGCACGGAACCGTTCCCGTCGAGCTGACGGAGACGTGGCCCGCCCGCGCGCACCACACCATCGACTTCGGCGACGAATGGGCCGAGACCTTCCGCCGCATCACCGCGCGATCGGGCAAGGGATCCTTGATGGCCGATCCGTCCCTGCTGATCACCCGACCGTCGGTGAGCGATCCCGATCTCGAAGTGGTGCGCGGCGGAGTGCGCAGCGAACCGGTGTCGATCCTCGCACCGTGCCCCAATCTCGACAGCGCTCCACTGCCGTGGGGCGAGCTGGCGCAGCCGTATCTGAACGAGATTCTGACGACCCTGGAGGCTCGCGGATACAAGGGTCTGCTCGACGGATTCACGCTCGACCACATCGACACACCCGAGACCTGGGCGCAGAAGGGCATGATCGAGGGTTCTCCGTTCTCGTCCGCCCACGTGTTCAGGCAGACCGGACCGTTCCGACGCAAGAACATGGTCGCCGGGCTCGACAACGTGGTTCTCGCCGGCTCGGGCACGACTCCTGGAGTGGGCGTCCCCACGGTTCTGGTGTCGGGAAAGCTCGCCGCGCAGCGGGTGACAGGGCGCACGGGCCGGTAGGTTCGTTCGATTCACTGCGTCGACCAACTAAGCTGAGCGCGATCGTTTGCCGGTCGCGCTCATTGCTGCGACCATGATCGTTCGGTGATCGGCGAGAACCATCGGCCGACGTACACATCTCGACCCACAACTCGTTGCAGAGGAGGAGCAGGCGGCAATGTCTTCGATCTCGTCGCACTCCACCTCCGAGGATCGATCGTCGGACGGCGGCACCCCACCCTCGGCTGCGCGACGACAGTCCAGACTCACCGCAACCGGCAATTTCCTGCGCAGCCCCGAGGGCAAGGCAGCGATACTCGGTGTGGTCGGTGCCGTCTGTATCGTGTTCGGCGGGTTCGGCGCGGGCAGTGTGCGCCGACGCGATCCGTTGCTCGAGGAGATGCACCTGTCGTGGCTGCGATTCGGCCACGGATTCGTACTCTCCACCATCATCGTCTGGGTCGGCGTACTGCTGATGATCACCGCGTGGGTTCGGCTCGGGCGCGCAACCCTGCACGGCCGCACCACGGTGGGCGAACTGCGCTGGATCGTCCCGGCATGGACCGCTCCGCTACTGCTGTCGGTGCCGATGTTCAGCCGCGATGCGTACTCCTACCTGGCCCAGGGCGCTCTGCTCCGCGACGGATTCGACCCGTATGCCGTTGGCCCCGTTGCCAATCCAGGAGTTCTGCTGGACAACGTCAGCAATGTCTGGACCACCACCACCGCCCCGTACGGCCCGCTGTTCCTGCTGCTCGGTCGCGGAATCACCAGCCTGACCGGCGACAACGTCATCGCCGGGACCATGCTGCTGCGCCTGACGATGCTGCCCGGCCTGGCACTGATGATGTGGGCGGTTCCGCGGCTTGCGAAACACCTCGGCGGCCGCGCGACCACCGCGGTGTGGCTCGCCGTCCTCAACCCTCTCGTCCTGATCCACCTGATCGGCGGAGTGCACAACGAGTTGCTCATGGTGGGCCTGATGACCGCAGGGATCGTGCTGACGCTCGAACACCGACACGTGGGCGGCATCGCACTGGTCGCGATTGCGGTGGCGATCAAGGCCACAGCAGGCCTGGCGCTGCCCTTCCTGGTGTGGATCTGGATGCTCCATCTGCGGGAGAAGGCGCGGGCCGAGGGGCGAACCCCGATGCCGCCCGCCCTGGCGTTCGTCAAGACCGCGGGCATCGGAGCCGCCGTCTTCGTTGCTGTGTTCGCCGTGGCGTCGGTGATCGCCGGAGTCGGAATCGGTTGGCTGACCGCGCTTTCCGGATCGGCCAAAATCATCAACTGGCTCTCGCTTCCCACGATTCTGGCTCACCTGGTGACCGTCAGCACGTCGTGGTTCCTCGATCTACGCCTCGGACCCGTTCTCGACGTCACCCGCCTGCTGTGCGCCATCGCGCTGGTCGTCGTGCTCGCGGTCGCCTGGTGGTTGGGCCGCAGATCCGAACGCGACGCGGTCAAGGGCATTCTGATCGCCCTGGTCGCCACCGTCGTCCTCTCCCCCGCGGCCCTGCCCTGGTACTACTCGTGGCCACTGGCTGTCGCCGCAGGCTTCGCACTCTCGCGCACAACCCTGATGATCCTGACGGGCCTGTCGACATGGCTCATGCTCGTCTTCCAACCCGACGGATCGATCGGCCTCTACACCTTCGGACACGTCGCACTGGCGGTCTTCGCCGCGGTCGTCGCAGCTCTGTCTCTGACGCGCGTCGATCCGCTGCGTCTACGATCGGACCGATCCAGGCAGCACCGTGCCGTGCCGAACGCACCCAAGACCCCAGCAACGGAACCGACCGGAGACGAATCCACGTCATGAAGGCTCGCGCGATGAAAGAACTGGACGGGATCGATCCGGAGCTGCACGAGGCATACCGCATCTGTCGCGAACTCAACGCCCAGCACGGCAAGACGTATTTCCTCGCCACTCGCCTGCTCCCCACCGACAAGCGCGCAGGCGTGCACGCGTTGTACGGGTTCGCCCGGATGGTCGACGACATCGTGGACCTCGAGGGCACCGACATCTCCGTGGGATCTGACGAACTCAACGCCCGACGCATCGTCGAACTCGACGTGATCGAGTCCCGGGTGCGCGATGCCTTGGCGGGAAAACCGTTGTCCGAGAGCGTGTCCGATCGAGTGTTGAGCGCGTTGTGCGACACCGTGGCGCGCTACGACATTCCGCACGACTATTTCTACGCGTTCATGCACTCGATGCGCATGGACATTCCGGGGAGTCCGATGTTCGTCTCGCGCTACCGGACGATGGAGCAGCTGCGCGAGTACATGTACGGCTCCGCTGCGGTCATCGGACTGCAGATGTTGCCGATCCTGGGAACCGTCGTCGAGCGGTCGGAGGCCGAGCCTCCCGCCGCAGCCCTCGGCGAGGCGTTCCAGCTCACCAACTTCATCCGAGACATGGGTGAGGACCTCGATCGCGACCGCATCTACCTGCCCACCGACGAACTCGCGGCGTTCGGTGTCGACGAAGAACTGCTCCGGTGGTGCCGCACCACGGGAAATGTCGACGCCAGGGTCACCAGGGCCCTCGCGCACCTGATCGCCGTCACCCGCTCGATCTACCGCACGTCCGACGCGGGTATCGAGATGCTGGATCCGCGAGTGCGACCGTCGATGCGCACGGCATCGATCCTGTACGGCCGCATACTCGCAGAGGTCGAGTCACAGGGCTACCGCGTGCTCTCGCAACGCGCGACGGTGCCGCAGTGGACCCGAGCTCGCATCGCGCTTCCGCAGTTCGCCGTCACCGGCTTCAAGCGCGCAACGATTCGCTAGAAGGCCATTGCCTGAGCTCGCCTGATCACTTCGCGCATCAGGTCGCCGTGCAGAGCAGCGACGGGTGCACCGGGCAAGCTCTCGTCCTCGGTGAACAGCCACCGCAGGATCTCCTCGTCCTCGTAACCGCCGTCGTGCAGCACGGCCAGCAGACCCGGCAGGCCCTTGACGATGGTGCCCTTGTCGGTGTCGAGGAACTGCTCGGGAACACCGGGCACACGCGAACGCTTCAGCGCCAGCAGCTGCCGATCTCGAATCAGCTGCTCGACGCGGGTCTTGGGAACGTCGAGAATCTTCGCGACGTCGGCGAACTGCAGCACGGACACCGACGGATCGAGCACGTCGTCGGCATAGGGAATGGCACTCACGCAGGTAACGTTAACGGGTCCGGCATCCAGACATCAAAAGCGTGACAGTCGGCCCAGCAGGACGAACACACGAGCCACGATCGTCGGTCGGCATCTCCTGCACCGATACGATCGACTTCAGCATCCGGCGTCGAACGCCGGAAGACCAGTGGACGACGAGGGGAGGTTCGGTGATACCGGGTTCGATGCTCGATCGTCGATACCGAATAGACGCACCGATCGCGCGCGGCGGTATGTCGACGGTCTACCGCGGACTCGACACCAGGCTCGACCGCCCCGTGGCGGTGAAGATCATGGACCCGAAGTTCGCCGAGGACCCACAGTTCGTTCAGCGCTTCGAGTTCGAGGCGCGGGCCGTGGCCAGGCTCAGTCACCCGGGCCTCGTCGCCGTCTACGACCACGGTCGGGACGGCGAACACGCCTTCCTCGTCATGGAACTCGTCGAGGGCGGAACTCTGCGTGAGCTGCTGCGCGAGCGCGGACCGATGCCTCCGCATGCTGCAGCGGCCGTCATCCGGCCGGTTCTCGACGCACTCGCCGTCGCCCACCGCGCCGGTCTGGTGCACCGCGACATCAAGCCCGAGAACATCCTGATCAGCGACGACGGCGACGTGAAGATCGCCGACTTCGGACTCGTCCGAGCCATAGCGGCCTCCACCGTGACGTCGAGCAGTGTGATTCTGGGCACCGCCGCGTACCTGTCTCCCGAGCAGGTCACCACCGGTTCCGCGTCCGCGAGCAGCGACGTCTACGGCGTCGGTGTCGTGTTGTTCGAGCTGCTGACCGGACGCACGCCGTTCACCGGCGACACCTCGCTGTCCATCGCCTACCAGCGCATCGACAACGACGTACCGCTGCCCTCCACCCTCATCGCAGGCGTCCCCCCGCAGTTCGACGAGGTGGTCCAGCGCGCCACCGTCCGCGCCCCGGAACACCGGTACCGCAATGCCGACGACATGGCCCGGGCCCTGCGCGCAGCCGCGTCGGCGCTGGCGCTGCCCGAGTACCGAGTGCCGGCACCCAAGCGCTCGGCCGAGCACCTGAGCTCGGCCGCAGCCGGAGCACCGACGACGGTCGCGGGCAACCGTCCGCCGTCCGCTCGCACCCATGTCGTGGACACTTCGCCGCCCCCACCTCCGCAACACGGGGTGCAGCACACCAGGGTGGTCACCTCGCCCACATCGCGGGGCATCGACCACGGCCAGGACATCGCCGAGGTGCCGCCCGCCGGGCCACCCCCGACCGGTAGGCGGCACTACGAGTTCCCCGATTTCGACGCCGACCGCCAGCGCTCGCGCCGAGCGATCGTCATCTGGCTCCTCGTCGTCGCCCTGCTCGCGGTGTTGGTCGGCTTCGGCGGATGGTGGATGGGCTCGGGTCGCTACACCGCAGTCCCGATGGTGGACGGGCTCGACACCACCGGTGCCACCAGTGCCGTGGAAGCCGCCGGTCTCGAAGCCACGGTGCGCGGAACCTACTCCGACTCGGTGGACACCGACCTTCTCATCGGCACCGATCCCACCGGTGGATCGCGAATCGCCAAGGGCGACACGGTGTTTCTGCTGGTGTCGCTGGGTCGCCCCACCGTTCCCTCGATCGACACGAGCGCATCCGTCGACGACATGGAACAGCAACTGCGAGACCGAACGTTCACACCCGTCGACGGCGGCGAGGCCTTCAGCACGTCCGCTCCGATCGGCGGCGTCGCAGCCCTGGACCCACCGCCCGGCACCGTGCTGACCACGGGAAGCTCGGTCACGGTGCTGCGCAGCAAGGGGGCACCGCCGGTCGAGGTACCCGACGTACGCGGGCAGAGCGTCGACCAGGCCAGGACGACGCTGGAATCGGTGGGCATCACCGTCGGCGAGGTTCGGGAGACGTTCGACGAGGACACCGACGGCGGCAGGGCGATAGGAACGACGCCGGAGGCCGGGCAGACGGTGCGATCCGGGACCACCGCTGCGCTCGAGGTGTCCAATGCCGTCACCGTGCCGTCGCTGCTGGGTCGCTCGGTCGGCTCGGCCCGGACCGCCGTCGAGACGTTGGGCCTGACGATCGACGTCCGTCAGGTGGTGGACACCGACGGGTCGCTGGTCATCACCCAGAGCCCCGGAGCCGGTTCTCGGGTGGAACCGGGCTCCGAGGTCATGGTCGTCTCGCTACCCTGATCAGTCGCGGAGCATCTCGGCGACGAGGAATGCCAGTTCGATGCTCTGCTGCGTGTTCAGACGCGGGTCGCAGGCGGTCTCGTACCGGCCGGCGAGGTCCAGGTCCGAGATGTCCTGGGCACCGCCGAGGCACTCGGTGACGTTGTCGCCGGTCAGTTCGACGTGAATTCCGCCCGGATGCGTTCCGAGGCCGTTGTGCACCTCGAAGAATCCCTGGACCTCGTCGACGATGCGGTCGAAGTGGCGCGTCTTGTAGCCGGTCGAGGCCTCGTGAGTGTTGCCGTGCATCGGATCGCACTGCCAGATGACCTGGTGGCCGGTGGCCTGAACCTTCTCGATGATGGCGGGCAGGATGTCGCGTACCTTGCCGTTGCCCATGCGTGAGATCAGCGTCAGACGTCCCGGCTTGTTGGTCGGGTCGAGGCGCTCGACGTACTCGACGGCCATCTCGGGCGTGGTCGTGGGCCCGATCTTGAGACCGATCGGGTTGGAGATCAGCTCGGCCAGCGCGATGTGCGCCCCGTCGAGTTGGCGGGTGCGGTCGCCGATCCACAGGAAGTGCGCGGACAGGTCGTACAGCTTGGGGTGATCGTCGGTGTTGTCCAGACGCAGCATCGCACGCTCGTAGTCGAGAACGAGTGCTTCGTGGCTGGCGAAGATCTGCGCGGTGTGCAGGTTGGGGTCGGAGACGCCGCAGGCATCCATGAAGCGCAGGCCGCGATCGATCTCCCCCGCGAGCGCCTCGTAGCGCGCACCGGCGGGCGACTGGGCGACGAACTCGCGGTTCCAGTCGTGCACCTTGTGCAGATCCGCCATGCCTGCACCGGTGAGTGCGCGGACCAGGTTCATCGCCGCGCTGGCATTGGCGTACGCGCGCACCAGTCGTGACGGATCGTGGCCGCGGACGCTCTCGTCGGCGACGAGCGAGTTGATCATGTCGCCGCGGTAGGACTGCAGACCGAGCGCGTCGATGTTCGACGACCGCGGCTTGGCGTACTGACCGGCGATACGGGCGACCTTGACCACCGGCATGCTCGCGCCGTAGGTGAGCACCACAGCCATCTGCAGCAGCGTGCGGATGTTGCCCTTGATGTGCGGCTCGGTGTTGTCGACGAACGTCTCGGCGCAATCGCCACCCTGCAGCAGGAAGGCCTCACCGCGAGCGACGGCGGCGAGCTTGTCCGACAACGCCTCCACCTCACCGGCGACGGTGATCGGTGGCACGCTCTCGAGCACCTTGCGCATGTCGGCAGCATGCTCGGGATCCCACTGCGGTTGCTGCGCAGCCGGCTTGGCCAACGCATCGTCCAATCGAGAGCGCAGCGTCGGCGACAACGGCGGCAGGTCGGGCAAGCGATCGATGGGTACGTCGACAGTCCAGTTCACGGCTACAGGATATTCGCACCGCCGAAGCCGCAGGACAACGGGTGTTCACCCGCGGTGCGAGTACTCCTCGATCGTCTGGAACTTCGCCAGATTGTGCCGCGCGTCGGCCAAGGCATCGTGAGCGTCGTCGGGCACCGACGGCAGCTCGGGACTGCCGCGATCCTCCCAGTGCTGGCGCAGCTCGCGGGTGAACCGCGGCAGCGAACGCGGCAACTCGGTCATCGAGCCCCACAGCTGGCAGAGCGCCACGTGGTCGTACGCCGCCACCCACGCCCACAGTTCGACCTCGGCACCGTAGTGCGGAACGAGAAATTCGAGCAGTTCGTCCCGGATTCGCGACCTGCTCATCCACAGCGGCGACGAGTACGGTGGCAGCTTGGGAAGCACGTTGCGTCGAACCCAGCGGCCGGCGCGCTCGGGGTCGAACTCGGAGGACACCGCATAGAACTCGCGGCCGTCCTCCGACACCACACCGATCGAGACCAACTCGATTGTGCGACCATCCTCGATGAACTCTGTGTCGTAGAAGTAGCGCACGCGGCTCACCCTAGCGCGTCCCCGACACGTCCCCCGCGTACCGGTAGCCCCGATCCGAACAGCCCTGAAAGGCAACGCCAGTGACTCCGCCCGACACCAACCGTCCGGTCGCCGAAGCATCGGAGCCGGCGGCGCCGACGCGACGCCGGTGGACGAGTTGGGCGGTGGCGTCGAGCAGGGTTCTCGTCCTGATCGGTGCTCTCGTCGGCGTGCTGTTCCATCTCAACGGCTTTCCGGGGTTGCGTGAGCTCGGTGAGCACTACCGACTCGATCTGGACGTGTATCGACTCGGCGGTCAGGTGTTCGCCGAGGGCGGGGATCTCTACGGTCAGCTGCCGCCGATCGCGACCGGTACGACGCTGCCGTTCACCTATCCCCCGATCGCCGCGGCGATCTTCAGCCCGTTGTCGTCGGTGTCGCTGTACGCCGCCTCGATCGCGGTCACCGTGCTGTCCATGCTCTTGCTGCTGGTGACCGTGGTGGCGACCCTCACCTCGCTCGGCGTGCGTCCTCGCACGCTCGTGTGGTGGACTGCCGGAGCAGTCTTCGCCGTGGCCGTGCTGCTTCTCGAGCCGGTCACCTCGACGCTGAACTACGGGCAGATCAACATCGTGCTGATGGCGTTCGTTGCACTGGACTGCCTGCCGAAGAAGACGCCGTGGCCCCGAGGTGTGCTGATCGGACTCGTGGCTGCCGTCAAGCTCACCCCCGCAGTGTTCGTACTGTTCTTCTTGTTGCGCAAGGACTTTCGAGCCGCTGTGGTATCGGTCCTGAGCTTTGCGGTGTTCACCGCGGTCGGTTTCGCGCTGACGTGGTCGGACTCGGTGAAGTACTGGACCGAGACGATCGTCGATTCCGACCGAATCGGCGGTCCGGCCTACCCGCCCAACCAGTCGATCACCGGAGTGCTCGCGCGGCTCGGGCTGGACGAACTGCCTCGGTCGATCCTGTGGCTCGCGTTGTCGGTGGTGGTCCTTGCCATCGCGGCGATAGCGATGCGAAAGGCGTTCGCCGCAGGCGAGACTGCCCTCGCCGTGACGATCAACGCCATGTTCGGACTGCTGGTGTCGCCGGTCTCCTGGTCACACCACTGGGTGTGGGCCATCCCGTTCACCGTGGTGCTCGCCGTCCTCGGCTACCGCCGCCGCAGTGCACTGTTGGCAACTCTGGTGGCCGTCGGGCTGGCGTTGATGGTCTACCCGCCGCACTGGAAGCTCGGTGAGGGCCGATGGAGCGGTCTCGGCTGGCCGCTCGTGGACCAGTTCGCGGCCTCGGGTTACGTGTGGTGGGCGCTCGCGTCGATCATCGCGGTGGCCGCGATCGGCTGGACCGACCGAACCGATAGGACAGTCGGCACCCGCTCCGCAGTCTGATCACGGAGCGGGTCGAGCAGATTCAGCTCGCCTTGGAATCCGGGATCCGCTGCGCGGTCGGAGCCGACTCCGCCTCGGGTGCAGCCTTCTTCAGCGATGCGGCGTACACGTCCACGTACTCCTGACCGGAGAGCAACATCAGGTCGTACATCACTTCGTCGGTCACCGCACGCTCGACGAAACGATTGCCGGCCATCCCTTCGAAGCGAGAGAAGTCGATGGGCTTGCCGATCCGGATGGTGACCTTCGCCGGACGCCACACGCGCGAACCGATGGGGTTCATCTTCTCGGTACCGATCATCGCGACCGGAATCACCTGAACTCCGGTCTGCAGTGCCAGACGCGCCATCCCGGTCTTGCCCTTGTACAACCGCGCGTCGGGTGACCGAGTGCCCTCGGGGTAGATACCGAGAACCTTGCCTGCTTCGATCACGCGCACGCCTGCGTTGAGTGCGTCCTGTGCCGCGTCCGCTCCGGTGCGATCGATCGGCACCTGCCCGACGGCGGTGAAGAACCATTTCTGGAACTTGCCCTTGAGTCCCGGTCCGGTGAAGTACTCGCTCTTGGCGAGGAAGGTGATGCGTCGAGGCGTCTTGAGCGGAAGGTAGAAAGAATCGAGAACGGCCTTGTGGTTGCTGGCCAGAATGACCGGCCCCTCCGTCGGGATGTTCTCCGCACCCTCGATCGTGGGCCGACCCAGGGCGATGAGAAGGGGGCCGACGAAAATGTACTTAACCAGCCAGTACCACATTGACATGCTCCCTGATGATGGTCGGGAAATCGTTTGGTGCCGCCTCGCCCTGAAGCGAATCGACTGCGGCCGTGCGTCCTCGAACCGTGCCGCGTAGTGAACTGTACCCACGGTTTATGACACCAGCCACATCATCGCCGACACCAGGACCGAGGTCACAGAAAGCCGGCGATGAACCGTCAGCGAACGCCGGTGACGAACTGCGCCCGGGCCAACTCCGCGGCCCCGATCATGCCTGCTGCCTCACCGAGTTGAGTACTGCGAATACGCGCCAGGGGGCGATGCCCCGCACCGGTCACCAACTCCGCGTACTTGTCGGTCGCGCGAGCGAGGAACTGACTCGACGACGTCGCCACTCCACCGGCCAGCACGATCAGATCGGGGTCGTACACGTCGCTGACCATCGAGAGCCCGACGCCGAGCCACTGCGCGAAGTCCTCCATCGTGCGGCGGGCGATCGAGTCACCCTCGTGCGCGGCACTGGCGATTCGGCGGCCGGTCAATGAACCCGGGTCGAGAAACACCTCACGTGCCAGCGTCGTCGAGGACGCCGGGTCCGCCGCCAGCAACTCGACTGCGGTGTCCACCAGAGCGGTGCCGCTGCAGTACCGCTCCCAACAACCGCGCTTGCCGCACGGGCACGCCCGGCCGTCCGGCACGACCTGGATGTGACCAAGTTCCGGTGCCACACCGTGGCTACCCCGATAGATCCTGCCGTCGATCAACAGGGCCGCGCCGATTCCGGTGCCGATGGCCACCATCACCACGTTGCGACCCCCGGACGCCGCACCGAAGCGATACTCGGCCCACGCCGCAGAATTGGCGTCGTGCTCGAGCAACACCGGCAGACCGATGCGCATGCTCATCTCGGTCGCCACAGGGGTGTTCACCCACGGCAGATGCGGGGCGAAGAGAACCGTCGTGCGATCGGAGTCGATGAACCCGGCGACGGCGAGCCCGACGGCCGCGATGTCGTGTCGCCCGGCAAGCTCCTGCACGGCGCGGTCGAGACCGCGTTCGAGCGCGCGCGCAGTGTGCGGGGTGGGAGCGGCCGTCGAATCGAGGACTTGCCCGTCCTCGTCGACGACGGACGCGCGCAGGCTCGTCCCGCCCACGTCGATGCCTACCGTCAGTCGCTGGTGGTGCCGCTTCATTCGTTCATGCCTTCCTCGCCCGTCCCCCGTGCGGGCTGCACCCGAGTCGCTTCGATCACGGACGCTCCTGCTCGTCCGAACGCGAATTCTTCACTCGAACGGTAATCGGAACGAACGAAGCGGGACGATCGCCCTGAAGTTTCGTGTCGATCGACACGTCCGCGACCTCCGCGGGGTCCGAGTGGACACCGGCACTACCGGACCCGGGCTCGGCGGCAGTGCCCGGTGGCGGCGAGGTCGGCGGAGCCTGCGCTGCCGAGTGCGTCGCCCCGGAGGTCGTGTGATCGGCCAGCAACTGACGCAACAGCGCGATCACCACGGCGCTCTCGGAGGCCACGAGCTCGACGAGATCGTGGCGCTCCCCGCGCACCAGTGCCGCGAGAGCGCAGACCGGACACCAACTGCATCCCTGGCGGTCACGATCCTGCTGCGTCTCGGCGACGCGACGCAGGATCGGCTCGAGTCGCGTCAGCACGGTCTCCGCCAGGGCCAGCAGGTCCGCCCCCAGCTCGGAATGGTCCGAGGTCATCGAGACACCCCGGCCGTCGGGGTAGTCGGAGTCACAGCGGCCACACGTCGGGGTTCGGACGAAAACGCACCACCAGGCACGGTCCGTCCAGTTCGGCGGAGTCGGCCACGCACCGACGCAGCACCGACGCCAATCTGATGCGCCGTCGCCTCCCGTCGGCACTCACTATCAAGTCGTCCTCCACTCGCCCCAGGCCCAAGGTCGTCGAATCCACCACCGGCAGCAGCATTCTCATCGCGTACACGGATTCGAGTCCGCCACCCGACTCGAGCACGACCGAAGGCTGCTCACCCCAACCCGGCGCGCGCCGTTCGAGGGAGTCCGGTTCGAGGCGATCGGCCACATCTTGCAAGGGCCTCAACCCTACCGGTTCACCGGGAGCCTGCTCCACCTCCACGATCGGCACGGTACCGATGCGTCGGCGCAGCTCGGCGACCGCGTCGAGCTGCGCCGCCCGCCACCTCTCGAACCAGAACACGGCCGGATGAGCGCCCACCAGACCGACCGACGATGCGTTGAGCTTCGGCAGGATTCTGTTGACCAGCACACGATCGATTCTGATTCCGAGCAGAGCAGCTGCCGACAGAGTGCGTTCCGCGTCGACGATCGAGAGCTGTTCGGCGGTGACGACCACGGTCGCCCCGGTACGGTCGGCGTCGGCGATCAGGGACCGGACGGAGTCGATCTGGGCGAGGATTCGCTCGATCATCGCCACCACGAGAGTGAGCCGCACATCGGAACCGGTGCCGGCAACGATCCGAGCGTGCAGAGGCCAGATCCGCTCGACGTATGCGGCGACGGTGTCGGGCAACTGCAGGGTACGTAAGGCATCCGCCGATGCGGGAAGGTCGACTATCACTGTGTCCCAGCGATTCTCGTCGGCAAGACGGCTGATCTCGTGCATGCCGAGCAGCTCTTCGACTCCGGGGAGACCGAGCAACTCCTCCGGTTCGATCGCCCCGAAGCTCACCCCGTGCTCGTGTCCCGCGGACGCCACGGCCAACAGTGAGCCCAATCCCCGGTACCGAGCTTCGAGCAGCCTCAACGTATCGATCTCGAGGATGTCGAGGCCGGGTGCGATCGAACGAACACGGGACGAATCCTCGACCTCGGCGTCCCCCGCGAATGCATCGGCGAGCGAGTGAGCCTGGTCGACGGACGCGATCAGAACCCGTTCACCGGCCTGGGCGAGTCGTAGCCCCGACGCAGCCGCCAGCGTCGTCTTACCCGCACCACCTTTGCCGAGGAACAGCAACACCGTGGTGCGGGCTTCGGTGCGAGCTTCGCTCAGCCTTCGACCCGCTTCTTCAATTCCTTGAGTGCAGTGTCGGTGATGACCTTTTCTGCCTTGCGCTTGAACAGACCGATCATCGGAATGTTCAGATCCACGGTGAGCTCGTACGTCACGTCGGTGCCGCTGCCGGTCTCCTTCAACGTGTACGAGCCGTTCTGCGACTTCTGCATTTCGCCCGATACGAGGTTCCAGGAGACCGAATTGCCGTCGGCTGCCCAGTCGTACTCGAGCTCGTAGGTGTCTTTCACCATCCCGGCGTCGAGCACGAACTTGACCCGCTTGCCGCGGCCGTCCGCACCGACCTCGAGGACCTCGACGGACTTCGCGGCCGACACCCACGTGGGGTACGCGTCGAAATCGGCGATGACGTCCATGACCCGGCTCGATGGAGCTTCGACGACGATCGACCTCTGGGTTTTCTCCGCCATGACTACTGGTCCGCTTCCTCTCGGGTACTTCGATCAGCTCGGTTCGCTTCGGTGCCGCAGAACTCGCGCAGGCCTATCTCACACGATCGATCCGCCGACGCACAATGCGAACCGGCCGACCGTACCGCGCGGTTCATTCGCGAGCTGAAGTCGACGCTACGTGGTGGGGTGCTTCACCTGCAGACCGACCGGCCTCGAGCTCTCGCTTGAGCTCGAACGTCATCGCACGTCCGGCCACCCGCCGGGCGTGTTGGTGCGCTGCCACGTCGGCGCCCGCGGCGGGTTCGGCGTGCAGGAAGTAATGGACGATCACCCCGTCAAGCGCGGGCTCGAGCCACAGTTCCATCGTTCCGACCACACCGCCGCGCACTGCCCAGCGGATCCCCTTCTCACCCCGGTCCTCGGTGATCGTCAGGTTCAGATCCGGCCACCATCGACGCCACCGTGCAGGCGACGCGAACGCCTGCGCCACCCGCACGCCGGGGGCGGCCACGAATGTCTGATCCGCAACTTGAATACTGCTCATCGACAGAGCTTCACACACCGGGTCGGGGGCCGTGCGCGTCGAGGCGTATTTCGACGCCGGGAGCCCGGGTCTAGAGTATCTGTGAAGCCGAGCTATCGACTTTCGTTCTCCCCAAGTTCTATCCGGAGGTAATCCCGTGCGCGAGTTCACCGTCGCCGCCAAATACGCCATCGCGGACACCGACTCGGCTGTCGATACCGTCTTCGCTCGCGCCCGCACCTCGCCGGACGCGGTGGTGTTCCGACGCACAGTGGACGGACAATGGGTCGACGTCACCGCCGCCGAGTTCGAGCGCCTGGTGGTGAGGGTGGCACGGGGTCTGATCGCCGCAGGCATCGAGCAGGGCGATCGGGTCGCACTGATGTCGTCGACGCGATTCGAGTGGTCGGTCGTGGACTACGCGATCTGGGCCGCGGGCGGTGTGACGGTACCGATCTACGAGACGTCCTCGGCCGGTCAGGTCGAGTGGATCCTCGAAGACGCCGAGCCGGCCCTACTGATTCTCGAGAACGACGCGCATGTGCAGGAGACGAAGTCCGTTGTGGCAGCAGCCCCGTCGGTCCGACAGACGTTCGTCATCGCGAACTCGGCGGGCACCGACGCTGTGCAGGCACTGCTCGACGGTGGTGCCGAAGTCACCGAAGACGAGGTGCACCAACGGGTTTCGACACTCGTCTCGTCCGACCCGGCAACCCTGATCTACACCTCGGGAACCACCGGTCGCCCCAAGGGCGTCCAGCTGACCCACGCGAATTTGCTCGCCGAGTCACTCGGGATTCGTGAGACGTCGCTGAAATCGCTGATGACACAGGGCCGCAGCACGCTGATGTTCCTGCCGCTCGCGCACGTCCTGGCACGTGCAGTGTCGATCGCGTCGTTCGACGCCGGGGTCACCATCGGCCACACCAGCGACATCCCCAATCTCGTCGCGACATTCGGCACGTTCCAACCGGACTTCATCCTGTCGGTTCCGCGAGTGTTCGAGAAGGTCTTCAACACCGCCAAGCAGAAGGCGCACGCCGACGGCAAGGGAAAGATCTTCGACCTCGCCACCGAATGCGCAGTGGCGTGGAGTGAAGCGCAGGATACGGGCGGTCCGGGAATCGTGTTGCGCGCCAAACACACCGTGTTCGACAAGTTGGTGTACGGCAAACTGCGAGCAGCGCTCGGCGGCAAGTGTGAACTCGCGATCTCCGGCGGAGCGCCCCTCGGTTCCCGACTCGGCCACTTCTACCGGGGCATCGGCGTGACGATCTACGAGGGCTACGGACTGACCGAAACCACGGCGGCGTTCGCGGTCAACACCATCGGATTCCAACGCGTGGGCAGCGTCGGGCGTCCACTGCCCGGCAACACCGTGCGCATCGCCGAGGACGGAGAGATCCAACTCCGCGGACCGGTCGTGTTCGACGGCTACTGGCGCAACGAGACCGCGACCGCCGAGTCGCTGGACGACGGCTGGTTCCGCACCGGCGATCTCGGTTCCGTGGACGACGACGGCTACATCACGATCTCGGGTCGCAAGAAAGAACTGATCGTCACCGCAGGCGGCAAGAACGTCTCACCCGCCGGGTTGGAAGACCACCTGCGGGCGGGTGCACTGATCAGCCAGGCCGTCGTCGTGGGCGATCAGAAGCCCTTCATCGGCGCGCTCATCACCCTCGATCCGGATGCGTTCGATCGCTGGAAATCCGCACACGGCAAGGCAGCCGACGCCACCGCGGCGGATCTGCAGACGGACCCCGAACTCGTCGCGGAGATCGACGCCGCCGTCGCCGACGCGAACAAGTCCGTCTCGCATGCGGAGTCCATCAAGAAGTATCGACTTCTCCCCCACGACTTCTCGGAGGAGAACGGCGAGCTCACTCCCACGATGAAGCTCAAGCGCAACGTCATCACCAAGTCGTACGCCGACGAGATCGAGTCGATCTACTCCCGTTGAGCCGTACTGCCTAGATCAACGAACGCAGTTTCTCGGTCAGCACGTCCCAGCGCCATTCCGCGTCCACCCAGTCGCGGCCGGCGTTGCCCATCTGCGTCGCCAGCGCGCGATCGGACAGGATTCGCACGATCGCGTCGGTGGTGTCCGAGACGGACGTGCCGTCGACGACGAGGCCGGTCTTGTTGTGCTGCACCGCTTCCGGCGCACCCCCGGACATGCCCGCGACTACGGGTACACCGCAGGAAGACGCCTCGAGGTAGACGATGCCGAGACCTTCGACATCGAGACCGGCACCTCGGGTTCGGCTCGGCATCGCGAACACGTCGGCGATCGTGTGGTGGGCGGCGAGCTCCGCCGACGGCACGGTGCCGGTGAACACCACGTGTTGCTCCATGCCGGTGGATCGGACGAGCTCGCGCAGAGTCTTCTCGTAAGGCCCGCCGCCGACGATCACCAGAACCGCTCCGTCGACGGCCCGGCGGATCCCCGGGAGCGCCCGGATCAGGACGTCCTGACCCTTGCGCGGAACCAGCCGGGACAGGCACAGAACGGTGGGGCGATCACCGAGGCCGTAGCGGGCACGAAGTTCCGCGCGCGCTGCGTCGTCGGGCACGAAGCGATCGGTATCGACTCCGGGCGGCAGATGTTCGAGGGCGGCGGTCCGCCCGAACGCCGAGCTGAATCGCCCCCGGGTGTACTTGCTGACGTAGGTCACCACATCGGTGTTCTCGCCGATCGTGCGCAGGGTCGCCCGCCCGCCCGGCACCATCGACCATCCGACCTCGTGACCGTGTGTGCTCGCCACGATGCGATCGGCCCCGGCCTTGCGCAGGTACGACGACATCACTGCCAACGGAGCCGACGCACCGAACCACACCGAATCGCAGCCTCGGGACTTCAGGATTCGAGCCGCACGACGCGCGACGAGCGGAGTCGGCAACATCAGGGTCGTCGGATGCCGGATCACCTCGAAAGGCTGCCTGGCATCGAACTTCTCGTGCGAGTCGCCGCGCCAGCGGGGGGCGTAGACCACCAGCTCGTCGGCCGGCAGCTGCGAGGCGAAGCTGTGCAAGTAGGACTGAATACCACCCGGGCGAGGAGGAAAGTCGTTCGTCAGGAGCAGGGTACGACGCATGGCGTCAACCGTAGCGCCCCGTCTCAGCGGGCCTGGCGAGCCACCCAGTCACCCCATGAGGACACGAACTGTGCCCGGTCGAGTCCCAGCACCGACTCGAATGCAGAATCGGTGGGGCTCTCGGACGCGAGCGCTTCGTACAGCGAACGCAGGGTCGACTCCCCGAAGCGATCGGCCACGAATGCGAACACCGACCAGGCCGATTCGTAGGCCACACTCGACCGAACACCACCGGCACCGAAGTCCTCGTTCTTCGGCAGCACCGTCGGCGGCCCACCCGCCGCCACGATCGCCGCGAGAGTGGGTGCGAGTTGCGCGAACTCGGCACCGGACCCTCGATACCCGGAATAGTCGGCGAACCCCTCCGACACCCACAGCTCCGTATCGTCGGACGTCCGCGCCCTCGCCGCCACATGCGTCAACTCGTGCCGCAGAACCGAGCGCACGGTGAACGGCGTCAACCTCGACGCGGCGTCGGGACCGAACACCACCCGCTGACCCGTCGGACGGGAGCCGTCGGCCGCCACCGCGTCGGACACCGTCACCGCAGCCACGTCGGTGGACGGATCGGACCCCGTCAGTTCGGCGAACTCCTCCGCCGAGGATGCGACGAAAACCAGCCCGTCGCGCGCCCAGTCGTCTCCCCAGAAGTCGGTCACGGCCGCGATTGCCGACGGAAGTTCGGCCGCAAGGTTCTCCACGAACCGATCGCGGTCCGGATGACCCATGACCACAGATGTCCCGGCTGCAGTGGCCACCGAGCGCACGGTGAGAGGGCCGAAGTCCCACGGCCCACGCCAGGTGTGGCGTCGATACTCGGTCAGATCCGCGTCGTCGACCAACCGCCATCGACCGTCCCGCTCGGCGACGACGAGTGAGACCGGCCGACGCGTCGGCGATGCGTCCGGGCCGGTGACCGCGTACCGCAGATACACCGAGGGTGCCCAGACATCGGTGGAATCGAGCGCCGCGGCGATCGGCGGCGGCACCGGGGTCTCGGGCTCGTCGCCCAGGTCGTAGCCGAATTCGGCGAAAGGGACGCCGGGTACCACTGCTGCCCGGCGCAGCTGCGCTTCGACGAAGCCGGGGTCGGCCTGCGGATCCATCACATCGCGCAGTGCGTCTAGATCACCGGAACGAACCGCGCGCGCCCACTGGTCGAGGAGGACGGTCACATCGGCGCGGCGCTGCTGATCGTAGGTCGGCGGGTCCTGGCCGACGGTGACCTCGGCGGTCCCTGCCGCGGACGAACCGTCGAATCGGTGAATCAGAACGACCGAGACGGCCACCACTACGACGACCACGACGACAAGCCAACGCCGCCATGACGATCGGAGGAGGACGTGCAACCAGGATGGTCGGTTCGAGGTGCTCATGCCGCCACTCGTCGGTCGTCGAGACACGACCTCAGTATCGACGCGCCCCGTAGTACGGGAACGATGCCATCGACTGCACCTTCACGGGCACACCGAATGTGGAGGCATGCAGCACGTTGCCGTTTCCGGCATAGATTCCGACGTGTGAGATGTCCGGATAGAACAGGACGACGTCACCCGGCTGCAGATCCTTCTGATCCACCGGAGTTCCGCCCGCCGCCTGCGCCTGACTCGATCGCGGCAGCGTCTTGCCCACCTGCTTGTACGCCCACACGACCAACCCGGAGCAGTCGAAGCCATCCGGACCGGTTGCGCCCCAGACGTACGGCTTGCCGATCTGCGTCAGGCCGGCCTGCAGCGCACTGGCTCCCGATCCCGGCGTCAGGTTCTGCAGAATCGAGGACGGGTCGAACCCGTCGGGCAGGGTCGAACCGGCCAGAGACAGTTGCTCCGAGGACGAGAGCGCACTGTAGGCGGCCATGACCTCGGCAATCTGTCCCTGCAGCTCACTCTGCTTGGCCTGGAGATCGTCGCTGACGGCCTTGGCCTGCTCTGCGGCGACGCGTGCCTGTTCGGCGGCCGTCGTCGCGGCCTGCTCGGCCGTCTCTGCATCCGAGCTGGCCTGCTTGAATCGGGCGACCTGGTCGGCGGTCTCCGCCGAGATCACGTCGAGCGCCGACATCTGGTCGAGCAACTGCTGTGGTGAGTCGCTGACCATGACGGCGAACAGTCGGTTGGTCCGCGCGCCCTGATAGTTGACGTTGGCGACCTTGTCCATGGCCGGTTTGAGCTGCTCCAACTGCGCCTGCGCTGCGTCCACGGCGGCACGGCTCTGGTCGACGAGGGCCTGAGCGTCGAGTTGCTGCTGGTTCTTGGCGTCGAGATCGATCTGAGCATCGTGCAGAGATTCGGTGGTCTGCTCGGACTGGCGAGAGAGCTCGGCGAGTTCGGTCTGCGCGTCGGATGCCGAACCGAATCCCGGTTGCGCGGTCGCCGTCGTCGGCACCACGGCGATGCATGCGGTCAGCGCGAGCGCAACCACCGAGTTTCGGGCCGTACGCAACGCTCGGGTAGATCTCGATATCGCCACGGAAAGCGACTCTCCGTCCTCACAGATGTTGCCTCGACCGAGGCAACGGTTGGAAAAGTAGTCCGAAAACGAACCATACCCATGCTCTTACGGGCGCGGACGTGAACACGGTCCGAAATCGACGGGGGTTCGAGGTGACAGGTCACAAAATAAACATCGACCAGGTCTCGATCAGATTACGAACTGGATCCTTCCCTGTCCACCGAACCGGCGTGTCGCGCAGTCCGTGTCCGGATACGCCGACAGGGTCGAGCCGATGAACGGCTCGACCCTGTCGGTCGGTTCACAACGAACGTCGATCGCTCGAGTCAGTAACGGCGAGCACCGTCGAACGGCATCGAGTCGAGCGGGGCAACCTTGACCGGCACGCCGGACGTGGATGCGTGCACGACATTGCCGTTGCCGACGTAGATGCCCGAGTGCGAGCCGTCGTAGAACGAGACGACGTCGCCGGGGGCGAGGCTGTCGCGCGAGACCGGAGTGCCTGCGGCGGCCTGGTCGTAGCTCGTACGGGGCAAGCTGACGCCGGCCTGCTTGTACGCCCACTGGACGAGGCCCGAGCAGTCGAACGAATCCGGACCCGAAGCGCCGTACACGTACGGTGCTCCGATCTTGGATTCTGCGGCCTGAACGGCCTTCGCAGCCGGGGTGACCTGCGGTGCCAACGGCGCACCCGGCGCGGGCACACCCGGAAGGTTGAGGGGAGGAAGGCCCGGGATGTCAGGAATCTCGAAGGTTCCGACGCCGGGAATGGTGAGGGGGGCCGCCATTGCGGGTGCAGCGGGAAGAACGACCACGCCTGCCGTGAGCGCTCCGGCTACGAGGACTCGCCGCAATGTTCGGTTGGAAAGTTGTGACGCCACGAAAGATGGTGCTCCGTTTCTTCCTATCGTCCGCCGACCGAGTTAGCTGACGGGTTCGGGCTGGGAAGAGCAGCCCTACCCACCGGCCACCATGTGGTGGCTCAGCGGGATTCACCCCAGTAGATATCGGGTTCCCGGTACGAACACTCTCGCGAGTGAACGATTAGGCGGTGACTTGCGACGCCACTCCGGTTTGGACTGGCGAGACTCCGCAAGGTCTCAGGAAGGTTACGAAATGGCGTACCCCCGTGTCGACCCCAACTCGCCGAGGAGAGCGAATTCGGCTCGATTCTCGCTAGCCGGCGCGCTGATCCCCCGGTGTGTCACGAGTCGATAACAAAGGAACCTCGGCGATGTCGTCGTCGTTCACCACGAGCTTGAGAGTGGGCACGAGACCGACATCGGCGAGCACCCCCATGGCACCGAGTTCCTCCTGCTCGAGAGTGATACGAGACGGCGGACCGACCCGCCGTCCGTCCGATCCGGACGGCATCCCCGGAGCCCCCAGAAGCACCGTCACGACGCAGTCCGCGCAGGCGATGTCACGGACCAGGCAGTCACTGCAATCGATGATCATTGTGATCCTTGTCTCTTTACGGTTTCCGGCGGCCGAATCGGCCGACTCAGCGAAAGATAGCGACGGGCACCGACAGGTTCCGTGACACGACGACGTTCGACAGCGCGATGAGCGTTCTTGTCGGAGGTCGGCCCTAACGTCGTCCCGGTGAGCCTGCCCATCCAGCTGACGTTCGACGAACTCGACACCCCGCTGCACGAGACGACGTTCGTCGTCGTCGACCTCGAGACCACCGGCGGTAGCGCGGACACCGAGGCCATCACCGAAATCGGGGCAGTCAAGGTTCGAGGCGGCGAGATTCTCGGCGAGTTCGCCACGTTGATCGACCCGGGCAGGTCCATTCCGCCGTACATCGTGGAACTGACCGGCATCACATCGGCGATGCTCATCGGTGCGCCGCGCATCGAACGGGTTCTGCCCGGTTTCCTCGAGTTCGCGAGAGGTTCGGTGCTGGTAGCGCACAACGCCGGCTTCGACACCGGATTCCTCAAGGCCGCCGCCAGCCGTCTCGACATCGCGTGGCCACGGTTCCAGGTGCTGTGCACGGTCAAGCTGGCTCGCCGAGTTCTGACGCGCGACGAGGCTCCGTCGGTGAAGCTCTCCGCGCTGTCGACTCTGTTCCGATCCGGCACAAGGCCTACCCACCGTGCGCTCGACGACGCCAGGGCCACGGTCGACGTTCTGCACGGCCTCATCGAACGCGTGGGCAATCAGGGTGTCCACAGCTACGCCGAGTTGGTCGACTACCTACCCGCGGTGTCGGCCGGCCAGCGCGCCAAACGCGGGCTGGCCGCTCATCTTCCCGGCACGCCCGGCGTCTATCTGTTCCGCGGCCCGTGCGACGAGGTGCTGTACGTCGGTACGTCGAACAACCTCAAACGACGCGTGCGCAACTACTTCACCGGCTCGGAGACCCGAGGCCGGATGAAGGAGATGGTCGCACTGGCCACCCGCGTCGACCACGTCGAGTGTGCACACGCGCTCGAAGCCGGAGTCCGCGAGCTACGTCTGCTCTCGGCGCACATCCCGCCGTACAACCGCCGCTCGAAGTTTCCCAGGAAGGGGTGGTGGATCATCCTGACCGACGAGGCGTTCCCTCGCCTGTCGATCGTCCGCACCCCGGCACCGAACAGTCTCGGACCGTTCTCGGTTCGCGGTGACGCCGCAGAGGCCGCTGCGCTCGTCGCCGAGTTCTGCCGCCTGCGTACGTGCACTCGCCGTCTGGCCCGCTCGGTTCGGCACGGTGACCAGTGCCCGGCGACCGACGTCGGAGGCTGCCCTGCGGCACTGTCCGGCCCGTTGACGGCCGACGAGTACTCCGATGCCCCGACGCAGTTTCTCGCGCTGGTGTGTGGCCAGGACGACGCCGTTCTGTACTCCATGCGCCGCCGCGTCGCCGAGCTAGCAGACAAGGAGCTGTACGAGACGGCTGCCCGTCTGCGCGACAGAATCGCGATCACCGTCGACGCACTGCGCCGGATGCACCGATCGGCAGCAGTGGCCGCCATTGCCGAACTGGTTGCGGCGAGGCGCACGGCCGACGGCGGGTGGGAGTTGATCGTGGTGCGCTTCGGCCGGCTGGCCGGCGCTGCCGTCGCGCCGCGGGGAGTGCATCCGATGCCCGTCGTCGATGCCATCACCGCGTCGGCCGAAACGGTGGTGCCCGATACGACCCCGCTTCGCGGCGCGCCCCCGGAGGAAGTCGGACTCATTGCGGCCTGGCTGCGCACGGACGGAGTCCGGATCGTGCGCACGAGCAGTGGGTACTGCAGCCCGGCACGGTCGGCGGGTTCGTGGGAGTCGTGGTGTCGGACGGCGAGAGAAGCCGCGAGGGCAGGAGTGGAGCCTGCGGAACGACCGTTCAGGGCAGGAGTGGAGCCTGCGGGACGACTGTCGGGGTACGGCAGCAACTAGGGTCTGGGGGTAGCTCGCGTCGGACACCGAGCTCGAGATGCTTGAGGAGCGCACATGATCAATGCCATCGTCTTGATCGACGCCGAGGCCGACTTGATTCCGGAGGCGGCGCAGGCCGTTGCCGATGTCGACGGGGTGTCGGAGGTCTATTCGTGTGCTGGTGATGTCGATCTGATCGCCATCGTGAAAGTTCGTGATCATGCGTCGATCGCAGAGGTCATCACCAAGCACATCAATCGTGTGCGGGGGGTGCGCAGCACCACCACTCACATTGCGTTCCAGTCCTATTCGAGTGCCGATGTCGAAGCCGGGTTCTCGATAGGCGAGTAACTGCGCTCTTCGTCAGCCGGCGAGTTCGGTGGTGCATCGACCCCAGTCGGCGAGTAGCCGTGCTGCTGCACCGGAATCGATTGTTTTTGCGGCAGTGGCCAATCCGGCTTCGATTCGGGCGTGGAGGTCGTCGGACACGCCGTGGTGCGCTGCCATGGCTGCGGCGGCATTGAGCAGTACGGCGTCGCGGACGGGACCCTGTTCTCCGGCGAACACTCGGTGCGCCACTGCTGCATTGAATTCGGCGTCTCCACCTCTGAGAGCTTCTATGGGCGCTCGGGAGATGCCGTAGTCGAGCGGGTCGATCGTCTCGACGGTCACCGAACCATCGGACACCACGTGCACTGTCGTGGTGGTGGACAGGGTGATCTCGTCCAGTCCGTCGTCACCGCGGACCACGAGCACCGAGCTGCCCCGGGCGGCGAACACGTCGGCGACGACGGGGACCAGGTTCTCGAACGCACAGCCGATCAGGCCTGCGCGCGGGCGCCCGGGGTTCGTCAGGGGCCCCAGCACGTTGAAGACCGTGGGGATTCCGATTTCCTTGCGCGGTGCGGCAGCGAAGCGCAGTGCGGGGTGGTGGATCGGTGCGAAGCAGAAGCCGATGCCGACCTGCTCGACGCTCGACGCGACTGCGTCGGCCCCGAGGGTCACTCGGACCCCCAATGCCTCGAGCACGTCGGTCGTGCCGCTCTTCGACGACGCCGCGCGGTTGCCGTGCTTGACGACTCGGATCCCGCTGGCAGCGACGACGACGGCTGCCATGGTGGAGATGTTGACGGTGTCCGCTCCGTCTCCTCCGGTCCCCACGACGTCGACGGCGTCGGTGTCGGTGTGCACCAGCACTGCGTGCGCCAGCATCGATTCGGCGAGTCCGTTGACCTCCGCCGGCGTCGGACCTTTCATCTTCAGCGCTACGCCGAAGGCTGCGATCTGCGCGGCTGTCGCGTTGTCGGCCATGATCTCGTCCATGACCCAGCCGGTGTCGGCGCTGGACAGGTCGGTGTGGTTCGTCAACGCGCCGAGGATTCGACGCCAGGTTCGCGGCTGTTCGTCGCTGATCGCTGCGGTCATGGTGGTTCTGCCGTGCCCTTCTGCCGTCGATGCACTCGGTGCGGTGGAAGCTTAGCCAGACGCTGCGTCGGGCTGCGCGGGCTGCAGTGCGTCCCACCCCAGTACTGCTCCCCCTCGACGCTGAGCGAGGCCGGCCATGCGAGAACGTTCCTGCGAGCAGTGCAGAGCGTCGAGTACCTGAACACGTTGCAGAACCAGCGGCACGCCGTCTTCCACCCGAGGGCGGTAGCCGGTGCTCTCCGGTAGTTCGGCGGCCGGCCCCACTTCGTAGTCGTCCTGAGCCGCAACCGCTGCTGCGTCCTCGACTTGGTCGGAGGGCAACACGAGATGATGCCGTAGCACCACCTCCGCCGATTCCGTCCACAGCGGTCGGGTCCTCGCTGCTTCGTCGAGCACGGCCGAGCATGCCTGTGCATCGTCGAAGCAACTCGCCACTGTCACGAGGTCCTCGCGAGTGGGGTCCAGACGTTCGGCCGTCGATCGCGAGAACAGTCTCCGAAACCATCCACCTTCGGTGCGCTTTGCCATGAGGCCAGCCTTGCACGACTGGACCCTACCGGCCCGTACAGAGGCTCTGACCAGCACGGGAACAAGGACGTACGCGGATTCGTTCCAACACGACGCGCCAAGAGCGGACCCGGATATGCCTTCCGTACTACGACGGGTCATACTTCTCTTTGTGACGAGCGCTGTAGGGACTCAAGGATCGGCAATCACCCAACGCGTGCACTCGCTGAACCGTCCCAATATGGTCAGCGTCGGCACGATCGTGTGGCTGTCTAGTGAACTCATGTTCTTCGCCGGGCTGTTTGCGATGTACTTCGTCGCACGCGCCCAGGCGAATGGAATCTGGCCGCCGGAGCCGACGGAGCTGAACCTCGCTCTCGCTGTGCCGGTGACCGCGGTGCTGATCGCATCGTCGTTCACCTGCCAGCTGGGTGTGTTCGCCGCCGAGCGAGGTGACGTCTTCGGACTGCGCCGCTGGTACATCATCACTCTGGTGATGGGCGCGTTCTTCGTGGCCGGCCAGGCGTACGAGTACTACCACATGGTGCACGAGGGCACGACGCTCTCGAGCAGCGTGTACGGCTCGGTTTTCTACATCACGACCGGTTTCCACGGATTGCACGTCATCGGCGGACTCATCGCCTTCGTCTTCCTGATCACCAGAACGCTGGTCAGTAAGTTCACGCCCGCGCAGGCCACCGCGGCCATCGTCGTTTCGTACTACTGGCACTTCGTCGACATCGTCTGGATTGCCCTCTTCGCAACGATCTACTTCATCCGCTAGTGACAGTCAGCACACCAAAGATAACGAGCGAACGGAATCAGCCCCCGACGTTCGGTCCGTCCCGACACGACAAGGGATAGAAGATGAGTACATCTCCCCCAGCAGCATCCGACGACAACGCCGCCTCCAAGACGAGACGGCAGCGTAGGACGCGCCGACGCATCACCGGTGCTCTCGTTCTGATGATGGGCCTCCTGAGCGCAGGCTTCCTCGCCTCGGCTCTGACGCCGGCTCCTCAGGTCGCGACTGCCGATACCGATTCGGCAGCGCTGATCCGCGAGGGCAAGCAGCTCTACGACACGTCCTGCGTCACGTGCCACGGTGCCAACCTGCAGGGTGTTCAGGATCGCGGACCGAGCCTCATCGGCGTCGGCGAAGCAGCCGTGTACTTCCAGGTGTCGAGCGGTCGTATGCCCGCTGTTCGCAACGAGGCACAGGCGATGCGCAAGCCGCCGAAGTTCAACGACAAGCAGATCGACGCCCTCGGTGCCTTCATCAACGCCAACGGCGGCGGACCGACGGTCATCCGCGACGAGAACGGTGAGATCGCTCAGGAGTCTCTGCGCGGTGGCGACATCGGACGCGGCAGTGAACTGTTCCGACTCAACTGCGCTTCCTGCCACAACTTCACCGGTGAAGGTGGCGCTCTGTCCTCGGGCAAGTTCGCACCGTCCCTCGGCCCTGCCAACGAGCAGGAGATCTACACCGCGATGGTCACCGGCCCGCAGAACATGCCGAAGTTCTCCGATCGTCAGCTGACGATCGAGGAGAAGTCCGACATCATCGCGTACGTCAAGTCGGCCCAGGAAACGCTTCCCGCAGGCGGTTGGAGCATCGGAAGTTTCGGTCCCGGTACCGAGATGATCGCTATCTGGACGGTCGGCATCATCGCCGTCGTCGGAGCAACTTTGTGGATCGGAGCTAGATCATGACCGACGGCGATTCCGGCCGTAAGGACGCGGGCAACGACGACGAATCCGGACGCAAGGATGCGCCCGGTGCCGACGGCGTGAACGCGGACAAGAAGTACACCGACGAGGAACTCGCCGCGATGAGCCGCGACGAACTGGTCGAGCTCGGCACCAACCTCGACGGTGTCGATGTCGCTTTCCGCCGCAACCGTTGGGCTGTGGAAGGTACCCGCGCCGAGAAGCGTGCCGAGCGCAGCGTCGCGATCTGGTTCGCGATCGCCGGCCTCGCCGCTGTCGCATTCATCGGCATCTACCTGTTCTGGCCGTGGCAGTACTCCGGTATCGGCGAAGAGAACTACCTGGCCTACTCGCTGTACACCCCGCTCATCGGCGGCACGATGGGCCTGGCGATTCTCGCGGTGGGTATCGGCGCGGTGCAGTTCACCAAGAAGTTCATCCCCGAAGAGGTCTCCATCCAGGACCGTCACGACGGCGGCTCGTCCGAGATCGACCGCAAGACTCTCGTGGCTGAGCTGGGCGATTCGCTCGACACGTCGACCATCGGGCGTCGCAAGGTGATCAAGCGATCGCTCGTCTTCGGTGGTGGCGCGCTCGGCGTCATGGCACTGCTCCCCCTCGGTGGATTGATCAAGAATCCCTGGGCCAAGGGCGAAGATTCGCCGTTGTGGGTATCCGGGTGGACTCCTCGCTACGATGGAGAGACCATCTACCTCCGACGAGACACCGGGCGACCGGAAGATGTCGTTCTCGTTCGGCCCGAGGACTTGGACGCTGGTGCCATGGAGACCGTATTCCCGTTCCGTGAAGCGGACCGCGAAAGCGAGCACGATCTGCTCGTCTCGCTGCGTGGAGTTCGTAACTCGGTCATGCTCATCCGCCTTCGCTCTGACGACGCCAGCACGGTCGTCAAGCGCAAGGGTCAGGAAAGCTTCAACTACGGCGATTACTTCGCCTACTCGAAGATCTGTACGCACCTGGGTTGCCCGACATCGTTGTACGAGCAGCAGACCAACCGAATTCTGTGCCCTTGCCACCAGTCGCAGTTCAACGCGCTCGAGTACGGCAAGCCGATCTTCGGACCGGCTGCGCGTGCGCTGCCCCAACTTCCCATCACTGTCAACGAAGAGGGATTCCTCGTCGCTTCGGGAGATTTCACCGAAGCGCTGGGGCCCGCCTTCTGGGAACGTCGTCCGGAGCGTGACTCATGAGTACATTGCAAACCCTCGCCGCCAAGCAGGCCGACGGCGTAGACAGTCGTTACCACCTGGCACCGGGATTGCGTCGCCAGATCAACAAGGTCTTCCCCACGCACTGGTCGTTCCTGCTCGGTGAGATCGCGCTGTACAGCTTCGTCATCCTGCTGATCTCGGGTGTGTTCCTCACCCTGTTCTTCGATCCGTCGCTCAGCGAGGTCGTGTACGAAGGTGCGTACACCCCCCTCAACGGTGTGACGATGTCCAGGGCATACGCAACCGCTCTCGACATCACGTTCGAGGTTCGTGGCGGTCTGTTCATGCGGCAGATTCACCACTGGGCGGCCCTGATGTTCGCCGCGTCGATCATCGTGCACATGATGCGCATCTTCTTCACCGGTGCATTCCGTCGCCCGCGTGAGGCCAACTGGGTCATCGGCTGCCTGCTGCTCATCCTCGCAATGTTCGAGGGTTTCTTCGGCTACTCGCTCCCCGACGATCTGCTCTCCGGCACCGGCCTCCGCGCCGCTCTCGGTGGCATCACGATGAGCATCCCGATCATCGGTACGTGGATGCACTGGCTCATCTTCGACGGTGACTTCCCCGGCACGATCATCATTCCGCGCCTGTACGTCGCGCACGTTCTTCTTCTACCGGCCATCATCCTGGCGCTGATCGCAGCCCACCTGGCTCTGGTCTGGTACCAGAAGCACACGCAGTTCCCCGGACCCGGCCGCACGGAGCAGAACGTCGTCGGCGTTCGTATTCTTCCGGTCTTCGCGGTCAAGTCCGGTGCTTTCTTCGCCGTCACTTTCGGTGTGCTGGCAGCAATGGGCGGACTCATCCAGATCAACCCGATCTGGAATCTCGGACCGTACAACCCGTCGCAAGTGTCGGCAGGCGTGCAGCCCGACTTCTACCTGATGTGGACCGACGGCATGGCACGACTGTGGCCTGCCTGGGAGATATACATCGCCGGGCGCTACACCATCCCGGCAGTGTTCTGGGTGGCAGTGATCATGGGTCTCGTCTTCACCGTGATGATCGCGTACCCGTGGATCGAGAAGCGTCTGACCGGAGACACTGCGCATCACAACCTGCTCCAGCGTCCCCGTGACGTTCCGGTGCGTACTGCGATCGGCGCGATGGCTCTCACGTTCTACGTGATCCTCACGCTCTCGTGCATCAACGACCTCATCGCCTACAAGTTCGACATCTCGCTCAACGCGATGACGTGGATCGGTCGTATCGGAATTCTCACCATGCCTCCGCTCGCCTACTTCATCGCATACCGATTCTGCATCGGACTGCAGCGCAGCGATCGGGCAGTTCTCGAGCACGGCATCGAAACCGGAATCATCAAGCGACTCCCGCACGGCCAGTACGTGGAAATCCACCAGCCGCTCGGACCGGTCGACGATCACGGACACCCGATTCCCCTCGATTACCAGGGCGCAGCCGTTCCGAAGAAGATGAACAAGCTCGGCTCGGCCGGAAAGCCCGGCTCGGGATCGCTGTTCAGTCCGGATCCGGTGGCACAGAGCAAGGCTCTCGAAGATGCCCTTCACAAGGGTGAACACGAGCAGCTGACGATGCTCCGCAACTACCAGGCGGGCATCCACGGCAACGGCCACTCGAACGGCAACGGCCATGCCAATGGCAACGGGCACTCGAACGGCAACGGCCACTCCAATGGCAACGGCCACTCGAACGGCAACGGCCATGGACTCCATTCGGATGAGGACACTGCCATCGCTTCGGGTCGAAGCGACAACGACAGAGAACGCTGACATCTGACAGAGTCTCGAAAAGGGCGACACCGGCAACGGTGTCGCCCTTTTTGTTGTCCCCGAACACCGATCCGGGCTGGAACACTTCGCATCACCCTCCGAGCAGCACGGCCGGCTCCTCAGCGGAGGAGGATCCGATGGCCCTCCCCTCCCCCACCGTCGGATGACCCATCCATATCCCAGATACGTCGCCCGTTCTCAGCTCCGGGGTTCGCGACGACCGGTATTACTATCGGTGTCATGGTCCGTGTTCCCCTCACCCCCGGCGAACTCGCCCGCGGTGCCAGGCTCGGCTCTGCTCTCCGTCATGCCCGCGGTGGCCGAACCATGACCGACGTCGCCAATACAGCAGGCATCTCGGTCGAAACTCTGCGCAAGATCGAGACCGGCCGAATTCCGACGCCGGCGTTCTTCACCGTCGCCGCGTTGTGCGGCGCGCTGAACATCTCCCTCGATTCGCTTGCCGATCAGGTGCCCCGTGCCGTTCGGTCCCACTCGGAGGCCGACGTTTCCTGAGGGTGCCACCTCGTTCACCGCTGCGCGCTCGACCTCCGCACGCTCGCTCTCAGTGTCACCTCACAGCGCCATGAGCGGACTATCCTGTTCGGCCTCTACTCGGACAGCTGAAAAGGGCCCCGGTCGCTCGTGAGAACAACCGGGGCCCTTTTCGGGTGAAGCAGATGGAGTCAGTGGCGCTCGGCACCGACGTGGTACTCGAACACCAAACCTGCGGCCGCAGCGATGACGCTCACCACGCCGAGGGCGATGAGCCACGGCTGGAAGAAGGCGAATCCGATGGCGGTGATGGACGCGGCTCCTGCGAGCACGATCGGCCAGAAGCTACCGGGGCTGAAGAAGCCCAGGTCTCCTGCGCCGTCGCTGACTTCGGCGTCGTCGAAGTCCTCGGGTCGGGTGTCGAGGCGTCGTGCGACGAATCGGAAGTAGGTTCCGACGATCAACGTCAGACCGACCGACAAGAAGATCGCGGTGACTCCGGCCCACTCGACTCCTGTGCGGCTCAGGCCCGTGAACAACGCGTACACGATGCCGACCAGGAGAAAGAAGACAGTGAGGATTTCGAAGATCTTGGCTTCGATTTTCATATCAGCATGCTTCCTTGGTCAGTTGCCTTCAGCGACAGCGGCTGTGCGGAGGGTGCGGTCGGTCGAGAACGGAGCGGTGCTCGTTGCGAGGGGGCTTTCGCCGATGGCTTCGAGTGCCTGCGCGTTGGTCAGCGCGTCTCCGCCTTCGGACAGAGGCTTGCGCAGCTCGATGTACTGCTCGAACCGCTCGGGAGACACGGCACGAACCTCGAAGTTCATCATCGAGTGGAAGGTGCCGCACATTTCGGTGCACCGTCCGACGAACGAGCCTTCGCGTTCGATTTCGCTGATCTGGAAGACGTTGTCGGAGTGGTTCTCCTCGGGGTTCGGGAGAACGTCACGCTTGAACAGGAATTCCGGAACCCAGAATCCGTGGATGACGTCCGAGGACGCGAGCACGAATTCTATGCGCTTACCGGTCGGCAGAACCAGGACCGGGATCTCTTCGCTCGAGCCGACCGTTTCGATCTTGTTGTAGTGCAGGTACGACAGATCCTGCGTGGATGCTCCGTTGATCGGTCCCGGAACGAACTCGCCGTCCTCGCTGCCCTCGGCACCTTCGCCCGGGGTGGCAGCGGCCTCGGCTGCAGCCTGCTCCTCTTCGTCGGTGCCCTCGTACTTGGCGGCACCGTCCTTGAGGTCGATGGTGCGGTAGCCGAACTTCCAGTTCCACTGGTAAGCCGTGACATCCACCTGGACATCGGGATCGGCCTGCTTCTCGTCGACGTAGTTCTGCACCACGACGGTGAAGTAGAACAGGACGGCGATGATCACGAACGGAACCGCCGTGTAGAACAACTCGAGCGGAACGTTGTAGGCCGTCTGGCGAGGGAACTCCGGTGAGCTCTTCTTCTTACGGTGGAACAGCACCACCCAGAAGATCAGAACCCACACGATGATGCCCATGACCAGGGCGGCAATGACCGACCACGTCCACAGGTCGCCGATGCGTCGCCCCTGCGGGGTGACGCCCGAGGCGAAACCGAAATTGAGTACGTTGTCGCTGCTGATGGAACAGCCCGACAGCATCAACGCGGCTACACCGAGAAATGCTGTCAGCCCCGCTCGCCGAAGGATCCGACTATGCGCCACGTTCACGCCTTCCTGATTGCCCACCACTGAAGAATAAGGGCTTCCACATGGAGATGCCCGAGTACTACGCAGCGTAGACCAAAGCTGACGCGGAGCCACCCTTGGGTCGTTACCTAGGTTCGAGCGTGTCTGCGGCATACTCGGTTGCTGATCGACCGTCCCGCTGACGACACGCGGAGATCCGGCCCCCGGCATTGTCCCCAACTGCGAGAAGAGGTAGCAGACGCTGTGTGTGGACTGCTCGGAGTACTGACATCTCACGGAACGACCGCCGCCGGCGTCGAGCTGGTGAGCTCGGCGACTCATTGCATGCGCCATCGTGGCCCGGACGAGCCCGGTGGCACCTGGCACGACGACGACGTCGTCTACGGCTTCAATCGACTCTCGTTCATCGACATCGAACACTCGCACCAGCCGATGCGGTGGGGTCCGCCCGAGTCGCCGAACCGGTACGCACTGGTGTTCAACGGCGAGATCTACAACTACCTCGAGTTGCGTGCGGAACTCGCGCGCGACCACGGGGCAGAATTCGCCACCGAAGGTGACAGCGAGTCGATCGTTGCGGCATTCCACTACTGGGGCGCTGCCGCCGTGCAGCGTCTGCGAGGCATGTTCGCCTTCGCCATCTGGGACACCGAGACGCGCGAGATGTTCGTTGCACGCGATCCCTTCGGCATCAAGCCGCTGTTCCTGGCCACCGGTCCCGGAGGCACCGCGTTCGGTAGCGAGAAGAAGAGCGTGCTCGAGCTGATGGATCTGCTCGGCGTCGACACCGATCTCGATCCGCGTGCCATCGAGCACTACACGGTGCTGCAGTACGTCCCCGAGCCCGAAACCCTGCACGCAGGCGTTCGGCGGCTCGAATCCGGTTGCTACGCCACGCTGTCACCGGGCACGCCGCCGAAGGTCACTCGCTACTTCACCCCGAAGTTCCCGGTTCAGCCCTTCGCACCCGGCAGCGAGAAGGCGCGGTACCAGGAAATCGCCGAGGCACTCGAAGACTCGGTTGCCAAACACATGCGCGCCGACGTCACGGTCGGCTCCTTCCTCTCGGGCGGAATCGATTCGACGGCCATCGCAGCTCTGGCGATCCGTCACAACCCCGACCTGATCACGTTCACCACCGGATTCGAGCGCGAGGGCTACTCCGAGGTGGACGTGGCAGCGGAGTCGGCCGCGGCAATCGGTGCTCGGCACATCGTGAAGGTCGTCGGACCCGAGGAGTTCGCGGCGTCCATCCCCGAGATCGTCTGGTATCTGGACGATCCAGTGGCCGACCCCGCGTTGGTGCCGCTGTACTTCGTCGCCAAGGAAGCCCGCAAGCACGTCAAGGTCGTGCTCTCCGGCGAAGGCGCAGACGAGTTGTTCGGCGGCTACACCATCTACCGCGAACCGCTGTCGTTGAAGCCGTTCGAGTCGCTTCCCGCCTTCCTTCGACGTGCGGCCGGCTCGTTGAGCGAGCGAATCCCCGAGGGCACTCGCGGCAAGAGCCTGCTCAACCGTGGATCCATGACTCTCGAAGAGCGGTACTACGGCAACGCACGCAGTTTCAACGACGCGCAGTTGCGATCGGTGTTGCGCGAGTTCCGATCCGAGTGGACCCATCAGGACGTCACCGCGCCGATCTACGCGCAGTCGCAGGGATGGGATCCGGTGGCTCGGATGCAGCATCTGGATCTGTTCACCTGGTTGCGCGGCGACATTCTGGTCAAGGCCGACAAGATCACCATGGCCAATTCACTCGAGTTGCGCGTTCCGTTCCTCGACTCCGAGGTCTACAAGGTCGCCGAGAAGCTCCCGCTCGACCAGAAGATCACCAAGAGCACCACCAAGTACGCTCTGCGTCAGGCGCTCGAGGGAATCGTTCCCGGTCACGTACTCCATCGCGCCAAACTGGGATTCCCTGTGCCACTGCGCCATTGGCTGCGCGGACCGGAACTCTTCGATTGGGCGCACCAGCAGATCGCCGACTCGCAGACCGATCACCTGCTGAACAAGGCCGCCGTCGTCGCGATGCTGAACGATCACCGCGCCGGCAAGTCCGATCACAGCCGTCGACTGTGGACGCTGCTGATCTTCATGGTGTGGCACGGCATCTTCGTCGAGAAGCGCATCGTGCCGCAGATCGCCGAACCGGAGTATCCGGTCAACATCTGACCTGGCCGACCGTCCCCGCCGGATCAATGCGACTTTCGGTCGCTCGGAGTGCAACAAAGCCACATTGATCCGGTGGGCAAACGAACAACCTCGATCAGGCGGGGAGCAATGCCCCGATCTCCTCGCCCGCTTCGGCACCGTAGGCAGAGGTCAGACGCTTGATCGCGTCGTCGCGGTTGAGTTCCCACTCCTGAGTGCCGGTGGTCTCGAGCACCAGCACGGCCACGAGCGAACCGAGTTGCGCTGCACGTTCGATGCTGGCTCCGGCCATGTGGGCGGTGAGGAAACCTGCTCGGAAGCCGTCGCCGACACCGGTCGGATCGACCTTGCTCGTCTCTGGTACGACACCGATATGGGTGTGCACACCACCCTTTTCGACAATGTCCACGCCCCGCTTGCCCAGGGTGGTGACGCGCAGATCCACCTTGTCGGCGATGTCAGCGTCGGACATGCCGGTCTTCTGCTTGAGGAGCGCCCATTCGTACTCGTTGGTGAACAGGTACGCGGCACCGTCGATCAAGTCGGTTGCCTGCGCGGCGTCGAGCCGAGCGAGCTGCTGCGACGGGTCTGCCGCGAACGGGATGCCTGCAGCGCGGCACTGCGCCGTGTGCGCCGTCATCGCGTCGGGGTCGTTGGCACCGATCAGAACCAGGTCCATCGCGTGCTGCGCTGCGAGTGCCTCGATGGAGATGTCCCGGGCCTCGCTCATCGCTCCGGGGTAGAACGACGCGATCTGCGCCATGTCCTCGTCCGTGGTGCAGACGAAGCGGGCAGTGTGTGCGGTAGCGGACACGCTCACACCACTGCAGTCGACGCCGTGCTCTTCGAGCCAGGTCCGGTACTCGGCGAAGTCCGGTCCCACGGCCCCGACGAGCAGAGGCGCGCCGCCGAGAACTCCGAGTGCGTACGCGATGTTTCCGCCGACACCTCCCTTGCGAATGACCAGATCGTCCACCAGGAAGCTCAACGAGATGTTCGAGAGCTGATCGGCGACGATCTGCTCGGCGAACCGTCCGGAGAATCGCATCAGATGGTCGGTCGCTATCGAGCCGGATACCGCGAGTGTCACGAAGGAAGGCCTTTCGGTTCGTAGATGCTGTGGAGTCGACGGGCAGACACAACTGTGACCGGTACACGCATGCGTGTACCGGTCACAGTCGAGTACGAGTCAGCTCAGTTGAACGAGTCGCCGCACGCGCACGATCCCGTGGCGTTCGGGTTGTCGATCGTGAAGCCCTGCTTCTCGATCGTGTCCACGAAGTCGATGGATGCACCCTCCACGTAGGGAGCGCTCATCCGGTCCACTGCGAGGGTGACGCCGTTGAAGTCGACCGCGAGGTCGCCGTCGAGGCTTCGGTCGTCGAAGAAGAGCTGGTAGCGCAGTCCTGCGCAACCTCCCGGCTGCACGGCGATGCGCAGCGCGAGGTCGTCACGGCCTTCTTGATCCAGCAGCGCCTTGGCCTTGGTCGACGCGGTCTCCGTCATGGTGACCTTGTGTGCCGTGGTTTCGGTCGTTGCGGTCTCATTCGAAACGGTCATGGGTTCTCCCTATCAGTCGTACAACCCGTGAATGACTCAACCGTACTCCCGGTAGCTCTATTCCTCACGCTCGCCGCCTCGCTCGCACACCGGTGTCGACCACGTCGGCCGCGACGCGCGCGGCCAACTGTTCGAGCTGATTGGCCGCATCCGACATCGCCAGCTCGACCGAACCCGCGAACTCACTGATCGAGTGCGCAGCCGAGATGCCCGCCGACTCCAGTTCGTCCTTCGACAACGTGACCTGCCCAGCGAGCACGATCGTGTCGATGCCCGTCGCGCCGCCCGCGGCAGCAATTCTGGTCACCAGCTTGCCGCGCAGCGATTGCGAGTCGAATTTGCCCTCACCGGTCAGCACCAGGTCGACGGAGTCGAGCAGTTCCTGCTGCCCGGTTCGTTCGGCCACCACGACGGCACCGGGTAGCTGCCTGCCGCCGAGTGCGAACAGTGCCGCCCCCAGACCTCCTGCGGCTCCGGCTCCCGGTCGGTCTGCCACGTCGTAGCCGGCGGCAGAGAGCACTGCAGCCCAATCGGTGTTCGACTCCTCCAGCCGAGCGACGGTGTCTGCGTCGGCACCTTTCTGTGGACCGAACACTCGGGCCGCACCGGCGTCGCCCAGCAGCGGGTTCTCCACGTCCGACGCGGCGACGAGGTCGATGCCCGACAATCGCGCGACCGCCGATCCGAGTCCGCCCAGCGCACGAATCATCGCGCGCCCGCCGTCGCTGCAGCTGCTTCCCCCGAGCCCGACGAACACCGTTCGCGCACCGGCGTCGAGAGCGGCGTCGAGCAGCTGACCGACGCCGTAGCTGCTCGCCTTCAGTGCTGACAGTGGAGTGGGCGGGCCGTCGAGAAGATGCAGTCCGCAGGCCTGAGCCGATTCGATGTACGCCGCCGTATCGTCGAGCAGCCAGTGGGCTCGGACCGGGTTGCCGAGGGGCCCGTCCACGTCTGCGGTCTGCACGGTGCCGATGCGCGAGGCCAGGACCTCGACGAACCCGGGGCCGCCGTCGGATTGGGGCGCGAGTTCGAGTTCGTCGGTCTCACGAACCGAGGCCCATCCCCTGGCGATGGCGTCGGCCGCGGCCGCGGCAGTCAAGGTGTCTCCGAACGAATCCGGCGCAATCATCACTCGCATCGTCGGAAGTCTAGGGCTGCCGCACCGGAACGGCATCCGCTGTTTCGCCGCTGACCTGGCCGGTGTTCGTCGGCAACGGGCCATCCCATACTCTGAGTGCGTGAAGCTGCTACGCCGTGGAAACTCTGACAATTCGGACGGAAACGACTCGAACGAATCCGAGTCGACGACGGCCGGGAGCGACGCGACCCCTTCGGTGTCTCTCGGCAAGGGCCGGCCGACCCCCAAGCGCCGCGATGCCGAAGCTCGGCGTCGCGGACCGGTTGCTCCTGCTCCCCTGACGAGCAAAGAGGCACGCGAGCGCCGCAAGGCGAACAAGGGCAGCAAGGAAGACCGCAAGGCCGCCTCCAACGAGCGACGCGCCGCCGCAGCCGAACGACGCGCACGGATGCTGGCGGGCGAAGACAAGTATCTGCTCCCCCGCGACAAGGGTCCGGTGCGTGCATACGTACGCGACATCGTCGATGCACGACGCAACCTCGTCGGCCTGTTCATGCCGCTGGCGTTGATCCTGATCTTCGCGTTGTTCCTGCAGCCGCAGGTGCAGCAGTACGTCACCCTCGGCATGTTCGTGATGATGCTCTTCATGGTCGGCGAGGGCATCTACCTCGGCAAGATGATCAACAACAAGATCCGGGTGCGGTTCCCCGAGACCACCGACGGCGGTTTCAGGATCGGGTGGTACGCCTTCGTCCGTGCGTCCCAGATCCGCAAGATGCGCGCACCCAAGCCGCGAGTCAGCGCCGGCGAGGCCGTCTGACGTCGGTGGGCGAACCGAGACGAACCCTCGTGCTCGGTGGAGCCAGATCCGGCAAGTCCGGGCACGCGGAATCGCTTGCCGTTCTCGAGCCGGTTCGCTATCTCGCGACCGGTCGGCGGGACGCCACCGACGAGGACTGGCAGCTTCGTATCGAGCGTCACCGTGCGTCGAGACCGAGACACTGGTCCACCGTCGAAACCGTCACGTCACTGTCCGGTGTCGTCTCGCAGCCCTGGGACGGCACCACCGTCGTCGACGATCTGGGAACGTGGCTGACGGGAATGCTCGACGATGCACAGGCCTGGGAGCTCCCCCGCGGCACGATCGCACCGGCTGTCGACGATCTGGTTCGGGCAGTCGCGGACTGCCCGTCCCACCTTCTGCTCGTCAGCCCCGAAGTCGGCTTGTCCGTGGTGCCCGAATCCCGTTCCGGTCGCCTCTTCCGAGACGAGCTGGGATTGCTCAATTCTCGGCTCGCGGCAGTATGTGACAGGGTTCTGCTGGTCGTCGCAGGACTCGCGCTGACCCTCAAGGACCCTCCGGCGGACTTCATCACCGCGAAAGGCACAGTGTGACAATTCTTTCGGAAGAGGATTCGGCGTCGTCGCCGTTTCGTCCGGTGACTGCTCCGTCGGACTCGGCTCGATCGGCCGCCGCGGTCCGGCAACGGGAATTGACCAAGCCTGCCGGAAGCCTCGGTCGCCTCGAGGCGCTCGGTGAGTGGATCGCCGCCTGCCAGGACGCCTGCCCGCCGCGGTCTCTCGAACGAGTGCGTGTCGTCGTCTTCGCCGGCGATCACGGCGTGGCCGCACACGGAGTCTCTGCCTACCCTCCCGAGGTGACGGCTCAGATGGTCGCGAACATCCGCGCCGGCGGCGCAGCGGTCAACGTGCTGGCGGCCATCGCCGGTGCCGCGGTTCGGGTTGTCGACATCGCGGTCGACGCCGATACGGATTCTTCGGTGTCCGCGTTCAAGATTCGACGGTCCAGTGGATCGATCGACCGCGAGGATGCACTCACCGAGGACGAGGTCGAGGCCGCGATCGCTGCCGGAGCCGCCATCGCCGACGAAGAGGTCGACGGCGGCGCAGATCTTCTCATCGCAGGTGACATGGGTATCGGAAACACCACTCCTGCAACGGTATTGATCGCCACCCTCACCGATGCCGAGCCGGTTGCCGCCGTCGGTCGCGGCACCGGAATCGACGACGCGGGGTGGATCAGGAAGACCGCAGCGATCCGGGACGCGATGCGTCGAGCCCGGCCGGTCGCGAAGAACCCCACCGATCTGCTGCGAGTCGCGGGCGGTGCCGACATCGCGGCCCTCGCCGGCTTTCTGGCACAGGCAGCGCATCGGCGAACCCCGGTGATTCTGGACGGCCTGGTGGTGACCGCGGCCGCTCTGGTGGCCGAGGACGCGGCAGCCGGGGCACGCAACTGGTGGGTTGCCGGGCATCGCTCGGCCGAGCCTGCCCATTCACTTGCGTTGCGGCACTTGCGTCTCGAACCGATCGTGGAACTCGGGATGCGACTGGGCGAAGGCTCGGGAGCGCTGGCGGCGTTGCCTCTGGTTCGTGCGGGTGTCGGCACCCTGAATTCGATGGCAACCTTCGCCGACTCCGGTGTCAGTACCGGCGACAGCGAAGCCCGCAGTACCGCCGAAGACCGCAGCACCGCCGAAGACCACTGACTGTGCGCAGCCCAGCCGATGCACTGGTGCTCGCGTTCTCCTGGCTGACGGTGCTTCCCGTGCGCGGCCCCGAGGAGGTCGACAGGGACTCCGCCGGGCGCGCGATAGCGCTCGCTCCGCTCGTCGGCATCGCCCTCGGCAGCATCAGCGCGATCGTTCTGTGGGTGTCGATCACGGCGGGCCTGACGCCTCTCCTCGGCGGACTGCTCGCCGTCGCGGCCTCGGCATTGCTCACTCGGGGTATGCATCTGGACGGCTTGGCCGACACCGCGGACGGACTGGGCTGCTACGGACCTCCCGAGCGCGCGCGAGAAGTCATGAAGTCCGGCAGTGCAGGCCCGTTCGGCGTGGCATCACTTGCTCTGGTGCTGGGGATACAGGCCGCAAGCCTGGGTCAGCTCGCGCAGTTGCACATGTGGTGGGCCATCGTGTGTGTCTCGGTGATCGGACGGGTGTCGGTGGTCGTCGCGTGTCGCCGAGGGATCGAGGCGGCGGCACCGAGCGGCTTCGGCGCGCTGGTGGCAGGCACTCAGTCGATCGCAGCCGTGGCGTTGTGGACAGGCGTGGCAACGGCCATGTCCACGTACATTCGTCCCGACCGACCGTGGCAGGGAGCGCTGGTGGTCGTTTTCGTACTCGCCGTCGCGGTAATCCTCACTCGCCACTGCATCCGACGCTTCGGCGGGCTCTCCGGCGACGTGCTCGGAGCCGGAATCGAGACCACCACCGCGCTCGCCGCGGTCGGCCTGCTGCTGGGGAGCTAGCGGAGCGTGGTCATCCAGCCGTGCGTATCGGCGAATGTTCCGCGCTGAATGCCGGTGAGCGTGTCGCGCAGTGCGAGCGTGATCTCGCCGGGCTCGCCGCCTGCGATCTCGAACGTTCCCTCGGTGGACTTGACGCTGCCCACCGGTGTGATGACTGCTGCTGTGCCGCAGGCGAACACCTCGGTGATCTCACCGGAGTCGGCACCCTTGCGCCACTCCTCCGTGGAGATCCGCCGTTCTTCGACAGGGATGCCTGCGTCGGTCGCCAGGGCCAGCAGCGAGTCGCGGGTGATACCGGGGAGAAGTGATCCGGACAGTGACGGCGTCACCAGGCGGGCGTCGGAGCCCGAGCCGAAGACGAAGAACAGGTTCATGCCGCCCATTTCCTCGACGTAGCGGCGCTCGGCGGCGTCGAGCCACACCACCTGATCGCATCCCTCGTCGCTGGCCTGCGCCTGCGCGAGGAGCGATGCAGCGTAATTGCCGGCGAACTTCGCCGCACCGGTGCCGCCCGGTGCCGCCCGGACGTATTCTGTGGACAGCCAGACGCTCACCGGCTTGACCCCTCGGGGGAAGTACGCGCCCGCGGGCGAGGCGATCAACATGTAGCGGTAGGAGTCGGCGGGGCGCACGCCCAGCCCGGCCTCGGTGGAGAACATGTACGGCCGCACGTACAGCGCGTCTTCGCCGCCTGCTGCGGGGACCCACTCGTGGTCGAATTCGAGAAGTTTCTCGATCGATCCGATGAACAGCTCGTCCGGCAACTCCGGCATTGCCAGACGGCGGGCCGAGGAGCGGAAGCGCTCGGCATTGGAGTGCACCCGGAAGGTCGAGAGGTCGCCGTTCGGCTGACGGTAGATCTTGAGTCCCTCGAAGATGGCCTGGCCGTAGTGCAGCACCATCGCGGCGGGGTCGAGCTCGATCGGCCCGTAGGGCGCGATCGTCGCATCGTGCCATCCGCCGTCACGGGTGTAGTCGACGTACACCATGTGATCGGTGAAGTGCTTTCCGAAACCGGGTGCAGCGAGCACCGCGTCGCGCTCCACGGGAGTGGCGGGAGAGGGATGCTGCACGTACGCGAACTCGGAAACACCTGTCATGCCGGAGATCCTATCGTCAAGACCGCTGCGCTCTCGCGCGGTCACCTGGTCTTCGCTGCGACGAACGGCGGCGCGACCACTTCGCAGCGCAACGCTCGCCCACGAACGTCGACCTCGACCTCCGTGCCCACCTCAGGAGCGGCTTCCGCGTCGAGCAGCGCCAGGGCGATTCCGATCTTGAGCGACGGCGAGAACGTTCCGGACGTCGTCGTTCCGATCTGCTGTCCCGACGCCCTGACGGCCAGGCCCGGGCGCAGGACACCGCGATCGAGGGCCTTCAGTCCGCGCAGCACTCGCGCCGGTCCGCTCGCCTTCTCGGCGGACAGGGCTTCCTTGCCCCAGAACGCATCCTTCTTCCACCCGATCGCCCAACCGCAGCGCGCCTCGAGTGGCGAGATGTCCAGTGCCAGTTCGTGTCCGTGCAACGGGTATCCCATCTCGGTACGCAACGTATCGCGTGCACCGAGCCCGCACACCTGCCCTCCGCGCGATCGCACGGCAGCCATGAGTGCCCGAAAGAGTGGTTCCACATCTTCCGCGGGAGGAACGAGCTCGTAGCCGTGTTCGCCGGTGTATCCGGTCCGGCAGACGCGCACCGCCACCGAATTCCAGGTGGCGTCCTCGAATGCCATGTAGTCCATCTCGGTCGGCAGGCCGAGTTCCTGCAGGACCTCGGTCGATTTCGGTCCCTGCACGGCCAGCACTCCGAACTCGCGGTGCTGGTTCACCACCGAAACCCCTTCGGGTGCCTGCTCGGCCATCGCCGCGACGACGGCCGCCGTGTTGGCTGCGTTCGGCACCAGAAAGACGTTCTCGTCCGAGACGTAGTACGCGATCAGGTCGTCGACGACACCGCCGGATTCGGTGCAGCACAGGGTGTATTGCGCCTTGCCCGGTTCGATTCGGTTCAGATCGTTGGTGAGCACGGAGTTCACGAACGCAGCGGCTCCGGGTCCGGTCACCGACGCCTTGCCGAGGTGCCCGACATCGAACAGGCCCACGGTCTCTCGCACCGCCGTGTGCTCGACGACCACTCCGGCGTACGACACCGGCATGGTCCAGCCGCCGAAAGGTGCGAATGTCGCGCCCAATTCGGTGTGCACGGCGTGAAGTGGTCCCTCGATCAGCTCGGTGTCGGTCATGGCGGTCACGCTAGCTCACATCGCGGCCGTCGCGGGCCCGGCAGACCGACTGCGTCCCTCGACGCGTCGTCATTAGGATCGAGGTACGTACACGTCAACCCCTACAGGAGCAGCCACGTGCCTTCATCTTCGACGCCTTCCCGCACTCTCGGACCCGACCTGGTCCTCGCGGGCAAGCTCGGCAAGAAAGTCGACGTTCTCGTCGTCGCGCTGAGCACCAGTGACGACGGCCTCGAACTCGCCATCACCGACGACATTTCCGACGACGCCGTCGCCGCTGCGCTACTCGATGCCTTCGAGTCCGTCGGTGCCACCGGAAAGGCCGACGAGCTCGTGCGCATTCCGGCGCCGTCCGGCCTGTCCATGGACAGCGTCCTTGCGGTCGGCCTCGGTAGCGCAGCCGACATCGACAGCGAGCGCATCCGGCAATCCGCCGGAACCGCGGCCCGTGCACTGAAAGGCGTCGATACGGTTGCGACCACGTTGTCGGCACTCGATCTCGGTGCGGCCGCGGAAGGTTTCTTTCTCGGCGCGTATCAGTTCACCGAGTTCAAGTCCTCGCTCTCGGCACCGAAGGCGGACGGTCTTCCCCTCGCCCGCGTCGAGTTGCTCGTGCCCGACACGCGCTCGAAGGAGGCGAAGAACGAGCTGGCACGCTCGATCGCCATTGCCGAATCCGTCGCTGTAGCACGTGATTTCGTCAACACCCCACCGAGTCACCTCTACCCGGAGGAGTTCGCGGCGCAGGCGAAGGCGCTCGGTACGGCTGCAGGTCTGAAGGTCGAGATCCTCGACGACAAGACACTGGAGAAGGACGGCTACGGCGGCATTCACGGCGTCGGCAAGGGTTCTTCACGCCTGCCGCGACTGGTTCGCCTGACGCATTCGGGCGGCAAGCGGGGCGCGAAGAAGGTCGCACTGGTGGGCAAGGGCATCACGTTCGACACCGGCGGCATCTCCATCAAACCCGCTGCGGGCATGGAGAACATGACCTCGGACATGGGCGGTGCGGCTGCGGTCATCGCGACGGTGATCCTGGCCGCGAAGGTCGATCTACCGCTCGACGTCGTCGCGACGGTGCCGATGGCCGAGAACATGCCGTCGGGCACAGCGCAGCGTCCGGGCGATGTCCTGACCCAGTACGGTGGCATCACCGTGGAGGTCATCAACACCGACGCCGAAGGCCGCTTGGTGTTGGCCGACGCGATCGTGCGTGCCTGCGAGGACGATCCGGATTACCTCATCGACACCGCGACACTGACCGGGGCCCAGGTGGTCGCGCTCGGCAATCGAACTCCAGGAGTCATGGGCACCGAGGACTTCCGCGACCGCGTCGCCGAGATCTCTCAGGCCATCGGCGAGAACGCGTGGCCGATGCCGTTGCCGAAGGAGATCCGACGTGAACTCGATTCCAAGGTGGCCGATCTGGCGAACGTCACCAACGGCCGGGCCGGTGGAATGCTGGCCGCGGCGCTGTTCTTGAAGGAATTCGTCCCCGAGGGCGTCGAATGGGCTCACATCGACGTCGCGGGACCGGCGTACAACACCGGCGGGCCCTTCGGGTACACCGGCAAGGGCGGCACCGGCGTTCCCGTACGGACGATGTTCGCGGTCCTCGAGGACATCGTCGAGAACGGCTGATGGCACAGTCCGTGCGTGCGGATCGAAATCTGCACGCACGGATTTCGGTCAGAGATCGCGCTGCTGCTGTTCGCGCTTCTTGATGATCTTCTGGCGAGCGTCGTGATCGCGCATGCGCTGGGGATAGCCGGTCTTGCGCACGTCGTAGACCGGCATCTTCAGGTCGCGTCCGATCTTTCGTGCATATTTTTCATCCAGCGGCCGACGGGTCCACTCGCCGTCGTTCGCGACGAGCACCACCGTCAGCGGGGTCACCGTCGTCTTCGGCTCGACGTAGGCCTCGACACCGATTCGAGCGGCCGTCCAATCGGCCAGGTACTGGGCAACCGACCCCTCGGGGCCACGTTTCGCGGACCCGCCGCTTCGTTTGAGTCGATCGAACAATCCCACGAGAACATCCTTTTCGTACGGCCGATGGATCACCGGTTCGGGTGCCGGAATGTTGTTACCCGCCAGTTTGCCAGGCGTGTTGAACGCCCTAGGGGAACGGCGAGGCGATAACAATGGAAGGATGACATTAGAGGGTTCAGCTCTCTTGATAGTGAACCAAGGCTCGTGAAGTGAGTAAGTGAATTGCCGAGAGGGAGTGTCTACGTGGGCGCTGTGTCGAGCCGAACACGCTCGATCGGTGTCTTGTGCACCGGCGCCTCCGTCGAACCGAATCACGCAACTCTCGTCCATGAACCCTGTTCCGCCAGCACAATGGTCTGCGACCACGAGTCGTCGAACCACATCACCCGCACACAACTGTCGAGGAGTCAACAGACATGGCCTTCTCCGTCCAGATGCCAGCTCTTGGTGAGAGCGTCACCGAGGGAACTGTCACGAGGTGGCTCAAACAAGAAGGCGACACCGTCGAAGTCGACGAGCCATTGCTCGAAGTCTCCACGGACAAGGTCGATACCGAGATCCCGTCGCCTGCAGCCGGTGTTCTGACCAAGATCGTCGCTCAGGAAGACGACACCGTCGAGATCGGTGGCGAGCTCGCCCAGATCGGTGACGCAGGCGAGGCTCCCTCGTCCGACGCGCCGGCCGAGGAAGCTGCCCCCGCCGAGGAGTCGGCACCCGAGGAAGCTGCCGAGGAGCCCACTCCCGCAGCCGAGCCCGAGCCACAGGCCGAGGAGGAGGCACCCGCAGCGAGTGCATCGTCCGACTCGTCCGGATCAGGCACCCCGGTGACGATGCCCGAGTTGGGCGAGTCCGTCACCGAGGGCACCGTGACCCGTTGGCTCAAGGCCGTCGGCGACGAGGTTGCTGTCGACGAACCACTGCTCGAGGTCTCCACCGACAAGGTCGACACCGAGATCCCGTCTCCGGTCGCCGGAACTCTGCTCGAGATCTCCGCCGAGGAAGACGACACGGTCGCCGTCGGTGGCCAGCTCGCCGTCATCGGATCGGGATCGCCGGCCGAGAAGGCCCCCGAGCCCGAGGCCACCCCGGAGCCCGAGGCCCCCAAGGCCGAAGAGCCGAAGAAGGAAGAGCCCAAGAAGGAGGCTCCCAAGCAGGAAGCCCCGAAGGCCGAACCGAAGCCCGAACCCAAGGCCGAGCCCAAGCAGGAGGCCCCCAAGGCTGCTCCCGCCAAGGAGTCGGCACCGTCGGGTGATTCCAGCCCGTACGTCACGCCGTTGGTTCGGAAGCTGGCGTCGGACAACGATGTCGACCTCTCGACGGTCAAGGGCACCGGTGTCGGTGGACGCATCCGCAAGCAGGATGTGCTCGCTGCTGCCGAGGCCAAGAAGGCTCCGGCTGCTCCGGCCGCCGAGGCTGCGCCCGCCGCGGCCGCCAAGCCTGCTTCGCCGGCCACCGCCGGTGTTCGTCCCGAGCTCGCGCATCTTCGCGGCACCACGCAGAAGATCAACCGGATCCGGCAGATCACCGCGAAGAAGACGCGTGAGTCGCTGCAGACCTCTGCACAGCTCACCCAGACCTTCGAGGTGGACGTCACCAAGATCGCCGGTCTGCGGACGAAGGCGAAGGCGAAGTTCGCCGAGAACGAGGGCGTCAACCTGACGTACCTGCCGTTCTTCGCGAAGGCCGTCGTCGAAGCTCTGAAGGCGCACCCCAACGTCAACGCGAGCATCAACGAGGAAGCCAAGGAGATCACGTACCACGCCGATGTCCACCTCGGTATCGCCGTGGACACCGAGCAGGGTCTGCTCTCCCCCGTCATCCACAATGCGGGCGACCTGTCGCTCGCGGGGCTGGCTCGGGCGATCAACGACATCGCCACCCGTGCACGCTCGGGCGGGCTCAAGCCCGACGAGCTGTCCGGTGGCACGTTCACGATCACCAACATCGGCAGCCAGGGTGCCTTGTTCGACACCCCGATCCTGGTTCCGCCGCAGGCCGCCATGCTGGGCACCGGCGCAATCGTCAAGCGTCCGGTCGTCGTCAAGGACGACTCGGGCAACGAGTCGATCGGTGTTCGCTCGATGTGCTACCTGCCGCTCACCTACGACCACCGCCTGGTGGACGGAGCCGATGCGGGACGCTTCCTCACGACGATCAAGCAGCGTCTCGAAGTGGCGTCGTTCGAGGCCGATCTCGGCCTGTAGGCAACCGGCGAATCGCTACTCTCACGTATTCTGGTGAGAGCGCGAAACATTCGCATCGGAGTCTCGAAAAGAGGGGCACGAACCGTGCATCCGGGGCATCATTCGTTCGCGAATGATGCCCCGTTTGCGTCAAGGAGGCTTTCGTTCACATGCGCGTAGTCATTGCAGGTTCATCAGGTTTGATCGGCACGGCCCTGGTCGCAGCGCTGCGGGGCCGTAGCCACGACGTCACCCGCCTGGTTCGGAGATCACCGGCCGGACCCGACGAGTCACAGTGGGATCCATCGCGCGGAAGCGTCGATGCGGCCGCGCTAGCCGGAGCCGACGCGATCGTCAACCTCTGTGGTGTCGGAATCGGTGACAAGAGATGGTCCGGTGCGTACAAGCAGTTGGTACGGGACAGCCGCATCGCTCCCACCGAAGTACTCGCCGGGGCTGCCGCCGACGCGGGTGTGCCCACTCTGATCAACGCGAGCGGCGTCAACTTCTACGGCGACACGGGCGATCGGGTGGTCGACGAGACGGCTCCCGTCGGTGAGGGGTTCCTGGCCGAGGTCTGTCGTGATTGGGAGAACGCCACGTCTGCGGCGTCGGAAGCGGGTGTTCGCACGATCATGCTGCGCAGCGGTGTCGTGCTGTCGCAGCGCGGCGGCATGTTGGGCAAGCTTCGTCCGCTGTATCTGTTCGCCCTCGGCGGGCGGCTTGGCAGTGGCCGCCAGTACTTCCCGTGGATTTCTCTCGAGGACGAGATCGGTGCCATCGTTCACGGCATCGAGAACGATTCCCTGCGTGGGCCGGTCAACATGGTCGGTCCCACTCCGGTGACCAACGCGCAGTTCAACAGTGCGATGTCGCGCGCGGTGCACCGTCCGGCCCCCTGGGTCGTCCCCGGCTTCGCGCTGAAGGCAGTGATCGGAGAATTTGCCGAGGAGGCCATTCTCACCGGTCCACGGGCAATTCCGAAGGCTCTCGAGGACGCGGGCTACACCTTCGAGCACAACACCGTGGGAGAGGCACTGCGGGTGGCCGTCGGCTCGTGACGCGGCGTACCCTTCCGATTCATGAGTGATGCGAACTCTTCGTCGGCCGTAGTGTCGGCGCGCGCGAGCTCCGAACCGATGGTGGTGCGCAAGTTGGGCACCGTCGAGTACACCGAGGCCTGGGCACTGCAGCGCGAGCTGGCCGGTGCCCGGGCGGATGGCGTCGGATCCGACACGCTGCTGCTGCTCGAGCATCCGTCCGTCTACACGGCAGGGCGGCGCACTGCCGAGGAAGACATGCCGCGGGACGGCACTCCCGTCGTCGAGGTCGATCGTGGCGGCAAGATCACCTGGCACGGTCCGGGCCAACTGGTGGGTTATCCCATCGTCAAGCTCGAGCAGCCGATCGACGTCGTCAAGTACGTGCGCCGGATCGAAGAAGCTCTGATCTCCGTCGTGTCCGGGTACGGCATCGCCTGCGGACGCGTCGACGGCCGATCGGGAGTGTGGTTGGCAGCCGAGATGCGCGACGGCGCGTGGCTTCCCGAACGCAAGATCGCCGCCATCGGAGTACGCGTTCAGCGTGGGGTGACACTGCACGGATTCTCACTGAACTGCAACGCCGCCATGACCGGCTTCGATGCGATCGTCCCGTGTGGCATCGCCGATGCGGGTGTGACGTCACTGTCGCTGGAGCTGGGCCGAGACGTCACCGTCGGCGAGGTAACCGCTGCTGTCACCGAGGCCGTTCTGGCCGCGCTGGACGGGTCGATGCCCGTGCAGGATCACGAGATCGAACATCCGGCCGTCACGAGTGCGTCGATCAACCCGCAGTTCACCACGGTCCGCTTCGGCGCGTAGCATCGACTCCGTGACTGTGGCCCCAGAAGGACGCAAGCTGCTCCGCCTCGAGATCCGAAACGCGGAGACCCCCATCGAACGCAAACCCAACTGGATCAAGACCAAAGCGAAGATGGGCCCGGAATACACCGAGCTCAAGGGTCTTGTGAAGCGTGAAGGTCTGCACACGGTGTGCGAGGAAGCCGGCTGCCCCAATATCTACGAATGCTGGGAAGATCGCGAAGCGACCTTCCTCATCGGCGGTGAGCAATGCACCCGCCGTTGCGATTTCTGTCAGATCGACACCGGCAAGCCGGAGGACCTCGATCGAGACGAGCCGCGCCGGGTGGCGGAGAGCGTGCAGGCCATGGGTCTGCGCTACTCGACGATCACCGGCGTCGCTCGAGACGATCTCGAGGACGGCGGCGCGTGGCTGTACGCCGAGACGGTGCGGTACATCAAGAAGCTGAACCCCAACACCGGCGTCGAGCTGTTGATCCCCGATTTCAACGCCAAGCCGGATCAGCTGGCCGAGGTGTTCTCCTCCCGTCCCGACGTGTTGGCGCACAACGTCGAGACGGTGCCGCGCATCTTCAAGCGCATCCGCCCCGCCTTCCGGTACCAGCGGTCGATGGACGTCATCACCGCGGCCCGCGACGACGGTCTGGTCACCAAGTCGAATCTGATCCTCGGCATGGGCGAGACCCCGGAAGAGGTGCAGGAAGCCATTCGCGACCTGCACGAGGCCGGTTGCGACATCCTGACCATCACCCAGTACCTGCGCCCGTCGCCGCGCCACCACCCGGTCGAGCGCTGGGTCAAGCCGGAAGAGTTCGTCGAGCACTCCGATTACGCCACCGAGATCGGGTTCGCCGGTGTGCTGGCCGGTCCGTTGGTCCGCTCCTCGTACCGCGCCGGACGCCTCTACGCACAGGCCATGGCGCATCACGGCCGAGAATTGCCCGAGAGCATGAGCCACCTGACCGATGGTGGCGAGGCCTCTCAGGAGGCCAGCTCGCTGATGGCTCGTCTGGCCGCGCGCTGATCGTCGTTCCCAATCCGGAGCGGTGCGAGTGAGCGTCGGCACAGGACGTATCCTGTGAGGTATGGCGAACGGCAGTAAGGCTGGCAAAGCAGCAAAGCCCAGCAAGGAAGCAAAAGCGGCTGCCAAGGCGGCGCGCAAGCAGGCATCGAGGGAACGGCGCAAGCAACTCTGGCAGGCGTTTCAGATGCAGCGCAAGGACGACAAGGTTCTCCTGCCGCTGATGATCGGGTCGGTGGTCGGGCTGGGGCTCCTCGGATTCCTCATCGGCCTGGCCTTCGGTTTCCAGTGGTTCCTGCTCCCCATCGGACTGCTCCTCGGAGTCCTGGTTGCGTTCATCATCTTCGGTCGCCGCGTGCAGAAGTCGGTGTACAAGAAGGCCGACGGGCAGGCCGGAGCGGCCGCGTGGGCCCTGGACAATCTGCAGGGGTCGTGGCGGGTGACCAACGCGATCGCCGGAACCACCCATCTCGACGCCGTGCATCGTGTCATCGGCAAGCCCGGTGTCATCCTCGTGGCCGAGGGTGCACCGCACCGCGTGAAGTCGTTGTTGGCGCAAGAGAAGAAGAAGACCGCCCGCTTGGTGGGCGATACTCCGATCTACGACATCATCGTCGGCAACGAGGAGAACCAGATTCCGCTGTCGGGTCTGCAGAAGTACCTGTCGAAGTTGCCGAAGAACATCGACGGCAAGCGCATGGACACCATCGAGTCGCGGCTTTCCGCTCTCGGCACCAAGGGGGGCCCGGCGATGCCGAAGGGACCCATTCCCGGCGGAGCCAAGATGAAGGGCGTTCAGCGGACCATGAAGCGCCGCTAGTACTCACGACCACTCGAAACAGCCCTGGTGCGACGACCCCTCAGCGGGTCCGCAGCAGGGCTGTTCCCGTTGCGCGGTCGTGCATTCCTCGGCCGTCCATGTCGGTCACGACGGCCGGTACGACGAACAGCAGAATCAATTGGCGAACCAGGGCGCGGACGAATCCGACCCGCGCATGGGCGTCGATGCGTGCCACCTGAACACCGACGACGAACTGCCCCGGGGTGAACGAGAACAGTGAGACGCTCACCAGTCCCACTCCGAACCACACGGCCAGCACGATCGTCGAGATCAGGCCACTGGTGGTGTATCCGCCGAGAATCAGCGACGCCACGCCGGTGGCCATCGTCCAATCCAGCAGCAACGCGAGGACTCTACGTCCGGTACCTGCCAGCGATCCGACGCCCTGCTGCGGCAGACCCAACTCCTCCCCGCGAAAGTTCTGGGGTTCACGTGGGTTCGCCGAGGCCGGTCCGGACAACCAGGACCCTGTCATTCGTGCCATGATTTCAAGGATAGGCGCGGTCGGGCACACGGGAAAACACCTGGACGTACTGTTGTCCGTGCCAGTCGTGAGCCAGGACGTGTAACACGGGCGAAACACGAGCTTGACGGGCGGGCAACACCAAGTCCATACCGTCAGGTCGACGGACTCAACAAAGGAGCAAAAGCGTGGCGTTTTCCACGGCCCAAGAGGTCATCAAGTTCATCGCAGATGAAGGAATCGAATACGTCGACATCCGGTTCACGGATTTGCCGGGTGCACAGCAGCACTTCTCGATCGCCGCCAAGGCCTTCACGGCAGACACACTGGAAGACGGCCTCGCGTTCGACGGCTCGTCCGTCCGCGGCTTCCAGTCCATTCACGAGTCCGACATGATTCTGCTTCCGGACTACGCCACCGCTCAGGTCGATCCCTTCCGCAATGCGAAGACGCTGAACATCGACTTCTTCGTTCACGACCCGTTCACGCGTGAGGCCTACAGCCGCGACCCGCGCAACGTCGCACGTAAGGCCGAGGAGTACTTGGCGAGCACCGGCATCGCCGACACCGCTTACTTCGGTGCCGAGGCCGAGTTCTACATCTTCGATTCCGTGCGCTTCGATTCGCAGGCGAACGGCGCGTTCTACGAGGTCGATTCGTCCTCGGGTTGGTGGAACACCGGAGCCGAGACCGAGGCCGACGGCAGCCCGAACCTCGGCTACAAGGTGCGTTTCAAGGGTGGCTACTTCCCCGTCGCTCCGTACGACCACTACGTCGACCTGCGCGACCAGATTTCGACCAACCTGCAGAACGCGGGCTTCGAGCTCGAGCGTGCGCACCACGAGGTCGGCACCGGCGGCCAGCAGGAGATCAACTACAAGTTCAACACGCTGCTTCGCGCAGCGGACGACCTGCAGCTGTTCAAGTACATCGTCAAGAACACCGCATGGCAGAACGGCAAGTCCGCGACGTTCATGCCGAAGCCGCTGTTCGGCGACAACGGCTCGGGCATGCACGTGCACCAGTCCCTGTGGAAGGACGGCAAGCCTCTCTTCCACGACGAGGCCGGATACGCCGGACTGTCGGATCTCGCTCGCCACTACATCGGCGGCATCCTGCATCACGCGCCGTCGCTGCTGGCGTTCACCAACCCGACGATCAACTCGTACCACCGTCTGGTGCCGGGCTACGAGGCCCCCATCAACCTGGTCTACAGCCAGCGCAACCGCTCCGCTGCGGTGCGTATCCCGATCACCGGCAACAACCCGAAGGCCAAGCGCCTCGAGTTCCGTGCGCCGGACTCCTCGGGTAACCCGTACCTGAACTTCGCCGCTCAGATGATGGCGGGTCTGGACGGAATCAAGAACAAGATCGAGCCGATGGCTCCGGTCGACAAGGATCTCTACGAGTTGCCGCCCGAGGAAGCCAAGAACATTCCTCAGGCACCTACCTCGCTGAATGCCGTGATCGACCGGCTCGAGGCCGATCACGACTACCTCACCGAGGGTGGCGTCTTCACCACCGACCTGATCGAGACCTGGATCTCGCTCAAGCGCGAGCAGGAAATCGCTCCGGTGAACCTGCGTCCGCACCCGTACGAGTTCTCGCTGTACTACGACGTGTGATCGTCTGATTTCACGCTGACAACGCCCGGCCGAATCCTTTCGGCCGGGCGTTGTTGCGTTCCCGGGCAGTAACCGATCGGCAACGCTTAGGGCAATCGACGAAGAATTCAGACCGGTCGGCGTTTAGTTGTCGGTACGCGGGGTAAAGGTATTTATCCGCTACCGGCGAACAGAGGACGACAACTGCATGGATGCACTGTGGGAATTCATCGTCGGACGGCGAAGGCAGTTGGCGATCGACTCCTATCTGCACGTCTCGGCCGTCGTTCAGTGCGTCGTCATCGCCACCGTCATCGGTGTCGCGATCGGTGTTCTGGTCTACCGCAGCCCCGCTGGGTCGGCGATCGCGACGGCTCTCGCGAGCACGATTCTGACGATCCCCTCGTTCGCGCTGCTGGGAGTTCTCATTCCCATCATGGGATTGGGCGTTCGGCCGACGGTGACCGCGTTGGTTCTGTATTCGCTACTGCCGATCATCCGCAACACCGTGGTGGGTCTCGCTGCAGTCGATCCGGCTGTCGCCGACGCCGCCCGCGGTATCGGCATGAGTCGCACGCTGGTGCTGCGACGCATCGAAATTCCTCTCGCCTGGCCGTCGATCCTCACCGGGATGCGGATCAGCACACAGATGGCCATGGGCATCCTGGCCATCGCTGCGTACGCGAAAGGCCCTGGCCTGGGCAACCTGTTGTTCTCCGGGCTCGCTCGCGTAGGCAGTCCCACAGCCCTACCGCAGGCCCTCACCGGCACTGTTCTGATCGTCCTGCTGGCGTTGATCCTGGACGGGATCTACGTGTTGATCGGCAAACTGACCACCTCGAGGGGTATCCGTGAGTGACTCGACCCGTACATCCAACGTCTCCGGCGCGGAAATCGTGCTCGAGAACGTGACCAAGAGCTACCCGGGGCAGAAGCTGGCCGCGGTGGACAACGTGTCCATGACGATTCCCGCCGGCGAGGTCGTCGTTCTGGTCGGGCCCTCGGGCTGCGGCAAGACGACGACGATGCGCATGATCAACCGGCTCATCGAACCGACGTCGGGCCGCATCACCATCGGTGGCAAGGACGCGCTCTCGATCGACCCCAACGAGTTGCGTCGCACCATCGGCTATTCCATCCAGCAGGCGGGTCTGTTCCCGCACATGACGATCGCGCAGAACGTCGGCATGGTGCCCGGGCTCATCGGATGGAACAAGAAACGCATCGACGATCGCACCGACGAGATGCTCGATCTCGTCGGGCTCGATCCGGCGGTGTACCGCCAGCGCTATCCGCGTCAGCTCTCCGGTGGCCAGCAGCAGCGTGTCGGCGTCGCCCGCGCTCTCGCCGCCGATCCCCCGGTGCTGTTGATGGACGAACCCTTCGGCGCGGTCGATCCGATCACCCGAGGACTGTTGCAGGACGAGTTGATGCGGCTGCAGGCGGAACTGGGCAAGACCATCGTGTTCGTGACCCACGATTTCGACGAGGCCGTCAAGCTCGGCGATCGAATCGCGGTGCTCGGAAACCAATCGACGATCCTCCAGTACGACACCCCCGAGGCCGTTCTCGCCAACCCCGCCGACGACACCGTCGCCGGATTCGTCGGGGCCGGGGCCGCGTTGAAGCAGCTGACCCTGATGCGCGTACGCGACATCGAACTGTCCGACGTTCCCGTCTTCGGCGAGGACGACTCGGTGGAGAAGATGAACACCGCTCTCGGCTCCGATCCGGAGGCGTGGGGAATCATCCTCGATGCGCGCAAGCGGCCGCTTCGCTGGACCGATCGTCGCCACCTCGTGGGGGTCGGCAGCCTGCGCGACGTCGGTGTGCCGATGGGCGAGATGGTCTCGACGCAGTCCACCCTGCAGGACGCACTGGAAGCTCTTCTCTCCGAGGGCAACGCGACGGCCACCGTGACCGGCAACCGCGGCGAGTACGTCGGCACCGTGACGATCGACGTGTTGATCGACACCATCAAATCTCTACGCTCTCAGCACGCCAACGATCACGACGAGGCGCGCAGCGACGTCGGGACGCCGTCGTGACCACACTCGCCGACACCGGCGAAACCACGAAGGACACCGCGCGCGCCGCCAAGCGGGCCGAGCGACTCCGGCTACTCATCCAGCCCGTGGTCATCCTCGTCATAGTGGCGGTGCTTTTGGTCTACACGTTCAGCCGGGACCTCACCGCCACCCAGTCGGGCACCCTCAACGCCGGCAGCATCACCACCGCCGTCCGCGAGCACGTGGCGATCACGTTCGTCGTGACCGCGCTCGTACTCGCCATCGCGGTGCCGCTCGGAATTCTGCTGACGCGGCCCGGGTATCGGAAGCTGGCTCCGTTGTTCATCGGTATCGCCAACATCGGTCAGGCAGCGCCGGCCGTCGGACTGCTCGTTCTGTTGTTCCTGGCCACCGGATGGACCGGATTCACTGCGGGCGTTCTGCCCATCGCGTTCTACTCGCTGCTCCCGGTGCTGCGGAACACCATGTTGGGCTTCCAGACGGTGGACCCGAACTACATCGATGCTGCACGCGGGCAGGGCATGTCGAACATGGGCATCCTGCGGCGCATCGAGTTTCCCCTCGCGGTTCCGTTCATTCTCGCCGGTCTGCGGACCTCGCTGGTGCTGGCTGTGGGCACTGCGACCCTGAGTTTCCTCGTCGGAGCGGGCGGTTTGGGCGTGTTGATCGATACCGGCTACAAGCTCAACCAGCCGATCATTCTGGTGGTGGGAGCAGTTCTTGCTGTTGCTCTCGCACTGCTGGTCGACTGGCTGGGCGCACTCGCCGAGGCATTCCTCGGACCGAAAGGACTCCGCTGATGCGGCGCACCACTCGACGACTTGCGGCCCTGTGCGCCGCGGCAACCCTGGCGCTCTCGGGATGCGGATTGCAATCCGGCGGTGCCATGCCGTTGTCGGTCGAGCCGGGAAGCATCACCCCGCTCCCCGGCCTCGAAGGTGCCCAGTTCACCGTGGGATCCAAGGACTTCACCGAGCAGATCATCCTCGGCTACATCCTCGAATTCGCGTTGAGCGCGGCCGGTGCCGACGTACGGGATCTGACCAACATCGCCGGATCGCAAAGTGTGCGGCTGGCCATGCAGAGCGGTCAGGTGGACGTCGCGTACGAGTACACCGGTACCGGATGGATCAACTTCCTGGGCAACGAAACCCCCATTCCCGACGCCACCGAGCAATTCGAGGCCGTGCGCGACGCCGACAAGGCCAATGGCATCGACTGGGTCAATCCGGCCCCGATGGACAACACGTACGCGCTGGCGATGAATCAGCAGGTTGCACAGGAGACCGGGGTTCGCACCCTCTCCGACTACGCGGCGCTGGTGAACAGCGACCCCGCCGCGGCAGCACTGTGTGTGGAGACCGAGTTCAACAGTCGTCAGGACGGGTTGCCAGGCCTCGCCGCCACATACGGGTTCGACGCCAGCACGTTGCCGGTGCAGATTCTGCAGACCGGCGTCATCTATCAGGCCACGGCCGAGGGCGCTCAGTGCCGATTCGGTGAGGTGTTCACGACCGACGGACGTATCAAGGGCCTGAATCTGACGGTCGTCGAAGACGACAAGTCGTTCTTCCCGCGCTACAACGCGACCGTCATCATCCGCCAGGAGGTCGCCGATCAGTACCCCGAGATCGCCGAGGTGACCGCACCGATCTCGGCCGCGTTGACCAACGAGGCCATTTCCGAGCTGAACAAGCAGGTCGACATCGACGGACGCGAGCCTGCGGACGTCGCACGGGACTGGATGGTTCAGCAGGGATTCGTCACCGTCGGAAGTGATTAGAGGCAGACGGGGACTAGTTCCCGCCGAACGTCCTCTCCACCACTGCCTTTGCTCGACGCGTCACTCGTAGGTAGTTGTCGAGGAACGCTCCGGCATCGCCGTTCTCCCAACCCGCTACCTGCGCGACCGCCGACAGCACAGCTCCCGGTCGCGGCAGCTGATCGGTGGGCTTACCGCGCACCAGGACCAGCGCGTTGCGGGCCTTGGTTGCCAGAATCCACGCCTCCCTGAGCAATTCGACGTCGGTTTCGCTCATGAGCTCGGCTGCGCCGATGGCGTCGAGCGACTGCAGAGTCGAGGTGTTGTGCAGCGTCAGGACCTTGTGCGCGTATCTGAGCTGGATGAGCTGGACGGTCCACTCGATGTCTGCCAGTCCCCCACGTCCGAGCTTGGTGTGGGTGGAGGGGTCGGCCCCCTTGGGTAGACGCTCGGAGTCGATGCGCGCCTTGATGCGTCGGATTTCGCGGACCGCGTCGGCGGACACGCCGCCCTCGGGGTAGCGCACCTTGTCGGCCATCAGCAGGAATCGGATTCCGAGATCCTGGTCGCCGGCCACCTGGTGTGCGCGCAGCAGAGCCTGCACTTCCCAGGCCTGAGCCCACTGCGAGTAGTACGCGGCGTACGACGACAGGGTGCGCACCACCGGCCCGCTTCGCCCTTCCGGTCGCAGACCGGTGTCGACCTCGAGGGGCGGGTCGGTGCTGGGCGCGCCGAGCAGTTTGCGGATGCGATCGGCAATGGTGTTGGCCCACTTGACCGCAACGGTCTCGTCGGCACCGTCGACCGGATCGCAGACGAACAGCACGTCGGCGTCGCTGCCGTAGCCGAGCTCACCGCCGCCGAGGCGACCCATACCGATGACGGCCAGCGTTGCCGGTGCCGGTTCCCCGCGTTCCTTCTCGCTGGCGCGTACGGCTGCTGCGAGGGCGGCGTTGATGACCGCGGCCCAGACCGAAGACAAGGCCCGGCACACCTGAGGGACGTCCAGCATGCCGAGGATGTCCGCCGAGGCCACGCGGGCCAGCTCGTGACGCCGCAGCGCCCGAGCCGCGTTGATCGCCCGCACCGGATCCTCGTACCGAGCCGAGGACGACAGGATGGCGCGGTACGTCTCTTCCGGCTCGACATCGAGCAGGCGCGGACCTGTGGGTCCGTCGGCGAACAGACGGATGACCTCGGGAGCTTTGATCAACAGATCCGGGACGTAGGCCGAGGAGCCGAGCACGATCATCAGGCGCTGTGCCACCGCGCCTTCGTCGCGCAGCACGCGCAGGAACCACGTCTGCTCCCCCGCCGATTCGGACAGCCTGCGGTAATTGAGCAGTCCGGCGTCGGGGTCGGGGGTATCGGCAAGCCATTCGAGCAGCGTCGGGAGCAACACCGCCTGAATCTGACCGCGGCGGGTGCCCGAGCCGACGAGCGCACGCAGGTGGCCCAACGCATTCTGCGGGGTCGCGTAGCCCAGCGCAGCGAGCTGACGCGTTGCGGCGTCGGGCGTCAGACGCACCGTCTCGGAGTCGAACTTGACCACCGAGTCGAGCAACGGCCGGTAGAAGAGCTTGGCGTGCAACCGGCGGATGCGCTGCGCATTGCGCTTGATCTCGGCGTTCAGCACACCGAGAGCGTCGCGGTTGCCGTCGGGTCGCATGTGCGCCGAACGGGCCAGCCACCGCAGGGCTTCCTCGTCGTCCTGAGGAGGCAGGGTGTGTGTGCGACGCATACGCTGCATCTGCAGGCGGTGCTCGATCAGCCTTAGAAACTCGTAGGAGGCCGTCAGGTTCGCGGCATCGTCGCGGCCCACGTAGCCGCCCTCGGTGAGTGCGGTCAGTGCATCGGTCGTGCCGAGAACGCGCAGCGACTCGTCGGTTCGACCGTGCACCAATTGCAGGAGCTGGACGGCGAATTCGACGTCGCGCAGGCTGCCGCGTCCGAGTTTGATCTCGCGCTCGCGGAGCTCCGGCGGCACCATTTCCTCGACTCGACGCCGCATCGCGCGCACCTCGGGCACGAAGTCCTCGCGCTGGCTGGCCAACCACACCATCGGGTTGACCGCGTCGACGTAATCGTTGCCGAGCGCGATGTCGCCGGTCATCGGGCGGGCTTTGAGCAGCGCCTGGAACTCCCAGGTCTTGGCCCAACGCTTGTAGTAGGCAACATGCGAATCCAGGGTGCGGACCAGCTCGCCGCGCTTGCCCTCGGGCCGCAGCGCCGCGTCCACCTCGAAGAACGCCGAGGATCCGATGCGCATCATCTCACCGGCGATGCGGCTCGCCTGCGAGTCGGCGGGCTCGGCGACGAACACGACATCGACGTCGGAGACGTAATTGAGTTCGCGCGCACCGCATTTGCCCATCGCGACGACGGCCAGACGCGTCGGACACGGAGCGTCCGGGCACACGGTGGCCACCGCCACTGCCAGTGCGGCGGTGAGCGCAGCGTCGGCCATGTCGGAAAGCTGCGACCCCACCACCGTGTACGGCAGGACGGGCTCGTTCTCGACGGTCGCGGCGAGGTCGTATGCCGCCAGCACCATGATCTGGTCGCGGTACTTCTTGCGCAACGCGATCACCGCGGGCGGTCCTGTGACGGTCGCGCGGTACAGGTCCGGTGCGGCATTGGGGCCGGTCTCGGGCTCGGCCCCGACAGCCTCGAGCAGTTCCGCGAACAGGGTGGCTTTGGTGGGTAGCTCGATCTTGGCCGAGACTCCGCTGCTCTGACCTTCCTTGGTCAGCAGCAGACGCCAAGTGCTGTCGTCGGCAACCAGGTGATCGGCGAGCGCACTGGAAGCGCCGACGAGACCGAGGATGCGCCCACGGAAGCCCTTGTCGGTGCGCAGTGCGGAGTCGAACTCGGCCCACCCGGCACCGAGCAGTTCGTACATCCGCACCAGGGTCCGCAGTGCGAGGTCCGCGTTGGGCGCACGGGAGAGCGACCACAGCAGTTCGAGGCTTTCTTCCCCCGTCCAGCCGAGGGTGCGCAGGTCGGACGGCGCAGTTTCTTCGACGAGGCCGAGACGGCCCGGTCCGGGAACGACGGATCTGGAGGTCGGAGGACGCACCATCAGAATCCACCTCGGGGTGCCACAGAATTACCTCGTCGTCAGTACACAGCGGCGCGAGGGTGCTCGCGTCGGCATCGGAACTACCATTGAAGGATCGAGTAGAACGTAGCCCATGACGACGCCGTGCTGTTAAAGACCCAGGTAGGCCTTCAGCTCGTACGGCGTGACGTGACTGCGGTATTCCTCCCACTCGCGACGCTTGTTGCGGAGGAAGAAGTCGAAGACGTGCTCGCCCAGTGCTTCGGCGACCAGTTCGGAGCCTTCCATCGCGTTCAAGGCCTGATCGAGGTTGCCCGGTAGTTCCTTGTAACCCATGGCGCGACGCTCGGCGGAGGTCAACGCCCACACGTCTTCCTCGGCCTCGGGCGGCAGGGTGTAGCCCTTCTCGATTCCGCGAAGACCGGCCGCGAGCAGCACCGCGAATGCCAGGTACGGGTTGCAGGCCGAGTCTGGGCTACGGATCTCGACGCGCCGCGAGGATGCCTTGTTCGGGGTGTACATCGGCACGCGGATCAGTGCCGAGCGGTTCGCCGGTCCCCAGGATGCAGCGGTCGGTGCTTCGCCGCCGCGCACGAGTCGCTTGTAGGAGTTGACCCACTGGTTGGTCACGGCGCTGATCTCGTTGGCGTGTTCGAGGATGCCCGCGATGAACGACTTGCCGGTCTCCGAGAGCTGCATCGGGTCGTCCGGGTTGTGGAAGGCGTTGGCGTCGCCCTCGAACAGGCTCATGTGCGTGTGCATCGCCGAGCCGGCCTGGTCGCTGAACGGCTTGGGCATGAACGTCGCGCGCACACCCTCCTCGATGGCGACTTCCTTGACCACGTAGCGGAAGGTCATGATGTTGTCGGCCATCGACAGTGCGTCGGCGTAGCGGAGGTCGATCTCCTGCTGGCCGGGCGCGGCCTCGTGGTGGCTGAACTCGACCGAGATTCCCATCGACTCGAGCGCGTCGATGGCGTGCCTGCGGAAGTTCGGGGCCGAGTCGTGGACGGCCTGGTCGAAGTAACCACCGTTGTCGGCCGGGGTCGGCGGTGAGCCGTCCTGCGGGGCGTCCTTGAGCAGGAAGAATTCGATCTCTGGGTGCACGTAGCAGCTGAACCCGAGGTCCGCGGCCTTGCTCAACTGGCGACGCAGTACGTGGCGCGAGTCGGCCCAGGACGGCGAGCCGTCGGGCATGGCGATGTCGCAGAACATTCGCGCCGAGTGCTGGTGACCCTTGCTGGTGGACCACGGCAGAATCTGGAACGTCGACGGATCGGGCTTGGCCACGGTGTCGGCCTCGGACACGCGGGCGAATCCTTCGATGGCGCTACCGTCGAAACCGATTCCCTCGTCGAAGGCCCCTTCGAGCTCGGCGGGGGCGATGGCCACCGACTTGAGGTACCCGAGGACGTCGGTGAACCAGAGGCGGACGAAACGAATGTCGCGCTCTTCGAGGGTCCGGAGCACGAATTCCTTTTGACGATCCATGAACGCGAGAGTAAGCAAACGGAGTTAAATCTGTGTTACATCGTGAATTCGGTCTCACTTCGTGAAACTCTCAGCACACTTTCCAGGTGGTGAGGTAGCACGTCAGCACCGCAATCCGTCCTCCGGCGGAACCAGCTCGACAAGATAGTTCACCAACGGATCGTCGATGCACTCGACGCCCGAGAAGGCGACCGTGTGCTGGGTGCCCTCGTAGGTCACCAGATCGCCGCGCAGCTGAGCGGCCAACTCCACACCTGCCTGGTAGGGCGTGGCCGGATCGTCGGTCGTCGAGACCACTACCAGGTTCGGCAGTCCCTCGACGTCGACGATGTGCGGTTCGCTCGTGTTCGGCACCGGCCAGAAGGCGCACAGGTCGAGCGGCGCGTTGCCCGTCGCCCGGCCGTCGTCCAGATACGGCGCGGCGGCGCGGAACCTGACGTCCGCCGCGTCGGCCTCGGCGCGATCGGTGGTCGGCGGGCCGTCGACGCAGCGAACAGCGTTGAACGCGTCGTCGATGTTGGTGTAGCTGCCGTCCTCGAGCCGTCCGGAGTAGGTGTCGGCGAGCCGGAGCAGGGTGTCGCCCCTGCCGTCGCGCAGTTCGTTCAATCCGGCCCGCAGCAGACGCCACAGCTGCTGCGAGTACAGCGCCTGCTGGGCACCGGTGATCGCATCGTCGTAGCTGAGACCGCGAGGGTCGGTCGTCTCGGCCGGCTGGTCGATCAGCGGGTCGACCAGCGATCGGAACTGTTCGACGGCCTGGGCCGGATCGGTTCCGAGCGGGCAGGTGTCGGTCTGTGCACAGTCGGCGGCGAACTGATCGAACGCGGTCTGGAACGCCGCGCCCTGGGCGACGGCTTCGTCGACGGGTGACTGGTCCGGATCGAGCGCACCGTCGAGCACCATCGCACGCACGTTGGACGGGAACTCCTCGGCGTACGCGGTCCCGATCCGGGTGCCGTAGGAGTAACCGATGTAGGTCAGCTTCTCGTCGCCGAGTACCGCACGGATGACGTCCATGTCGCGCACCACTTCCCTGGTGCCGACGTGCTCGAGCACGTCCGCCCCGGTGCGCTCGACGCACTGCGCGGCGTAGTCCCGATGTTCGGCCTCGGTCGCCGCGATGCCCTCGGGGCTGACGTCCACATCGGGTTCGCGACGTTCCTCGTCGACCTCCTCGGATGTCAGGCATCGCACCTCCGGTTCGGATGCTCCGATTCCGCGTGGGTCGAAGCCGATCCGATCGAAGCGATCGGCGACGGCAGTGCCTTCGGCCTGCCCGGCGAGGTAGAGCCCCGACGAGCCGGGCCCGCCCGGGTTCATCAGTACCGATCCGATCTTCTCGCCCGTCGCCTTCGTCCGCGAGATGGCGACCTCGATCGTCCTGCCCTCGGGGTCTGCGTAATCCAACGGCACAGTCACCATCGCGCACTCGACGGCACTTCCCAGTTCGCTGCCGTCGGTGTTGTAGCTGTCGCAGGACTCCCACTCCAGGGTCTGGGTGTAGAACGCCTCGAGCCCCGAGGGAATCGGGCCGGCGACCGATGCCGGCGACGAGGCGTCGGGCACCGCGGAGTTCTCCGGTGTGGCGGTGGGCTCGGGGCCGGAGCAGCCTGCGAGCACCACGGCCACGGCCGACATCGCCACGGCCGTCTTCATGGTGCGCGTTCTCATGGACACGATCGTGCCAGGTCTTTCGAGCGTGTCGCTGTCGCCGCCCGGCGGGGACGTCGTGCGACCACTAGCGTGGGCGCAGTGCAGGCACTTCGACTCGCCCTCGCCCAGATCAACTCCGTCGTCGGCGATCTTCCGGCGAACTCCGCAGCCATCGTCGAGTGGACGGTCCGCGCGGCCCACGACGGTGCCAACGTGGTGGTGTTCCCCGAGATGGCGCTGACCGGATACCCCGTCGAGGATCTGGCTCTGCGACCGTCGTTCGCCGCCGCATCGGCTCGTGCGCTCACCGAGCTGGCTGCCGCCTTGGACAGTGCCGGGTGCGGCGACCGCATCGTGGTGGTCGGTTACCTCGATCGCGACGCCGAGGGCTCACGGAACAGCGCGGCAGTGATCACCGATGGACGGGTTGCCACTCGATACGACAAGCACTCGCTCCCCACCTACCGAGTGTTCGACGAGGCCCGCTACTTCGCTCCGGGATCCGGTCTGAGCATCACGACGGTGAACGGCCTGCGGCTCGGTGTCGTTGTCTGCGAGGACATCTGGCAGCCGGGCGGGCCGGTGCCGGCCTACGGGGCAGCCGGAGTCGACATGTTGCTCTGTCTCAACGCCAGCCCTTTCGAGCAAGGAAAGGACGAGGTGCGCCGCTCCATCGCCGCGCGCCGAGCCACCGAGATCGGCGCTCCGATCGCCTACGTCAACGTCGTCGGTGGACAGGACGAGCTGGTGTTCGACGGGGCGAGTTTCGTCGTCGGGCCGGACGGTTCCACCTGGGGCCGCTCCCCTCAATTCGTCGAGCATCTGCTGATCGTCGACGTCGATGCGCCCGCCGATCCGGGTCCGGACGCCGCGACGGTACCCGGCTGGAGCATCGACCGGATACCGCTGCCCGACGTCGCGATCACCGGCTGGCAGCGAGCCGAGCCGTACCTCGCAGAGATCGCGAGCACCGAGGAACAGGTGTGGGGCGCACTGGTGACCGGACTACGAGACTATGTGCACAAGAACGGTTTTCGTTCGGTGGCTCTCGGATTGTCCGGCGGGATAGATTCTGCGGTGGTCGCCGCCATCGCAGTCGACGCCCTCGGCCACGACGCGGTACACGGAGTGTCGATGCCCTCGACGTACTCGTCGGACCATTCCCGCACCGACGCAGAGGATTTCGCGTCGCGCACCGGTATCCATTTCCGCGTCGAGCCCATTGCCGACATGGTTGCTTGCTACGTAGACCAACTGCATCTGACCGGCTTGGCCGAGGAGAACATTCAGGCCCGCTGCCGGGGTATGGTGTTGATGGCGCTGTCGAACAGCTTCGGCCATCTGGTGCTCGCCACCGGTAACAAATCCGAGCTGGCCGTTGGCTATTCGACGATCTACGGAGATGCCGTCGGCGGCTTCGCGCCGATCAAGGACGTGCCGAAGTCACTCGTCTGGGATCTGGCGCGGTGGCGAAACAAGTCCGCTGCCGACCGTGGTGACATCCCTCCGATACCCGAGTCGAGCATCGACAAGCCGCCGTCCGCCGAGCTCCGGCCGGGCCAGCTCGATACCGACTCGTTGCCCGACTACGACGAACTGGACGCCATCGTGTTTCGCTACGTCGATCACGACCAAGGGTTCGCGGACATCGTGGCGGCCGGGTTCGACGCGGCGGTGGTCGCGGACATTCTGCGCAAGGTCGATGCGTCGGAATACAAGCGGCGCCAGTACCCGATCGGCACCAAGGTCACTTCTCGTGCGTTCGGTCGCGATCGCCGCATGCCGATCACCAACGGCTGGCGGGACTACGCGACGCTCGACGGGGTGTGACCAATTGCACTGCCGGTAGCTGCCCGGCAGGTCGCGCGCAGTGGCAGACTTGCCCACGTCATCACACCCCATCCCGGGGACCCGCCGAGCGGGCCTCGAGGACCAGAAAGGGACAAAGATGTCCGAAACTGCTGTGTACGGCGGATCTGCCCAGGAAGCACCCTCCACCGCATTGACCCGCAAGACCCGCACCCACCACCTTCTGCAGATGAAGTCCGACGGTGAGCGCTGGGGAATGCTCACCGCCTACGACTACTCCAGCGCCCGCATCTTCGAGGAAGCCGGCGTACCTGTTCTCCTCGTCGGCGATTCGGCGGCCAACGTCGTCTACGGATACGACACCACCGTGCCGATCACCGTGGACGAGCTTCTTCCGCTGGTTCGCGGAGTGGTCCGCGGCGCACCGCACGCCCTCGTGGTCGCAGATCTGCCCTTCGGCACGTACGAGGCCTCGCCGCAGCAGGCCCTCGAGACCGCAGTTCGGTTCATGAAGGAAGGGCTCGCAGGCGCAGTCAAGCTCGAGGGCGGCGAGCGCGTGGCCGCTCAGATCGCTGCGATCACCGCCGCGGGCATCCCGGTGATGGCCCATGTCGGCTTCACCCCGCAGAGCGTCAACACCCTCGGCGGCTTCCGCGTCCAGGGTCGCGGAGACGCGTCCGAGCAGCTCGTGGCCGACGCCATCGCAGTCCAGGAGGCGGGTGCATTCGCCGTCGTCATGGAGATGGTTCCCGCCGACATCGCCGGCCAGGTGACCCGCAAGCTGACCATTCCGACGGTCGGTATCGGCGCGGGCAACGAATGCGACGCGCAGGTACTGGTGTGGCAGGACATGGCCGGATACACCAATGGCAAGACCGCGAAGTTCGTGAAGAAGTTCGCCGACGTCGGCGATTCACTGCGGACCGCGGCAACGACGTACATGTCCGAGGTGCGATCGGGAGTCTTCCCCGGGCCCGAACACAGCTACTGATCGTTCTCGCCTCGCCGGAGTTCGGGTGGCACACTCGGGGCCATGACAATCAGACGGGGTACGACGTCCATTGCAGGAAGAAGCGCAGTCGCATTGGCAGGCGCGGCTGCGCTTCTCGTCGTAGCGACTGCATGCAGCACCGACACCACCAACACCGGTTCGTCGTCCACCACGACGGTCGCACCGACCCCGACGGTCACCGCACCGCCTGCGGGCGCAGCGATCACCGACGCGCAGAAGCAGCAGCTGTGCACCGATCTCGAAGCGCAGCTGTCCAATTGGCGCGTCCAAGGGCCCACCCTTGGTCGCGGCGGGCTCAACATTCTCGTGCAGACCTGGGCGGCGCAGAGCGGCGTCATCAATCTTCAGGTGGTGCAGGACCGAGCGATCGTCGACGACATCACGACGGAAACGTGTTCGGACGTACGAGACGAGGCCATCCGATCGCTCGACATTCCGGACCTCGCGTCCGGCCTGGTGGGCTTCTGAGATGCGGACCCTCTACCCCGAAATCGATCCTGTGGAGACCGGCCACCTCGATGTCGGCGACGGCCAACAGATCTACTGGGAGGTCTCCGGCAATCCCGACGGTGCGCCGGTGGTGTTCGTGCACGGCGGTCCGGGCGGTGCCACCAATCCGTTGCAGCGCAGGTATTTCGACCCACAGGCCTATCGAATCGTGTTGTTCGATCAGCGAGGCTGTGGGCAGTCGACCCCGCACATCGCCGACGGTGCCGATCTGTCGGTCAACACCACCGACCGGTTGATCTCGGACATGGAGAAGCTCCGCGAGCACCTGGGTATCGACACGTGGTTGGTGTTCGGCGGTTCGTGGGGCTCGACGCTGTCCCTGGCGTACGCGCAGTCGCACCGTGATCGTGTGCGTGGGCTCGTACTACGGGGAATCTTTCTCGTGCGTCCGTCGGAGATCGCCTGGTACTACGGCGGCGGGGCAGGCCACATCTTCCCCGATCTGTGGGAGAAGTTTCTCGAACCCATTCCGGAAGACGAGCGCGACGGCAATCTCGTCGAGGCGTATCACCGGCAGCTGATGTCCGAAGACCACGAAGCCGCGACGCGAGCTGCGGTGGCATGGTCCACCTGGGAGGCAGCGACGAGTTACCTGCTGCCCAAACCGGATGCAGTGCAGTCCAATTCGGATGCACGGTTCGCACTGGCGTTCGCCGGTATCGAGAACCACTACTTCCGGAACAACTGCTTTCTCGAAGAGAATCAACTGCTGCGCGACGCCCACCTGCTCGACGGCATCCCCGGTGTCATCGTGCAGGGCCGCTACGACGTCGTGTGCCCGGCAACGAGCGCGTGGGCACTGCACAAGGCCTGGCCCTCAGCAGATCTGGTGATCGTCGACGATGCCGGTCATTCTGCGGCCGAGCCCGGCATCGTGCATCACCTCGTGGAGGCGACGGACCGTTTCAGGCCGTGACGGCCGAGTAGTCGAATCGTACTGCGCGCGAGTCGGTGTCGGCCCGGGTCAACCGGACCTTCACCGACTCCCCCGCGGGCGGTTCCCCGTCGCACTTGCCGAGGACGATCGGTTCGGACACCAGCACCTCGGCATCCCGCTTGCCCTCGGCACCGCGCAGTACGACCGCTGAGAACTGCTCGCCCACTCGGTCTTTCAGTACGTGCGCTTCGGTGAGGTCGATGCAGGCGCGGTCCACTTTCGATGCCGCAGAATCCGATCCGCGCATGATTGCAGGCAGCTCCGGCAAAGCCTGTGCTGCCCAGTCCGGTATCGGAGTTCCCGCGACGACCGCCAGGCACACCTCGGTGGCGAATCGATCGGACAGCCGCCGCAGTGGCGCCGTCACGTGGGCGTACGGGGCACCGATTCCAGAATGTTCCACCGATTCGTCACTGCCGGCAGGGGTGGTGGTGCGATCGAACGCGCGGTAGTCCGCACCACGCAGCAAACCGGTCGCCTGCGTCATCATCGCCAGTGTCGACGGCTCACCGGTAGGCAAACCGGCCAGCACTGCGCCGGCCGATGCCCCTGCCGGCCAACCGATTCCGAGCGCGGTTGCGGTCTTCTTCAACGTCTCCACGGCCTCGGCGGGCGCGGGTGGGAGTGTGCGGACGAGGCCGATTCCGGCGTCGAGCATGATTCTGGCGGCGCACATACCCGTCAAGAGCGACACCTCGGCGTTCCACCCGTCCACTGCCGTGCGGGGCTGCAGATCGATGCGCCACCCTTTTCCGTGCGGCGTCACTTCCTGCTCGGGCAGTGTGATGTCGATTGCCCCGCGCCGCCTGGCTGCGGCCGCGCGCTGTGCCCCGAATTCCGCCAGCGCCGCGATGGAGGGGTGCGGTGTGCCTGCGTCGACGTCGGCTTGCACCGCGGCGTAGTCGAGCCGTGCAACAGAGCGCACCAGCGCGCGGGTGACGGTCCACGCGGCCGCCTCGCCGACGTCGTCGAGTTCGATGGTCCACAGCGCGGCGCAGCGAGCCTGCCCCTCCAGCAGACTGCCCGACCCCTCCGACAGCTCTCGTGGATGCAACGGCACAGATCCGTCGGGGAGGTAGAACGTCTGGCCGCGTCGACGGGTTTCGGCATCGAGCGCTCCCCCGGGCGTCACCAGTGCGCCCACATCGGCGATCGCGTAGTGCACCACCAATCCGTTGGCCGTCTTCTCGATGTGTACGGCTTGGTCGAGGTCCTTCGAGCCGGGTGGGTCGATGGTGACGAACGGAATGTCGGTGCGGTCGATTCTGCTGTCGGCGTGCAGGTCTCGTGCTTCGATCGCCTCGCGCATCACGTCTACGTCGAAAGCTTCGGTGAGAGCGAACTCGGATCTGATGGCCTCGAAGTCGAAGCCCGGAGCCCTCAGCCGGGTGAGCAGCACCGTCAGTTGTTCCAGTCGTCGTCGGAATCTGCGGCCTTGTTGCGCGCCGCGGCTATCTTCAGCGCCTGCTCCGCGGTGGCCTTGTCCGGATAGGGGCCCATGCGGTCGAGGGCGTTGGTCTGCTTGCCCTGTACGACCTGCTTGGTGGTGATGTCGTAGTACCAGGAGGTGTCGTCGTCGGTCATGACTTCCAGTGTGCCCCATGGAGCGACGCCGCAGGCGAACTGCGGGAGAAATGGTGAGTGCGAACGAGTCGGCCTGTAAGCCGGATCCTGTCTGCCGTTCCTGCTCTCGCAGGTTCGACGTCGACGACCATCCATCTGGGCACACCGTTGCCGGGTACCTCGAGCAGTCCACCCGCAGGCTCGGGCGAGCAGCCCTCGAGCACCTGCGCAGCTGCACCCCTTGCGCGATGCAGCCTTCGACCTTGCTCCGGGCGGGGTTTACCTAGCCATCCCAGTCACCTGGGATGCTGGTGCGCTCTTACCGCACCGTTTCACCCTGACCTGCAGTTCGACTCCGAAGAACCGATCCGCAGGCGGTCTGTTTTCTGTGGCACTGTCCCGCGAGTCACCTCGGGTTGCCGTTAACAACCGCCCTGCTCTGTGGAGTCCGGACTTTCCTCGGTCCGAAGCGCGACGACACTCGTTCGCCGGTCCTCCGAGCCGCAGCCGTCCGGCCAACTCGTTCGCGGTTGCACACTCTACTCGGCACTCCGCGTCAGCCGGGAACCGAACTACAGTTCCTCCCATGAGTGAGTGGGTCGTGTTGCTCCGCGGCATCAACGTCGGTGGCATCAACATCAAGATGGCCGATCTCCGTGAGGCCCTGACATCGGCCGGCTTCACCGATGTCCGCACCGTTCTGGCGACCGGCAATGTTCTGCTGGGCTCCTCGCTGAGCGTCGACGCCGTCAAGGCACAGGCGGAGAGCACGCTCGCGCAGGCGTTCGGCTACCAGGCCTGGGTGAGCGTGCTGGACGTGCCGACACTTCGAGCGATAGTGGAGTCCTACCCGTTCGACGCCGAACGGGAAGGCTGGCATCCTTATGTGGTGTTCGGTAGCGACGATAGCCATGTGACCGAATTGTCCGCTCTTGCAGAAGAACTCGACCCCGAGCTCGAACGTGTGGCTGCCGGGCGCGATGTCGTCTACTGGGAGGTCCGGGCAGGCAGTACAACGACGAGTCGCTTCGGGAAGGCGACGGCCAAGGCGAAGTTCAAGTCGACGACCACCACACGAAATCTGCGCACGCTCGTGAAGCTTCTCGCGTGACCGTTCTCGCCGCAGCATTGGTCGCTGCCGTTCTCGTCTTCGCGATCGTCCGCCCCCGCGGTCTGCCCGAGATCGTCGCCGCACTACCGGCTGCGGCGACCGTTCTGCTCATTGGCCTCGTCAGCCTCGACGCCGCACGCGAGCAAGTACTCGAACTCGCTCCCACCGTGGTCTTTCTGGCGTTCATCCTGATCCTGGCGCATCTGTCGGACGCCCTCGGAGTGTTCACCTGGATCGCCGCCAAGCTCCGCCGAGGATCCAGGGGAAGCCCTCGCCGATTACTGACCCTCGTGTTCGCGGCGGCCGCATCGACTACGGCGGTACTGAGCCTCGACGCCACCGTGGTTCTGCTGACACCGGCCATCATCGGTGCTGCGCGGATCCTGGGGATGTCGCCGCGTCCGCACAGTTACGCCACTGCACACCTGTCCAATTCGGCGTCGACTCTGCTGCCGGTGTCGAACCTGACCAACCTTCTCGCATTCGCCGCGACCGGCCTGACTTTCCTGCACTTCACTGCTTTGATGGCTCTGCCGTGGATCTTCGCGGTGGCCATCGAGCTAGCGGTGTTCCTGATCTTCTTCCGCAAGGATCTGAGCCGCACTGCCGCACCGCCGGAGAAGCCCGTCGAGCAGAGCGCCGACGACGTCCCCGCACCGCGGACCACGCTGATCATCCTCGGCGCGACTCTCGTCGGCTTCGCAGTGGCCGGCCTGTTCGACGTCGAACCGTTCTGGGTGGCCGCGGTGGGATCGGTGGCATTGGCCATCCCCGCACTCCGGGGCCGGCACACCAGTGCTCGCGCCATTCTGCGCGGTGCCGATCTACCGTTCTGCGGCTTCGTCTTCCTGCTCGGCATCGTCGTTCTCGGCGTCACGACAGGGCCGATCGGCGACTGGCTGGCGCGAATCCTGCCGTCCGACACCACTTTCACCTCGCTCCTGGCCGCCGCAGCCATCGCGGCAGTGGCGTCGAACATCGTCAACAACCTGCCCGCGACGCTGCTGCTACTGGCCGCCTTCGGGGCCGACGCTCCCCCGGCGTTGCTGTTGGCCATGGTGATCGGGGTCAACCTCGGCCCCAACCTGACCTACGTCGGCTCGCTGGCAATCATGCTGTGGCGACGCGTCGCATCGGCCAACGACGAGCCGGCAGACCTGCGGACGTTCACCGTCCTGGGAGTTATCACTACACCGCTGACCATCGTCGGTGCCGTGGCGGGCCTGTGGCTTGCGTTGCAGATCTGACCCTTGCCATGCAGCTCGTGCATCGAACAGGCGAGTCCCGACAGCTGCCGGGTAAGGCCGTCGGCCAACCTGCTCGACAATCGGCGCGGAGTCAGGGCAAGCGTCGTGTGCGGAGTGTCGAGACCGCCAGGCCCACACCGAACACCGCGGCACCGATCACCGCTCCCATCACCGGCAACAGCAGCCCCGCATGCACGGTGTCGAACAACGGCGGACCGCCGTAGATGTCCAGACGCGCAGCGCCGGTCGGCCCGAGGTCGTCGAAATAGGAGTCCGAGACCATCCTGACGCGGATTTCGGGAGGTTGGCTTCGTGCCCACCATGCTGCCCCCGCGCCGACGATGCTTCCCGCCACGAGTGGGGCCACCACAAGCGTCAGCCGACCGGCCCTTCGTCCGAGACTGAACCATCCATAGCGACCGACACGACGGTGCCGACCACAAGAGCGGCAACCGGAGCGACCCACGTAACCGGCCACCACGGCGGACCCGACACGTATTGCATGTAGTCGTACACCCGAAAGTACCCAGAATCGCCCGGATTCACGGGCGGTGGCGCTTCCGCATCGATCCACATCCGCGTCACCCCGTACCGCCACCCGAACGCAACTGCCAGACCGGCAACGGCCGATGCGAACGATGCCAAGACAATCCATTGCGCCGCCGCAGGCTCGCGAATACTGTTCTCGGACATGCGAACCGCGTCCTCCGTCGATGCTCCGAAAAGATCAGGCCAGTCGTCCCAGGTGCGAGGTGTCGTTCACCAATCGCACCGATGCCCCGCCGTCGGGGTAGAACTCGGCGATGCTCAGCGACGCGAGGTCGAGATGCAATCGGTACAGCAGCGACGGGCCGACGTCGAGCGCGAGTTGCAGCAGCATCTTGATCGGGGTGACATGGGTGACCACCAGCAGGGTCTTCCCGGCGTACTCGGTGAGCAACTGGTCGCGGGTCGCTTCGATGCGCGTGCGCACCGCGTCGAAGCTCTCCCCGTTCGGCGGTGCGACTGAGGTGTCACCGCGCCACGCCTTGTGCGCGTCGGGGTGACGTTCCATGGCCTCGGTGAACGTGAGGCCTTCCCAGTCGCCGAAGTCGGTCTCGATGAGACCGTCGACGGTGGTGACGGGCAATCCGAGAATGCCTGCGGTCGCTACTGCGGTCTGTTGCGCGCGTGCCAGTGGCGAGGCAACGATGGCGTCGATATCGGTACGCGAGCCCAGAACCGTTGCGGCAGAATCGGCTTGACGTCGACCCAATTCGGTGAGATCGGGATTGCCGCGGCCGGAGTAGCGCCGGTCCACCGACATCGGGGTCTGGCCGTGACGCAGCAACAGCAGGCGAGTCGGCTCCCCCATCGCACCGGTCCAGCCGGGCGACTCGGCCTTCTTCGCTACCGGCTCGGCATCGGGCAATTCCGATAAGTCCACGCCCTCGGCCGCGGCGTCCATCGCCTCGTTCGCCAGTGCGTCGGCGTGCGAGTTCTGCGAACGCGGAATCCACTCGTAGGTCACGGAATCGAAGTGGCGGGCCAATTCGGCCGCTTTTCGCTGGAGCGGAATCATGTCCGGGTGCTTCACTTTCCAGCGCCCGGACATCTGTTCGACGACGAGTTTGGAGTCCATGCGGACTGCAACCTCACGGGCCCCGACATCACGAGCCGCGCTCAGAGCTGCGATCAGTCCGTTGTACTCGGCGACGTTGTTCGTGGCCACGCCGAGCGCTGCCCGACGCTCGGCCAGAACCTGCGAGCGATCGGCGCTGAACACCACTGCGCCGTACCCGGCCGGGCCGGGGTTACCACGCGATCCTCCGTCGGCCTCGGCAACGACCCTCGATACCTGACTCAAATTCCGGATTCCTTGGTGCGCACCAGGATTGCATTGCACTCGGAGCAACGAATGAGAGCATCCGCTGGCTTGTTGGCGATGCTTGCGATCTCGTTGCGATCGAGTTCGATGCGACATGCTCCGCAACGCCGAGCCTGCAACAATGCCGCACCGCGGCCGGTGAGCGCTCGCTGCTTCTCGTAGAGCGCAAGCAGATCCGCGGGCAATCCCGACGCCAACGATTCGCGGCGCTCGGCGCTGCGCTTCTCGGCGACATCGAGGTCTGCGACGGCGTCGTCGCGGCGACGGCCGGCGTCGACCAATTCGTCTTCGATCTGCGTCAGCTGCGCACCGGCGTGCTCGTAGTCCCGCTCACTGGCCTCGCGCTGCTCCATGACCTCGAGCAGCTCCTCCTCGAGGATTCCCTGGCGACGCTCGAGGCTGCCGAGTTCGTGCTGCAGTTCGGTCATCTGCTTCGGGGCGATGGTGCCGCTCTCGAGCATCTTCTTGTCGCGAGCCTCGCGTTGCCGGACCGCGTCGACCTCGCCTTCGAGTTTGCGGATGTCCCGATCGAGGTCGTCCATCGAAATCTGAACCGTCACCGCGGCATCCTTGCGGGTGGTGCGCTCGGTCTCGAGCTTGTCCACCTCCTGCTGCTCGGGGAGGCTCTTGCGGCGGTGGGCGATCTGCGAGAGTTCGGTATCCACACCGGCCAATTCGAGCAGCGAGGCCTGGACTTTGGGATCGACGTTCACGCTTGATGACTCCTGCGACTATGGAAGTTGATAAGAGATCACCCTACCGGCTACCCGAAACCCAGACAGCCGGATCCACATCACCGCCGGTCGCTGGCTCGATGATCACAGCGTCCACGGGTCGGTGCGCACGTCGGTGACCCGGCTGCTCCACCCGTCGGTGTCGCCGAACGCGGCGTCGACGATGCCTCGCGCCTGCTCACACCACGGAAACTCAGAGGCCCAGTGCGCGGTGTCGATCACGGCGGGTCCACCCGCGCGCAGATGCTCGTCGACGGGGTGGTGCCGCAGATCCGAGGTGACGTACACATCGGCGTCGGTGCGCGCGACTGCAGACAGGAACGAGTCACCCGCTCCCCCACACATCGCAACCACCGAGACCGTGGCCTCAGGATTCCCTGCCGCACGTACTCCCCACGTCGTGGCAGGCAACGCCTCGCGGACGACCTCGGTGAACTCGGCAAGGGTCATCGGATTCGGTAGCTTTCCGATGCGCCCCAAACCGGTGCACGACGGTAAGGCCGCGGACTCGAAGACATCGAACGCGGGCTCCTCGTACGGGTGTGCCCGACGCATTGCCGAAAGCACCTCTGCACGTAGCCCTTTCGGGGCAACGACTTCGATGCGATCCTCCGCCTCGGTGTGCACCTCTCCGACAACACCGAGAGTCGGGTGTGCGTTCGGACCCGGGCGGAATTGCCCGAGACCTGCGCTCTGCCAGCTGGCTTCGCTGTAGTCGCCGATCTTTCCGGCTCCGGCGTCGAACATTGCCTGTCGTACCGCGGCCGAGTCGGAGGTGGGCACGAAGACCACCCACTTGTCATGTGCGGGAGCAGGAATGGGATCGAGTGGCCTGGTGTCGATCACGCCGAGGGCGGACGCGAGTGCGTCGGAGACGCCGGGATCGGCGGAGTCGGCGTTGGTGTGGGCGGTGAACAGTGCGCAGTCGGCCTTGATCAGGCGATGGATCACCGAGCCCTTCGCGGTGTCGGCCGCGACGGTGTCGACGCCTTTGAGCAGTAAGGGATGGTGGGCGACGATGAGATCGGCACCCCCAGCGATGGCGTCGTCGACCACTGCGTCGGTGACGTCGACGGTGTATACGACCTGCTGCACAACAGCTTCGGGATCTCCGCAGACCAGGCCCACCGAGTCCCAGCTCTCGGCCAGACGGGGTGGGTACGCGTCGTCGAGTACCTCGATGACGTCCGCCAGTGTCACTGCCATGGTCGATGCTCTCCTCACAGAACGGTGTTCAACGCGTCCACCAGTATGTCGACCTGCTGCGAGTCCCGTACCGCGACGCGCAGGTAGTGACGGTCGAGCCCCGGGAACGTGTCTGCGCGCCGCACCGCGATACCCATCGTGCGCAGTCGTTCTCGCACGAGGTCGGCATCCTGGACGCGCAGCAGCAGGAACGGGGCGCGAGCCGGGCCTGCCACAAAAAGGCCGAGAGCCTCGAGTCGCGGGATCATCGCGGTGCGTTCGCGGTCGATGCGCTCGGACTCGGCGCGTGCCCAATCGACGGCGAACGGTTCGGTGCAGGCGCGGATCGCTTCGAGCTGCAGGCTCCCCATAGGCCAGTGCGCGCGGCCGTGCTGCAGCCGTGCGAGGACGTCTGGATGGCCCAGCGCATATCCGCATCGCAATCCCGCCAGCGCCCACGTCTTCGTCAGACTGCGCAGAACCAGTACGTCGGGAAGGCTCTGTGAGGCGATCGACTCCCCAGCCCCGAGCACTGCGTCGGCGAAGGCCTCGTCGACCACCAGCGTGCGTCCGGGTCCACGCAGACTCAGTACCGCCTCACGGGGATGCAGAACCGAGGTGGGGTTGGTCGGGTTGCCGAGGATCACCATGTCGGCGGCGTCGGGCACGAGCGTCGGATCGAGTTCGAAGGGCGGCGGCAGGATCACTCGGTGCACCGGAATGCCCGCCTGCTCCAGCACCCAGTCGGGCTCGGTGAACGACGGGTGGATCGTCGCCACGAGCTGTGGCTCCAGCCGCGGCAGCATCGAGAAGCCCTCGGCCCCACCGCTGAGCAGCAGTACCTCGTCCGGTGAGCGGCCGTGGTGTTCGGCCACCTGTTCTCGTGCGGCCTTGTCGGCGGCCGTGCTCGGGTACGTACCCAGCGAATTCAGTGCCGCAGCCAGCCGATCGCGAAGCCATGCCGGCGGTCCGTCGCCCCGCACGTTGACTGCGAAGTCGACGAATCCGGAATCGACCTCGACGTCGCCGTGGTGACGGAGTCGCGCATCGGGATCGGCAGCTGTGTCGGACATCGCGACGAGCGTAGCCGCGCCTTCGTCGAACAGCCCGCACCGATAGGCTCGGGCCATGTCTGTCGATGCTCCCGCGTCCGTTGTCCTGTTCGATCTCGATGGGACGTTGACCGATTCCGCACCGGGAATTCATGCCGGTTTTCGTCATGCATTGGCGTCGGTGGAGGCTCCCGAACCGACCGAGGAACAGCTGTCGATGGTCGTCGGGCCACCCCTGATCGACACGCTGCGCGGACTCGGCCTGGACGAGGATGCCGCGCAGCGTGCCTTGGCGGCGTACTTCCAGCGCTACGACGAGCGGGGCTGGGCCGAGAACACCGCGTTCGACGGCATCGAGACGGTGTTGACGCGGTTGCAGGATCGCGGCGTACGCCTCGGCGTTGCGACGTCGAAGTCGGAGCGATTCGCCGTCCGGATTCTGGACCACTTCGGTCTGTCGCGGTACTTCGAGTTCATCGGCGGTGCCAGCAACGACGGCACCCGACGGGCGAAGTCCGATGTGATCGCGCATTCGCTGACCAACCTCGGGATCGAGCCGGTGGAGTCCGCGGACGGCGGCACGGCCGGGGTGATCATGATCGGTGATCGGGATCACGACGTGCACGGTGCCGCTCGATTCGGCATTCCCACGGTGTACGTGGAGTGGGGCTACGGCGTCGACGGCGAGAGCGCCGACGCCGCGTTCACCGCGTCGAGCATGGACGAACTGGCCAAGTTGCTGGAGCAGAACACGGCGGCCGTGCAGTGAACGAGCCACTGCACGTGACCTTCGTGTGCACCGGCAACATCTGCCGGTCGCCGATGGCCGAGAAGGTTTTCGCCGGGCATCTGCGCGACGCCGGTCTGGGCGACGCGGTGCGCGTCTCGAGTGCCGGGACCGGCGGTTGGCATGTGGGCGACGGCGCAGATCCACGCACCGTCGCCGAGCTCGATGCCCACGGATACGACAGCGAACACGAGGCAGCGCAGGTCGGACCGGATCACCTGGCGGCAGATCTGATCGTCGCGCTCGACACCGGCCACGCGAAGGCACTGCTGCAGCTCGGTGCGCCTGCCGAACGGGTGGCCCTGTTGCGATCGTTCGATCCCGATGCCGACGACTCCTCGGTGGCCGATCCGTACTACTCCTCCGATTCGGCGTTCACCGAGGTGCGCGAGCAGATCGAAAGTGCCGTTCCCGGCATGCTGGACTGGGCACGGTCTCGACTCTCTCGCTGACCCGGCTACCGTGGTGGAGTGCGAAAGTTAGCGTTCTTGCTGCGACCCAAATGGTTGGTGCTGGCTGCGGTGGTGCTGGCCTTCGCGTTCCTGTGCTTCAGCGTGCTCGCTCCGTGGCAGTTGGGGAAGAACACCTCGACGTCCGCGCGCAACGATCTGATCACCCGATCCGTCGACGCGGATCCGGTGCCGATCTCTGACGTTCTCACCGCAAACGGGTTTCCGGCCGAGGACGAGTGGCGTCGGGTCATCGCTTCCGGGGCCTATGTCACCGATTCCGACGTGCTGGTGCGACTGCGCAGCATCCGTGATCAGCCCGCATACGAGGTCATCACCCCGTTCGTGATCGACGGCGGGCCCACCGTGCTCGTCAATCGCGGGTACGTGTTGCCGGTGGAGGGAACCAGAGCGCCCGAGTTCGAGGCGGCACCCGCCGGCGAAGTGACGCTGAACGCACGGGTCCGCCAAGCCGAGGGCACCTCGCGCGAGCCCGTCGAGGACGACGGTCGGCTGCAGGTCTACAACATCAACCCGGAACAGATCGGCGCGGCGGTCGGAGTCGACGCCATCGACGGATACCTACAGCTCGACGACGCTCAGCCGGGCGGTCTCGGCTTGATCGAGCTACCGCAGACCGACGCGGGCCCCTATCTGTCCTACGGTCTGCAGTGGCTGGCGTTCGGCATCATGGCACCGCTGGGTCTGGCGTATTTCGCTCGGGCGGAGATACGGGAACGCCGCAATTCACGTGCCGAGCTCGCGAACGCGATGTCCGGCGAGCCGGACACCGAGCCCGAGCCGGAGGACAAGGCCGGCCCGGACGAGGAAGAAGAATTCACGCTGCCCACCCGACGCGAGAAACGAGCAAAGGCGCGCGCGGCGTCACGCCCGACGACGCCGTCGGATCCTCGCTTGGCCGATCGCTACGGCAAGAATCGCTGACGCGACCGCGGACAGTTCCTGTACTCGGCTCGACAGTGCGACCGATCGACGAAGATCGCGTGCGGTCGGCGAATGTCCGTCACCGAGTGTCGGCCTGATCTCCATGCCGTGTCGGTACTGGGTTCTGCCGCCGAGCTGCAGCCCCAGTGCCCCGGCAGCCGACGCCTCCGCAACACCTGCGTTGGGGCTGGGATGCTGCGCGGCGTCGCGTCGCCACATCTGCAGGGCTCGGGCGGGCGATCCCTGCACCGAGGGTGCTGCGACAACCGTCGCCACACCGGTGACGCGGGCCGGTAGCAGGTTCAGAACGTCGTCGATTCGCGCTGCGGCCCAACCGAAACGCAGATACTTCGGAGACCGGTAGCCGACCATCGCGTCGAGCGTGTTGCTCGCTCGATAGGCCAGAATTCCCGGGACCCCGGCCAGTGCTCCCCACACCAGCACTCCGACCGTGGCATCGGAGGTGTTCTCCGCGATGGACTCCAGTGCGGCGCGCGCGAGGCCGTCGGAGTCGAGTGGTTCGGGATCCCGACCGCACAGTGATGGCAGCAACGCGCGTGCGCTCGCGAGGTCGTCGTTGTCGAGGTGATCTGCCATCTGCCGGCCCACCTTGGACAGGGACGTGCCGCCGAGCGCGACCCAGGTAGTGGCCGCGACCAGAGCAACCTCGGCGGGTGCACCCACACGAACGGCGACACGGTTCGACCCGACGCCGAGTGCGGTCACCGAGCCGATCAGCGCGACTGCGTGGACGACGCCCAGCGCTCGACTATCGCGGTAGAGGACGTGTTCGACGCGCAGCGCCGTGGTGCCGAATCCTGCAACCGGGTGCCAGCGTTGTGGGTCTGCGAACACTCGATCGAGGCCGTAGCCGACCAGTAAGCCGATCGCTCGGGGGTGTGTCCACATCCCACGAATCTTGCCAACTGCGCACCCGGCGCAGGAATTCGGTATGCCGGACTCAGCGCTGGCGGTACGCGCCTGCCAACTGGCGACCGCGGAAGTCGATGTCGCTTCCGTCGTTGAGCAGTGCGATTGCCATTCCTACGAAGCCGACCGTTGCAATTACGAACAGTGTCATGATTCCCCCAGAATCTCGAGTGGATCCGCGTCCGCGGATGTGTCTGTAACAGATTGTTACCCCTATCTTCACTGTTTCCCACTTCTTTGAGGTCGGCGTCACGTGTGTCCGTCATCACGAGACGCGCGTCTCATCGAAACGTCCAAATATCAACGGCCACCGGCACTCTCGGACTGTGCACTTCTCCCGTCGTTACTGCGACACAGGAACGAGATGCTCTTCGTCGGTCACGACCGATCTGAGGAACTCGTCGACGACCTTCACCCGGGCCAGACCGGTCAGCTCTCGCGGCACCACCGTCCAATACGTCCTCTCGACCGAGACGACGCCGTCCAACACCGACGTGAGAACCTCGTCCGGCTCACCGATGTAGCTTGGCAGGGGCGCAATTCCCACCCCGGATCTCGCCGCGATCCACTGCCCGGTGATGTTGTTGGTCTGAATCTGCGCGCGGCCCTCCGGCAGGATCGCATCCAGAATTCGCAGCGGTGCCACATCCAGCAGCGCGTCGACGTACGAGATAAGCGTGTGTTCTCGCAGATCGTCGACGGTGTCGATGGGCGACGTCGCGGCGAGATACTCGGCGGAAGCGTAGAGCCCGAGGGAGTACGTGGCCAACCTGCGAGTCACCACTAATCGCGGCGACGGCCGCTCCAACGTGATTGCGATGTCGAATTCCCTGGTGGCCAACGAGTTGTGCTCGGTGGCGGTGACCAATTCGATGTCGAGATCGGGGTGCTTGTCTCTGAGCAGCCCCAGTTTCGGTGTCAGAACGAACGCTCCGAACCCGTCCGGGGCCGCGATGCGCACGGTCCCTCGCAGGGTGCCGGTGTCGGAGGTCTGATCCTCGAAGGCGGCGATGAGTGTCGATTCGACGGTCTCGGCATATCCGACGAGGCGTCGACCCGCCTCGGTGAGTCGCCAACCCGTCGGCGTTCTGTCGAACAGGCGCTGCCCGGCCGATTTCTCGAGCGCGGTGATGCGCCGACCGACGGTGGTGTGGTCCACACCGAGAGTGTGCGCGGCGTCGGTCAGACGCCCGGTCCTCGACACTTCGAGGAAGTAGCGGAGGTGGTCTGCGTTGAACACCCATCGAGACTATCGACGGTGTGCATTTCTGCACAGCGATCTGCGGTTTTGGCCTTTGACATGTGCATCCTTACAAGTGAGACTCGGGACACACCCGAAGGAAGGATCGAACGTTGACCGACGTCATTGCGCACTGGCTCGATGGAAAGACCTATTCCGGCGCCTCCGACCGAACCGCGGCCGTCACGAACCCCGCGACCGGCGAGGTCACCGGCACGCTCACCCTGGCCGATCAGGGCGACGCCCGGGCGGTCATCGATGCCGCTGCAGCCGCATTCCCGGCGTGGCGCGACACCTCCCTCGCCAAGCGCACATCGATCCTGTTCTCGTTTCGAGAGTTGTTGAACGCGAGGAAGAACGAGCTCGCCGAGATCATCACCTCCGAGCACGGAAAAGTTCTCTCCGACGCCCTCGGCGAGATTTCCCGCGGCCAGGAAGTCGTCGAATTCGCCTGCGGCATGGCGCATCTGCTCAAGGGCGGATACACCGAGAATGCCTCGACCGGCGTCGACGTCTACTCCATCCGCCAGCCGCTCGGACCGGTCGGCATCATCTCCCCCTTCAACTTTCCCGCCATGGTCCCGATGTGGTTCTTCCCCATCGCCATCGCGGCCGGCAACACCGTGGTACTCAAGCCCTCGGAGAAAGACCCGAGCGCGAGTATCTGGCTCGCCCGGCTCTGGGCCGAGGCTGGTCTGCCCGACGGGGTATTCAACGTCCTGCAAGGCGACAAGGTGGCCGTCGACGAGCTCCTCGAGAACAAGAAGATCAAGTCGATCTCCTTCGTCGGCTCCACCCCCATCGCCCAGTACGTCTACGCCACCGGCACCGCTCACGGAAAGCGCGTCCAAGCCCTCGGCGGCGCCAAGAACCATGCCGTCGTACTCCCCGACGCAGATCTCGACCTCGCCGCCGACGCCATGGTCAACGCGGGCTTCGGCTCCGCAGGCGAACGCTGCATGGCCATCTCCGCACTCGTAGCCGTCGGGAACATCGCCGACGAACTAGTCGCCAAGATCGCCGAACGCACCACCCCGCTTGTCACCGGCGACGGCACCCGAGGGGCAGACATGGGTCCACTCGTCACCAAGGCCCACCGTGACAAGGTCGCCTCGTACGTCGATGCAGGCGAAGCAGCCGGAGCCACCCTCGTGGTCGACGGCCGCGGTGTGAAGGCCGACGGTGGAGAGAACGGATTCTGGCTCGGCCCCACCCTCATCGACCACGTCACCCCCGACATGAGCGTCTACACCGACGAGATCTTCGGACCGGTCCTCTCGGTCGTTCGCGTCGAGACCTACGACGATGCCCTGCAGCTGATCAATGAGAACCCCTACGGCAACGGCACCGCCATCTTCACCAACGACGGTGGGGCGGCACGCCGCTTCCAGAACGAGGTCGAGGTCGGTATGGTCGGCATCAACGTACCCATCCCGGTTCCCATGGCGTACTACAGCTTCGGCGGCTGGAAGAACTCTCTGTTCGGCGACAGCCACGCCCACGGCACCGAGGGTGTTCACTTCTTCACCCGCGGCAAAGCTGTCACCAGTCGCTGGCTCGACCCCAGCCACGGCGGCATCAACCTCGGTTTCCCTGAAAACAGCTGAGCCCCCACACAGCTAGCGAAGGAGCACACCCATGGTTGCCAATATTTCGTTTCCTCGGTTTCTCAAGCTGGGCGGCGGTGCCGTCGAGGATCTGGGGACGGTTCTGACCGACCTCGACGTGTCACGGCCGTTACTCGTCACCGATGCGTTCATGGCCGGGAACGGCTCGGCGGATCGGTTGATGAAGATCATGACCGAGGCCGGTAAGACGCCTGCATTGTTCTCGGGCACCGTTCCGGATCCGACGACCGATTCGTTGGTCGCCGGTCTCGAAGCGGTGCAGCAGCATTCGGCCGATTCGATCATCGGGTTCGGCGGTGGCAGTCCGATGGACACGGCCAAGGCGTTGGCCATCCTCGCGGTGCAGGGCGGCACGATGCGGGACTTCAAAGCTCCCGTGCTGTCGACCGGCCCGGCCCTACCGATCATCGCCATCCCCACCACGGCCGGAAGTGGTTCGGAGGCAACTCAGTTCACGATCATCACCGACGTCGCCTCGGACGAGAAGATGTTGTGCCCCGGGCTGTCGTTCCTGCCGATCGCCTCGATCATCGACTTCGAGCTGACCATGTCGATGCCGGCGCGTCTGACGGCCGATACCGGTGTCGATGCACTGACCCACGCCATCGAGGCGTACGTCAGCAAGAAGGCCAACCCCATCTCCGACGGTTTGGCGCTCAGTGCGATTCGCACGATCGGGACGTCGTTGCTGCGGGCGTATCGGGACGGCGACGACCGGCAGGCGCGCGAGGCGATGATGCACGCCTCGACGCAGGCGGGAATGGCCTTCTCCAATGCGAGCGTCTGCCTGGTGCACGGGATGAGTCGTCCCATCGGGGCGCATTTCCATGTTGCACACGGGCTTTCCAACGCGATGCTGTTGCCTGCCGTCACCGCATTCTCGATCGACGGAGCACCGGCGCGTTACGCCGACTGCGCACGCGCACTGGGCGCGGCGTCGGAAAGCGATTCGGATCAGGTTGCCGGAGGCAAGTTGCAGGATGCGATCGTCACACTGTGCCGTGAGGTGGAGGTTCCGACGCCGGAGACCTTCGGTATCGACAAGGCGAAATGGGACGACCTGTTGCCGCTCATGGCCGAGCAGGCACTCGCGTCCGGCAGCCCGGGCAACAATCCGGTCGTGCCGACCGCCGAACAGATCGTCGATCTGTACCGGCAGGTGTACGCGGGAGTCTAGTCGCACTCACTCCGATGCGCGGGCGGCAACAGTGTCGCGCCGCGTATTTCGGCGTTGCACCACTATTCCGCCGATCACGGTCACTGCAGCAAGGACGGCCGAGAGCAGGATCGACGACCGCTGCTCCGGCCGCACCACGATCATCACCAGGACGAAGACGATGAACCCGATGGCCAGGTAGGTCAACCACGGGTACAGCCACATCCGAACGGCAGGGCGTTCGTCGTCGCGATCGAGTTGACGCCGCAGCACCAGCTGGCTGCTGGCGATGGCAAGGTAGACGAACAGGGCGACGGCCCCGGTGGTCGCCAGCAGGTAGGTGAAGAGTTTCTCGGGCAGGATGTAGTTTCCGACCACGGCGAGGAAGCCGAGCACCATCGAGGCGATCACCGCGATCCACGGCACCCCATTTGTGGTGATCTTCTTGACCGCCCTGGGTGCGTCGCCTCGATCGCCGAGCGAATACAGCATGCGCGACGCGGTGTAGAGCGCAGAGTTCAGGCACGACGCGACGGCAGTCAGGATGACGATGTCCATGATGGTCTCCGCGTGCGGAATTCCCATCTTGGACAGCACGAATTGGTACGAGCCCGTATTGGGATCCAATTCGTTCCAGGGCACCAAAGCGACGATGACGAAGATGGAACCGAAGTAGAAGATCGAAATTCGCTAGATCACCGAGTTGGTGGCGCGGGTGATTCCCTTTGCCGGGTCCTTGGATTCGGCAGCGGCGATGGTGACGATTTCCGACCCCATGAACGAAAACATCGTCGTCAGTATGGCCGCGATCACCGCACCGAACCCGAGGGGCATGAATCCGCCCGAGGCCCAGAGTTGGTCCACACCACTGACTTCCGAATCGGGTAGCCATCCCAGAATGGCCGCGATTCCGAGGCCGATGAACGCGATGATCGCCACCACCTTCACCAGCGCGAACCAGAACTCGAACTCGCCGTAGTTGCCGACGCTGATCAGGTTGGTCGCGGTGAGGGCAATGACGATGAGAAGTGCCCACATCCACTGGGCTCCGCCGAGCCAGTTGGTGAGAATCGACGCTGCCGCGGTGGCTTCCACCGGTATCACCAACACCCAGAACCACCAGTAGAGCCATCCGACCGAGAATCCGGCCCAATGTCCGAGTGCGCGTGTGGCATACGTGGAGAACGAGCCGGTGTCGGGATTGGCCGTCGCCATCTCCCCCAGCATGCGCATCACCAGAATCACGAGTGTTCCCGCGAACAGGTACGCCAGCAGCACCGCCGGGCCTGCCGTCGCGATCGCGTTGGCCGAACCCACGAACAATCCCGCGCCGATGACTCCGGCTATCGAAATCATCGTCACGTGCCGTGGTTTCAGGCTGGTACCGAGTCCGTTCTCGCCGGTGTCCGGCTTCTCCGTAATGGCCATCCCTGTAGTCGAACACAATGTGAACGCCGACGCAGCGGGTGACCGTTATGTCCAGACAGGCGGTGGTACAGAGATATTCGCGCGAATCCGGGCATACTGGACGCATGAACTCCCAAGCGGACAGCATCACCGATCCGGTCACCATCGTCGGTGCGGGCATAGCCGGCGCGGCCTGCGCGCGGGTTCTCCGCGACGCAGACGTGCCGTTCCGCATCGTCGACCGAGGACGCGCTCCGGGCGGGCGGATGTCATCACCGGAGTTGCACGGCCGTCGCGTCGACCTGGGCGCCGGTTACTTCACCGTCCGTGATCAGGAATTCTCGACGGTGGTTGCCGATTGGGAGTCGGCTGGGTTGGCGCGCCAGTGGGCCAACACGTTCGGCATCCTCAAGCCCGCAACAGCCCCGTGCACAACGACCGGACCGGTTCGCTGGGCTACCCCGAACGGGCTGCGATCGCTGGTACGAAACATGCTCGACGGCTTCGACATCGAGCATTCCACCGAGCTGCCCGAATTGCCCGACGGTCATGTCGTGGTCGCGATGCCGGATCCGCAGGCGGCGCGACTGACCGCCGTCCCCGATGCCGTCGATTACGTTCCTGTCATCGCAGTGGCGTGTGGGTTCGACGGGCTCGACATCCCCTTCCGCGATGCGGCGTTCGTCAACGATCATCCTGATATCGATTTCGTCGTCGACGACGGTGCACGCCGAGGCGACGGCGCTCCGGTTCTGGTGGTGCACACCACGTCGGAGCGAGCGCATCAGCATCTCGAAGACCCAGACGGCGCGATCGCCCCGGTTCTCGACGCGCTACGCGAGTTGTCCGTCGCCTCGGCGGCACCCGTGTGGACCCACGCTCATCGATGGACCTTCGCCAAGCCTGCGACCCAGCACGATTCGAACTACGCGCTTCAGCAGCAGGACGGACGTTTCGTCGGATTGGCGGGCGATCAGTGGTGTGAAGCCGGAGTGCCCAGGGTGGAAAGCGCCTGGCGTTCGGGGACTGATGTGGCGCGTGCGCTGATCGACTCGCTCCGACACTGAACCTCGCGGCACGACTGCTCCACTCCCTTGCGCGCTCGGGTTTCCCTCGTGGCGGTATCGAAATCGGCGTGGACCATTACCGCGTTCATGCCCGCTGATGCCACCGAAAACTCTGCGCGCGAACATCTCCCAACCGGATCACCAGCAGCTACGTCTCCGCGCGATAGTTACTTTATTTCCTGTTCACTATTTCGAAGTATGTACACATTTAACCGGTTAAGGTGTGACGACACGCGCAGATCTCGCCCCCTCGTCGCCGTCGCACACAGAATCGGAGCAGTCCGTGGCCACCATCCGAACCCCGGAGCAGACCAGACGCCGTGGCGTACTCGCTGCCACCGTCGGCACCATCGTCGAGTACTACGACCTCACCGTTTACGCCTATCTCGCGGTGGTCGTCAGCCCGTTGTTCTTCCCCGGTGACGACCCGACGGCGTCGTTGCTCGCCAGTCTGGCCGTCTTTGCGTCCGCCTACCTGATGCGTCCGATCGGTGGAATCTTCTTCGGCCGCCTCGGTGACCGCCACGGCCGCAAGCGCGCCTTGTTGTTCTCGGTACTGCTCATGGGCGTCGGCAGTGCGCTGATGGCCTTCCTCCCCACCTACGAGAACGCGGGGGTTCTCGCGCCGATTCTGCTGGTCATAGCCCGCCTGGTTCAGGGCTTCTCTGCCGGTGGCGAACTCGGCGGCGCGCTCACATACGTCTACGAAACGGTCGGCGAAAAACGCAAGGGGCTCGGCGCATCTTTCGTCGCATTGGGTAGCAACAGCGGTTTCGCACTCGCGGCCATCGCTGTGGCCGTCACCTCCACTCTCACCACCGATGCACAAATGACCAGCTGGGGCTGGCGAATTCCGTTCCTGCTCGGCATCCCACTGGTGCTGTTCTGCCTCTGGACCCGAACTCGAATCGAAGACACCCCGCAGTTCGTCAACGCAGTCGCGGAAAACGAAGTCGCGAAGGCACCGTTGACCGAACTGCTTCGCACTCACCCCAAGCAGGTTTTGCAGGTCTTCGGGCTGGGTGTGGCTCAGAACGCGACCGGATACATGGTGCTCACCTACATCGGCATCCATTTGGTGCGCGAAGGTGGATTCAGTCAGAGTTCGGTCACCTGGACTGCGGCCGGTGTGATCGTGCTAGTCGCGGCGTCCATGCCGCTCGCCGGGTTGCTCGTAGATCGGTTCGGCAGCGTGCGTGTGCTGGCCAGCGGATTACTCGCCTCGGCACTGCTCGCATACCCGGCAATGTCGATGATGAGCGGTCACGGGTTGTTCGTTGCTGCAATTGCTTTCATGTTCTTCGCGGTAGGCACACCCTTGATCCAGACGGCAACCGCTCCCCTGTTCCCGTCGTTGTTCGACTCGCGAGTTCGATTGACCGGCGTCGCTCTCGGCTTCAACATTGCGACGATCGCGACCGGTGGGACCGCTGCCTACATTGCGACGTGGCTGATCGACCGCACCGGAAGCTCGGTTTCACCCGCATACTTCGTCATAGGCTCGGCCGTGATCGGCATGATCACCCTCGCGACCATCCGGCAGAAGACCTACGGCGGATTGCGGACCGGCAGCCGAGTCGCCGACGGACTGCCGTCGCAGTCGGGAGCGCTCGACGATGTCAGCTCCCGACGAACGTGACCGTCTCGTCCAGAGGCGCTCGGCTGGTGCGGAATCCGTTGATCGGGTGAGTCTCGTCGGGATAGCCGAAGGAAATGCCGGCCACCACTCTTCGAGTGTCCGGGATGTCGAACCACTCGTGCAGAAACGGTGAGTACGCGGCCAGGGCTGCTTGTGCGATCGCTCCGAGACCGAGACTCTGCGCCGCGAGCAGGAAAGTTTGCAGATACAACCCGCAGTCGACCGCCCCGTACACACCCAGATCGGCGTCGGTGGTGATGATGGCCGCGTGCGGGGCGTCGAACAGCTCGTAATTGCGAATGAACTGACGCGTCGTCGCCTCGGTGTCGGACTTGACCACCCCGATGCTTTCGTACAGCGCGCCCCCGCATTCGCGTCGCCGTGCTCGGTGTAGAGCGTTGTAGTTGGCCGGGAACGGAAAGTCCGGTTGTGGCACACCGGACGCCACGTGCTCCACCAAGGCGTCGGAGAACTTCCGGGTGGCATCGCCTTCGGTCACGATGATCTGCCACGACTGGGTGTTCGACCACGATGGCGTCCGCTGAGCGGCCGCCAACAACTGTTCGAGTACCTCACGCGAGACCTGCTTCGGCAGGAACTGGCGGCACGAGTACCTCTCGTCGAGTAGTTCTGTCAGCGCGTCGTACCGGGTCACGTCGTCCGCCTCGTGTCAGTGCTGTCGGGTGCGGGTCGAAGGTAACACCACGGCTGCGCCCGACGGCCGGCTGCTGGACCGTCGGACGCCGAGTGCCGCTACTGCAGGGGTAGCAGAATGTCCTTGACACGCGGATCGGTAGCCAGGAATTCCTGCACCGCAGGATCCTTGAACGCCGCGACGAGATTCTTGATGTTGTCCGTATCCGCCCAGCGGCTCCCGATCGTGAGCTGGCCGGCGAACTCATCCGGTGCCGGCGGAGCGAAGATCTGCTTCTCGACGGGGATGCCTGCGGCGAGGTAGTACTCGGTGTAGCCCACAGCTGCATCGAGATCCGGGAGCGCCCGCGACTGCGCGGCGAAATCCAGAAGAGTGAATTTCAGGTTCTTCGGGTTACCGACGATGTCCTTCTGCGTGGCCGTCGACTTGTCGACAGCGGGGTCGAGCGTGATCAGCCCCGCTCGCTCGAGCACCCACAGGCCCTGGGCTTCGTTGGCCGGGTCGGAGTAGAGCGACACCGTTGCGCCGTCCGGCAATTGGGCCGGATCGGAGTACTTGTCGGACCACAAGCCGAAGCCCCATCGGAACACCGGGGTGGCGGCTTCCTCCTGGAAGTCCGGGTTGGATTCGAGGACCTGGCCGAGCCACAGCTTGTGCTGATACACCGTCGCGGCGACTTCGCCCTCACTCACCGCGCGGTTGATGGTATTGCTGTCCGCGAGTCCGCGGAACGCGACTGTGATGCCGTACTTGGGAGCAACCTGATCGGCAACGAATTCGACCAGGGCCTGCTCGGATGCGTTGCCTTCGGCCGTGGCGACAACAAGGGTTGCGCCCTCGGTCTCGTTCGCCGATGCCGTGTCGCCGAAGAACGCGATGCGGACAACCACGGCGAGGGCGATCAGTAGTACGACGGCCGCGATGATCCGGGGAGCTTTTCGACGGTTCTTCAGCTCGAAGCCGTGTGCTTCGGTGGACGTTGTCATGGTGGATGGACCTTTCGAATGTGGTTCAGACAGTGCGCACAGCGCGTAGATGAGGTGTGGTGTAGCGAACGAGCGCATCGCCGACGAGCTGGACGGCGGCGACGGTGAAAATCAGAATCACGATCGTCGCGATCATGACGGTGTGATCGAATCGTTGGTACCCGTATGTGACTGCGACATAACCGATTCCGCCTGCACCGATGGTGCCCGCAATGGCCGAGTACTCGATCATGGCGATGACGTTGATGGTCAGTCCACCGATGATCGACGGCACAGCCTCGGACAACTGTGTGGTGGTGACTTGCAGCGTGGATCCGCCCGACGCCCGGGCGACGTCGACCACCGACGTCGGGACCGAGCGCAGAGAGTTCTCGACTATCCGGGTGAAGAATGCGATGCCCGCCAACGACATCGGCACCACAGCGGCTGCGATACCGATGTTCGTTCCGGTGATCCATCGCGTGACCGGAACCAGTGCAGCCATCAGGATCAGAAACGGCAACGACCGTCCGATGCTGACGATCCAGCTGATGGGCGCATGGAGTACCGAGTTCTCGAACAACCCACCGGGGCCCAGGTTGAACAGCGCGGACCCCAGCGGAACACCCACGAGCACCACGATGAACATCACGATCCCGACCATCGTGAGGGTGTCGCCGAGCGCAGGCAGGAGTAGAGCAGGCAGCTCGTCGACCGGAACCTTGTTGCCTGCGGCCACAATTGCTATCACGACGCCACCTCGAGTACCGGTTGGTCGGATGCTGCGGATCCGGAAAGTCCCAGCGCCGCGAGAGCACCGGGGACGCGTGCACTCAGGTGGGCACCGATGCCGAGTGCGGCGCTGCCGACAGCCACTCCGGCGACCACCTGGACCGAGGCTCCGAGTAATGCGACGGGTGCGCCGAGATCCTGGCCCAACCGCCCGATCCAGTCCTGCGGAACATCGGGCGAGTCGTAGATCACGTTCCATTGCACATCACCGGCCGCGGCCTGTGCGTCGTCGCGCCTGGGGCGCAGTTCGTTGCCGAGCGCGGACGTGTAGTCGGTCAGCAGATCGACCAGCTTCCCGGATTCGACGATGCGTCCATGATCGAGTCTGGCTACCGAATCTGCGGCTCGCAGAACGGTATCCATTTCGTGGGTGATGAACACGATGGCCAGGTCGAGATCGCGACGAAGTTCGCGCAGCAATTCGACCACCGATTCGGTGGTGTGCGGATCCAAGCCGGAGGTTGCCTCGTCGGAGAGCAGCACCGACGGCCGCAGCGCCAACGCTCGCGCAATTCCCACTCGTTGACGCTGCCCGCCCGAGAGTTGAAAGGGATAGCGAGCTGCTTTGTCGGACAGCCCCACTCGGTCGAGAAGCTCGCCCACTCTCCTGGCCGTCTCGGCTTTCGTGGCCCCGAGGTAGTCCAATGGCAAGGCGACGTTCTCCGCAACGGTTCGACGCGAGAGCAGACTCGAAGACTGGAACACGGTACCGATGCGCCGCCGCGCAACCCGAAGTTGCCTGGCATTCAACGCCGTCAGGTCGTCCCCGTTGACGATGACCGAGCCCGAGGTGGGCCGGGTCAGCAGGTTGATGCATTGGGCCAGCGTGCTCTTGCCGGCACCGCTGGGGCCCACGACGGCGAGGATCTCGCCGGCCCGAACCGTGAAGTCCAGCCGGTCGAGTACGACGGTTCGGCTGTCCCCCGCCCCGTACGTCTTGGTCAATTGCGCTATTTCGATCATGCTCCGACGCTTCTTTCGCTGATGTGACTGCGCAAGAGTGAGGCATCGGAACACTGCTGACCAGCTATCGACTCATCACGATCCGAACTGTTCCCACCGGTCTGAGTCGTCGGTAGCGTCGCACCGCTGTCGAATCCAGACAGGTCGTCCCGCCGAAGGAGTTACCCCGTGTCACGCGAGATTCGTTTCAATGCCTTCGACATGAATTGCGTCGCGCATCAGTCCCCCGGTCTCTGGCGTCATCCACTCGATCAATCGTGGCGATACAAGGAACTCGGCTACTGGACCGATCTGGCGAAGCTGTTGGAACGAGGCCTGTTCGACGGTTTGTTCATTGCCGACGTCCTCGGCACCTACGACGTGTACGGCGGGAATCACGATGCCGCCATCCGGCACGGTGCGCAGATACCGGTCTCGGACCCACTCCTGCTCGTCAGCGCGCAGGCTGCCGTCACCGAGCATCTGGGGTTCGGCATCACTGCGGGTACCGGTTTCGAGCATCCGTATCCGTTCGCGCGACGGCTCTCCACGCTCGATCACCTCACCAACGGCAGGATCGGCTGGAACGTCGTGACCGGGTATCTGCCGTCGGCGGCGCAGAACATGGGCCACGACGACCAGTTGAAGCACGACGATCGTTACGATCACGCCGACGAATATCTCGAGGTGCTCTACAAGCTGTGGGAGGCGTCGTGGGACGACGACGCGGTGGTCCGTGATCGCGAAACCGGCGTGTTCACCGACCCCACCAAGGTGCATCGAATCGGCCACCGCGGCAAGCACTTCACGGTGCCGGGTATCCATCTGGCCGAGCCGTCGCCGCAGCGGACGCCGGTGATCTTTCAGGCCGGCGCGTCGCCGCGGGGCGTACGGTTCGCGGCGCAGAATGCCGAAGCGATCTTCGTCGGCGCACCCACCAAGGAGATTCTGGCGCAGACGGTTTCGAATATCCGTCGAGCCTTGCGCGAGGCCGGCCGCGATCCGTACTCGGCGCGGATCTATCAGCTGCTCACCATCGTCACCGATGAGACCTCTGAACTCGCCCATGCCAAGCACGCCGAGTATCGGTCGTATGCCAGTGCCGAGGGTGCGTTGGTGTTCATGTCGGGCTGGATGGGCGTCGACCTGTCGCGGTATGCGCTCGACGAGCCGCTCGGCAATGTCGAGAGCAACGCGATTCAGTCGTTCGTTGCGTCGTTCCAGTCCATCGGAGCCGACGGCAAAGAGTGGACGGTCCGCGATATCGCCGAGTGGGGCGGCATCGGCGGTGCCGGCCCACGCATCGTCGGCTCCCCCGGCGAGGTCGCGGATCAACTGCAGGAGTGGGTGGACGAGACCGACGTCGACGGCTTCAATCTCGCGTATGCCATCACACCGGGGACATTCGAAGACGTCGTGCAGTACGTCGTACCCGAATTGCAGCGCCGCGGTGTCTATCGCACCGAATACACGCCGGGGACATTGCGACACAAGCTCTTCGGCAAGGGCGATCGACTGCCCGAGGAACACCGGGCGCAGCAGATCGTGCGAGAAGTTCGGGCGAACCGAGAATCGCTGTGAATGGTGGGCGCAGAGGGGTTCGAACCCCCGACCGCTGGTGTGTAAAACCAGAGCTCTACCGCTGAGCTATACGCCCGAGTACCGGTGGCCTGGGGACAACCCCGGGCCACCGGAACGCTTGGAGAAATTTATCGTGTCTGATCTCTAACTACAATTCCGCAGGTCAGCTCACCTGTGCGAGAGCCTCGGCCCACGAAGAACTGTCGCGAGCCTCGCCGGGTCCGTTCATTTCGGCGAACCTGATGATTCCGGATTTGTCGACGACGAACGTTCCACGATTGGCGAATCCGGCGCTGTCGTTGAACACGCCGTACGCCTGAGCAACCTCACCGTGCGGCCAGAAGTCCGACAGCAGCGGAAAGGTGTAACCCTGTTCTGCAGCCCAGATCTTGTGGGTCGGAGGCGGACCCACCGAGATTGCCAGGATCGCAGTCTCGTCGTTCTCGAAGGTCGGTAGCTCGTCGCGCACTCTGCACAGCTCGCCCTGGCACGTGCCGGTGAAGGCCAGTGGATAGAACACGAGCAGAACGTTTTTCACGTTCCTGTACGACGACAACGTGACCAGTTGGTTGTTCTGGTCTTTGAGGGTGAAGTCGGGCGCAACTGCGCCAACCTCGATCGGCATCTAGAACCGTCTTCCTGTATCGAGCATCGGCCTACCGCTTGGTGGCAGGGGTCTTGGGCTGAACCAATCGACTTCCGATCCAGTCACCGAGGTTTGCCGCAGAGGTCTGCGTCAAACCTGCGGTCGGGGCGGACTCGGCAATCTCACTGGGTTCGACATGACCGGACATGCCGGTCTTGGGGCTGAGGACCCACACGATGCCATCGTCCGAGAGCGGACCGATCGCATCCATGAGCGCATCGACCAGGTCACCGTCTCCGTCGCGCCACCACAGCAGTACAACGTCGATCACCTCGTCGGAATCCTCGTCGAGGGTCTCGCCACCGATCGCATCTTCTACGTCGGCGCGCAGATCATCGTCGGTGTCCTCGTCCCAGCCCAGCTCCTGTACGACCATGTCGCGAGTGATGCCAAGTTTCTGAGCGTAGTTCTGAGCGTCCGCCGCGGCGACCACGGTGGTGACCTCCTTGAATTGTGGGTGCAGTAGTCAAAGCGAACAGTGTCGAAGCCGTTCGCGCAAGCTGACCGCGCCGAAATTGCGTACATAAATTTCTACTGGTGGGTATCGGACCTCTGTACTACCAGAACCGACGAGATGCGGCAGGATTGGGGAGGAATCACGAGAACGAGGAAAGTAGACCGCCGTCACAGGGGCGGGACTACCGGGACCGGGCGCCACACCGAGCGTCCGCCACATTGAGGAGTGCACACGTTGTCCGAAGTGAACAGCGGCGAACGGCAGAACACATCGTCTGCAGGCAAGAAGGGCTCGGACGGCCGGGTCCGCGTCATCCGTGAGGGTGTCGCGTCGTACCTGCCCGATATCGACAACGACGAGACCAACGAATGGATCGAATCGTTCGACGGCTTGTTGGAGAGGTCCGGCCCCAACCGCGCTCGCTACCTGATGCTCAGGTTGCTCGAGCGCGCCGGCGAACGCCGCGTCGCGTTGCCGTCGCTGACGTCGACGGATTACGTCAACACCATTCCCACCGAGAACGAGCCGTGGTTCCCCGGCGACGAGTCCATGGAACGCCGCTACCGCGCCTGGATCCGCTGGAACGCCGCGATCATGGTGCACCGCGCGCAGCGTCCCGGCGTCGGCGTCGGCGGACACATCTCCACGTACGCATCCTCGGCTGCGCTGTACGAGGTGGGCTTCAACCACTTCTTCCGCGGTAAGGACCACCCGGGCGGCGGCGACCACATCTTCATCCAGGGTCACGCCTCCCCCGGCATCTACGCCCGCGCATTCCTCGAGGGCCGCATCCCGGCCGAGCGCATGGACGGCTTCCGCCAGGAGGCCAGCCACGAGAACGAGGGCGGCGGACTGCCGTCGTACCCGCACCCGCGTCTGATGCAGGATTTCTGGGAGTTCCCGACGGTGTCGATGGGTCTCGGCCCGATGAACGCGATCTACCAGGCCCGCTTCAACCACTACCTCAACGACCGCGGCATCAAGGACACCACCGATCAGCACGTGTGGGCGTACCTCGGCGACGGCGAGATGGACGAGCCGGAGTCGCGCGGACTCGCGCACGTGGCCGCCACCGAAGGCCTCGACAATCTGACGTTCGTCGTCAACTGCAACCTGCAGCGCCTCGACGGCCCGGTCCGCGGCAACGGCAAGATCATCCAGGAACTGGAGTCGTTCTTCCGCGGTGCCGGCTGGAACGTCATCAAGGTCGTCTGGGGCCGCGAGTGGGACTCGCTGCTGCACAAGGACCGCGACGGCGCGCTCGTCAATCTGATGAACACCACCCCCGACGGTGACTTCCAGACGTACAAGGCCAACGACGGCAGCTACGTCCGCGACAACTTCTTCGGCCGCGATCCCCGCACCAAAGAGCTCGTAGCGGATCTGTCCGACGCCGAGATCTGGAACCTCAAGCGCGGCGGCCACGACTACCGCAAGGTGCACGCTGCCTACGCGGCGGCGATGGCGCACAAGGGCCAGCCGACGGTCATCCTGGCGCACACCATCAAGGGCTACACCCTCGGTAAGCACTTCGAGGGCCGTAATGCCACGCACCAGATGAAGAAGCTGACGCTCGACGACCTCAAGACGTTCCGCGACATCCAGCACATCCCGATCTCCGACGAGGAGCTCGAGAAGGATCCCTACATGCCGCCGTACTACCACCCCGGTGCGGACGCTCCCGAGATCCAGTACATGCTCGATCGCCGCAGCAAGCTCGGCGGATTCGTCCCCGAGCGGCGCGTCGACGTCAAGCCGCTGCCGCAGCCGAGCGACGACACGTACAAGACGCTCCGCAAGGGCTCCGGCAAGCAGGAAGTCGCCACCACCATGGCGCTCGTGCGTGTCATGAAGGAACTGTTGCGAGACAAGGAGATCGGCCACCGAATCGTGCCGATCATTCCCGACGAGGCGCGCACCTTCGGTATGGACTCGTGGTTCCCGTCGCTCAAGATCTACAACCGCAACGGTCAGCTCTACACGTCGGTGGACTCGGAGTTGATGCTCGCCTACAAGGAGAGCTCGGTCGGTCAGATCCTGCACGAGGGCATCAACGAGGCCGGCTCGACGTCGTCGTTCACCGCTGTCGGCACCTCGTACGCCACGCACGGCGAGGTCATGATCCCGCTGTACATCTTCTACTCGATGTTCGGTTTCCAGCGCACCGGCGACGGTCTGTGGGCTGCAGCGGACCAGATGGCTCGCGGATTCGTCCTCGGTGCCACCGCGGGTCGCACGACTCTGACCGGTGAGGGTCTGCAGCACGCCGATGGTCATTCGCTGCTGTTGGCGTCGACCAACCCGGCGGCCGTGGCCTACGACCCGGCGTTCTCGTACGAAATCGCACACATCGTCAAGGACGGTCTGCGACGGATGTACGGCGGCACCGAGGGCGTGGAAGGCTTCGGCGGCGAGAACATCTTCTACTACATCACCCTGTACAACGAGCCGTACGTACAGCCGGCCGAGCCGGAGAACCTCGACGTCGAGGGTCTGCTCAAGGGCATCTACCGGTTCGCAGCTCCGCAGGAGGGCGACGGACCTGAGGCACAGCTTCTGGCGTCGGGCGTCGGCATGGTCTCGGCCCGCAAGGCCCGTGAGCTGCTGTTCGAGGAGTGGGGCGTGCGTTCGGCCGTCTGGTCGGTGACGTCCTGGGGCGAGCTGCGCCGCGACGGCGTCGACGCCGAGAAGGAGTCGCTGCGCAACCCCGGTGCCGACAAGCGCGTTCCGTTCGTCACCTCGGCACTGGCCGACGCCAACGGCCCGGTCATCGCGTCCTCGGATTGGATGCGCGCTGTTCCGGACCAGATCCGTCAGTGGGTTCCGGGCGATTACGTCACCCTCGGCACCGACGGCTTCGGATTCTCCGATACCCGTCCGGCCGCCCGACGGGTGTTCAACGTCGATGCCGAGTCGATCGTCGTCGCCACGTTGTCCGCTCTCGCCGCGTCCGGTGAGATCGACAAGTCCAAGGCAGTCGAGGCCGCGGAGAAGTACAAGATCGACGACGTCACCGCAGCTCCGACGTCGTACGCCGACACCGGTTCGGCGTAGGTTCCACCCCTGTTCGGCCGACCCCCGTCCCACGTCGCGAAGCATGTCCGTCGCGATGGGGGCGGGGGTCGGGCGTAGGTTCTCCTTATGTCCGATGCGAAACCCGACTCACCGGGCAGCGCGTCATCACGCGATGTGTCCCGACGCGACGCCTACCGTGAGGCGTTGCGCGAATCGTTGACGTCGGACAACGAAGTGCACCTTCCGGTCGCCTCACTGGCACCCTCCCGCCAGAAACGCGATCCCCTGCCCGATGCGCTGCTGCGCCGCGTCAAACAGTTCTCCGGCCGACTCTCGACCGAGGCCGTCACCACGATGCAGGGGCAGTTGCCGTTCTTCGGTGATCTCGACGCCGCCCAACGTGCCAGCGTCCAGCTGTTGATTCAGACAGCCGTCGACAACTTCCTCGAATGGCTCAAGAACCCCAACAGCGATATTCGCTTCTCGCTGGACGCCTTCCAGGTCATTCCCCAGGACCTTGCCCGACGCCTCACTCTGCGCCAGACGGTGGACATGGTGCGGGTGGCGATGGAGTTCTTCGAGCAGTGGCTCCCGGCACTGGCCCGCAACGATCAGCAGTTGGTGGCCCTGACCGAGGCCGTGTTGCGATACGGGCGCGAGCTGGGTTTCGCGGCCGCGTCGGTCTACGCCAGCGCAGCCGAATCACGCGGAGCCTGGGACACCCGCCTCGAAGCCCTCGTGGTCGACGCTGTCGTACGCGGAGACACCGGCTCGGACATGCTCTCGCGTGCCGCCACGTTGAACTGGGACGCCACCGCGCCCGCAACGGTGCTGGTGGGCACTCCTCCCGACGATCGAGGCGTCTCGGTCGTCGGAACCGTGCATGCCGTGGCGCAGAAGCACGGCCGCGCCGCACTGGCAGTGGTGCAGGGAACGCGGCTGGTGATGGTGGTCAGCGGTCAGCTCGACGACACTGCCACCCATCGCGCCTTCATCGACGACATGCTGCAGAACTTCTCGGACGGACCCGTCGTCATCGGCCCGACCACTCGCACCCTCGGTGCGGCGCACTCGAGCGCGGTGGAGGCATTCGCGGGTATGCAGGCCGTGGCGGGGTGGCGGGGTGCGCCGCGTCCGGTGCATGCGGGCGAGCTACTGCCCGAGCGCGCACTGCTCAACGACGGTGCGGCGATATCGGCGTTGAACGATCACGTGGTCGTTCCGTTGGCCGCGGCAGGTTCTGGACTGGCCGACACCCTCGACGCCTATCTGGACTGCGGGGGTGCGGTAGAAACCTGCGCACGGCAGCTGTTTGTTCATCCAAATACCGTCCGGTATCGGCTCAAGCGCATCGCCGAGGTCACCGGTCGAGACCCGACGCATCCGCGCGACGCGTACGTACTCAGGGTTGCGGCAACGGTAGGTAGGTTGGCTCGAACGCATCACGAACCGCCCCATCCTGCCCCATATGTCACACAGGTCACATTCGGAGAAGTAGTCACGTAACGCCGGACCACCCTTCGGCGATAGCGGATCCCCACGAGGCAATTTGTAGGGTTCCCACAAATTGCTTGTCGAGAGTTCATCGAGCGCGACATCACTCATTCGGCACCCGACGGTGTTCTCTTAACCCTGTGATTGCGTTGCTTGCGCCCGGTCAGGGCTCCCAGACTCCCGGCATGCTGCTGCCTTGGCTCGAATTGCCGGGTGCGGCAGACCGACTCGCGTTGTGGTCGAAGGCCTCCGGTCTCGACCTCGTCCGCCTCGGCACCACTGCCACCGCCGAGGAGATCACCGACACCGCAGTGACCCAGCCTCTGGTCGTCGCGTCGGCATTGCTCGCATTCGAGGAGATCGCATCGCGCGGCCTGTTCCCCGAGGACGCCGTCGTCGCCGGACACTCGGTGGGTGAACTCGCCGCCGCCGCGATCGCCGGCGTCATCTCCTCCGACGACGCCGTATCGCTCGCCGCCGTCCGTGGCGCAGCAATGGCCAGGGCCTGCGCACTCGAGCCGACCGGCATGTCCGCCGTGCTCGGCGGCGACGAAGCTGCCGTCCTGGCGCGCCTCGAAGAGCTGGACCTCGCTCCGGCCAACGTCAACGCTGCAGGTCAGATCGTCGCAGCCGGGCTGCTCACCAAGCTTGCCGAACTGGCCGAGAGCGCGCCCGAAAAGGCTCGGGTTCGCGCACTACCGGTCGCAGGCGCATTCCACACCAAGTACATGGCGTCCGCGGGCGACACCGTTGCCGCAGCCGCTGCCGCCATCACCCCGTCGGAGCCGACGCGGACGTTGCTGTCCAACTCGGACGGTCAGCCGGTCTCCTCGGGTGCCGACGCCCTGAACAAGCTCGCTGCCCAGGTCACTCGCCCCGTGCGATGGGATCTGTGCAACGCCTACCTACGTACCGCGCAGGTGACCGGACTCGTCGAACTGCCCCCGGCAGGCGCACTTGTCGGTATCGCCAAACGCGAACTGCGCGGCGTCGCCAACCTCGGCCTGAAGACACCGGCGGACATTTCCGCAATGGCCGAGCTCGGTTAGCTCGATCCACACACTTCGCAGTCACAGCACTGCGGCTCGCACTTCCACTCCCCGAGTGGCAGAAATGCACAATCGCGTCTCGAAGCACATGACTTCGGCGTTCTACACAGAAGAGAAGGGAGCCACAACAGTGGCCAGCCAGGAAGACCTCATCGCCGGACTTGCAGAGATCATCGAGGAGGTCACGGGCATCGAACCGTCCGAGGTGACCATCGAGAAGTCCTTCGTGGACGACCTCGACATCGACTCACTCTCCATGGTCGAGATCGCAGTGCAGACCGAGGACAAGTACGGCGTGAAGATCCCCGACGAGGACCTCGCAGGTCTGCGCACCGTCGGCGACGCCGTGAACTACATCCAGAAGCTCGAAGCGGAGAACCCCGAAGCCGCAGAAGCTATCAAGGCCAAGCTCGACGACTCCGCGAGCGAGTGACACGGCCCATGACCAACCCATCCACCGCCAACGGACGCTTCCCCAGTGTCGTCGTCACCAGCCTCGCTGCGACCACGTCACTCGCGGGTGACGTCGATGCCACGTGGAAGGGTCTGCTGAACGGCGACAGCGGAATCGCAACGCTGGAAGACGATTTCGTCGCCGAGTACGACCTGCCCGTGCGGATCGGCGGCCACCTCGCGGTGAACCCGCAGAGCCTGCTCTCGCGGGTCGAGATTCGTCGCCTGAGCTATGTGGAGCAGCTGGCCACCGTTCTCGGTCGTGAGGTCTGGAAGAACGCCGGGACTCCCGACGTCGATCCCCTCCGCCTCGGCGTGTCTATCGGTACCGGCCTCGGTGGCGGCGATTCTCTGATCGACGCCAACGACAAGATGAAGGCCGGCGGCTACCGCAAGGTGTCTCCGCTCGCCGTTCAGATGGTCATGCCGAACGGCCCTGCAGCGGTCGTCGGACTCGAGCTCAAAGCACAGGCTGGTGTCATCACTCCCGTCTCCGCCTGCTCCTCGGGATCGGAAGCCATCGCACACGCGTGGCGGATGATCGTGATGGGCGACGCGGACATGGTCGTCACCGGCGGCGTCGAGGGTTACATCGACGCGGTTCCGATCGCCAGCTTCTCCATGATGCGGGCGATGAGCACCAACAACGACAACCCGAAGGGTGCGTCACGTCCGTTCGACAAGGATCGTGACGGCTTCGTCTTCGGTGAAGCGGGTGCGCTCATGGTCATCGAGACCGAGGAGCACGCCAAGGCACGCGGCGCAACGATCCACGCCCGCTTGCTCGGTGCCGGAATCACTTCCGACGGGTTCCACCTCGTGGCTCCCGACCCGGAGGGCACGGGTGCCGCGCGCGCCATGAAGCGTGCGATCGAGACCGCAGGACTGCAGAAGTCCGACATCACCCACGTGAACGCCCACGCAACGGCAACTCCCATCGGAGACACTGCCGAAGCGCTCGCGATCAACAAGGCCGTCGGAAATCACGCAGCCGTGTACGCACCGAAATCCGCTCTGGGCCACTCGATCGGTGCCGTCGGCGCTCTCGAGTCGGTTCTGACGGTGCTGGCAGTGCGTGAGGGAATCATCCCTCCCACACTGAATTTGGAGAATCAAGATCCCCAGATCGATCTCGACGTCGTCAAGGGCGAGCCCCGCGTCGGACAGATCGATTACGCGATCAACAACTCGTTCGGATTCGGTGGGCACAACGTAGCGCTCGCCTTCGGAAAGGCGTGATGCACTGAGTCGTTCTTTCGACTCAGCGAATCCCGCTCTCGCAGTGCATGATCCGGGCTGGGGCCGTTCCCAGTGAACGGCCCCGGTTCGGGCCTCGCCCCCCAGGGGCCCTGAAGAAGGACAAGCGATGACCATTCTGGCCCCCGTCACACGATCCGGTACCTCCACCGATCCCCGCGATCCACTCGCCCGCCTCGAGAATCTGTTCGACGCCGGAACCACTGTGCCCCTGCACGATCGGGACAAGTCCGGCATCCTCGCAGCATCCGGCGAGATCGACGGCGTCCACACCATCGCTTACTGCTCCGATGCCACCGTCATGGGCGGTGCCATGGGCGTGGACGGTTGCAAACACATCGTCGCCGCCATCGACACGGCCATCGAGCAGCGCGCTCCGATCGTCGGCGTCTGGCATTCCGGCGGCGCGCGCCTCGCCGAGGGCGTCGAAGCTCTCCATGCCGTCGGACTCGTCTTCGAGGCCATGGTCCGAGCGTCCGGCCTCGTCCCCCAAGTTTCCGTCGTTCTCGGCTTCGCAGCCGGCGGCGCCGCCTACGGTCCTGCGTTGACCGACGTCGTCATCATGGCTCCCGAGGGACGCGTGTTCGTCACCGGTCCCGATGTCGTCCGCAGCGTCACCGGTGAGCAGGTCGACATGGCCTCGCTCGGCGGCCCCGACACCCACCACAAGAAGTCCGGCGTGTGCCACATCGTCGCCGACAGCGAGATGGACGCGTTCACCCGCGCCCGCCGCCTGGTGTCCATGTTCTGCGAGCAGGGCGAGTTCGACATCGCCGCCGCCGAGCACGGCGACACCGACCTTCGGGCTCTGATGCCCGAATCCAACCGTCGCGCATACGATGTGCACCCGATCGTGCACGAGCTGCTGGACAACGTCGAAGGGGAATCGACCTTCGAGGAGTTCCAGGGCGGCTGGGCCCGCAGCATCGTCATCGGCCTCGGACGCATCAGCGGCCGCACCGTCGGCGTCATCGCCAACAACCCCATTCGACTCGGCGGTTGCCTCAACTCCGAAAGTGCCGAGAAGGCAGCCCGTTTCGTGCGACTGTGCGACGCATTCGGCATCCCACTGATCGTGGTCGTCGACGTTCCCGGGTACCTCCCTGGCGTCAGCATGGAATGGGAGGGCGTCGTCCGTCGCGGAGCAAAGCTGTTGCACGCCTTCGCCGAAGCCAAGGTCCCCCGCGTCACCCTGGTGACCCGCAAGATCTACGGCGGCGCGTACATCGCGATGAACGCCCGCGCACTCGGTGCCACCGCGGTCTACGCCTGGCCCGGCTCCGAGGTTGCCGTGATGGGCGCGAAGGCCGCCGTCGGCATCCTGCACAAGAAGGCACTCGCAGCCGCTCCCGAGGAGGAGCGTGAGGCATTGCACGATCGCCTCACCGTCGAGCACGAAAGCATCGCCGGTGGCGTCGAGCGCGCCGTGGCCATCGGTGTCGTCGACGAGGTCATCGAGCCGAGCAAGACCCGCAGCACAGTTGCCAAGGCTCTCGCGGCAGCCCCCGCGGCGCGCGGCAACCACAAGAACATTCCGCTCTGATCGTCATGGGGTGCCCCGCCGCCTCGGGTGGTGTCACCCCCGGCCCCGGTTGGGATCAATGCGACTCCGAGGCGCTCCGAGTGCAACAAAGCCACATTCATCCGGAACCGAACGGGCCCCACAACGGACGGGCGAACTACAGCGTCAGCTCTCGATCCACTTGTGGTCGTGAGCCAGTCGCAACATTGCCGATCGGATGTCGAGGATCTGCGCTGCGGAGACAGTTCCGTTGGCTTTGAGGAGTGCCTCGGTCACTTCGGCGGTGAAGTCCGCCTCGGAGAGCACGTCGCAGATCACATCTTCGAGCTGCTCGTGTTCGCTGACCGGAACGTCGTGGAACGGCACGTCGGGCTTGCGCCGGGTGACCAGCGCGGTCGACGCGGGAGTGTCGATGATCTGCACCTGGGTGGCCTTGAGGCCTCGATCGCCCTCGACGGCAACGTATTCGACGCGAACCCCCGGTGCCAACAGTCGTTTGTCGAAGTCCAGATCGTTGACGTGAATGAACACGTCCTCGCCGCCCTCGTCCGGCGCTACGAATCCGTACCCCTTGAACTCGTCGAATCGAATCACTTTTCCGGTCGACAACATCGAACTCACCACTCCACGGTCGTTCCCACATGCCTACCCCAGGCACGGACGCAAACTACCGCGAGCCAGAACCCCCAGCAACCCCTAGCCGACGTTGCGACTCAACCACGTCACTTCGGCTCCGGCCCCGCCGGTTCGGTACGGCTCCAGGGCTGCGTCCCAGTCCGATCCGAGAGCCTGCTCGACGGCCGCGGTGAAGTTGCCCTGGTTGTTCTCCATCAGGGCGCGCAGCCGCATCTCGCCGAGCATCACGTCACCGTTCGCGCTCGTCGTTCCGCGCCACAGCCCCAAACCGGGCACGTGGGAGAACCGTTCGCCGTCCACGCCCTCGCTGGCGTCCTCGGTCACCTCGAACCGCAGCATCTGCCACAAGCGCAGGATGCCGGCCAGCTTTGCTCCGGTGCCGACGGGGCCGACCCAGTCGGTGGTGGCGCGCAGCTGCCCATCGGAGGCGGGCTGCGCAGACCACTTCAAGTTCGCACGGCAATCGAGGGCGTCGGTCAACGCCCATTCGACATGCGGGCACAACGCAGCGGGCGACGAGTGGATGTACACAACACCCGATGTCGCTTCTGCGAATTGGTTCGATCCACGCATTGCACTACCTCCAGCTTCGACGAGGGACGTCTTCCCCAACGACCTCGACATGCTTCGGCTGGCTGCAGTGAATCAATGCGTCTGTGTACTAGTGTGCCCCGAGTTGCCCCTGTTGCGCCAGTGCAATCTGTGAACGATGGAGTTTCACCCGGCCAGCACTGCGTCGGAGAGCTCCGGCCACAGCGGCTTCGCCCAGTCTCCGAAGGCTCGATCGGTCAACACCACACACGCGGTCCGTACTGCCGGATCCACCCACAGGAACGTTCCGGCCTGACCGAAGTGGCCGAACGTGGCCGACGAGTTGGCGCTCCCGGTCCAGTGCGGGCTCTTGCCGTCGCGCAGCTCGAACCCGAGTCCCCAGTCGCAGGGCTTGTGCGATCCGTATCCGGGCACGATCCCGTTCAGGCCGGAAAACTGCACCTCGGTCGCCGCAGAGAATGTCTGCGAAGCGAGGAGCGTGGGCTGCAACAGCTCCGCCGCGAATTTCGTCAGGTCCGCCAGGGTTGAGCTGGCACCGTGGCCCGCCGAACCCGGTAGTGCGGTGTTCGTCATCTGCAGTGGCCGGCACACGGCCTCGTCGAGGTAGTCCGGGAAGGCAATGCCTGCCTCGGTTTCGATCAGTTCGGCCAGAACCTCGAACCCGGCGCTCGAGTAGATCCGCTTGGTACCGGCCGGTGCCTGCACTGTGCGGTCACCGAACGCCAGTCCCGACGCGTGTGCCAGGAGGTGTCGAACCGTCGCCCCTTCCGGTCCTGCAGGCTGATCGAGCTCCACCGCACCTTCCTCGACGGCGACGAGAACTGCGTACGCACTGAGCAGCTTGGTGACCGAGGCCAGCTCGTAGACGCGATCGGTGTCCCCGACCTCCTCACGAACTCCGGAGTCGGTGACGACTGCTGCACTGACATGGTCGACGGGCCAGGAGGCCGTGAGATCGAGGGTGGTCACGACTCACGAGCCTAATTGTCGGTCGACGACGGTGCCCCGGTCCCCCGCCGGGCTACGCTCGCAGCACATGAGTGGGAGGAATGCGATGTCGGTTGTGTATGGATCGTGCAATCTGTGCGAAGCGATCTGTGGGCTCGAGTTCACGGTGGAGAACGATGCGGTGACGGCCATCCGCGGTGACGAGAAGGACCCGCTCTCGCGCGGCCACATCTGCCCGAAGGCCCTGTCGCTGATCGATCTGCACGCCGATACGGACCGACTCACCACACCGGTAAAGCGTGTGGGTGAGAAATGGGAGAAGATCGGCTGGGACGAGGCATACGACCTCGTGATCGACGGTTTGATCTCGACGCGTGAGAAGTACGGCCGCAACGCAGTCGGGATCTATCAGGGGAATCCCAACGTCCACTCGATGGGCGCGATGACCCATGGCATTCCTTTCACCTCGCTCCTGCGGACGCGTAATCGATACTCCGCCACCTCGTTGGATCAACTCCCGCATCAGCTCGTCGATCACCTGCTGTACGGGCACCAACTGCTGCTGCCGATCCCGGACATCGATCGAACCGACTTCTTCCTCGTCCTCGGCGGCAACCCGATGGCATCGAACGGCAGCATGATGACCGTCCCCGATTTCGCCAAGAGAGCGCGCGCACTGCGTAAACGCGGCGGCCGCCTGGTCGTGGTCGATCCACGCAAAACCGAGACCGCCGACATCGCGGACACACATTTCTTCGTTCGCCCCGGCACCGACGCACTGCTGCTGCTCGCGATGATCAACACCATCGTCGCCGACGGCACGGTACGGGTGGCCGACTACATCGACGGGGCCGATCGACTCGCAGATCTCGTCGCCGAGTTCACGCCGGAATCCGTCGCTCCGGTCGTCGGTATTTCTGCGGACGAGATCACGACCCTCGCGCGCGATTTCGCCTCGGCGAAGTCCGCGGTGGCGTACGGCCGAATGGGGGTCTCGACCCAGCAGTTCGGCACGGTGTGCCAGTGGGCAATTCAGGTACTGAACATCATCACCGGCAATCTCGACCGCCCGGGCGGTGCCATGGTGACCGATCCCGCGATCGATCTGATCAAGCAGGGCATCGTCGGCCGCGGCCATTTCGACAAGTGGCGCAGCCGCGTTCGGAATCTGCCCGAGTTCGCCGGCGAATACCCCTGTTCGACGCTCGTCGACGAGATCACCACCGAGGGCAAGGACCAGATCCGCGCGATGGCGGTCCTGTCCGGCAATCCGGTGTTGTCGATGCCCGGCGGCACCACCCTGAACGACGCGTTCGCGGGTCTCGATTTCATGGTGTCGTTCGACTTCTACATCAACGAGACCTCGCGTCACGCACACGTGATTCTGCCGCCGACGATGTCGCTCGAACGCGACCACTACGACCTGATCTTCAACTCCTTCGCCGTTCACAACACAGCGAAGTACATGCCTGCAGTTCTGCCCAAGCAAGCCGACGCAAAGCACGATTGGGAGATCTTCCGAGATCTGTCGCTGCGCTACAAGAGCCGTATGGCCGGTTCGACGGTCGGTCGGTTGAAGTCGCGAGTGACTCCGAAGAGCATGATCAGCGAGGCACGCCTGCGCCTGTCCCCCGCCCGCACCCTGGACATCCTGCTCCGCAGTCAACGAAAAGGACTGTCGCTCAGAAAGCTTCGAGCCAACCCACACGGTGTCGATCTCGGACCGCTGCGTCCCGGCTTCCCGCAGAAGCTGAAGACTCGGGACAAGCGAGTACAGCTGATTCAGGACATCGTTGTTGCCGAGCTCCCCGCGTTGGTGGATCTGATGCATTCCAGCGCAGTTCCGTCCGGCGACGAATTGTTGATGATCGGTCGGCGACACCTGCGCAGCAACAACTCGTGGATGCACAACACCGCCCGACTCACCAAAGGCAAAGCGCGACATCAGCTTCTGGCGCATCCGGAGGATCTCGCGCATCGCGGTATCGAGGACGGGTCGATGGTGTCGGTCACCTCCGCCGCCGGAACCGTCGACATCGAGGTAGCGGCGTCGGAGAAGATGATGCGGGGCGTGGTGAGCATGCCGCACGGGTTCGGTCATCAGCGCCCCGGAGTGCATCTGTCCGTTGCCACGACGGTGCAGGGGCCGAGCGTCAACGACATCACCGACCCCAATCGCGTCGACGCCGTCTCGGCCAATGCGATCCTCAACGGTGTCCCGGTGCAGGTCCGAGCGAAATAGCTGCCCCGATGCACCGTCGAGGCGACGCGATTCTGTACGATTCTGCAGGCTCGTACCTGGTACGGGCATGGGGCGGTAGCTCAGTCGGTTAGAGCCGTGGACTCATAATCCATTGGTCGCGGGTTCGAGCCCCGCCCGCCCCACTCCAGCGGTCTTCCCATAAAACTGTTGCACGAATTCGGCAGTTCATACCGGAACATCGGCCAATGCGGACGCAGGATGTCCTCGAGGGTGGGCACACTGACGAGATGTGCAACCACAGCGCGATAACACCACGAGCAAGCAAGTGACTGCGTCGGAGTCGCGGTCGGCATCTGTTCACCCACCGACGTGGAAGTTCGACTACCCGATCATTCACGCCGAAACTCGGACGCAGTGGCGCACCTGGCTGGCGGACAATCACAGCTCGACACGAGGCGTGTGGCTGTGCTCCTGGCGGAACACCCTCGCCCGATCCCGCTGCGCGTACCCCGATGCCGTCGAGGAAGCCATCTGCTTCGGTTGGATCGATTCCACCAGCAGCGTCCTCGACGACGAGCGCAGCCTGCAGATGTTCACGCCGCGCAGACCCAAGAGCCAGTGGACCCGCCTGAACCGGAAACGCGCCGCCGATATGGAAGACCGTGGTCTCATGACCGACGCGGGTCGCCACGCTATCGCTGCCGCGAAATCCAACGGCTGGTGGACGATTGCCGACCAAGTCGAAGACCTGGTGGAACCACCCGCGTTGGCGACGGAGCTGGACAGAGATCCACGCGCTAGAAGCAATTGGGACGGCTTTCCGCCCAGTGCTCGCAAGCAGATGCTGTGGTGGATTGTCAGCGCCGTGCGAGAGGACACTCGCGTAGGTCGAATCACTCAGGTCGTCGCGGAGGCCGCGGCCGGTCGCCGAGCCCGCGGCTGAGTGCCGTCGACCGAGGTCACGTCAGCACTGCTCTTCGGTACAGCCGCGACCAATACACCAGCAGCACAGCAGCATTCGCCCCGAACCACACCCACGTGAGAAACGCCGCCACCACGCCGGTGACGAAGAAGCCCAGTACCAGGGCCACGACCCAGGCGAGGACGTAGGCAACAATCGTGACGACTGCCGCGACTGCGTACCGCCCCGGGGACTGCCGGACCGTAGCCGACGCAGCGCGGAACGGATGTCGTTGCCCGTCGGCCACGGCCGGAAGCACCAGCAGCACAACCAGAATCACGATGACCGGAAGCAGCGGGAACAGAATCGCCAGCGCAACGGCCACCAGAGTCGAGCCCACACACCACACCAGGACGCGCGGCCGCCGCCATGCCCGACCCAGCGCACCGCGGACGTTGCCGTCGACCACATCGAGTGCCGTCGATGCGGTGATCCACAGGGCGACCACCAGTGCCGCGGCAGACGCCGCAACCAGCCCACCGAACCCCACGGAGGATTCTGGAACGGGATCGCCCAGGACTGTCAGCGCCTGAATCAGCGCAGACACGAGCACAACGGCAGCGAGCACCGCACTCCCCCTCACGGCGCACCGACCGTCGAATTGCGGTCGAGCACGTCCTGCACAGACCCCGAGTAGAGAACCTCCGTACCGACCTTCACCTCGACGGTGCTCGCGTCGTCCGACGTGGCGGAACCTGTGATCGCCTCGTTGTCGGTTGTCTCCCCGAGACATTCGATGTCTGCTCCGGTACCGGAGCAGACCGGCGCGACCAGTATCTCGATTCCCTTCTCGAACAGAACGTCGTTCACTGCGTAGCGGAGGTCCCCGAGTTCGGCACCGCCGACCGGCGCGAGCGCAGCGGTCTGCGAGCATCCCGCGCACGCCACCACGGCGGCGACCAGGAGAGTCTTCCTGCACACTCCGTTCATCGGCCCTGCCTCGTCTCGTAGGCGATCAGTCTCGCGTGCTCGTCCAGGTGTTGCTGCTCGAGCGCGGCGTCGGTGATGGCATTCAGATCGAACGGCGCAGGCAGGAGCAATTCGGTGTTGCGATCCAGGCGCGACCCTCGACGCATCAGCGGATTCTCGGCCCAGTCGTTGGCCGCCAGTTCGCGGCTTCGGGACGCCAGATCCAGGTAGCTGCCGCTGTTTCCCGGTGTGATCGGCGACGCGTGATCGAGCACCGTGGTGAACAGCGACAAAGTTCCGTCCCGGTTGTCGACGATCTCGACCACCTGCTGCTGCTGCGGGAAATCGATGCACGATGCGGTGGTGATCTCCCAGAACCCGCGTCCGCCGCTCGAATGCGCCAGAATCTGGTTCTGATGGGTGTGGCCGTTGAGCCAGCCGATCACCACGGGATACTTCAACAGCAGATCGATGAATTCGTCTGCGCCGTAGAGCTTCCCCGATTCTCCCGGACGCTGCGCTCGGTTCTCCAGCGTGAGACTGTTGTGATGGGTGTAGATCAGCACGAGCTTGCGCTCGGCCTGCGCTTTCTCCAATTGCTGGGTGAGCCAGTCGAATTGATTCTCGGGCACCGCACCGTCGGGGCCGGCGACGGCGTTGCAGGTGTCGAGTCCGAACGTTCGGATGTTCGGGGTGGGGTCTGCCGCCCACCACGTCTCACCGGAGTCGAGATTGTGCTGGGTGAAGCCGTGTCCGATCGGTCCCGGTGTCGGGGTGGTCTCGAAGTGCTCCTGCATGAACTCGCGTTGCTCGAACAGGTACCGTGCCGGGTCGGCCGACACCGCGCGAAACCCCGGTCGCGCACCGGATCCAACGCCCAGCGCATCGACCATTCTCTGCAGTGGACTGGCCGTCGACGCGTAGCCGGCCAGGGCCGAGGTGGCCGTCGCCTCGAGGGTGTACGACTTGCGGCCCCCGACGGCGAGCGCGTGCAGCTGCGAGGACAGGTCGAAGGTGCCGAGCAACAGAGTGTCGTGGTTGCCGTAGACCGAGTACCACGGCACGGGCAGCCCCACCGATTCGACGGTTCCCGACATCGCCTGGGTGAGAAGGTCGGGAAGCGTCGGGAATCCGTAATCGCCGAACGACCCTCCCGAAGGGTCACCGGGTCGGTAGGCCCACTGCGCCTCCGGCCAGGCCTGAACACCCTCGAAGATGTCCGCGGCCCCACTCGTCGGCCGGACCGGTACGCCGTCGAGAACGTCGATGTACCAGCGCAATTCGAGGTGCGAATGCATGTCGGCACTGTCCCCGGTGACCACGGCAGCCCCCATCGGTGCGCCGGTGACCGGGCTGATCCGCGCGTCCGCGAATGCCTTCACCATCGCCGCGGTGACGTGCACGGTCAGCGGGTCCTGCGGATGGAACGCCGAACCCCAAGCGGCGTGGTCGGAGACGATCATGGGCTCGATGCGGCCGGGCGATTGGGCGTCGATGACGTGCATGTCCGACAGGTGCCCGAGGTAGAGCAGCGACCGTCGCGACTGCACCCTCGACGGGTTCGGCGCTCGTCCGAGAACGTCGACGCGTGCGACGTACGGCTCCCCCGGACCGGCACCGAGCACGCGGTACTTCCCCGGCCCTGTCGAGGATCGCAGGATCGTCTGCGCGAGAGTTCCGGTTCCGCCCGCGTCCACGGGCTGGGCGTGCGCCGCAAGAGCCTGACCCAGCACGTGGGGTGCGATCCCCCACACCGCCGCGAGTGTCCCCACTCTCGCTACGAATTGTCTACGCGACAGCCCGGTCATGGAACTCCTCGGATCCGAAAACGGCACCACGTGCGCCTCGCATCCGACGAGGTGACTGCCTATTTTTACAGGGCAGACCGCAGATCGGCTCGATTTCGCCGTGTTCAGGGCACGACGGTCACCGGCCACCGTCCCGCTTTGACCAATCGCACCGCCACCGAGCCGGCGATTCGGTGTCCGGCAGTCTCGGACGCCCCCACCACGACGGCGTCGGTACGCAATTGCTCTGCCACGGCGAGCAGCCCGTTGTACGGGTCACCCTGTGCGGTTCGGAACTCCCACCGCACGTGCTCCCGATCCCCGAACCGGGCAGCCGACGTTCTGATGTAGTCGAGCAGCTCATCGGCTATCTCTTGACCGGTTTCGACGAGCGCAATGCCTGCCTGGCCCCACGAGGCCGTCGCAATGGGTTGCACGTACACCAGCACCAGCAGCGACCGCTGCCTACGGGCGAGCCCTGCCGCATAGGCAGCAGCACGCCAGGACGAATCGGACCCGTCGACGCCCACCACGATCGATTTCGGTCCGTCGTGGCCGTACTCGAACCCGGTGGACTCCTGCGCATCGCTCACGACCTGAGGCTACTGCCGAGACCCGACTGTTCGTACCCCCAGCCGCCTGGCGGTACGGTAAGGAGCACCTACGCCCGGTTATCGGGGAGACGGTTCCACACGCGACGGGAGAAGCAATGAACGACGACCGACAGTTCGACGCCCCGTCCACCGACCCGGCTACTGTGTTCGCGGCCCTGGCCGACATCGTGTACCGAGGCACCACCGCCGAAGAGGTCTACACCGCACTGTGCAATGCAGCCACGCTGTTGGTCCCGCATTGTGACCACGCCAGCTTGATGTTGATGCGCCACGGGAAGGCTGTCACGGTCGCAGCCTCGGACGACATCGCGCGTGTCGTCGACGATATCGAGCGCGCTACCGGCGAAGGACCGTGCCTGGACGCGATCACCAGCGAGGCAGCCCAGCTCGAAGCCGACTTCCGCACTCCCACCCAGTGGCCGGCGATGGCTCGCGGTGTGTTGAACCGGACGCCGGTACGAGGCGCGATGGGATTTCGACTCAAGGTCGACGAACAGAAGGTGGGCGCGCTCAATCTGTTCACCGATCGTCCCGGCGTTTTCGGCTCGGACAGTGTGGACAAGGCAGTCATTCTGACGGCCTTCACCTCGATCACCGTCGCCGCCGTGATGAACGGCGAAGAAGCGTCGACGCTGCGCGCCGGCCTCGAGAGCAACCGTGAGATCGGCAAGGCGATCGGCTTGATCATGGCCCTGCACGACGTGAACGGCGACGAGGCGTTCGCGCTGTTGCGCAAGTCTTCCCAAGATCTGAACGTCAAGATCGCCGATCTCGCGTCCACCGTGGTCGCGCGACACAGCAAAGGCCTGAAGGGCTGATCGGCAGCGCTCAGTGTGCGCCCTGAACCTTCTTGGGAAGCGCGAAGACCAACGCCAGCGCAATCACACTGAAAGCTGCGCTGACAGCCATTGCCATGGCTGCTCCGTGCAGAAAGCCCGACCCGACGGTGTCCGGCCCGGTGATCTCGAGCGACCCGAACAGCACGCTGCCGATCACTGCGATGCCGATCGCCGAGCCGACGCGCTGCATCGTGGAAATGACGCCGCTCGCGGCTCCCGCGTCGTCGCGATCGACGGTCGCGACGATGAACTGCGCGTTGGGTGCGATGAACGCACCGTTGCCGAGACCCGCGATGAACAGTGGCACCATCAGCGTCCAGTGCGAGATCGTGTCGGCGGAGCTGGTCGCGAGGATGATCCACAACCAGATGAGCCCGATCGAGACGAGGGACGCGCCGAGTATCAGAACGGTACGCCCGAGTCGGATCGTCAGCCTGTTGCTCTGCGAGGCGGCGATGATGCTGCCGATCGCGAAGGGTATGGACACCAGGCCCGATGCCAGTGCCGTGTTGCCGAGTCCGGTCTGCCACAGCAGCGAGATGGTGAAGAAGATGCTCGTGAAGGCAGCGAAGTAGACGAGCGCGAGGATCACGCCTCCGGTGAACGCCGGACGGGTGAACAATCGCGGTGGTACCAACGGATTCTGTCCGCGGCCCGTCCGAATCACTTCCCACCAGCCGAACAACGCGATCAGACCGAGTCCCGCTGCGATCGTCAGGTAGGTCCACATGGGCCAGCCCAGTTCCTGGCCCTCGATCAGCGGAACGAGCAGCGCGATGAGACCCGCGGAGATGAGCACCAGTCCGAGCCAGTCGATTCCGGGGCGCGCAGCCGGTTCGGTATCGGTCTTGCCCGGAAGTAGCACGGCAGCCGCGACGAGACCGACGATCCCGATCGGCAGGTTGACCCAGAACACGAGCCGCCAGCCGTTCTCGTCGCCGAAAGCCTGGATGATCAGGCCGCCGGCGATGGGACCGAGCGCGGTCGACACTCCGATGACGGCACCCATGATGGCGAATGCCTTGCCTCGCACCGGCCCTGGGAACAACAGCTGGATGAACGCGGTGACGGCGGGAACGAACATGCCGCCCGCCAAGCCCTGAACGACTCGCGCGACGACCAGTTGCAGATCGTCCTGAGCCAGCCCGCACGCGAAACTCGCGAGGGTGAAGAGTGCCAGACCGGTGAAGAAGACCCACTTGTGACCGATGCGGTCGCCTACCTTGCCCGCCGGGATGAGAGCCAATCCAAAGGCAAGTGCGTACCCCGAGATGATCCACGACAGAACCGATTCCGACGCTTCCAACGTGGTGCTGATCGTCGGCAATGCCACGTTGACGATGGTGGTGTCCAGCAACGCCATGAACATCCCCAGCAGCAGAACCACGAGCGCTTTCCAGGCGCGTGCGGGCACCTCCGTCGAGGGTGGTGTTGCTGAGGCAATGCTGTCGGTCACAGTGCTGTCCTTCGTCGTTGTCGCCGAGCAGTATCGGCCGACCGATTCTCGGTCACTGTCCGATCATTGCCGACGCGACGAAGACCCACGACAGTCCTGTGGCCAGAACCACGAACCCCGATGCCACTATCCGGCCGCCCCACACTGTCTCCACGAGAGCAGTCTCCGCGTGAGCGGTCACCCCTGCCGTACCCGTAGGTGTCATGATCTGTTTCCCACTCTGCATCCGCGACCCTCGCCATTTCCGGCCGGTGGATACCCCGGGAACCCGCACCGAAACTACGGTGCTGCGACAACCGCCTCCACCGCGTCCAGAAAGGGGTGCTGGGAGGCGAGCAGTTTCGTTCTCGCCTGCGCCAGCGGAAACCACTCGACGCGATCGACCTCGGGAAACGACTTCATGAGACCGGATTTCGGCGGCCATTCGATCTCGAATGTGTTGCTCACCGCATTCGAGACATCCAGATCGGCCTCGACGCCGAACGCGATGACGATCTTGCCGCCGCGCTGCCTGACGGTGCCGAGTTCGATGTGTTCTCCGCCTGGCACATCGACACCGACTTCCTCTCGGAATTCCCGTCGCGCCGCCGTCCAGGGGTCTTCACCATCGGTGATCAGCCCCTTGACGATGGACCAGGCTCCGTCGTCCTTACGCGCCCAGAACGGTCCTCCGGGGTGAGCGATCAGGACTTCCGGACCGTCGACACCGACGCGATACAACAGAATTCCTGCACTGGTGTGGACCATCGCCTCAGCCTGCCATCGATTCGGAGGGAGAAGTCCTTCGCGCCGTCGTGCCGCGAACCCGGGTAACAGTTATTGTCTACCGATGCAGGAGCGTGCAGCGTCCACCAGGCAGGCCGTACTCCAAGGAGCCGCCGCCAGTTTCGAGAAGTTCGGTTACGGCACAGCAAGTTTGAGCACCATCATCGCCCATGCCGGGGTCAGCAAAGGCGCGATGTACTTTCATTTCTCGTCCAAGGAAGATTTGGCGCAGGCAGTTATCGACGCGCAACTGTCCATGGCGGCGAGCGCGAGTGCCCTCATCATGGAGCGGACGCCGAAGGCCTTGGATGCCTTGATCCTGGTGAGCAAGGAATTGGGACGCCAACTGCAGACCGAATCCATCGCCCGCGGGGGTATGCGGTTGACGCTGGAGTCGGCCATCGCGGACAGCCCCAATGCGCGCGCGTTCGAGGACTGGATCGGCAAGATGGGTGATCTGGCCGCACGTGCTCAGGCCGAGGGCGACATCGTCGACGGTATCGACGCGCACACGCTCGGTCGATACATCGTCGCCTCGTTCACCGGCGTACAGACGGTGTCGGAGATGTTGACCGGACGCGCCGATCTACAGCAGCGGCTGACCGAGATGTGGCAGATGTTGCTGCCCGCGGTGGTGCCGCGCCGACGCCTCCCGCGCGTGATGGCAGTCGCCGAAGACGCCCTTATCGACTGGAGCGATCGGTAGGGGCCAACCACGGTTCGGACGTCACCGTGACGGACATCGCCGACAGCACCTCGCCGTCGTGCTCGAACTGAATGCGAAAGACGCCGTCGGTGGAGTCCGTGTCGACGATCACCGTGCACGGGTTGGTCCACTCGGCGAATCCCATGAATCTCACCTCGCAGGAGGTGAAATCCAACGTCGGTGTTTCGGTCGCCAGACGCAGAGCCTGACGGGCCGCTTCGAGCATCGTCACTCCCGGCAGATACTCGACCGAATGGTCGAACATCGCCAAATTTCGCGGATCCGGCGCGACGACGATCGTGCCGTCGGATGTGTGCCGTGCCAGCACCACGTCGGACGGATCGAGACGGCCGACGGAGGACGCCGGGACCACCTCGGTTCCGGCCGGCAGGAAACGGAAGTGGGGGTCGGCCACGGTCGACTTGCGGAACTGCGAATACACCTCGGGTCCGATGGTCCGCACCGACGCCGTCCCCGACGCGACGAGGTGGCTGCCGTTCAGGAGTCGGGCAGACAGCTTCATGTTGTCCAGCGACTCGTTCTCGAACGTCACGTCGGTCGTGATCGACTCTGCGACAAGCGAATCGTCGATGTCGTCGACCGAGAGCGGGTCCAGGATCTCGAAACGGGAGTGCCCGATGAACACCACGTGATCGAGTGGCACCCCGTGGTTGACGTGGCAGAAGAGGCTGATCGCTTGGCGCAGAGCCTCGGCCACCATCAACGAGTCGTGGGTTCGGCGCACCGGCGCGAACATGCGATGCGACGTGGGGAACTGAACGGCCGCCCGATGGGTTCCCTCGACGGTCTCGTAATCGGTCAACAGAACGTCGCCCGGCGACCTCCGATGCACGAGGTGCCGTGGAACTGTTGCTGCGTAACTCAAACTCATGAAGCCCCTTAAAACCGACCGACCCGGCTTTTTATAGCACTGTTGAGCCACCGGGATCGCTCGTTCAGTATGTCGCGGGAGACCGACAAAACTGGCATCGGTCGAAGGGATTCATTCAATCGATATACAGAAATAACCGTCACGATCTGTTAACTAACTCGAACTCTCGGTACCACTTGTTTCAATACGTTCACAGGCGGTGCCGGGGGCCTCGTGCGGCTCACTCCAGACAGCAAAAATCCCCGCCCGGGCGAACCGAACGGGGACTGCGCTCCCCCACCTGGACTCGAACCAGGAACCCTTCGATTAACAGTCGAATGCTCTGCCAATTGAGCTATGGGGGATTACCTCGCGGCGTCACACTCTCGTGCGAGCCGTTGGAAACAATAGCGCACACCCCCTGCCGAGTACCAAATCGCCCTGCTCGAGGTTCGTCGGGCAAGATGGAAGAACAGCCGCACGCTCTAGGGAAGGACCTACTGATGATTCGTTTGGTACTGGCGGCTGGAGCTGCTTATGTGCTCGGCGCCAAGGCAGGACGGGGCCGGTACGAGCAGATTCGCAAGACTGCGAACGCCGTTGCGTCGAGCCCCGCCACCAAGAAGGCGATCGAGGTCGGCCGTCAGAAGCTGTCCGATTCCCTGAACACGCAACCGCGGCTCGAGCCGATGCAGCCGATCGACGACGAGACCCAGGTCTTCGTTCCCCGCGATCAGCTGCGGCGCTAACCGACCTCGGCCACACTTCCGACGGCGAGCTCGAGCAGACTGCGGCGGTACTGTTCGAGGGCGATGAGGTCGCCGAACAACGCGTTGTAGTCGTCGGGCTTCTCCACCGGTGACATGCGCTGCAGTTTCGATTTCAGTTCGGCCACCTGTTGGCCGACCCACACCTCCTGCAGCCGTGCGAGTACGCCCGAGATGTAGCGGGTGAGGGCGTCGTCGGCCACGCGCATCGGGTCGACGGCCAACTCGGTGACCAACGACACGACAACGGCGTCCTTGGCCTGTTTGGCCACGGCGTCGACCCACTCCCCTCCGCCCAGGCCTGCAGCGGTGCCGCCGGCAGCGGCCACCGCGTCGCGGACGGCCGAATACGCCGGATGGTGGAAGCTCTCCGGCGGCAGTGAATCGAACACCGTGCCTGCCACGGCAGGCATCTGCAGCACCGCCTTGAGCGCTTCTCGCTGCGGCCACAGTGTCGGATCGGTGGGATTGGGACGCGGAGGACCCGTAGGGACCGGTGCCGGAGCGGCCTGACGCTTCTCGAACGGGACACGTTTGCCGCTCGTGTCGCCCCTGGCACCCTTCTTCGCCTCGTCGCGCACTCGGGCGAGCACCATCGCGGTGTCGTCCCAGCCGGTCCACCCGGCCAACTGCCGGGCGTACTCGTCCCGCAACGACGCGTCCTTGATGCGGGCAACCACCGGGACGGTTCGCTTCAGTGCCTCGACGCGACCCTCAGGCGTATCCAGATCATGTTCTCGCAGAAGTGATTTGACCACGAAGGCGAACATCGGGGTACGCCTGGCGACCAGATCGCGAACGGCGTTGTCGCCGGACTTCAGTCGTAGGTCGCACGGGTCCATTCCGTCCGGGGCCACGGCTACGAACGTCTGACCCGCGATCTTCTGATCACCCTCGAACGCCTTCATCGCGGCGGCCTGGCCGGCTTCGTCGCCGTCGAAGGTGTAGATCACTTCCCCGCGAAAGTAGCTGTCGTCCATCATCAGTCGACGCAGCATCGCCAGGTGGTCCTCGCCGAATGCGGTTCCACAGGACGCCACCGCAGTCTTGACGCCTGCCAGATGCATCGCCATCACGTCGGTGTAGCCCTCCACGATGACGGCTTGATGGGACTTCGCGATTTCCTTGCGCGCCAGATCGAGGCCGAACAACACCTGAGACTTCTTGTACAGCATGGTTTCCGGGGTGTTGATGTACTTACCCGGCATCGTGTCGTCGTCGAACAACTTGCGCGCACCGAAGCCGATGACGTCGCCGCTCTGGCTGCGAATGGGCCACACCAACCGGCGCCGGAAGCGGTCGATGGGCGTTCCGCGCTTGCCGGGTGTCGCCAGCCCCGCGTCGACGATCTCCTTGGCCTCGAACCCCTTGCCCAGCAGGTGTTTGGTGAGGGTGTCCCAGCCGTCGGGTGCGTACCCACAGCCGTAGGCAAGGGCAGCGTGCCCGTCGAAGTTGCGTTCGGTCAGGTAATCCCGCGCGGCCTGTGCGTCGGGGCCACTGAGCCTGCCCGCGTAGAACTCCTGCGCTGCTGCGTTGGCGGCGATCAGTCGCGCACGGGTGCCGCGGTCGCGCTGAACCGACGGGCCTCCGCCCTCGTAGGAGATCGAATAGTTAAGGCGGTCGGCCAGTTGCTCGACGGCCTCGACGAACGAGATGTGCTCGATCTTCTGCAGGAAGGAGTAGGCGTCACCGCCCTCGCCGCAGCCGAAGCAGTGATAGTGACCGTGATTGGGGCGAACATGGAACGACGGGGATTTCTCGTCGTGGAAGGGGCACAGCCCCTTCATGGAGTCGCCGCCCGCGCGCTTGAGCGAGACGTAGTCGCCGACTATGTCCTCGATCCGTGTGCGTTCGCGAATGGCGGCGATGTCGCGTTCAGGAATTCGGCCGGCCACGAAGGGCAGTCTAGTCCCGATCCGGACCTACCCACATTCGGTCGGCGGAGCGATCAGCCCCAGCTGGCCTGAGCTCCGAGTGACCGCTTGTCGATCAGTTCGAGTCGACTTTCGGTGTACGAGGCGATCTGGTCGACGACCACACGAGTCCGTTCCGCATCGCTGTCGGCCCGCTGCCACGCGGGCACCAGAATGGGGTCCAGTTCGCCAGGAGCAGAGCGCATCAACCACTCGGCGACGCGGTGGATCCGGTCGCGTTGGCGCTCCTGACGGATCTTGTGTCCGGCATCGGACATCACGTACCGCAACGCCATCGTCTTGAGCAGTGCAACTTCCGAGCCGACGATCGACGGCACCACCAGATCGGCGTCGTATCGGCTCAGCGGCGCAGTGCCGTACTTCTCGTGGGTGCCCTCGATGGCGGCGGTGGCGAAGCGGCCTACCAGTTCGCTGGTCATGTGCTTGAGCGCCACGGATGCGGCGAGAGTGCCGTCGTAGCGTCCGACCGCGACCACGACGGGCATCCTGGACAGTCGATCTGCGGCCTCGATCAGTTCCTCCACATCGAGTCCGCGGAATTCCGAGACGCCGAGTTCGGCGAGGGCGCGTCGCTCGATCGGATCGGACAGCGCCCGTAGGTCGATGCGGGCGTCGATCACACCGTCCTCGACGTCGTGCACCGAGTACGCCACGTCGTCGGACCAGTCCATACTCTGCGCTTCGAGGCACTTGTGCTTGTCCGGAGCGCCGTCACGTACCCAGCCCAAGATGGCGGAGTCGTCGTCGTAGGCACCGAACTTCGCGCCGGGGGCGGGCCTGATCCATGGGTACTTGGTAGCGGCATCGAGCGACGCCCGGGTCAGGTTGAGTCCTGCGCTGCGGCCGTCGGAGTCGAGGATCTTCGGCTCGAGCCCGGTCAGAATGCGCAGGTTCTGCGCGTTGCCTTCGAACCCACCGCAATCCTGAGCCACTTCGTCGAGGGCGCGTTCACCGTTGTGTCCGTACGGCGGGTGGCCGATGTCGTGCGCCAGCCCGGCGAGGTCCACCAGATCCGGATCGCTGCCGAGCCCCTCGGCGATACTGCGGCCGATCTGCGCGACTTCGAGCGAGTGCGTCAATCGTGTGCGCGGGGTGTCTCCGTCTCGAGGACCGGTGACCTGAGTCTTGTCGGCGAGCCTGCGCAACGCGGCGCAATGCAACACGCGCGCTCGATCACGTGCGAACGCGCTTCGATGCGAGGCGTTGTCTGCCCCGGACCGCAGTCCTGCGGTCTTCGGGGGTTCGGTGACGAATCGTTCGACGTCGTGCGCCGAGTACGTGCCGGTCATCTACTGGCCCGCCGTGTAGGAGAAGTCCGCGGTGAAGTGGGTCAGCTGATACCACAGCAGAGCGCCTGTCTCCCTGGCGATTCCGTGTGCCTGGGATTCTCTGGTGTAGACCGCGGGCCCGGTGCGCGTGGGCGAAGTCCAGGCATCGAGACCGGCGTCGCGCGCCATGGTTCGGGTGCGTAGTGAATGCCACGGATCGCTGACCAACACCACCGACGAACTGCCCTGCTCACGCAGTGTGTTGCTCACCGCCTCGATGCTCTCGAGGGTGTCCGAGCCGGTCTCGACGGCGATGATGGCGTCGGCAGGAACACCCTGATCGATCAGATAGTTGCGGCCCGACGCGGCCTCGGTGAACAGGTCGCCCTCCTGCTTGCCACCGACCGTGACGATCTCGGGGGCGATTCCCTGCTCGTACAGCGACGCGGCCTGGGACAGTCGTGCCTCGAACACCGTCGAGGGTGTGCCGCTGTACTGAGCAGCGCCGAGTACGACGATGGCGTCGGCCTTGGAGTAGTCGTCGATGCGCGCCACCTGCCATACCCGCACCGCTGTTCCCGCGACCAGCACCAACGACATCAGTACCACTCCCGCGACCAGCCGACCGGTCCAGCGTCCGAGCGTTCCGAAGAAGCCGAGGCGCTCGGGACCTGGGTCCGGGGCATACCGGTCGTCGTACGGATCGCCGTACGAATCTCGGTCGAGAGTTGAATTCACTCTTCGAGTTTGCCAGGCCCAGGCATCGGAACCGTCACGGCGCGCCTCGAACGACCTACAGCCACCCTCGATCCTCGGCCACCCGGACCGCCTCGGCCCTGGTACTGGTGCCGGTCTTTCCGATCGCCGACGACAGATGATTGCGCACCGTGCCCTCGGAGAGATGGACCTGAGCAGCGATGGACCCAGCGGTCCCGCCCCTGGCAGCCGCGCGGAGAACCTCCTGCTCTCGGGCCGTCAGTGGAGAGACGCCATCGGTGAGGGTTTCGGTCGCCAGCGTCGGATCGACGACGCGAAGCCCCATGTGTACGCGCCGAACGGCGTCGGCCAGCTGCTTGGCGGGAGTGTCCTTGACCACGAAACCCGACGCACCCGCATCGATGGCGCGTCGCAGGTAGCCGGGTCGCCCGAACGTGGTGACGATCAGCACCCTCGACTGCGGGGCCACGAGCGCCAGTTCGGCGGTGACCTCGATACCGTTCTTGCCGGGCATCTCGACGTCGAGCAGGACGACGTCGGGTCGATGTTCGAGAACGGCGGCGGCAACCTCGTCTCCACGTCCCACCTCGGCGACGACCTCGAGATCGTGTTCGAGCCCCAGCAGGGCCGCAAGTGCGCCGCGCACCAGGGCCTGATCGTCGGCCAACAACAACCTGATGGTCATCGCGCCTGCGTCCTATTCACCGTGTACCTCCACCCTGAACCCACCGGTCGGCACCCGGGCGATCGTCAGTGAACCACCCGCTGCCGTCACCCGTTCACCGAGACCGCGCAGACCATTGCCGCCGGACTGCTGGTCTGCCGGTCCCACCCCGTCGTCGACGATGGAGATGCTCGACGCCGTCAGCGTCACCCTGCACTGCCGTGCACGCGAGTGTCGAACCACGTTGGTCACCGCTTCGCGGAGCACCCAGCCGAAGAGTTCTCGATGCCGCGGCGGCACCACGTCGGCGTCGCAGGGCAGATCTGCTTCGATCCCCGCAGCGGTCAAAGCCGTTCGTGCACTGGCCAACTCGGATCCGACGTCGACCTGACGCATGCCCCCGACGGTACTGCGCACATCGGCGAGCGCTTGCCGAGCAAGGGTTTCCAACTCGGCGATCTCGACGGCCGCGCGGGCGGGGTCGATCTCGATGAGCCTGCCCGCCAGTTCGCTCTTAACGGTGATGACGGTCAGCGAGTGGCCCAGGATGTCATGCACGTCCCGGCTCATGCGCTCGCGTTCGGCCACGATGGCCAGGTCGGCCAATTGCTGCCTGGCCACGGCCAATTCGTGATTGCGCTGGAAGACCTGCGTGATCCCCCACGCCGCGGCCGCGCTGATCAGCAGCTGAAATGCGAAGAAGGTGTCGGGCTCCCAGGACGAGATGAAGCGTGGCACCGCTTCGACGAGCGCGACCATCACCAACACCAACACCCACGCTTGCCTGACCGGCAGGGTCATCATGGCCAGTACTGCGATGTAGACGGTCGCGCCGAATGCGGTGGTTCCGATCCACACACTCATGAACACGGTCAGCGTGATCATGACTCCGAGCGCGATCCACGCCTGCGAGACCGGCAGCGGCTTTCCTCGGCGGTGTCCGTTACGAAAACGCCAGAAGGTGGACGTGAACACGGCACCGAAGGCAACGATCGTCATGACCCCGGCAACCTTCGCCGGCGTGTATTCCAGAGCGAGGATGTCGTTCAACGGATAGATCAGGTACACCAACCAGATGGCACCGAACATCCAGCCGAACCGCCAGATCCGTCCCTCGGGAAGGTCGGCGGTGAACGTGGTCATGTCGCCCACGGTATCTCTGTGGACGACATGATCAGCGGTTTCGGTCTCACGCACGCTTGGTGTCTTTCCGGAACAGCAGCGCCGCTCCGGCGACGAACACCGTCGCCCACACCACCAGGTTCACCACGGCGATCATCAGAGTGCCCGCATCGGCGGAGGTGAACGGTGCCCGGGATACGGTCGCCAGGCCGTAGAGCGGGGTGAACTGGGCCAGCATCGGAAACCAGCCGCTGTCACCGAGCGGGACGAACAGTCCGCCGGCCAACGCCAGGAAAGCCAGCACCGGTCCGAGGATCTGCATGACGTTCTCCGAGGGCAGCAGGTAGCCCATGAACAGCCCGAACGCGGCGAACACTGCAGAGCCGAGCCACGCGATCACTCCGCAGCTGATCCACACCCAGATCGGCATGTCCGCCCCGAAGAATTTCGCGACGACGAACACCACGACGATCGCAGCGGCACCCATCGTCATGGCCACCAGAACCTTGGTGATGATGTAGGCCACGGGCTTCAACGGCGTCAGGCGGAGCTGCCTACTCCACCCCTGCGCCCGTTCGACCGACACCATCGCTCCCCCGCTCGTGGTCGCGAGCATCGCGCCGTAGACGGCCATGCTGATGGCGATGTAACCGGTGACGTTGCCGTGCGCGAACGGGTAGTTGGTCCGGTAGTCGGACTGCGTGCCGAAGATGACGAAGAACACCGGCGGCATCACCAACGTGAAGATCAGAGTTCGCTTGTTCCGGAAGAGCCTGCGGATCTCGAGTCCGAGGAAGGTCGGCGAAAACCCGCCCCAGGCAACGGCTCTGGCAGAGGTACGGGTGGCTGCGGAGTGTGCGGTCGTGGTCATCGAATGCTCCCGGCGAGGTCGTTTTCGGCTGTGTCGTTTTCGGAATCGGTGGTCAGGGCGAGGAATGCGTCTTCGAGGTTGCGCGAGACGATTTCCAGATCGGTCGCGTGTGCATCGTTGAGTAGGTACCGGGCCACGGCGTCGGAGTCGCGTCCGTGCACGATCACCCGATCGCCACGTGTGTCGACGCGGTCCACCCCCGGCAGAGCCAGCAACACCGACTGGTCGACGCCGGGCAGCGTGGCGGTGACGGTGCGCCCAGCGGCCAGGTTCTTCACCTCGGCGGCGCTGCCGTCGGCGACGATCTTGCCGTGCCGCACCAGCACGATGCGGTCCGCGTAGGCGTCGGCCTCGTCCAGATAGTGCGTTGCGAACAGCACCGTGCGGCCGGTGCTGGCGTCCTGGCGAATGGCGTTCCAGAAGTCGCGGCGCCCCTCGACGTCCATGCCGGTGGTCGGCTCGTCCAGCACCAGCAGATCCGGATCCGGCAGCAGAGCGAGCGCGAATCGAAGCCTTTGCTGCTGACCGCCGGAGCATTTCGCCACTCGACGGTCTCCGATATCGGCGATGCCGGCCCGGGTCAGTACCTCCTTCACCGACCGGGTGTGGGCGAACAGTGCCGAGGTCAGCTCGACGGTTTCGCGGACGGTCAGATCGCGAAGCAGACCGCCGGTCTGCATGACGGCCGAGATGCGCCCCTGGGCGATCGCGTCGGCGGGAGTTCCACCGAACACCGACACCGAACCTGTTGTGGGTGTCGCCAGGCCGAGCATCATGTCGATGGTGGTCGTCTTTCCCGCTCCGTTCGGCCCGAGAAATGCGACGACCTCGCCCGGTTCGATGGACAGGCTCAGCCCGTCGACCGCCCGGACCGAGCCGTAGGTCTTGGTGACGCTGCGCAGTTCGACTGCTTTCGTTGTGGTCATGGGAATCACTCTGCTGCGGCCGAGCGACTCCGACCTCGTTCGGGCGTCACGATTGCGAGGTGACAACTGTCATGCATCCGAATCGACCTGCTCGATCTCACGGGCGCGCAGCCGGTAGATTTCAGGCCATGGCAGTCCAGCACCGGCGGCACACCAGCGCCCCAGTCGTTCGAGAAGCAATCCACCGATTTCGTCGTCTCGCCGCCGTGGGTGCTCTGACCCTCTTCGCCGCGGTCCTGCTCGCGCCGGGAGTTGCATCCGCCGAGGCTCCGTCGCGGCTGGCCACACAGATCACCGACAACGTCCAGGCACTCGACCCGGATGCACTCGCCGAGGTGCAGACCTCGATCGACGATCTCTACGGCAGCAGCCAGGTTCGGTTGTGGGTCACCTATGTCGCGGACTTCGACAACATGTCGGCGGCGAACTGGGCCGAGCAGACGTACCAGAGAAGTGACCTCGGCCAGCGCGACGTTCTGCTCGCCGTGGCCACCGTGGACCGTTCGTACTACCTCGCGGTGAACACCGGCCTGTCTCAGATCACCACCTCCGAACAAGATTCGATCCGTGTCGACGATGTCGAACCTGCACTGCGCGAAGAAGATTGGTCCGGTGCGGCCATTGCGGCCGCCGGTGCACTCGGCGACGCGTACGCCTCGAGCGGCAGCGGTGGCTCGTCGGCACCGCTGCTGATCGGCGTCGGCGCACTGGCCGTGGCAGGCGGCGGAGCCGTCGTCTACTCGTCGCGCCGCAAGAAGGCCCGAGTCGCCGCAGAGGTCGAGGCCGTGGCGAAGATCGATCCGAGCGACCCGGCCGCACTGGCCGCCTTCCCCATCGACGTCCTCGACACGCGGGCCAAGGAAATCCTGATCGAGACCGACAACGCGGTGCGCGCCAGCGAAGAGGAATTGAACCTCGCCCGTGGAGAATTCGGAGATTCCGCCGCCGCGCCGTTCATCACTGCTCACGACAACGCCAAGAAGGCTCTCGCAACCGCCTTCGAGATCCGTCAACGCCTCGACGACGCCATTCCGGAAACTCCCGAGCAGCGACGGGCGATGCTCGTCGAGATCATCTCCTCCTGTGGCCAGGCCGATCGCGAACTCGATTCGCGGGTGGAGGAATTCGACGGGTTCCGCGATCTCGTGATGAACGCCGACGCCCACCTCGACGAACTGACCCAGGCGGTCGTCGGCTTGACGGTGAGAATTCCGCAGTCCGAATCGGTTCTTGCTCAGCTGCATTCGGACTTCTCCGAATCGGCGCTGAACTCGATTGCCGACAACGTCACGATGGCCAAGGAGCGGATGGCGCTGGCCGAGGAGAACATCGAGGCCGGACGCTCGGCGGCGGCACTCCCGCCCGGCAAGCAGGGGCCGGCGGTCACCGCGATTCGCACGGCCGAGCGAGCCGTCGACCAGGCCAAGACCCTGCTCGACGGCGTCGACCATGCCCGTGACGACATCAGGCATGCCATCGCAACCCTGCCCGACGCCATCGCGGACGTGAGACGCGACATCGAGCAGGCTCGTGGATTGGCCGAACACGGCGGGGCCGAACTGCAGGCAGCCATGACAGCCGCACAGACGGCATTGAAGAACGCGGAGACGGCGCAGTCCTCGGACCCTCTCGGCAGCTACACCGCCCTCGCCGAAGCCGATGCCGAACTCGAGAAGATCGTCGACGAGGCGTCGGCGGACAAGGCCGCCGAGGACCAACTTCGGGCCCGCCTGGATCGCGACATCGCGGCCGCTCAGGCGCAGATCACCGCCGCTGCGGACTACATCTCGACGCGCCGCGGCGGAGTGGGTGCCGACGCCAGAACGCGCCTGTCCGAGGCCGAACGACACCTCGGTGCGGCGCGTCAGCTCGAACCCGAGAACCCGGACGAGGCCCTCAAGCACGCGCACGCTGCGAGCCAATTGGCCTCGCGCGCATCGCAGATCGCCCAGTCCGACGTGCAGAACTGGGAGAATCGCCACGGTCCGCGCGGCGGCAGTAGCGGCGGCAACATCGCCGGTGCAGTCCTCGGCGGCATCCTGATCAACAGTGTGCTGCGTGGTGGGGGTGGCGGAGGATTCGGTGGCGGATTCGGCGGTGGCGGGGGCTTCGGCGGCGGCGGTGGTGGCGGCGGATTCGGCGGTGGCGGCGGCCGCTTCTAGTTTCTCGACAGACATACGACAGGGCCCGATCTCATCGCGAGATCGGGCCCTGTCGTGTGTGTGAGGTTCCTACGCGCCGATCAGACGAGACGCGATGTAGCCCTCGACCTGATCGAGTGCCACACGCTCCTGCGCCATGGTGTCGCGCTCGCGGATGGTGACGGCGTGATCGTCGAGAGTCTCGAAGTCGACGGTGATGCAGAACGGGGTGCCGATCTCGTCCTGACGACGGTAGCGGCGACCGATTGCTCCGGCGTCGTCGAATTCGACGTTCCAGTACTGACGCAGTTGCTGCGCGAGATCTTTCGCCTTGGGCGTCAGATCGGCGTTACGCGAGAGCGGGAGCACCGCGACCTTCACCGGGGCCAGACGACGGTCGAGCTTGAGCACGACGCGCTTGTCGACGCCACCCTTGGCGTTGGGTGCCTCGTCCTCGGTGTACGCGTCGACGAGGAACGCCATCAGCGAACGCGTCAGACCGGCCGCAGGCTCGATGACGTACGGGGTGTAGCGGGTGTCGGTGGCCTGCTCGTAGTAGCTCAGATCCTGGCCCGACGCCTTCGAATGCACCGAGAGGTCGTAATCCGTGCGGTTCGCGACGCCCTCGAGCTCACCCCACGCGCTGCCCTGGAAGCCGAACTTGTACTCGATGTCCACGGTGCGCTTGGAGTAGTGCGACAGCTTTTCCTTGGCGTGCTCGTAGAGCCGCAGGTTCTCCGGGTCGATACCGAGGTCGGTGTACCACTTCATGCGGTAGTCGATCCAGTACTGATGCCACTCGTCGTCCTCGCCGGGCTTGACGAAGAACTCCATCTCCATCTGCTCGAACTCACGGGTGCGGAAGATGAAGTTTCCGGGAGTGATCTCGTTACGAAAGCTCTTGCCGATCTGGCCGATGCCGAACGGCGGCTTCTTGCGTGAGGTGGTCAGCACGTTGGCGAAGTTGACGAAGATGCCCTGTGCGGTCTCGGGACGCAGGTAGTGCAGGCCCTCTTCGTTGTCGACCGGGCCGAGGAAGGTCTTGAGCAGGCCCGAGAAGGCACGCGGTTCGGTCCAGGAGCCGGGCTCACCGGTTTCGGGATCGCGAATGTCGGCGAGGCCGTTCTCCGGCGGGTGGCCGTGCTTTTCCTCGTAGGCCTCGATGAGGTGGTCGGCGCGGTACCGCTTGTGCGTGTGCAGCGACTCCACCAGCGGGTCGGAGAACGTCTCGACGTGGCCCGACGCCTCCCACACCTCACGCGGCAGGATCACCGAGGAGTCCAGCCCGACGGTGTCGTCACGGCTGGTGATCATGTTGCGCCACCACTGCTTCTTGATGTTCTCCTTGAGCTCGACGCCCAACGGACCGTAATCCCAGGCCGACCTGGTACCGCCGTAGATCTCGCCGCACGGGTAGACGAGGCCTCTGCGCTTGGCGAGGTTGGCGACGGTTTCGACTTTGGACTTGGGTGCCACTGGCGGAGCTCTCCATCTTCGGTTACATCGTGTAAGAGGTGACGTGGGCGTTTTCGCCCTGATCAGACTATCTGGCTCGGCGGTCGAATCCGAACAGCGGTCAGGTGCGGAAGTTGACATGCGCACTTGTGCATATCACAATGAATACGATTTGCAATAACAACTACTGCACTAACCTGGTGCCATGACGTCGATCGTGCAGGGAGAGTCCGCCGGCAACGAACCGGCGGCCGAAGGAGCCGCAACCGTGTCCACGGACTCGACAGTGGAAGCAAGTTCGCCCCACCGGCAAGACCCCGAGCATCCGTTGCACTCCGGCGATCCGTTCGCCGACGCTCCCCCGGCTCACATTCCGCCGAAGGAAACTCTGGCTGCGGCGGGCGACATCCTGCGGGCACTGGCCGCCCCGGTACGCATCGCCATCGTGCTGCAGCTGCGCGAGTCCGAGCGGTGCGTCCACGAACTCGTCGTCGCCCTCGGTGTCACGCAACCGTTGATCAGCCAGCACCTTCGGGTACTGAAGGCAGCGGGTGTGGTGCGCGGAGAACGCAACGGACGCGAGGTCCTGTACCGGTTGGTCGACGATCACCTCTCCCACATCGTCGTCGACGCCGTGGCCCACGCCGAGGAAGGCCGGAACCTGTGACCGACAAGTCCACCGACACCGCCACCCCCAGACGACCCGTCGTCGTCGGGGTGCGAGCCACCAAGCAGCGCAGCGCGATCTCGGACCTGCTCGACACCATCGAAGAGTTCAAGTCCGCACAGGATCTGCACGACGAATTACGCAAGCGCGGTGAGGGTATCGGCCTCACCACGGTGTATCGCACACTTCAGACCCTGGCGGACGCCGGGACGGTCGACGTACTGCGCACCGACAACGGGGAGTCGGTCTACCGGCGCTGCTCCTCGGGACATCACCATCACCTGGTGTGCCGCTCGTGCGGTTTCACCGTCGAGGTGGAAGGTCCCACTGTCGAGAAGTGGTCGCAGAGCGTCGCCGAATCCAACGGTTTCAGCGACGTCAGCCACACGATCGAGATTTTCGGCACCTGCAGTCAGTGCAGCGCTGCCGCTCGCTGAATCCGCTCAGGCGACGGCTTCTGCCACGCGAGGCACCACCGCGTCGATGGCGAACGGAATCGACAGCACCGAGTTGTACGTGATCGCTCCACGCTGATCGATGGACAACGGAACGATGGCATCGTTTCGGGCGGCTGTCAGCGTTCCGAAGATCGGGTTCTCGGCCACGACGTCGATGTCGTCGCCGGTACCGAGGTAGAGCACCACGTCGGCGTCGAGCTGCGAGATGTTCTCTGCCGAGACCGGAACGAAGAAGTTGGTCCCGTCGTCCTGGGCCAGAATCGGTTCCGGAATCTCGAAGCCCAGCGAGGTGACGAACGTGCCGCGGGCATCACCGGGCAGATATGCACCGAATTGGCCGTCGTACGGAAGCACCACGGCTGCAGTCTTACCCGCGAATTCGGGATGTGCGGCTCGCACCTGTTCGAGCGCAGCGGTGGTCTGCGCGTTCAGCTCCTCGCCGCGTTCGCGCTCACCCATCGCGCGAGCGATCGTGTCGGTGGCCACCTCACGATTGACGGCGTACGCGGCCGATCCGGCCGGTCGAGCGACCGTCGGGGCGATGTCACTGAGCCTGGTGTACGTGGCCTCGTCGAAGCCCGCGTTGAGCCCGGTGATCAGATCCGGTGCCAGCGAGGCGATCAGCTCGAAGTTCGGCTCGGACTCGGAGCCCAGCAACGTCAACGGTGCATCACCGACCAACTCGTAGGTCCACGGACCCAGTCCGGTCTCGTAGAACGTGTACCCGGCGTTGCCGACGGGAACTGTGCCGAGCGCGATGACGGCATCGGCGTCGGACACCCCGAGCGTGACGATGCGCGTGGGCTTCTCGGCGATGGTCGTGCTGCCGTAGATGTGATCGATGACGACCGGGAATACCCCGTCCGCCGATTGCGTCGCCGTGTCGCCGGTGTCGGCAGTCGAGCAAGCCGTCAGGGCGACACCGAGGGCGATCACCGCCACCACCGCCGTGAGCATTCGGGTCCACCGCACAGTCATCGCATCCGCCTCTACTGGGAAGTAAGTACAGGCAAACCTTAGCTGACCGATCAGGGCAGTAGACCCTCGCGCGCCTTCTCGACTCCGGCGAGCACCAGGATGAGCATCGTCAGCATCGCCTCGTCGTCCAGACCGTTCGCAGGAAAGGTGTAGCGCAGCAACACATCCGCGAGCTTGTCGTGAGTATTGACCGAGATCGCGCCGAACTGCGAATCCGCATTGCGGTCGGCGACTTTCTTGTGCAGAGCCGGCTTCAACGGCCGGTCCCACGCCAACACCGCGGTGAGCGAGAGCACCTCGAGCTCGGGCGAGAGTCGCACGGCACGCAGCGAGCACAGAGCACCCGCATAGTCGAAACCGAGAGAACCCTCGTCACCGAGTGTGACCGTCGCGAACTGCGAGAGCGCCAACTGGGCACGGGCCTGCAACGAAAGCCCCTCGTCCGGCGTCCCGTTCGCGTTGTCACTCATACTTGACTCCACCGAATCGTCGGTCCCGCGAGGCGTATTCGATACACGCCTCCCACAGATCCCGTCGGTCGAAATCCGGGAAGAGCTTCTTCTGGAACACGAACTCCGCATAGGCCGACTGCCAGAGCAGAAAGTTCGACGTCCGCTGCTCCCCCGACGGACGCAGGAACAGATCCACGTCGGGCATATCCGATTCGTCGAGGTACTTGGCGACGGTGGCCTCGGTGATCTTCTCGGGGTTCAGCTTGCCCGCAGCCACCTGTCGAGCAATTTCCCTTGTGGCATCGGCAATCTCGGCTCGGCCACCGTAGTTGACGCACATCGTCAATGTCATCACGGTGTTGTGCTTGGTCAACTCCTCGGCGACTTCGAGTTCCTTGATGACACTGCCCCACAACCTCGGTCGACGGCCGGCCCAGCGAACCCGGACGCCCATCTCGTTCATCTCGTCGCGTCGACGACGAATGACGTCACGATTGAAGCCCATCAGGAACTTGACCTCGTCGGGACTGCGCTTCCAGTTCTCCGTCGAGAATGCATATGCGGACAGCCACTGCACCCCGATCTCGATGCACCCGCACACGGTGTCCATGAGCACCGCTTCACCCTGCTCGTGCCCGGCGGTGCGCGGCAGACCGCGATCCTGTGCCCACCGACCGTTGCCGTCCATCACCAGCGCAACATGGCGAGGAATCAGTTCCGGCTGCAGGATCGGCGGACGAGCGCCCGACGGATGCGGATCGGGAGGGCGCACCGTCGACTGTTCGTCAGGCCGAGGCCCCTGCTCTCGTCGTCGAATCACGGTCCCCATCCTGCCCGACGGTGTCGGCGAACACGGAGTCAGGTTGCGCCAGCGGTACCTGATGCGGGTGCGAGCGTTCGATGAGCGGAAGCGTGCGCAGCTGTCGTTCCAGATGCCATTGCAGATGAGCCGCCACCAGTCCACTGGCCTGCTTGCGGACCGCATCGGAAGTGGTGACGGTGTAATCCCACTCCCCCCGCTCGAGCGCAACCATCAGATCGAGAACTCCGGTCGACGGCGTCGCCGAACCCGGCGGTCGGCAATGCACACACACGGCTCCACCGGCCGCGACATGGAACGCTCGATGTGGGCCCACCGCTGCGCACCGCGCGCAGTCGGTCAGTGCGGGAGCCCATCCGGCGAAACCCATCGCGCGCAGCAGGTACGCGTCGAGCACCAGCTCGGGGGGCCTGACGTGCTGCGCGAGGGCACGCAGGGCACCGACGGTCAACTGATGCAGCCGCTGTGCGGGTGCATGCTCCTCACCCGCCAGCCGTTCGGCAGTTTCGAGAACCGCGCAACCGGTGGTGTAGCGACCGTAGTCGGCCACGATGTCTCCGCCGAACGCGTCGACCGTGTGCACCTGGGTGACGATGTCGAGGTTGCGTCCCGGATAGAGCAGAACGTCGATGTGCGCAAACGGTTCCAGCCGCGCACCGAACTTGGATTTGGTGCGGCGAACTCCCTTGGCAACGGCCCGCACGATTCCGTTCTCCCTGGTCAACAACGTGACGATGCGATCGGCCTCACCCAGCTTGTGCTGGCGCAGGACGACTGCGTTGTCACGGTATGGCCTCACGTCATCCAGTGTCCCACGCGGGCTGCGGCGGTGACCGTTCCCGCGCTGACGAGGAGTCGATACTGTGCAGGCGTGGATTTCCATCGGTCGACTCTCGTTGCTCAGGCTGCCGCTCTCGCGTCGGGTCGCATCACGTCGGTACAGGCGGTTTCCGAATCACTCGATCGCATCGAGAAGAGCCAACCCACGCTCAACGCGTTCCGCATCGTGCGCCGCGACTCCGCCCTCGCCGAGGCGGCCGAAGCGGATCGTCTGCGCGCCGCCGGCACCACCGCTCCCCTGCTCGGCGTTCCCGTCGCCGTCAAGGACGACGTGGACGTCACCGGGGAACCGACCGCCTTCGGATGCGCGGGCAACTTTCCATCTGCCACCACGGATTCGGAGGTGGTACGCAGACTGCGTGCAGCCGGAGCCGTCATCGTCGGAAAGACCAACAGCCCGGAGCTCGGCCAGTGGCCGTTCACCGGCGGTACCTTCGGGCACACCCGCAACCCATGGGACCGCGAGCGCACCCCGGGCGGCTCCTCGGGTGGCAGTTCTGCCGCGGTGGCTGCCGAATTGGTTTCTGCCGCTCTGGGTTCCGACGGTGCCGGCTCGGTGCGGATTCCGGCCTCGTGGACCAATCTCGTGGGGATCAAGCCGCAACGCGGACGCATATCGTCGTGGCCGGAGCCCGAGGCGTTCAACGGCATCACCGTCATCGGCCCGCTCGCGCGAACCGTGGCCGACGCGGCACTCCTCCTCGATGTGGTCTCGGGCAGTCACGACGGAGATCTGCATCGTCCGACGCCGCTGACGGTCTCGGACGCCGTCGGACGCAACCCCGGTTCGCTGCGGATCGCGCTGAGCCTGCGTAAGCCGTTCATTCCGACGCCTGCCCCGCTGGACCCGGAGATCGCCGGTGCCGCTTATCGGATGGCCGCGGTACTGCGGCTACTCGGGCACCGAGTGGTCGTCGACGATCCGGCATACGGAATGTTGTTGGGGCTCAACTTCTTACCCCGCTCGCTGGCGGGTGTGGCCACCTGGCTCGACCGTCTCCCCGATCCGTCTCTCGCCGACCCACGCACCCGAGCCAACGCCAAGACCGGCCGGGCTCTGGCCGGAGCGCCGCTGCGCGCAGCACGCGCCGCCGAACCTCGCATCGGGCGTCGTGTCGGCCGGTTCTTCGACGAGTACGACATCGTGCTCGCCCCGACGACCGCCACCCCGCCGCCCCGGATCGAGGCCATCGACGGCATCTCCAACGCCGACACCGATCGGGTCATCACCGAGCACTGCCCCTACACCTGGCCGTGGAACGTGCTGGGGTGGCCGAGCGTCAACGTGCCCGCAGGATTCACCGCCGCCGGCCTACCCATCGGCCTGCAGTTGATGGGCCACGAATCCTCCGAGCCACTGCTCGTTTCGGTTGCCGCTCAACTCGAGAACGTGCTGCAGTGGCATCGCAAGCGCCCCGATCCCTGGTGGACCCAGGTGAGCGAAACCTCGTAGCCCACTACGAACTTTCGTGCACAGCGGCCGGGGCACATCATCAGCGGACGAGCCGCACCGTCCTTTCGAGAGCCGTCCGCAACGCACCACCCTCCTCCGCGGCCATTCGCACGGCATGACCGACGCCGTTCGGAAGCTCCGTGACCGCCAGGTGCACACCGTCGACGTCCGACAGCGCGGGCACGGTCGCGGCCGAACCCAGGACGTAGACGGTGCCGAACGCGCGAAGCGAGCGCGGCCACAGGCTCGAGTCGAGCAGCTGGGCATCGACCATCAGGGGTTCCTGACCCTCGACGCACCGAACCCGAACGGTGGAGCTGATACTGCCGACGTCGTTCGCGGTCAGCTCGGGATGCAACACGAAAGCGTCCACGACGACGGCGGAACCGTCGCCGATCTCCACGTCGGTCAGTTGCACGAAATGCGCATGCCTCGTGAGGATTCTGGGCTCGGGGCAATGAATCAACCGACCGTCGCCCCGCAACCGCAGAACCGTCGACTCGGTCGCCGCTGCACAGCCCGGCTTGCCCGTCACCAACATCGCGCCCTGGCCGAGAATTTGTACGTACGCGCCCGTGCCGACGTGCACGCGTTGCTCGATCACGTCGCCGGGGTGGATCGATGCCCCCGAGTTCTGAACGATCACCGAACCTGAACGGGGATGCGGACCGGGAAACATGCGCCCCACCGACTGCGGCCAGCGGTAGCGTTTCCTGTCGAACACCGTCTGTCCGCGCACCGCTTCGAACGACAGATCCAGAGACCGCGAGATCACACGAACAACACGTCGCGATCGAGCTGCGCCACTACAGCGGCAATGCCATCGCCCGTGCGAGCATTGGTGGACACGATCGGCTTGCCGCTGCGCACGAGATCCGCTTCGTGCAGTAGCAACTCGAGATTCACGCCGACGTACGGGGCGAGATCGATCTTGTTGACCACCAACAGATCACACCGAACCACACCGGGGCCTCGTTTGCGGGGGATGTCGTCTCCGCCGGCCACATCGATCACGAAGATCCAGTAGTCGACCAGATCCCGAGAGAAGGTGGACGCCAAATTGTCACCGCCACTTTCGAGCAAGATCACCTCGGTGTTCGGAAACTGCGCCTCCAACTCGTCGGCGGCTGCGATGTTGAGCGATGGGTCCTCTCGAATCACGGTGTGCGGACATCCACCCGCCTCCACCGCACGTACCCGCGCGGGGTCGATCAGGCCGCTGCGCTTGACTCGTTCGGCGTCCTCGGCCGTGACGAGATCGTTCGTGATGACCGAGACCGATCGATCTGCCGCGCCGAAGACGGCTACGAGCTGCTCGACGAGGGCGGTCTTTCCCGATCCGACGGGCCCGCCTATCCCGATACGTGCTGCACGACGGTTGTTCATCGGAGCAGGTACCTCCTCGAGAAGGGGACGCTGGTCGCAGGTTCGCCGGTCAACAGCACTCCGTCTGCCCTGACCTCGAAGGTTCGTGGATCGACCTCCACCAGCGGAAGCGCCGAGTTGCGCACCATGTCGGATTTGCGCAAGCCCCGGACCGACGCGATGGGGACGACGCGTTTTCGCAGACCCAGCTGTTCCGCGACGCCGGCGTCGACGGCGAGCGAGGACATGAAGACCATGCCGAGTTCGGCGGATGCTGCCCCGAGCGCACCCCAATTGGGCCGACTCACCACCGGTTGTGAACGCGAAATGCTACCTGCCGCGTCGCCGAGGGAGGCCCATGCGACGAATCCGTTCTTCATGACCACCTCGGGTTTGACGCCGAAGAAGGCCGGTGACCACAGGACCAGATCGGCAACCTTTCCCACTTCGACGGACCCGATGGACCCGGCGGCGCCGATTGAGATAGCTGGATTGACAGTCAATTTCGCGATATACCGTTTGACTCGCTCGTTGTCGGCCGCCTCGGTCGTCTCTTCCGGCAATCGCCCTACCCGCTGCTTCATCACATCCGCCAATTGCCAACAGTTGGCGATGTTCTCGGCCACGCGCCCCATTCCCTGAGTGTCGCTTCCGAAGATGGAGATCGCGCCCATGTCGTGCAAGAAGTCCTCGGCGATCATCGTCTGCGGACGAATGCGCGCTTCGGCGAATGCCACGTCCTCCGGTGCCTGCCAGTTCATGTTGTGCGCGGCCATCGTCATCGGTATTCCCTCGTCGAGGGCGTACGCGGTGTAAGGATTCGTGGGATTCGTCGATGCCGGTATGACGTTGTCGTATCCGACGCATCGGATGAGATCGGGCGCGTGTCCACCACCTGCACCTTCGACGTGATACATGTGAATCGTCCGGTCGCCGATGGTGTTCATGGTCGTCTCGGCAAACCCGAACTCGTTGATCGAGTCGGTATGCAAATGGACGGCGAAGTCCGCGGAATCTGCTGCGCGAAGGGTCTTGTCGATCACTGCGGGTGATGCGCCGAAGTCTTCGTGAATCTTGACCGCACCTGCACCTGCTGCCACCGATTCCAGTACCGCTCGCTCGTCGGACGCACCTCTGCCGAACGCGACGAAGTTCATCGGGGTGTGCTCACCACCTCGGAGAAACAGTCCGAGATTGCGCGCACTTCCGGTTCCCACCTCGAACGCCGGGCCGGGAGAACCTCCGATCAGGGTGGTCGTACCGGTAGCCAGCGCGTGTTCGCTCTGCTGGGGAGAGATCAAGTGGGCGTGGGTTTCGATGGCTCCGGCCGTAACGATCATCCCCGCGGCCGGTATCGGCGTCGTCATGTGTCCGACGACCATGCCCTCGGTGACATCGGGCATCACATCTGGATTGCCGGCTTTGCCTATACCGGCGATGAGGCCACCGCGAATACCGATGTCGGCCTTGATGACTCCCTGCACCGCATCGATCACCGTAGCCCCGATGAACACGTAATCGAGTGCGCCGTCCGATGCCGTCGACGTAGGCCGGTACCCCTCCCCGTCCCGCACGTTCTTTCCTGCCCCCGCCAGCAGCTCGTAACCGGGCGTGGTCAGATCACGCTCGATCTCCACGAACAGAGAGGAATCTGCGAGCCGTATCCTGTCTCCGACCGTCGGGCCGAACATCCGCACATACGAGGCCCGGTCGATCGCGATGTCGTCGTTGTTCACGAGGGAGCTCCCGTCGTCGCATCCTCGTTCGAGTCCAGCGGACCGTCGACCAGACCACGGAAGCCGTGCACCACTCGGTCGCCCGAGATCGGAACCAGGCTTGCGACGACGGACATTCCGGGCTCGAATCTGACACCCGCGCCCGAGGCAACTGCCAGCCTGCGTCCCCATGCCGCGCGCCGATCGAATTCCAGGGACTCGTTGGCTTCGAAGAAGTGTGTCTGACTGCGTACTTGAACGTCGCGATCTCCTCTGTTGACGACGGTGACCCTGGTGATCTCGGAACCGCTGAACAGTACGACGGCCTGTTCGGCCACGATGATCTCGCCGGGAACGATATCGTCCGCCGTGGGCGCGATCGGGTCGACCACGGTGATCAGCTTCGTGCCTTCGGCGAACGGCGCGTCCACCATGATCATGTCCACCATGGCCGCAACTCCGTCCTGAACCTGCGCCGCGGTGAGCAGGTGACCGGCGTGATCGATCACCTCCTCGAAGCTCAGATCCTTGCGGGCAGCGAGCAGGATTTCGTCGGTCAGATACGCCACCGCCTCAGGATGCGAGAGCCGAACACCGTCGCGGAGATTTCGCCGGGCGAACTCGGCCGCAGTGAAGATGGTCAGCCGCTCGCTCTCGGTAGGAGTGAGGAACACGTTCGAATTCCGTTCTCGTGTAGGGGTATCGGACTCAACTGGCGAACAGCCGCGCGCCATCGCTGCGACGCTGAGCCGAGATGTCTGCGAAAGCACTGAAGGAATGCAGATTCGCCGCGTCGGTGGGAGGTCGGTCGCTCAGCACGTCGGCAATCGTCGGCTCGAGGTCTGCCAGAACGCGCTGGGCCCCGAGGTGGCCCACGATGCCCAGCCTCAAGCCCGCACCGGCGATTCCCGAGACGGCCTGCCAGACACTGACCGTTTCCGCCGACGTCTGCGACAGTCCCGCCGCGCGGAAGCACAGCGCCTGGGCCACCGGGAGATGACCTGGAACGGCCCCGGAGAGAACGGACCGACGGTAGTCGGCCGCCTCCTCGTGACCGAGAGCGGCGAACGTTCCCAGTAAAGCGGCCCCCGCCCGACGCGAGGCTCCGCGCAGCACCGACATGATGCTGTGCGCCTCGCATCGGCGGTCGGCGACCTCGGCAGCCCCGTGAGGCCACGCCGCACTCAACACTCGGCGATCGACGGTGTTCCAGCGCCCGATCACCTGCTCACGCGTGAATTCCTTCATTCCCGACTCGTCGGTCACGAATCCGTCGCGATACGAACCTTCGAGTCCCGACGAGAATGCGAATCCACCCGAGGGAAATGCACTGTCGCCCAGCCGCAACGTCATCAGCATCTCGGAGACCGTCACTGCGACTGCACTTCCACCGACCTGTCGGCGACGAGCTCCGCGATCCGGTTCAGGTAGTCGTCCACCTCACCTTCCATGGACACCTCGACGACATCGTCGGTCATGGAGGATTTCCAATGCAGGTGGCCGGCGAGAAATCCGAGCCGTAGTGCCGCCGATACGGAGGTTGCGCGCAACACCAGTACTCGGGGTTCGCTTGCGCGAACCACCACGGCACGCTCGGACTCGAGCAGCAGCACCGAGCCATCCTGCACCCGATGCTCGCGACCGAGTGCGATGCGATAGTCACGCCCGGCATCGGAGCTCACGCGAAGTCGGGTCCGATCCATGTCCTCCGCCGGGATGTGTACGTATTCGACTAAACCGTCGTGCCGTAGCCGGTGAATCCGATCCGCCAGGGACGGATCGGACTCGTGCCCGACGATCGACGCGATCACCGGACCCTCGATGTCGTGGGACGACACGTCAGAGAGCCGCGCTGCCTGCGGTGACGACGGGCGCGATGCGCCCGACCACATCGGCTGACTGCTCGAGCGCGTAGCCCACCCTCAGTATCTCCGCCTCGCAGAACGGCTTCCCGATGATCTGAACGCCGATCGGCAAGCCCCCGGCCGAGAACTCGGCGGGTACCTGCAGCGCGGGAAGACCGGTAACGTTCGCCGGGGCGGACATTCGCGAATACGCACTGGTCGAACCCTCCACTGTTCCATCCTCCCAATGGAAGAAAGGATCGCTGCGTAGCGATGCGACACCGGGAACGGTCGGGGCCAGCAACACGTCGATCGTCGAGTACATGTTCCTCCACGCCTCCTGAATTCGCGTACGCAGGCGGACCGCATTGATGTAATCGGTCGCGAGAATTGCTTCGCCCGCTTCGACCAACGTTCGCACTTCGTCGGTGAACAACTCCGGCGACTGCCGCGTCGAATCCATGTGATAGGCACTGGCTTCGGCGGTCAGAATCGCCCACTCCACCGGCAGGACGTACTCTGCGAGCGGTACCTCGACCTCCACCAGGATCGCGCCGAGTCGTTCGAGCGCTTCTGCGGCGCGATGCGCAACTTCGGTGACTTCCGGCTGAACGTTGTGAGTGTAGAAGTTCGACGGTATGCCGATTCGAGTCCCGGCGACTCCGTCCGTGATGCCCGCGAGAAAATCGGGAACCGGCATGTCGACGGACGCCGGGTCGCGTCGGTCGTAGCCCGACATCGCGCCCAGCACCAGTCCCGCGTCGGAGACGTTGCGTGTCAACGGTCCGACGTGATCCAAAGACCAGGACAGCGATGCGACACCAGCGCGGGATGCCCGTCCGAACGTGGGCTTGAGTCCGACCACCCCGCAGACACCCGCGGGGATTCTGATGGATCCACCGGTATCGCTTCCCAACGCGACGTGCACGACTCCCGCGCCGACCGCTGCACCGGAACCGCCGCTGGAGCCACCGGGTGTGCGGGTGACGTCCCACGGATTCCCTGCGGTCGGAGTCGTTGCTCCATAGGCGAATTCGTGTGTCTGGGTCTTGCCGACCACGATCATTCCTGCGTCGTTCAGCTTGGCTACCGACGCACTGTCGGCTGTCGGCACGTTCGCGGCACGCTGCTGGGAACTGGACGTCGTCAGGATCCCTGCGGTGTCGTACAGATCTTTGACGCCGAGCGGAATGCCGTGTAGGGCACCGCGGTACCGGCCGGCTGCGATCTCTCGCTCGGCCTCGGCTGCTCGCGCCAACGCTTGGTCGCCAGTAACCGTGACGAAGGCCGTGATTGCAGGCTCCACCTCGGCCAGACGGTCGAGGGACGACTGGGTGACTTCGACTGGCGATACTTCCCGGGTGCGGATCTTCTCGGCTACCTCGGTGAGAGAGAGTTCGTACAACTGCATGTCGGTGGTCCTTTCATACGACGAGTGAATGCCGATGTGGCGGTGATCAGGTCCAGGAGGCCTTGAACGCCGCAGCAGGGACGGTCTCTCCGATGCCCGTGACGCTTGCCTTCCGAATGAGTCCCAGCGTGCTTCGATAGACCTCGAATTTGTCCTCGAGGCGCTCCGGCTCGATGTCTAGTCCCGCGTACTCGAAAACTGCTGCCAATTGTTCGCGGGTGGGATCGAAATCCTGTGTGCTCATGGTTCGACTCTTTCTCTCGAGGTGATGACAGGTACCGCTGCGGCACTGTCGGTCAGGGACTGGTACGAGTTGCCCACAGCCAGTGCGAGTGCTTCCTCGAACGGTGGCGTCATGATCTGCAGTCCGATCGGCAATCCTGCGGAATCGAACCCGGCCGGTACCGTCAGCGCCGGCATCCCGGTCACGTTCGCCGGGACCGTCAGGGCGTTCAGGCCGTTGAGTATGTCGATATCGCTGCCTGCCAACGCCATTCGCGATGCGCCAAACAGTGGTGCTGTGGTGGCGATGGTCGGTGAGAGCAACGCGTCCACCGATCCGAACATCCGATGCATTCCGTCGAGTACGACCGACCGTGCTCGTTGTGCGTCGACGTAGGCGACACCGCTGTGAAGGTGACCCACCCGAAGAGCATCGACCACATCGGACCCGAACAGATCCGGGCGTTCGTTCGCACGGGCCTGGTGCAGCGATGCGGCCTCCACGGACGCGATGACGCCGACGATGTCGGGGCAGAGCTCGACGCCGTCGAAGCGCACCGGAACGATGGTGGCACCGGCAATTTCGAGTACCCGCACAGCAGTGTCGAACGCCGCTGCCACGTCGGGATCGAGACGGTCGGTGAAGTAGCGTTCGCTGACCCCCAGCCGCAGGCCGCGTACTCCCCTGTCGAGCTGTGCGGTGAAATCCGGCACTTCGATCGCGGTGCTGTACGGGTCGAGTGGGTCATGCCCTGCCAACACACCGAGCATCGTCGCGCAGTCGGCGACCGTCGTCGTCAGCGGACCGGCATGATCGAGTGTCCAGCTCAACACCGTGACTCCGCGCTTGCTGATCCGTCCGTAGGTGGCCTTCATTCCGGTGACCCCACACAGAGCTGCTGGTATCCGAATCGACCCACCGGTGTCGGTCCCCATCGCAGCCGGGACGAGCCGAGCCGCAACGGATGCACCCGAGCCACCGCTCGACCCTCCGGGCACCCGGTCGAGCGCCCACGGGTTCCGCGTCGGCGGAGTGTTGACCCCGTACGCGTATTCGTGGGTGGTGGTCTTGCCGAGCACGATGCCATCGGCGGCACGCAGACGCGCAACGGTCTCCGAATCTTTCTGCGCCGGAGCATCCGACGAGGCGAGCGAACCCGATCGGGTAGGGATTCCCTCGACGTCGTACAGATCCTTGACGGCGAAGGGCACGCCTCGCATCGGGCCTCCGGGTTCCCCGCGCCGAATGGAATCGCGTTGACGTTCGGCCACCGCCCGGGCCTGCGAGGCGTTCACCACGACGAACGACTCCAGCTCGTCGTCCATCTCGTCGATTCGGGCGAGGTATGCATCGACGACGGCAACCGGGTCCAGAACTCCGGACTCGACTCGGCGGTGAATGGCGGTCACCGACGCGGCGAGTGGGTCGAAATCGCCGTGGGCACTGTCAGCACTCATCACAGCTCCTGTCCATGGTCAACTGCAGCGGTAGCGGTGTGTCCACGGTCAGTGCGGTCGCGAGACGATGTGCCGACTCGATCGCCGCCGATGCCGCGACGTCGGCCAGAGTTCCGCCAGCGAGCTCCGCAGACACCGAGCGAGCTGCCAAGGCTGCTGCTGCCCAGCGATGCTCGGTCATCGCGTGACCCCGATCTTGGGCTCCAGTACGGCCTCGACGAGGGTGCGGGTGATGTCGGTCCGCGGATTCGTCAGCAACTCGTCCACGGGTCCGGATTCGACCAGCTGTCCGCGGTCGAGCACTCCTGCGCGGTCACACATGTGCTCCACCAGAGCAAGATTGTGTGTGATGAGCAACAGAGTGAGTCCGCGTTCGGCCTGTAAGTCTTTGAGCAGGTTCAGAATCTGAGCCTGGACCGACACGTCGAGAGCTGCGGTCGGCTCGTCGAGAACGACGAAGTCGGGGTCGGTGATCAGAGCGCGTGCGATTCCGAGACGTTGCCGCTGGCCGCCCGAGAATTCGTGAATGTAGCGGTCGTAGTGCGATGGCTCCATGCCGACTCGATCGAACATCTCGAGCACTGCGCCGCGGATGTCCTTCTTGGCGGCGAGCTGAAAGCGTTCGAGGGCATATCCGACCTGTGAGCCGACGCTACGACGCGGATTGAACGCGGAGCCCGAATCCTGGAAGACGATCTGCATGTTCTTGCGGTAGCGACGCATGTCCAACGGGCTGAGCGCTGCGATGTCGTTGCCGTCGAACAGCACCGAGCCCGAGCTCACCGTCTCCAGGGCGAGCACCATGCGGCCTGTCGTTGTCTTGCCCGAGCCGGATTCACCGATCAATCCGAACGTTTCACCCCGTCCGATATCGAAGCTGACGTCGTCGACGGCCACGAAATCTGTCATGGATCGGCCGTCGCCTCGAACGCGGTAGACCTTTCGCAGATCACGCAGTGAAACCAGCGGCAGTTTGCCAACCGATGCGGTTGCCGACGACGTCGAATGATCAAGCTGAGACATTGTTCTTCCCCCCTTCGGAGATCGAATCGTGTGAGAACTCGAACAATCGACGGCTCGAGCGCGGAATCGCTCGCTCTGCGGCCGACAAGCGCAATTTGGGAACGGCATTCATCAGTCCCTGGGTGTACGGATGTTGGGGTCGCTCGAGAATGTCTGCACGCGTCCCGGTTTCGACGATTCGTCCGTGCCGCATGACGGTGACCTCGGAACACACATGGGCGACGACGCCGAAGTCGTGGGTGACGATCAGGATTGCCGTACCGAGTTCACGGTTGATGTCGAGAAGTAGGTCGAGGATCTGCTTCTGCACCGTGGCGTCGAGTGCAGTGGTCGGCTCGTCCGCCAGCAGCAGTTCGGGCCGGCACGCCAGCGCTATTGCGATGACGACTCTCTGACGTTGTCCACCGCTGAGCTCGTGCGGGTACGCCTTCATTCTTCTCACCGCATCAGGCAGTGCCACCAGCTCCAGGGCTTCCAACGCAGTTCTGCGCGCTGTCCTGGCATCGACTTTCTGATGCAAGCGAATGACCTCGACCAGTTGAGCACCGATCGTGAACGACGGGTCGAGCGCGCTGAGCGCATTCTGCGACACCAATCCGATGTGGCCACCGCGAATCTCACGCATGGCTCGCTCGTCTTTCTCGAGCACGTTCTCCCCACGAAAGAGGGTGCGGCCACTGCTGATTCGGGCTCGCCCTGACCCGAGAAGGCCGAGGACGCTGAGCGAGGTGACACTCTTGCCGGATCCGGACTCACCGACCAGCCCTCGGATCTCCCCCGGTTCGACCGACAGGTCGACGTTCTTGACCGCCTGCACCACACCACCGTCGGTATGGAAGTCGACGCTGAGGTCTTCGATGCTCAACAGTGCGGTCATCAGCTCGTCTGCTTTCTCGGATCGAGGGCGTCACGGATTCCGTCGCCGACGAGGTTGAACGACAGGGCAACGAGAAGGATGACGATGCCTGGGATGGTGGCGATGTGATAGATACCTTCGAGGAGCACGCTGGAGCCGTCGGAGGTCATGATGCCCCAGTCTGCGGTGGGTGGCACGACGCCGACACCGAGGAAGCTGAGGCCGGCCGCTACGACGATCATCAAGCCACACAACGTAGTTGCGTACACCGTGAGGTTGGCCATGACGTTGGGAGCAAGCTCTCTGAACATGAGATGGCCGACGTTGGCGCCGTATGCCCGCGCCGCCTCGATGTACTCCTTGCCCGATTCCTGCACCGTCGCGGTGTACGCCACCCGAGCCATGTACGGCACAAGGGTGATTCCGATGGACAGCATCACATTGCCCAGTCCTGCCCCGAGCACTGCCGACAGTGCAATTGCCAACAGAACGAGGGGGAAAGCGAACAGGACGTCGAGGATGCGCATCAGCAGTTCGCCTGCCCTGCTGCGCTTGTAGCCGGCGAACAGTCCGATCATCAACGCGATCGGAAAGACCACCAGCACCGGCACCACTGCCACGACGAGGGAGTTGCGTCCGCCGTAGAGCAGGCGGGAGAGAATGTCCCGCCCCTGGCCGTCGAGGCCCAGTGGGTGTCCCTCGGTGCCGATCCCGGCAAGCCTGTTCACCGGATCTCCCATGGTCGGGCTGTACGGGGTGAGCAGCGGCGCACAGATCGATGCGAGGACGACCAGCAGTAGGAACACCGCTGACGCCACCGCTACCTTGTCGCGTCCGAATGCCCGCAGACCGAGGCGCAGGGCCGAAGCCTGAACTGCAGCCTCGGTGGTCGGCGGAGCTGTCGATCGCCTTCGAGCCACTCGGCGACGCGACCGAGTATCGACACCGACCGATACGTTCATGCCGAAACCTTCTTCCGTGAGCGTGGATCGAGAAGCCCGACCGCCGTGTCGGCGACGAGATTGATGACGACGAATGCGAGCGCGATGAAGAGCACCCCGGCTTGCACAACAGGGATGTCTCGCTGCGTGATGGATGTGTAGAGCTGTTGCCCCAGGCCCGGCCACCCGAACACGACCTCGACGAAGACAACCCCGCCGAGCAAGTAGCCCACCTGCAGACCGATGACGGTGACGATCGGCGGCAGCGCATTGCGAAGTCCGTGTCGCCACAGCACCGACTGCTCCGACAGTCCCGACGCCCTGAGTGTGCGAATGTAGTCCTGCTGCAACACATCCACCATCACCGAACGTGACATGCGGGCGATCACCGCCAACGGCACCAGTGCCGCCGCGACCGCAGGTAGTACGAGGTGGATGAGCATGTCCCCCAGACCTCCCGGGCTCCGACTGTTGTACATTCCCGAGGTCGGGAACACCCCGAGACGTATCGAGAAGAAGCCGATCAACACGAGCCCGAACCAGTAGACGGGCACACTCGCTCCGGCGAGCGAGGCGAACATCGCGATCCGGTCGAACACACTGTTCTGCTTGCGGGCCGCCGCAATTCCGAGCGGAACTCCGATGACGACACACAGCAGCAGAGCAGCGAACGTGAGAATGATCGTGTTCCACAGCCGAGGCAGCATGATCTCCGACACCGGCTTGTTCACCGTCAACGACCGACCGAAATCACCTTGCAGCAGGCCACCCATGTAGTCGAGGTACTGGATCGGCAGTGAGCGATCGAGACCCAGTTCGGTTCGCACGGCAGCAACCGACTCAGCGGTCGCACCGGATCCGAGAATGGTCAGTGCCGGATCTCCCGGGACCAACTGCAGCAACATGAAGACGATCAGGCTGACTCCGAACAGAACCAGGATCGTGGACAGCAGGCGATGTGCCACCGTACGTATCATTGTTCGAGCCTCACTTCTTTCAGGTCGTACCACTCCTCGCTGGGCGAAACGAATCCGGATACGTACGGGGCCAACACGTACGGAGCCTTGTCGTTGACCACAGGTGCCAGCGCGGCGTCCTCGGTGACGATGTCGTTCGCCTGACGCCAGTAGTCGTTCGCAACGTCTTCGTCCGTCGCTCGGATCGCCTGATCCATCACCGAGTCGAGGTCGGGATTGGAGTAGTACCCCACGTTGACTCCGTTGGGAGACTGCAACTTCGAGGACGTGACGATGTAAAGCCAGTACGGGGTGGTCATTCCCCACGACATCTGGGCCATACCGACACCGGGCTTCATACCCTGCGCCCACGTGCCGAGATACGAAATCCATTCCTGCGTCTGGATTTGCATGTCGATTCCGATCTCGGCGAGATTCTGCTGCAGATATTCCGCCATCTGCGTCGGAATGATCTGGCCCGAACCGTCCACGGAGGTGATCAAGGTCGTCGTGAAGCCGCCCTGCAGGCCGACCGAGGCCAGCAGCTCCTTCGCCTTGGCGATGTCCCGCGTGTATGCATCGGTCCTCTCGACGTACGCGCCGTTCGCCGGGGCTTGAACACCGTAGGCGGGGTTGACACTTCCGCGAAGAAGATCATCTGCCATCCCGTCTCGATCGATGGCCAGATTGATCGCTTGCCGCACTTCTTTGATCGCCATGTTCGGGTCCTGCATGTTGAACGAGAGGTACCACACGTGCGGCGGCGTCCCCTCCGACAGCTGGTAGCCCTCACTCACCAAGTTGTCGATACTGTCCGGGCTCGGTACCGCGATCATGTCGACGTCACCACTGCGCAATGCGGCTACCCGCGCCGACGCGTCGGGAAGAGGCCGGAACACCACGCCCGAGATCGAGGGTTTCGTGCCCCAGTAATTGTCGTTGCGCACCAGGCTGATCCGCTCACCGCGAATTCTCTCGTCGAAGACGAACGGCCCGGTACCGACAGGATGGTCGCCGACATCGTCGCCGTAGGTTTCGATCGAGGCCGGGCTCATGATCGCCGTCGAACCGTTTCCGCCCTGGGCGAGCATGCGAAGGAAGGGCGAGAACGGTTGGGACTCGGTCACGACGAGCGTGTACTGGTCGACGGCCTGGACATCGGCCGTGTTCTGCCAGATGAAGTTCGTCTGGCCCGCGGCCTTGGCGGAGTACTGCGGAGCGCTCTTGTCCCACATGCGACGAAAGTTGTATTCGACTGCCTCGGCATCGAGCGGCGTTCCGTCGTGGAACGAGACCCCTCGACGAATGTCGAACGTGTACGTCAGTCCATCCTCGGACACGTCCCAGGACTCGGCCAGCCCGGGCTCGAGAGCGGGTACAGCCGCTTCCGAAGACGGCGTGCGGAGATCTTCGGTCACCAGGGGCTCGAAGATCTGCTGGTTGATTCGCCAACTGACCCAACCTCCGGCGACTTGGGGGTCGAGAACGTCGGCCTCGGATTCGATGGCCACGACAAATGTGTTGCCGGTCTCGACATCTGCGGCACTGCTGGCACCGCACGCCGTGAATGCGCTCATGGCGAGGGCCGCGACAGCGATGGCGGCGACGATCGATATCGGACGTCGCCGGTACGACGTGCGCGGGCTCATGCGGTGGCCGTTCTGACAGCCAGTTTCATGGGACATGTTCCTTCGATCTGAGGATTGACCGGCCTGTGGGGACGCGTATTCGGGCTCCGAAAGCGAAGTACGGGTCGAGGATTCCGCGTAGTGCGACGGCGAACTTGTGCGGATGATCAACGGTAGACAGTGCAGGCCTGTACTTCATATACGTCGAAATACGTATACTTTGCCCGCTGAGTCACATGAATCTACGTTGCAGCACAACATGTTTCGATGCTGTTACGGTGCGGAGTCGATCGGCAACACGAAAGCGGCGTCGGTGTCACCGACGCCGCCATGGCACTGCGAATCATTTTGTGCTGCAGATTGTGTCGCGCTTCAGATTGTGTCGCGCTTCAGATCAGCGCAGGAAAGCGTGCTGCGAATCGACGGACCGATCGTCGGAACCGAGACCGAGTTCGGTGGCGTACACAGCTGCGAGGACGCGATTGGGTACGCCCAGTTTGCGCAGAATCTTCTCGACGTGGGTGGTGACCGTTCGCGGCGACAGGAAGAGTTGTTCGCCGATCTCGGAGTTCGACATTCCTCGTCGAACACAGTCGAGAATCTGCAACTCACGATGAGTGAGCCGGAAGCGCGCCGCAGAGCGGCGGTCCAGCGCGTATCCGGTGAATGCCGGCCGCATCCGTTCGAGTAGTTCCTTGCCGGTGCCGGGGAAGTCCGTTTTCTCCACATTCCCGTGGCACATACCGATGATGTCGCCGGCGTTGTCGTGCAGCAACATCAGCACGCCGTTGTTGAAGCCCTGAGGCCGCAGTATTTGGCTCCCGCTGTACGAAGTGGCGAAACCGGGGACCTCGGTCCAATCGAAGATGAACTCGTGGTTCGAGAACTGCTTCTCGAATTCGGGTCGCGTATCGATGCTGCCGGTCAGAAAATCAGCAACGGTGTCTCCATATCCACGCTGTCCGACGGTGACGAACCTTCCGGCGACGTCATCCTTGTAGGCAAAAAGAAAACCGTCGCACTTGCCCTCGAATCTCAGGAAATCGATCGCCCCGTCCATTCGACGCTTGGCGACCGGTGACGACAGATCCGCCGCCATGGAAGCAATGTCGAAAGACATGAATCACGTCCTTCCGCTGAAGTTCTCCTGCGCAGGGCAGGTCGAGGACTGACTCCAGTAAACAGGCCGACGCTTTCGTTCGTGTTAAACCGAGGTTGCAAGCGCGCTCACGGTGACGTGAGAGCAGTGACGTCAGAACCCGAGCTTGCCCATTTGCTTCGGGTCGGTCTGCCAGTCCTTGGCGATTTTGACGTGCAGGTCCAGGTAGATCCTGGTACCGAGTAGCTTCTCGATCTGCAGTCGCGACGCGGTGCCGACCTCTTTGAGTCGCGAGCCACCCTTGCCGATGATGATGGCCTTCTGACTCGACCGCTCGACGTAGAGGATTGCGTGCACGTCGAGCATGTTGTCGTGGCCTTCACGGGGCAAGACCTCGTCGATGACGACGGCAAGGGAGTGCGGCAGCTCGTCGCGGACACCTTCGAGCGCGGCCTCACGGATGAGTTCGGCCATGAGGACTTCCTCGGGCTCGTCGGTGAGCTCACCGTCGGGGTAGAACGCCGGGCCCGGTGGCAGTTCCGACGCCAACAGGTCGACGAGCTTCTCGATCTGCTCGCCCGATTCGGCGGACACCGGGATGACATGCGAATTCTCGCTGAGCAGCTTCGACAGCGACATCAACTGCTGCACGACGCGTTCCTTCTTGACCTTGTCGATCTTGGTGATGATTCCGATGAGCGTCGTCTTGGGCGCGATGTGCCGCACCTGTTCGAGGATCCACCGGTCGCCGGGCCCGATCTTCTCGTCCGCAGGGATGCAGAGTCCGATGACGTCGACCTCGGAGTAGGTGTCCTGCACCAGGTCGTTGAGGCGTTGCCCCAGTAGCGTTCTGGGTCGGTGCAGGCCGGGGGTGTCGACCAGGATCAGCTGGGCGTGCTCTCGGTGCACGATGCCGCGAATGGTGTGCCGCGTCGTCTGGGGACGCGAAGACGTGATGGCGATCTTCGATCCCACCAACGCATTGGTCAACGTGGACTTGCCGGTGTTGGGTCGGCCCACGAAACAGACGAATCCGGATCGGAACTCACCGTTGTTCTGCTCGGACAAGAGCACCTCCAGATTTCAGTGTTGACGAGTGGCCTCGGACGAGTCGTCGTCCTCGGTGGAATCTTCTTCGGGTTCGAGCTTTTCGACCAGGACCGTGGCGATGCGGACGCGCCCCTTGGGATCTGCGCCACCTTCTCCACGCAGCAGCAGGCCGTGGGTGATCACCTGCGAGCCGGGCAACGGTACTCGGCCGAGTTCGTAACCGAGGAGTCCGCCGACGGTGTCGACTTCCTCGGATTCGATGTCGATGCCGAAGATCTCGCCGAGGTCCTCGAGCGGTACCCGCGAGGACAGCCGATAGCGTCCGTCGTCGAGTTCCTCGATGGGCGCGACTTCGTCGGAATCGTATTCGTCGGCGATCTCGCCGACGATCTCCTCGATCACGTCCTCGATGGTCACCAGCCCGGCGATGCCCCCGTACTCGTCGACGAGCAGGGCCATGTGGTTGCGATCGCGCTGCATCTCGGCGAGCAGACTGTCGAGTGCCTTGGAGTCGGGAACGAAGACGGCCGGACGCATCAGGTCGGACACCTGCACTCCGCGGCCGCCGTCGGTGGAGTAATACGTCTGCTGCACAAGGTCTTTGAGGTACACGACGCCGACGATGTCGTCCACGTTCTCGCCGATCACCGGAATGCGGGAGTGGCCGCTGCGCACAGCCAACGAGGTGGCCTGTCCTGCTGATTTGTCGGACTCGATCCACACCATCTCGGGGCGCGGGACCATGACCTCGCGGGCGGAGGTGTCACCCAGCTCGAACACCGATTGGATCATTCGCCGTTCGTCGTCGGCCACGACGCCGCGCTCGCGGGCCATGTCCACCAGTTCCCGGAGTTCGATCTCGGAGGCGAAGGGGCCGTTGCGAAATCCCTTACCGGGGGTGATCGCGTTGCCGATGAGGATGAGCAGTCTGCTGATCGGTCCGAGGAGCCACCCGAGTGCACGCAGGGGCAATGCGGCCGCCAACGCGATCGAGTACGCGTTCTGCCGACCGAGGGTTCGCGGACCGACACCGATCACGACGTAACTGACCAACACCATGGCCACCGCGCTGATCACCAATGCGGTGGTCGAGTCGATCAACTGCGTCAGGCCACCCGCGAGCAACACGGTGCCGCCGATCTCGCACAGAATGCGCAGCAGCACCATCAGATTGACGTATCGCGGGCGGTCACCGACCACGACGACGAGGCCGGTGGCACCGGGGCGCTCGTCCTTGACCATGTCGTCGATTCGCGCACGCGAGACCGTGTTCAGCGCAGAATCGACGGCAGCGAACAGGCCGCCGAGAGGCACGAGAAGGACAGCGAACACGATGAGCGCAACAGCACTGCTCACGCGCTAGGACCCCACACTTGCACCTGTTCGACGACGCAGATCATCGGTCGAGTCCGTCCACGAAACCGGCCTTGCCGAGTAGCCTGGCGTCGCGGGCGGCCTGTTCGGCGGCCTCCTCCGCACGCCTGGCGTCCTCGTACCATTCGGCAAGCAGCCGGTTCTGCAGCTCGAACATTTCCTTCTCTTCGTCCGGCTCGGCGTGGTCGTAACCCAGCAGGTGCAGCACACCGTGCACGGTCAGCAGCGCGAGCTCGTGTTCGAGCGAATGCCCCGCTGCGGCAGCCTGATCCGCGGCGAACGACGGGCACAACACGATGTCGCCGAGCATCGCCGGCCCGGGCTCGGGCGCATCGGGACGACCGCCCGGCTCGAGCTCGTCCATCGGAAACGACATCACGTCGGTCGGGCCGGGCAGATCCATCCACCGCATGTGCAGATCTGCCATCGTTGCCGAATCCACCAGCACCATCGACAGTTCCGCAGCGGGATGCACGTCCATGCCGGCGATCGCGAACCGCGCGACCGAGACCAGCTCGGGTTCGGAGATGTCCATCCCCGACTCGTTGGACACTTCGATACTCATCTAGCCACTACCCACGCTCTCGTTGCCTGCATCTGTCGGTCCGTATGTCTGAATCATCTTCTCGCCGAACGCGGTCCACCGGTGCGGCGTTGCGCCCTGTTGGGAATGACGCCTTCCGATGTCGACTCGAACCGCTCGTACGCGTCGACGATCTCCGAGACCAAGCGGTGGCGCACCACGTCGCTGCTGGTGAGCTGCGCGAAGTGGATGTCGTCCACGTCGGTGAGGATCTCCGAGGCTGCCCGCAACCCCGATCGCGCACCTCCGGGAAGATCGACCTGGGTCACGTCGCCGGTGACGACGATCTTCGACCCGAACCCGAGTCGGGTCAGGAACATCTTCATCTGCTCGGCGGTGGTGTTCTGCGCCTCGTCGAGAATGATGAATGCATCGTTGAGAGTGCGTCCGCGCATGTAGGCGAGTGGGGCGACCTCGATGACCCCGGCCTGCATCAGCTTCGGAATCGCCTCGTCGTCCATCATGTCGTGCAACGCATCGTGCAGCGGCCGCAGGTACGGGTCGATCTTCTCGTGCAGCGTTCCGGGAAGGAAACCGAGCCGTTCCCCCGCCTCCACTGCCGGACGCGTCAGGATGATGCGGCTGACCTGCTTGGTCTGCAATGCCTGCACGGCCTTCGCCATCGCCAGGTACGTCTTGCCGGTACCGGCCGGGCCGATGCCGAACACGATGGTGTTGGCGTCGATCGCGTCCACATAGCGCTTCTGGTTCAGCGTCTTGGGCCGAATCGTCTTGCCGCGGCGCGAGAGGATGTCCAGGCTCAGCACCTCGGCCGGTGAATCCGACACGCCCTCGGTGAGCATGGCGATCGATCGGCGCACTGCATCGGGAGTCAGTGGCTGAGCGCGCTTGGCCAGCGCGGCCAACTCGGAGATCACCCGTTCGGCCAGCGCCACATCGGCCACTTTTCCGGTGAGCGTCACGGCGTTTCCTCGTACGTGGATATCTGCCGTCAGCATCTGCTCGAGCGCCCGCAGGTTCTCGTCGGACTGTCCCAGCAGTGGCATCACTGCTTCGGGGGCGAGTTCCAGGGTGGACCGAACGTCACGCTCGGCGGGAAATTCGCTGTGTTCACTCACGTGGTGGCTATGGCCTGCTCTCTGGTGTCGGCTTCTCGGACGTGCAATTGGTATGGATCGAGTTTAACGCCGCAGCAACGATGCGCATTCCCATTACTCGCTGGTGGCACCGAGCACGGCGTCGAGCGAGAGCGCCCAACACCGGGAATCGGGATTCAGGAAAGCGAAGTGGTCTTCCCCCGGCACGGTCGTCAGTCGGGCGTCGTCTCCGGCAGCGCGCGCCAGCGCTACGTACCTCTCGCTCTGCGCCGCGGGCACCTGGATGTCCTCGGATCCGTGCAGGGCGATCGTCGGGATGCCGATGGGCGCGCGTGCCGCAGGCGAGGCCGACCGGTACAGCTCGGGGTCGTCCTCGTATCGGGCCTGCAACAGCGCCTCGACCGCCGGATTCGTCCGTCCCGACGCACCGCGCGGCTCTAGATCGAGTACACCGGCCTGCGAGACGATGCGCGACGGGCGGACCTTCGTGCCGGTCTCGCCGCCGAGCCACACGGCCAGGTGGCCGCCGGCGGAGTGGCCGATGACGCGGACGTCGTCGATCCCGACCGGGGCGTGCTGCTGCAGTTCCCCGGCAACCACGTCGAGTGCCGCAGTCACATCGGACTGCATCTCCGGCCAGTGCCCACCTGCGCCGACGCGTCGGTACTCGATGTTCCACGCCACCGCTCCGGCTCCGGCGACTGCGCGAGCGAACTGGGTGCCCAGGTTCGATCCGTATTGTCCGCTCCAGAACCCGCCGTGCACCACCACGACCACCGGCGTCCGGTGATCCATCGGCTCCGCCGGCAGGTAGAGGTGGCCGAACTGCTCCGGATGATCGCCGTACGCGATCTTGATCCGCGCGCTCATGCGTTCTGGAAGTCGGGCGGGAGTTGGGTCCACCGCGAGGTCAGGACGCCCAGCGCGCCCAGAGCCACAGCTCCTGCCGTCGAGGTCCGCAGCACCGTCGGGCCCAGCACCACCGGCGTCGCACCCGCCTCGGTGAGAGCGGCGACCTCCCTGTCGTCGAGACCGCCCTCGGGTCCGACCACGATCACGACCTCGGGAACCGAGTCGAACGGCAGGTCCCGGAACGCCGAAGTAGCCGCCTCGTGCAGCACGGCGACGATTCCGCCGCGCTCCACGACGCCGCGTACGAAAGTGTCGACCTCCCGCGAATCGTGCAGCTCGGACACCTCGGGGATGAATGCCCGACGCGACTGCTTGGCGGCTTCCGCCGCGGTGCTGCGCCACTTCGCGACGCCCTTGGCTGCCTTCGGGCCCTCCCACCGTGCGACGCATCGCGCGGACTGCCAGGGCACCACAGCATCGACGCCCGCTTCCGTGGCCAGCTCGACGGCGAGCTCCGATCGGTCCGCCTTCGGCAATGCCTGCACCAGCGTCACCACCGGAGTGGGACGCGGCATCTCACTGCGCGATTGCACGGTCAGTTCGAGCCGATTCTTCTCCGCTGCGGCCACGACCGTGTCGGCCAGGCCGCCCGCTCCGTCACCGAGCAACACCCGCTCGCCCACCCGGATGCGCCTCACCGTCGCGGCGTGGTGCCCTTCCTTGCCGTCGAGCACCGCGAGCTCGCCGACGTTCGGTAGAGGCGAGAGGTAGAAGACCGTCGGGGCCATCGATCAGCGACCGCTGAACGCTTCCCGCAACCGCGAGAACAGGCCGCCGCTGTGCGCCGAACCGGTGGTGACGACCTCCGCCGAGTCACGGTCGCGCATCGACCTGAGCTGTTCGAGCAGATGGGTCTGCTTGCTGTCGAGCTTGGTCGGCACGATGACCTCGAGGTGCGCGTGCAGATCGCCGCGAATACCGGACCGCAGCTTGGGCATACCGTGACCGCGCAGCACCGTCGTCGAATTCGGTTGTGTGCCTTGCTCGATCGAGATCTCGGTGGGTCCGTCGATGATCGCGTCGATGTTGACCGCGGTGCCGAGAGCGGCGTCGACCATCGGAACACGGACGGTGCAGTGCAGGTCGTCACCGTCGCGAACGAACACCTCGTGCTGCTGTTCGACGATCTCCACGTACAGGTCTCCCGCGGGTCCGCCGCCGGGACCGACCTCGCCCTGAGAGGCCAGTCGAATGCGCATGCCGTTGCTCACGCCGACCGGCACCTTGACCGAGATGTCGCGACGCGACCGGACGCGACCGTCGCCGCCACACTTGCGGCAGGGGTCGGGAATGGTCTCGCCTGCGCCGCGGCAGGTGGGACACGGACGGCTGGTCATGACCTGGCCGAGGAACGAGCGCTGCACCGACTGCACTTCACCGGCACCGCCGCAGGTATCGCAGCGAACCGGCTTGGAGTCACCGTTGGTGCCCGAGCCCGTGCACAGGTCGCAGAGAATCGCCGTGTCGACGGTGATGTGCTTGGTCACGCCCGTGGCGCACTCGTCGAGGGTGAGCTTGGTACGCAACAGCGAATCCGCTCCCGGCTGGACGCGCCCCTTGGGCCCGCGCTGGGATCCGCCCGCGCCGCCGCCGAAGAACGCCTCGAACACATCTCCCAGGCCGCCGCCGAATCCGGCTCCACCGAATCCACCACCGCCGCCGCCTCCGCCGCCGCCCTGCTGCAGCGGGTCGCCGCCGAGGTCGACGATGCGACGCTTCTCCGGATCGGAGAGCACCTCGTATGCGGTCGAGATGTCCTTGAACCGAGCCTGCGCGGCCTCGTCCGGGTTGACGTCCGGGTGCAGCTCTCGCGCCAGCTTGCGGTAGGCGCGCTTGATCTCCTGGTCCGTCGCCTGCTGGCCGACGCCCAAAGTCCCGTAATAATCCCGTGCCACGTCGTCTCTTTCGTCCTAGAAGATGAATCTCGTTCGGTGAAGCTGTGTGCCGGCCGTCCGTGCCCCCGCCGCCGGCGTTCGATCGATTCTCGCTCGTCTCAGCGCTCGGCCAGGACCTCGCCGATGTACCTGGCAACCGCGGCGACCGACGCAATTGTTCCTGGGTAGTCCATTCGGGTCGGCCCGAGAACACCCATTCCTCCGAGGACCATGCCAGCCGACCCGTACCCGGTGGAAATCACCGATGTCCCGCGCATTTCCTCGACCTGCGTCTCCTCGCCGATCCGCACCGTGACGGTGCGGGTGTCCTGCGTCACTGCGAGCAGCTTGAGGACGACCACTTGCTCTTCCAGCGCCTCGAGTACCGCCCTGAGCGATCCGGGAAACCCCGCGTCGCCGGCGAAATCGGCGGCATTGCGCGTCAGGTTCGCCGTACCGCCGAGAACCAGGCGTTCCTCGGGATGCTCCACCAGCGATTCCACCAGCACCGTGGCCGATCGAATCATCGCGTCGCGTAGCGCAGGTGGAGCGTTCTCGGCGAGTTCGGCCACCGCAGCCGATGCCGCCGCCAGACGCTTGCCCTCGAGTGCACCGCCGAGAAGACGCCGCAGCTGCGCAAGATTCTCGTCGTCGATGACGTCACCGAGTTCGACGATGCGCTGATCGACTCGCCCGGAGTCGGTGATGAGCACCAGCAGCAGCCGGGCCGGAGTGAGCGCCACCACTTCCAGGTGGCGAACCGAGGACGCCGACAGCGTGGGGTACTGCACCACGGCAACCTGCCGGGTCAACTGGGCCAACAAGCGGACGCCGCGTCGCAGCACGTCGTCCAGGTCGACGCCGTTCTCGAGGAACTCGAGGATGGCGCGGCGTTCGGCCGCGGACAGCGGCTTGACGTCCGCTATTCGGTCGACGAACTGCCGATAGCCCTTGTCGGTCGGCACCCGACCGGAACTGGTGTGCGGCTGCGCGATGTATCCCTCGGCCTCGAGCACGGCCATGTCGTTGCGCACCGTTGCACTGGACACCCCCAGGTTGTGGCGTTCGACCAGGGCACGTGAACCGACGGGTTCCTGGGTGGACACGTAGTCCGCCACGATCGCTCGTAGAACCTCGAACCGCCTGTCGTCGGTGCTCGACATCGGTGCCCACCTCCGTTCTCGTTTCCAATCGTCGCTCGAGTCTAGTAGCCGGCGAACGCATGCTCGTGCAAGGCCTTACTGTGGTCCGAGTGGAAACGTTCTTTCGATTCGGTCCAGCGGCTCGAGGCTCGCGATGATCTTCAAGGGTGTTCGTGACGGAAAGCCGTACCCCGAGCACGGTCTGTCCATCAGAGACTGGTCGAGAATCCCGCCACGCCAGCTGCGTCTGGACGAGATCGTCACCACCACCAAGGTGCTCGAGCTGGACAGATTGCTGTCCGAGGACTCCACCTTCTACGGCGATCTGTTCCCCCACGCGGTGCAGTTCCGCGGCGTCATCTACCTCGAAGACGGCTTGCACCGCGCAGTGCGTGCGGCACTGCGCAATCGAACGGTGTTGCACGCCAGGGTGTTCGACTACGACGCCCTCGGAGCCTGAAACAGACTGTTCAGGCGGCAGCGATGGTGCGCACCACCGCGTCGGCCAGCAATCGGCCCCGGTCGGTGAGCACGAGTCGTTCTCCGCGGCGCACCATCAACCCGTCTGCGACGGTCTGTTCGGCAGCGGCGCGCTCGGCCGGCCCGAGCAACCTCATCGGCACTCCCGAGCGGAGACGGACGGTCAACATCAGCTCTTCCAGGTGTCGATCCTCGGCGCTGAGCAATTCGCTGCCGTGCACCGGTAGGTGTCCTGCGGCAAGGCGATCGGCGTACGCGGCCGGGTGTTTGACGTTCCAGAACCGGGTGCCGCCGATGTGGCTGTGTGCACCGGGCCCAGCGCCCCACCAGTCGCCGCCGTCCCAGTAGCCGATGTTGTGGCGGCACTGCGCGTCGGCGTCGGTGGCCCAGTTCGACACCTCGTACCAGGACAGCCCTGCGGCGTTCATCGCCGTGTCGATGCGTTCGTATCGGCTCGCCAGCACGTCGTCGTCGGGTGCAGGCAACTCACCGCGGCGAACCTTGCGGGCCATGGCGGTGCCGTCCTCGACGATCAGCGCGTAGGCCGAGACGTGGTCGACGCCGGCCTCGAGCACTGCCGCGAGGGACTGGTCCAGATCGATGTCTCGCTCGCCGGGAGTGCCGTAGATGAGGTCGAGATTGACGTGCTCGAAACCGGCCGCGCGCGCTTCCTTTGCCGCGGCGACCGCTCGACCGGGCGTGTGGGTGCGATCGAGGACGGCAAGCACATGTGGTGCAGCGGACTGCATTCCGAGCGAGATGCGGGTGAAGCCCGAGTCGCGGAGCCGGTCGAAGAATTCCGGTGACGTCGATTCCGGGTTGGATTCCGTGGTCACCTCGCCGCCATCGGTCAATCCGAAACTGGACCGAACCGCACCCAGGACGTCGGCCAGACCGTCGCCCCCCAGCAGCGAGGGCGTGCCACCGCCGACGAAGACGGTGTCTGCCGTCGGAACGCGACCCGTGCGGGCCTGCATCAGCCCCGCGGCGGTGTCCAACTCACGTCGCAGGCCCTCCAGCCAGGACTGCGGCGACGCCGATGTGCCCAGCTCACCCGCCGTGTAGGTGTTGAAGTCGCAGTACCCGCACCGCGTGGCGCAGAACGGAACGTGCACGTAGATCCCGAACGCGCGGTCCCCCACTCCGTCGAACGCCTCGGTCGGCAACTCGAAGGTGGACGGGACGGGTACGACGGTATTCACGCCCTCCAGTGTCCCAGAGTTCGGGCTTACCCGATCCCACCCGCCCTGCCAGCCTATTTACCTCGAAATCGGGGTAAATAGCCGCCGCGGTCGTCCATCGCCCCGATGACGTGGCACAATGACTCCCGTGACCGACTCAGGAATTCGACTCGTGGCGCGCCGCCATGTCGATCTCGGCCGTGTCTGCAGCGCGTCGTGTCGATACACGACCGGCTGCTGACCAGCCCTCCTTCGAGCACGTCCATTCGATCCACCGGTTTCCCACTGTCGTCGCGAGCGCACTCATCTGCGCTCGTGCCGGGTACCGGCCAGCACAAAGATGCAGGAGCAATGCATGTCGTCGACCAGCGACGCGACCACCGACGCTGCCTCCGTCACACCACGGGAGCGCACACCGCGGCCGACCAAGCGTCGAGCCGAGGGACAGTGGGCACTGGGGTACCGGGAGCCACTGAACGCCAACGAGCAGTCCAAGAAGGACGACAACCCGCTCAACGTGCGAGCCCGCATCGAGAACATCTACTCCAAGCAGGGGTTCGACAGCATCGACAAGGGCGATCTTCGCGGCCGCTTCCGCTGGTGGGGCCTCTACACCCAGCGTGAGCAGGGCTACGACGGCACCTTCACCGGTGACGACAACATCGACCTCCTCGAGGCGAAGTACTTCATGATGCGGATCCGGTGCGATGCCGGTGCGCTGAACCTCGAGCAACTGCGCACTCTGGCGCAGATCTCCCAGGAGTTCGGTCGCGACACCGCAGACCTCTCCGATCGGGAGAACGTGCAGTTCCACTGGGTCGAGGTGGAGAACGTCCCCGAGATCTGGCGTCGAATCGAAGCGGTCGGCCTGAAGACCACCGAGGCGTGCGGCGACTGCCCCCGAGTGGTGCTCGGTTCCCCGCTCGCGGGCGAGGCCGTCGACGAGATCCTCGACCCCACCTCCGCCATCGACGAGATCGTCGAGCGCTACATCGGCAAGCCCGAGTACTCCAACCTGCCGCGCAAGTTCAAGACGGCGATCTCGGGCCTGCAGGACGTGGTGCACGAGATCAACGACTGCGCGTTCGTCGGCGTCGTGCATCCCGAGCACGGGCCCGGACTCGACCTGTGGGTCGGCGGCGGCCTGTCCACCAACCCCATGCTCGCTCAGCGAGTCGGCGTCTGGGTTCCGCTCGAGGACGTTCCCGACGTGTGGGAAGGCGTCGTCTCGATCTTCCGTGACTACGGCTACCGCCGGCTTCGTACCAAGGCACGCCTGAAGTTCCTCATCAAGGACTGGGGCATCGAGAAGTTCCGCCAGGTCCTCGAGGACGAATACCTGCACCGCAAGCTCATCGACGGCCCGGCACCCGAGAAGCCCGCTCGGCCCCGCGATCACGTCGGGATCCAGAAGCTCAAGAACGGCCTCAACGCCGTCGGGGTGGCACCCATCGCGGGCCGCGTCTCCGGCACCATCCTCGCCGCCGTCGCCGACGCCGCCGAGAAGGCCGGGTCGGATCGCGTGCGATTCACGCCGTACCAGAAGCTGATCGTCCTCGACGTTCCCGACGAAACGCTCGAACAGCTGATCTCGGACCTCGATGCGTTGGGCCTACCTGCCCGACCCTCGCACTGGCGCAAGAACCTGATGGCGTGCAGCGGAATCGAATTCTGCAAGCTCTCGTTCGCCGAAACACGCAAGCGCTCACAGGTTCTCGTACCGGAGCTCGAAGAGCGCCTGTCCGACATCAACAGCAAGCTCGACGTGCCGATCACGATCAACATCAACGGCTGCCCCAACTCGTGCGCACGATCGCAGATCGCCGACATCGGCTTCAAGGGCCTGTTGGTCGACGACGGGGACGGGAATCAGATCGAGGGTTTCCAGGTTCATCTCGGAGGCAGCCTCGGCCTGGACAGTGCGTTCGGCCGAAAGTTGCGCCAGCACAAGGTCAACAGCTCCGAGCTGGGAGATTACATCGACAGAGTGGTGCGCAATTTCGACAAGCACCGCGAGGACGGCGAACGGTTCGCTCAGTGGGCCGTGCGAGCAGACGAGGCGGATTTGCGATGAGTACCAGGCTGAATTTGACGGTAGAGGAATTGAAGGACATCGCCGAGCGCGGTGCCCGCGAACTCGACGGAGCGAGCCCACTGGAGCTGTTGCAGTGGACCGAGGACAACTTCGGTGACGACTTCATCGTTGCCTCCAACATGCAGGACGGGGTGCTCGTTCACCTCGCCGCACAGATTCATCCCGGTGTGGACGTGCTGTTCCTCGACACCGGCTACCACTTCGCCGAGACCATCGGGACGCGCGACGCCGTCGAGTCCGTCTACGGCGTCCGGGTCGTCAACGCCCGAGCCGAGAAGACTGTCGCAGAACAGGATGCGATCGACGGCAAGGACCTGTTCGCCCGCGAGCCCAATCGCTGCTGCGCGATGCGCAAGGTCGCACCCTTGAAGAAGGAACTGGCCAACTACAGCGCCTGGGTCACCGGTATCCGCCGAGTCGAGGCCCCCACCCGCGCCAACGCCCCGCTCATCTCGTTCGACGACGCCTTCGGTCTGGTCAAGATCAACCCGATCGCGCCGTGGTCCGACGAGCAGATGCAGGCCTACATCGACGAACATTCGATTCTGGTCAATCCCCTCGTCGACGAAGGCTATCCGTCCATCGGGTGCGCACCGTGCACCGTCAAACCTGCCCCCGGAGCCGACCCGCGTAGCGGTCGTTGGGCCGGCAAGGCCAAGACCGAATGTGGGTTGCACGCCTCATGACACTCGATCTCACCTCGGCCACCGTCGGTCGGACCCATCTCGACGCAGATCGGTTCGACACCCTCGACGCACTCGAATCCGAGGCCATCCACATCTTCCGTGAGGTGGCGGGCGAGTTCGAGCGCCCCGTCATCCTGTTCTCCGGCGGCAAGGACTCGACAGTTCTGCTGCACCTGGCAATCAAGGCGTTCTGGCCCGCTCCCCTGCCGTTCGCACTGCTGCACGTCGACACCGGACACAACCTGCAGGAGGTACTGGACTTCCGCGATCACGTGGTCGCCAAGTACAACCTGCGCCTGCACGTGGCCAGCGTCGAGGAGTACCTCGCCGACGGACGCCTCACCGAGCGCCCCGACGGCATCCGCAACCCGCTGCAGACCGTGCCCCTCCTGGACGCGATCTCCGAGAATCGGTTCGACGCCGTCTTCGGCGGTGCCCGACGCGACGAGGAACGAGCTCGTGCGAAAGAGCGAATCTTCTCGCTGCGCAACGCATTCGGCCAATGGGAGCCCAAGAAACAGCGACCCGAACTGTGGAACCTGTACAACGGCAAGCATTCCCCCGGCGAGCAGGTGCGCGTGTTCCCTCTCAGCAACTTCACCGAACTCGACATCTGGCGCTACATCGCCCGTGACGACGTGGAACTGGCGAGCATCTACTACGCCCATCAGCGACCCGTCTACCAGCGTGACGGCATGTGGATGACGCCCGGCGTCTGGGGCGGACCGGCCGAGAACGAGGAGCTGCAGACCCTGTCGGTGCGCTACCGCACCGTCGGCGACGGATCCACCACCGGCGCAGTGCTGTCCGAGGCCGCCGACAACCAGGCAATCCTCGCCGAGGTAGCCGCGTCCAGGCTGACCGAACGCGGAGCCACCCGCGGCGACGACCGCGTCTCCGAGGCTGCCATGGAAGATCGCAAACGAGAAGGATACTTCTGATGAGCAGCACAGGAACGCAGCTTCTTCGCCTCGCCACCGCGGGGAGCGTCGACGACGGCAAGTCCACCCTCGTCGGACGGCTCTTGTACGACACCAAATCCGTTCTGGCAGACCAGATCGACGCGGTCACTCGGGCTTCGGTGGACAAGGGCCTGGCCACGCCGGACCTGTCGCTGTTGGTCGACGGTCTGCGCGCCGAACGTGAACAGGGCATCACCATCGACGTCGCCTACCGCTACTTCGCGACGCCGCACCGCTCGTTCGTACTGGCCGATACCCCCGGCCACGTGCAGTACACCCGCAACACCGTCTCCGGTGCGTCGACGGCTCAGCTCGTCATCCTGCTGGTCGACGCCCGCAAGGGTGTCATCACGCAGACCCGCAGGCACGCAGCGGTTCTCGCTCTGCTCGGCGTTCCGCGCCTGGTGCTCGCGGTCAACAAGATCGATCTGGTCGAGGACCCCGCAACGGTGTTCGCCGAGATCTCGGCGGAGTTCAACTCGCTGACCTCCTCCCTCGGCTGGTCCAGCGAGGACGTCATCGAGATCCCGGTGTCCGCACTGCACGGCGACAACGTCGCGGTGAAGTCGGACAAGACCCCGTACTACGACGGACCCACCCTCATCGAACACCTCGAGTCGGTTCCGGTCGACGCCGAACCGCACCGGGTCGGTCTGCGATTCCCCGTGCAGTACGTGATCCGGCCGCGCACAGCGGACTTCCCGGACTACCGCGGATATGCCGGCCAGGTCGCAGCGGGCTCCGTCGACGTCGGCGACGAGGTCGTCATCCTGCCCTCCGGCACCCGAACGACAGTCGAGCGCATCGATACCGCGGACGGCGAATTGCGTACCGCTCATGCCGGACGCAGTGTCACCCTCGTCCTCGCCGACGATGTCGACGTCTCGCGCGGCGACACCATCGCCTCCCCGCAGGACGCACCGGAGCCGATCGGCGACTTCGAGGCCACGGTGTGCTGGCTCGCCGAGAAGCCGCTTCGCCCGGGCGCTCGCCTGCTGCTCAAGCACGGCACTCGCACCACCCAGGCCATCGTCGGGACACTGATCGAGCGGTTCGACGAGCAGGAGCTCACCGCACAGGAAGGCCCGGAGTCGTTGGAGCTCAACGAGATCGGCCGAATTTCGGTGCGCGTCGCGGAGCCCATCGTGGCAGACGACTACGCCGTCAACCGGCACACGGGCAGCTTCCTGCTGATCGATCCGGCCGGCGGCAACACGTTGGCTGCCGGGCTCGTGGGCAACGCTCTGGCTGCCGTCGAGCTGGGGTCGGCAGTTCCCGCGTGAGCGCACTGATCGCGGTTGCCCACGGTAGCCGTGACCCGCGCTCGAGCGCCACGATTCACCGCGCCGTCGACGCCCTGCGTCGGCGGCGACCGGATCTGGACGTGCGCGTGGCGTTTCTCGATCTTTCCGAGCCCGGCGTCGATCAGGTGGTCGACGACCTGGCCGATGCCGGACACGGACGCATAGTCGCAGTTCCGATGTTGCTGGGCAAGGCTTTTCACGCAAAAGTCGATCTGCCCGAATTACTGCAGGCCGCGAGAACGCGACACCCGCACGTCTCGATAACGCAGGCCGACGTTCTGGGAGACGACCGACTCCTCATCGATGCAGTCCGCGACCGGATCACCGACACCGGTGTCGCAGTAACCGATTCGACGGTCGGCATCGCCCTTGCAGCCGTCGGTTCCTCGGTGGCACCGGCGAATCAGCGCACCCGGGTGATCGCGCAGAAACTGCTCGCCGGAACAGACTGGGCCGGAGCTGTGACCTGCTTTGCGACCTCGGTCTCCCCGTCCCCCACCGATGCGATCGCACAACTGCGCACGCTGGGAGCCGACCGCATCGTCGTGGCCCCCTGGTTCCTGGCCCCGGGACTGCTCACCGACAGGATCGAAGCCTCGGTCGCCGGCCTGCCGAACGTGGTGCATGCCGAGGTCATCGGAGCACATCCGGCGCTGGCAGATCTGGTGTCGCGGCGCTACGACTCCGCGGTCTCGATGGGTCGTTCCGCAGGCTCCACTCCTGCGGCACGAGCTGGTGCAGCACCGGAGCCGAACGCTCTACCGCACCGGTTCAACGAACCGGTGCACCAGCAATCGCGTCTGCACCGCTAGCGTCTGCGATTTTCGGCACCCGAGTCGCTCGTACGTACACCGTCTCGCCCTCGCGCAGACCGAGCGCCTCACTGTCGCCGCGGGTGATCTGCGCCGCGAACAGTTCACCGGTGGCCGCATTCTTCAGTTCGACCTTCACCTCGAAGCCGAGGTGTACCACCCGCTCGACGACGGCCCGCGTCACACCGGCCGATTCGGCCGTCCCGCTGGCCTGAGCCTGCGCCAACGACGGATCGCGTCCGACGCGTATGTCGTGCGGCCGCACCAGAAGTCCGTTCAGTTTGGCGACCTGCCCCAGGAACGACATCACGAAATTGTTGGCCGGGCGATCGTAGAGATCTTCCGGGCTGCCCACCTGTTCGATGCGGCCCTTGTTGAGCACCGCGATCCGATCGGCGACGTCGAGCGCCTCCTCCTGATCGTGGGTCACCAGCACGGTGGTGACGTGAACCTCGTCATGCAGTCGACGCAGCCAGGTACGGAGATCGGCCCGCACCTTGGCGTCGAGCGCGCCGAAGGGCTCGTCAAGGAGCAGCACCTGCGGGTCGACGGCGAGTGCGCGGGCCAACGCCATGCGTTGGCGCTGTCCACCGGACAGCTGGGCCGGGTAGCGACTCTGGAACCCGGCGAGCCCGACGATCTCGAGCAACTCGTCGACCTTCTTGGCGATCTCGGCCTTGGGCCGTTTACGAATCTGCAGGCCGAAGGCGACGTTGTCACGCACTGTGAGGTGTTTGAACGCCGCGTAATGCTGAAAAACGAACCCGATCTCACGGCGCTGCGGGCTCACCCACGTCACATCCTGGCCGGCGAGCACCACCCGACCGGAGTCGAGCTGTTCGAGCCCGGCGATGGAGCGCAGCAGAGTGGACTTGCCCGAGCCACTGGGCCCGAGCAGCGCCGTCAACGATCCCTTGGGGATGTCGATGCTGACGTCGTCGAGCGCTGCGAAGTCGCCGTAGTGCTTGTTGGCACCGACGACGGAGATCTCGATCTCGGGGGATGTCTCGGTCATTACTTCGTCCTCTTCTTGTCGAGGGCCGTCATCAACAGCAGCACGACGACGGCTATCGCCATGAGCAGTGTGGACGCGGCGTACGCGCCCTGCTGATTGAAGTCCTCGTACCGTGAATTGACCAGCAGCGTGAGCGTTTGGGAGATACCGGGCAGATTGGTCGAGACCATGATCACCGCACCGAATTCACCGAGCGACCGTGCGACGGTGAGTACGACGCCGTACGTCAACCCCCACCGGATCGCCGGGAGAGTGATGCGCCAGAACGTCTGCCACGACGACGCACCGAGCGTCGAGGCGGCCTCTTCCTGCTCCTCACCGATCTCGTACAGCACGGGTTCGACCTCGCGCACGACGAACGGCAGCGTGACGAAGATCGTCGCGATGACCATGCCGGGAAGCGCGAAAATGACCTTGAAACCGAGGCTTTCGACTCCGCCGAACCATCCATTGGCACCCCACAGCAGGATCAGCGCAACGCCGGTGATGATCGGCGACACCGCGAACGGCAGATCGACGATGGCTTCCAGGACACCTTTGCCACGGAACCGTCCGCGTACGAGCGCCAGTGCGGTGACCACACCGAACACGATGTTGATCGGAACCACGATGGCGACGATCAACAACGACAGCTGCAGTGCCGACTGTGCAGCCGGGGTGGTGATCTGCTCCCAGAACGTGACGACACCGTCCTCGAACGTGCGAAACAGGATGGTGGCGAGTGGAAAGAGCACCAGAACGGCGAGATACAGCAGAGCCACGGTGCGCAGCGTCAGCTTGATCGGCAGACCGATTTTCACGAGATCTGCTCCTCACGTCGGGCCAGGCGATTGCCCACCACGCGAAGGACGAACAGCACTGCGAACGCGATCGCCAGCAGCACCACGGAGATCGCCGCCGCATCGGTTGGGCGGTCGTACTCGATGAGCTCACGGATGTACTGCGACGCCACCTGTGTGTCGTTGGGGATGTTGCCGCCGATGAGCACCACCGACCCGAATTCACCGATGGCGCGCGCGAAGGCGAGCCCCCCACCGCTGAGGATCGCCGGCAGCAGGACCGGCAGGACGATGCGACGGAAGATGGTCCAGTTGTTCGCGCCGAGCGAGGCCGCGGCTTCCTCGACGTCCTTGTCGAGCTCGATCAGCACCGGTTGAACCGCTCGCACCACGAACGGCAATGTGACGAAGAGCAGCGCGACGATCACCGCGGGCTTGGTTGCGTTGAACACCAACCCGACCGGACTCGCCGGACCGTACAGCGACAGCAGAACCAGGCTGGCCACGATGGTCGGCAGTGCGAACGGCAGATCGATCAGGGCGTTGACGAAACGCTTGCCCGGAAACTCGTCACGAACCAGGACCCACGCGATGAGGGTGCCGAGAAAGAGGTTGACCACGGCCGCGGCCACCGACACCTGCAACGTCACCTTGAACGTGGCCAGCGCGCGTTGCTCGGTGACCGCGTTCCAGAAGCCGGTGAGACCGTCGTCGAACGACTGGACCGTCAACGCCGCCAGAGGAAGCAACACGATGACGCTCAGCCACAACACGGCGACCCCGAGACCGAGTGGCCCCACCGACCCAGGGCCCCTGAACTTTCGGCCTTCCCGCCCGGCACGAAACCGAGGTCTCGTACCGGGCGGGACTGGCGAATCCGCAGTTGCGGCTTCGGTGGTCGAAGATGGCATCGATCTCTACCGAGTACTTTCCTGATAGATCGTGGCAATTGCGCCGTTGTCGCCGAACAGGTCCGCGTCGACCTGCGTCCAGCCACCGAGATCATCGATGGTGTACAGCTTTTCGGGAGTGAAGAACTTGTCCGAATACTCCGAGGCGATGTCCGGGTTCGTCGGGCGGAAACCGGCCTCCGCCCAGATCTTCTGGCCCTCGTCGGTGTAGACGAAATCGTTCAGCGCATTGGCGCGATCGAGATTGGCGCTGTCGTTGATCACTGCCACGGGATTGTCGATGCGGAATGTCACGGGAACGTCGACGTGCTCCACGTTCTGCCCCTGCTCCTCGATCAGGAGTGCTTCGTTCTCGTAGCTGAGCAACGCATCACCCTGGCCCTGCAGGAAGGCTTCGGTTGCGGCGCGGCCGGATTCGGGCTGAACCGGGAAGTGATCGGCGACGAGTGTGCGAACGAAGTCGAGACCGGCCTGTTTGTCCTGGCCGCCGTTGCTCTTCGCCGCATAGGGAGCGAGCAGGTTCCACTTGGCCGAGCCCGAGCTGAGCGGGCTGGGGCTGATGACCTGAACGTCGGGCTTGATCAGATCGTCCCAGGTACGGATGTTCTTGGGGTTGCCCTCGCGCACGACGATGGTCACCACGGAGCCGAACGGCACTCCGGCGTAGGCATTCTGGTTCCAGTCCTCGTCGACCTTGCCTGCCTGCACCAGACGGGTGATGTCGGGTTCGACCGAGAAGTTGACGATATCGGCGGGTGCGCCGTCGGCCACCTTGCGTGACTGGTTGCCCGATGCGCCGTAGTCCGCGTTGATCGCCGTTCCGTCACCGTCCTCGGTTGCGGCGAAGGCGGGACCGATTGCGTCCCAACCATTCTTGGGGACGGCGTAGCCCACGAGGGTCAGTGCGGGGCCGCTCGCGGTGTCCGGCTCGCCGCCGACGACGTCACTGGATCCGCCGTTGCATGCGGTGAGCAGAAGGGTTCCCACAGCTGCGAACGTGGTCAGCAGGTAGCGAGAGCTGTGCCTCATCGAGAAAAGGCCTTTCGTGACAGTGTGCAATGAGTACGAACTGGGCATGGTCGACATTCCCGAAGTCGAACCGGTGCACCACCGTGGCCGCGAGTCATCGCGAGATCACCGAGGGCGGCAGAAAGTACGTCGTGAACCGCCCGACCGCGAGAAGTACGCGCGTGGGCAACGGATCGACGGAACCGATTCGACGAAGGAAAGAATCAACAACAGTCGATATCGGCGACTGCCAGCATGCCGACAGCGATCAACGCCAACTGATGGCGGACGCGGTACTCGGCGGCAGAAGACACGGTCAGAAATCTAGCAGAGGTTCCGGACCGACTCTAATCGGCTATCGAGTGAGCAACCAGGCGATGACAACCAGCACCAGCAGCGCGATGAGCGCCAACGTGACCCGAGACCGTGGCATTACTGTCCATCCTTCGTCGTAGTGGTGGCCGCACCCGTCGGCTCCGCATCGCGAGCCGCCCGTGCATCACGCCCGAGCAGGTGCAGAACCACCGCGAGCACACGATCGAACACTCGTGCCAGCAGGAACGCGGTAGGCACGATGACCAGCAGCACGACTACCGACTGTGGCACGAACGGCAAACCCGTCACCCACAGTTCGACGCCGTCCCACCAGCGTGCGATCGATTCCACCCTCGCAGCTTAAACCAGCTCGTTCCGCTCTCACGCCACGCCGATCGACGACCAGCAGTGGACGCATGCCATCTATCGGTCGATGATTACGCCATGACGGCATACGAAGATCTTTCGCCAGTGCCCCCGGTGGCCGACGAGCCCGCCATGGGGTCGGGGCATCCAGGGTTGGGCGGCGTCGAGGTCCAGGGAGCGTTGGGCAGCACCGACGCACCGGTGTCCACCCTGACGTCCTACCGGAGCGCCTTTCCGCCGATCGACGACTATGCGTTCCTTTCGGACTGCGAGACGACCTGCTTGATCGCTCGAAACGGATCGGTCGAGTGGATGTGCGTGCCTCGGCCGGACTCCCCCAGCATCTTCGGCGCGGTTCTCGATCGCAGTGCAGGCCATTTCCGGGTCGGGCCGTACGGTCAGTCGGTGCCCGCGGCACGGCGGTACCTGCCCGGTGGCCTGATCGTCGAGACGACGTGGCAGACCGAGACCGGTTGGCTCATCGTCCGCGACGCGCTCGTCATGGGACCGTGGCACAACACCGATCAGCGCTCTCGCACCCACAAGCGCGCACCGAGCGACTGGGACGCCGAACACATCCTGCTGCGCACCATCAAGTGCGTCAGCGGCACAGTCGAACTCGAGATGAGCTGCGAGCCTGCCTTCGACTACCACCGCGCGCCGGCGAAGTGGGAGTACACCGGCAAGGTGTACGAGGAGACCACCGCCACCTGCGAAGCCAGTGCGGGCGGCGATCAGCCCACGTTGAAGCTGACCACCAATCTCCGCATCGGCATCGAAGGACGTGAAGCCCGCGCCCGCACTCGAATGACGGAGGGCGACAACGTGTTCGTCGCTCTGTCGTGGTCGGATCTGCCTGCGCCGCAGACGTTCGAGGAGGCCGCGGACAAGATGTGGCGCACGTCCGAATGCTGGCGGCAGTGGATCACGATCGGCCGGTTCCCCGATCACCCGTGGCGGGGTTACCTGCAGCGCAGTGCCCTCACGCTCAAGGGACTGACCTACGCCCCCACCGGCGCACTGCTCGCGGCGTCGACCACCTCGCTTCCGGAAACGCCGGGTGGAGAACGGAATTGGGACTACCGCTACACGTGGGTGCGTGACTCGACGTTCGCACTGTGGGGCCTCTACACACTCGGACTCGACCGTGAGGCCAACGACTTCTTCGCGTTCATGTCCGATGTGGCGACAACGGCGAACGGCGAGGTCAATCCGCTCCAGGTCATGTACGGCATCGGCGGCGAGAAGACTCTCGACGAGAGCGAGCTGCCGCACCTGTCCGGATACGACGGTGCACGTCCGGTACGTATCGGCAACGGAGCCTACGACCAAGAGCAGCACGACATCTGGGGCACGATGCTCGACTCGGTGTATCTGCACGTCAAGTCGCGCGAGCACGTCCCCGAATTCCTGTGGCCCCTGCTCAAGCGACAGGTGGAGGAGGCGATCGCCAACTGGCGCAAGCCCGATCGCGGCATCTGGGAGGTGCGCGGTGAACCGCAGCACTTCACCTCCTCGAAGCTCATGTGTTGGGTCGCACTCGACCGCGGGGCCAAGCTCGCCGACATCCACGGCGAGAAGGAGTATTCGGCCAAGTGGAACGAAATCGCCGACGAGATCAAGGCGGACATTCTCGAGAACGGCACCGATTCTCGGGGTGTCCTCACTCAGCGCTACGGTGACCCGTCGCTGGATGCGTCACTGCTGCTCGCACCGCTGCTTCGATTCCTGCCTGCCGAGGACGAACGCATCCGCGCGACAGTGCTCGCCATCGCCGACGAGCTGACCGAGGACGGCCTGGTCCTGCGCTACCGAACCGACACCACCGACGACGGTCTGGCCGGCGAGGAAGGGACGTTCACCATCTGCTCCTTCTGGCTGGTGTCGGCGCTGGTCGAGATCGGTGAGCTCCCTCGGGCCAAGCACCTCTGCGAGCGTCTGCTGGGATACGCGAGCCCACTCAAGCTCTACGCCGAGGAGATCGACCACCGCACCGGCCGTCACCTCGGTAACTTCCCGCAGGCGTTCACCCACCTCGCACTCATCAACGCGGTGGTGCACGTCATCCGCGCCGAGGAAGCTCAGGTGGCAGGGCACTTCCAGCCCGCCCACTCCAACCCCTGAGAGGGAGGGCTCAGCGGCCGAGTTGCCTCGCCCATTCGGCGATCAGCTCGGCCGCGGGCCTTGCCCTTGCCCGGCGAAAACCGGTGCCCGCCCACATCGACAGTCCCGACGGATCGCCTGCCGCCGCGGCCTTCGCTCGCATCGGCGCGGTCAGGTAGTGCAGATCAGGATAGGCCAGCGGCGCGGCGCCGGAGTTCTCGCGCATGAATTCGTTCACCAGACCCCGCGCAGGGCGGCCGGAGAATGCCCTGGTCACCGCGGTGTCGGGAGCGAGCGTCAGTTGCTCGCGGTGTACGGGTTTGGTGCCGGCCTCGGGCGTGTTCAACAACGCCGTACCGAGCTGAGCCGCGTGCGCAAGACCCGAATCGAGCAGTGGCGTAATGTCGTTGCCGTCCATCAGTCCGCCCGCGGCGATTCGCGGTAGGTCGGATGTCTCACGCACTGCGATCAGCAGTTCGGTCAGTGGCTCGTCCGGGGCCGACCCGTCGAACGTGCCTCGGTGCCCGCCCGCTTCGGGTCCCTGCACCACGAGCGCGTCCACCCCGTTCGCGGTGGCCACCGATGCGTCCGACGCGGTGGCGACGGTGGCCCACACCTCGGTTCCCACGGCGTGCAACTGGGCGACCTCGTCCGCGTCGAACGTCGCGAACGTACTCGACACCAGCGGTACCGGGTGTGCCAGCAGCCAGGCGAACTTCTCGGCGTAGAAGTCGTCCCGGCGCACCAACTCTCCCGGCTCCGCGTCGAAACGCTCGAACCAGGACGTCAGGTGCTCGGCATAGGACGCCACATCCGCACCCGATGGCTCCTCCGGCAGAAAGAGATTGACACCGAACAGCAGACTGCGCACCGAATCGATCTGCGCCGCAAAGGCTTCGGGTGTCAACAGCGCACCGGCGATCATGCCGAGCCCACCTGCCTCCGACACCGCACGGGCGAGTTCGGGAGTACTCGGGCCGCCTGCCATCGGCGCACCGACAACGGGAACACGCAGCTGCTTCAGAATCGGCGTCGTCACAGGTTCGAAATGTACTCGCCCGCCATGTGCGACTGGAGGTGGTGGGGACCGCGCGCCCTCACTGACAACTGCGCGCCCCGGCTCCGATGCGAGCGGGGGCGTGCAGTCGACAGAAAGGGTGTGAGGTTGCGCCAGGCAACCGCTGCCCTACTTCTTGGGCTTGTCCGACGAGGATTCCGAGGACAGTGCGGCGACGAAGGCTTCCTGTGGCACCTCGACGCGGCCGATCGTCTTCATCCGCTTCTTGCCCTCTTTCTGCTTCTCGAGCAGCTTGCGCTTACGGCTGATGTCGCCGCCGTAGCACTTGGCCAGAACGTCCTTGCGGATCGCGCGGATGTTCTCGCGGGCGATGATGCGAGATCCGATGGCGGCCTGGATCGGCACCTCGAACTGCTGGCGCGGAATCAGTTCCTTGAGCTTGGTCGTCATCTTGTTGCCGTAGGCCGCGGCGTTGTCCTTGTGCACGATCGCCGAGAACGCGTCCACGGCCTCGCCCTGCAGCAGGATGTCGACCTTGACCAGCGCACCGGCCTGCTCGCCGATCTCCTCGTAATCGAGGCTGGCGTATCCGCGTGTTCGGGACTTCAGGATGTCGAAGAAGTCGAAGATGATCTCGGCCATGGGAATGGTGTACCGCAACTCGACGCGGGTCTCGGACAGATAGTCCATGCCCCCGAGTTCTCCGCGTCGTCCCTGGCACAGTTCCATGATGGAACCGATGAACTCGCTCGGCGAGATGATGGTGCACTTGACCATCGGCTCGAACACTTCGCGCGCTTTGCCCTCGGGCCAGTACGACGGATTGGTGACGATGTGCTCGGCACCGTCTTCCATCTCGACGCGGTAGACCACGTTCGGCGACGTCGAGATCAGGTCCAGGTTGAACTCTCGCTCGAGCCGCTCGCGGGTGATCTCCATGTGCAGCAGACCGAGGAAGCCACAGCGGAAACCGAAGCCGAGAGCCACCGACGTCTCCGGCTCGTACGTCAGTGCCGCGTCGTTGAGCTGCAGCTTCTCGAGGGCGTCACGCAGGTCGGGGTAATCCGAACCGTCGAGCGGATAGAGGCCCGAGTACACCATCGGACGGGGCTCGCGGTAGCCGGTGAGCGGCTCGGTCGCACCCTTGCGGAAGGTGGTGACGGTATCGCCGACCTTCGACTGACGGACGTCCTTCACACCGGTGATGAGGTAACCCACTTCGCCGACGCCCAGGCCCTTGGTCGCCTTCGGATCGGGTGAGACGATCCCGACCTCGAGCAGCTCGTGCGTCGAGCCGGTCGACATCATCGTGACCTTCTCGCGCGGATTCAGCGCACCGTCGACGACGCGAACGTAGGTGACGACGCCGCGGTAGGTGTCGTAGACCGAGTCGAAGATCATCGCGCGGGCAGGCCCGTCCGGGTTGCCGACCGGGGCCGGAACCAGCTTGACGACCTCGTTGAGAAGTTCCTCGACGCCCACACCCGTCTTACCGGACACGCGGAGCACGTCGTCGGCCTCGCACCCGATGATGTGGGCGATCTCGGCGGCGTAGCGGTCCGGGTCGGCGGCGGGCAGGTCGATCTTGTTCAGCACCGGGATGATGGTGAGCTCTTTGTCGAGAGCGAGGTACAGGTTCGCGAGCGTCTGCGCCTCGATGCCCTGCGCGGCGTCGACGAGCAGCACTGCACCTTCGCAAGCCTCGAGGGCGCGCGATACCTCGTAGGTGAAGTCGACGTGGCCGGGCGTGTCGATGAGGTGCAGCACGAATTCCTCGCCGTCGACGACCCACGGGAGCCGGACGTTCTGCGCCTTGATGGTGATGCCGCGCTCGCGCTCGATATCCATCCGGTCCAGGTACTGAGCGCGCATCGACCGGTCGTCGACGACGCCCGTGAGCTGCAACATCCGGTCGGCCAGCGTCGACTTGCCGTGGTCGATGTGGGCGATGATGCAGAAGTTCCTGATCCTGGACGGATCGGTGAACGTCGTGTCGGCGAAGCTGGGCACTCGTATCCTTCGGCTGGCGTGTTCGAAATGAGCGAACGGGTTTCCCTATCGTCCCACGCCGAGAACGGTTCGCCGTCCCCGGCTGTCCGACTCGGGTGTTCTCGTCGCCGCGGTTCGGGCGATGAGCAGCAGAGTCTGCATCGCTACACTCGCCGCATGGCTGGCAACTGGAGCAGATTCGGCAAGGAACTGAGCAAGATCGCGATGCGCGAGGGTCCCCGACTGCTGCGTCAATTACAGAAGTCCGGAGCCCTGCAGAAGGGCAAGGACGCGATCAGCGGGACGGCCACACGCACGTCTGCTCCGACTCCTCGTCCTGGCCGACCGGTGGCGTCGCAGACAAGGCCCACGGCGCAACGCGCCCGCACCATCGAGTACTCCCCCGACCTGGACGGCAAGGCCGACCCCGGCGAAATCGTCTGGACCTGGGTCACCTACGAGGAGGACGCCAGCCAGGGCAAGGACCGCCCGGTCCTGGTCATCGGCCGCGAGGGCAACGATCTGCTCGGCCTGATGTTGTCGAGTCAGAGCAGCCGCGACGGAGACCGTGACTGGCAGTCGATCGGGTCCGGTCCGTGGGACGCCGAAGGCCGACCGAGCTGGATTCGTCTGGATCGAGTGCTCGACGTGCCCGAGGACGGCATCCGACGCGAGGGTGCGATTCTGAGCAAGCCCCAATTCGATTCCGTCGCACAGAGATTGCGCCGCGACTTCGGCTGGAACTGATGGGTGCGCGTTGTGCGCCCATGAACGGGCGCACAACGCGTACCAGGCTCACGCCAACCGGGTGATCTCCACGACCACGTCGAGAGCCGTCGAACCGCCGCCGGAGAAGATGCCCTTGAGCGGCGGCACGTCGGCGTAGTCGCGGCCGAGTCCGACCGACACGTGCTGCTCGTTGACGGCGATGGCGTTGGTCGGGTCGTAGCCCCACCACGCACCGGTCCAGGCCTCGATCCACGCGTGGCTCTGACCCTCCACCGTCGCACCGATCGCGGCCTGTTTCTTGGGATGCAGGTAACCCGAGACGTACCGGCTGGGGATGCCGATGCTGCGCAGCATCAGCAGCGTCAGGTGGGCGTAGTCCTGGCAGACACCCTTCTTCTCCGACCACGCTTCCACGGCCGAGGTGTGCACGCCGGTGGTTCCCGGCACGTAGGACATCTCCTGGTTGACCCAGTTGGAGATCTCCACCACCGATTCCTGTGGCGGTAGGCCCTTCGACAGCTTCTTCGCCACCGACGCGAGTTGCCTGTTCTTCGGCACGTATTCGGTGTTGTCGAGGACCTCGTTGAAGCGGTCGATGACCGGCTCGCTCGCGAGTTCCTCCCAGGAAGCGTTCTCGTCCGGGTAGACGAAGGGATCGGTCTCGACCACCGACGATCCGGTGACCTCCAGCTCGGTGTGCGGTGCGTGCAGATCGAACGCCGTCACCGCTGTCCCCCAGTAGTCGGTGTAGCGGTAGGAACGCGTCACCGGGTTGGTCTCGACTCGGTTCAGAATCACGTTCTGCCGATTGTCACTTCGCGGCGTCAACCGAGCCTCGTTGTACGACGACGTCACCGGTGCGTCGTACTGATAGCCCGTGGTGTGCACGACACGCATACGCCAGCTCACAGTTCACCTTCCAATTGATCTTCGAATGTTCCGGAGCCGGCATCGGTCCACGCGACCCACGGAGCGGCGTGGAAATACTGCTTGGAGATCGCGTCACCGAGTTCACGGCAGGTTTCCTGCAGCGAGAGCAAGCGCTCCTGCAGATCGTCGAGAATTTCACCGGGACGGAGGAATTCGAGTTCGCTACGAGCGCGACCGAGTAGGCGCTGAGCCTCGGCGCGCGCACCGACTCGACTGTTGGGCTGGTGGTCGAGCTGATCGAGCGAACGTTCTGCCTCGTTGAGTGCGTAGAACACCGATCGCGGAAAGAGCCTGTCCAACAGCATGAATTCGAGAACTCGCTGCGCGTCGAGCGCGCCGCGGTAGGTGCGCAGGTAGGTGTCGTGTGCACCGGCGGAGCGAAGCACGGTGACCCACGCCGGCGACGACGGCCGGTCACCGGCTCGCGAGAGCAACAACCGAACGATCATGTCGATGCGCTCGACCGAGCGACCGAGCAGGAGGAAGCGGTAGCCGTCGTCGTGACTGAGGGTGGAGTCCGCGAGACCGGCGAACATCGCGGCGCGCTCCTCGATGTAGCTGAAGAACTCGGCCGGGCCGGTGCGCTTGGACGCCTTGATGCGCTCGTTCAGCCCGTTGTACGTGGTGTTCAAGCATTCCCACATCTCACTGGACGTCACTTCACGAGCACCACGGGCGTTCTCACGGGCACTCGACAGCGAGTCCACGATCGAACCCAGTCCGTCGCGGCTGAAGGCGACGACCTCGGTCAGAGACCACACGTCGAGCGAGACATCGGGCTCGTGCTTGAACCCGAGTACTCGCAACAGCACTCGCGAAGTGTGGTCGGGATCGACCGTGGCGTCTTCGAGTAGCTGGTGGACGGTGACATCGAGAATGCGGGCAGTGTCGTCCGCTCTCTCGACGTACCGTCCGATCCAGTAGAGCGACTCTGCGTTGCGCGCGAGCATTTACTGTCCACCGCCGTTCGAGTCCGAGTTCGTTGCCTGCTGTTGTTGCTGCTGTTGCTGTTGCTGCTGATTCATCTGCTGGTCCATCGTCAGCTCCGGGCCCTGTTCGGCCATCGGTGACTCCGGCGGAACGCTGACGATCTCCTCGCCGGCAAGTTCCTGCTCCTCCTGAGAGGTTCGGGTGGCGAGCACCCAGGTGTCCTTGCTGCCACCGCCCTGGCTGGAGTTGACCACCAGGGATCCCTCCGGCAGCGCCACGCGGGTCAGGCCGCCCGGCAACACCCAGACGTCGTCGCCGTCGTTGACGGCGAACGGACGCAGGTCGACGTGGCGGGGTACCAATCGGTCACCGATCTTGGTCGGCACCGTCGAGAGCTGCACGACGGGTTGGGCGATCCAACCGCGCGGATCTGCGCGGACCTTCTTGCTGATGGTGGCGAGTTCCTTCGGCGAGGCGTCGGGTCCGAAGACGATGCCGTAGCCGCCCGAACCTTCCACCGGCTTGATGACCAGTTCGTCGATGCGGTCGAGGACTTCCTCGCACTCGTCGTCGAGCCAGCACCGGAACGTGTCGACGTTGGCCAGCAGCGGCTTCTCGCCCATGTAGTAATCGATGATCGTCGGAACATAGGTGTAGACGAGCTTGTCGTCGCCGACGCCGTTTCCGACGGCACTCGAGATGACGACGTTGCCAGCGCGGGCGGCGTTGACCAGACCTGCCACTCCCAGCACCGAGTCGGGCCGGAACTGCATGGGGTCGAGGTAGTCGTCGTCGATACGCCGGTAGATGACGTCGACCTGACGCTCGCCCTCGGTGGTGCGCATGTAGACGATGTTGTCTCGGCAGAACAGGTCTCGTCCCTCGACGAGCTCGACGCCCATCAGTCGCGCGAGCAGCGAATGCTCGAAGTACGCCGAGTTGGCCACGCCGGGAGTGAGAACCACCACGGTCGGATCGGCCTCGTTGAGGGCGGCCGATGCGCGCAGTGCTCGCAGCAGGTGCGAGGCGTAATCGCCGACGGCGCGGACGCGATGGCTGGCGAACAGGTCGGGGAACACCCGGGCCATCGTGCGCCGGTTCTCCATGACGTAGGACACGCCAGACGGAGACCGCAAGTTGTCCTCGAGCACTCGGAAGGTGCCCTGGGCGTCACGAACCAGGTCGATGCCGGCGACGTGGATGCGCACACCGTTGGGCGGTGTGATGCCGACCGCTTCGCGGTGGAAGTGCTCGCAGGAGGTCACCAGCCGCTTCGGTACGACGCCGTCGCGCAGGATTTCCTGGTCGCCGTAGATGTCGGCCAGGAACATCTCGAGGGCTTTGACGCGCTGCTTGATGCCGCGCTCGAGTCGTGACCATTCACCTGCGGCGATGACGCGGGGAACCTGGTCGAGCGGGAACGGGCGTTCCTGGCCCGACAGGGAGAACGTGATGCCCTGGTCGATGAAGGCGCGTCCCAGCGCGTCGGATCTCGCGTCCAGGTCCACTGCGTTCGCCGGCGCGAGCGCGGTGTGGATGCCCTTGTACGGAGTTCGGGTGCGCCCGTCCGCGTCGAACATCTCGTCGAAGGCGAGACTGTACTTGCCGACGTCGGAGTATCCCCCGAACACCCCGTCGAGCTCGGGTTCGACGCGATCCGCTGTCTTGGTTCTGGTCGCTTTGGCCTTGGTGGCGGCATGCGTTGCCGATCGCGGACTCATTCTGGCCATGTTGCTACAGAGACAGGAGTTAGGCGCGGTGGAAGCGTTAATTTCTTGAAACGGTGTTCGAGGAGAGTCCGAATTGGGTTCTGTCCAGCGGTACTGGTATTCTCGATCTTCGGCGCAGGGCTCCAACGCTCAGCAGCAGACTTCGGGCATTCCAGCATGGATAGCCCTGACCGGAATACCGACGAAGACGACAAGGATTTTACGCGTGGCCAATATCAAGTCCCAGAAGAAGCGGATTCTCACCAACGAGCGTGCACGCCTGCGCAACCAGTCGGTGAAGTCCTCGCTTCGTACCGTCATCCGCTCGTTCCGCGAGGCACAGGCTGCGGGCGACAAGGACAAGGCTTCCGAGATTCTTCTCGATGCAGGCCGCAAGCTCGACAAGGCCGCCAGCAAGGGCGTCATCCACAAGAACCAGGCCGCCAACAAGAAGTCGGCACTGGCTCTCGCAGTCAACAAGCTCTGATCCATCACTGAGCTCGAAAAAGCCCGCCGCATCCGATCAGGATGCAGCGGGCTTTTTCGTGCTCTCTGCACTCTGCCGACGCTACCTACCCAGTGATGCGACCTCGGCCACTGCTTTCTCCACCGCATAGTCCGCGTCCGCTGCTTGACCTTTGACGTCTGCATTGAGCTGCGCCACCACGCGCAGCGCCTGGGCTATGGATCGGCCGTTCCAGCCGCGCGCCTGGCCCTGCGCCTTCTTGATCTTCCACGGCGGCATCCCCAGTTCCCCTGCCATTCGGAACGGGTCGCCGCGGCCCGCCGAACCCACCAACGCAATGGTGCGGACGGCATCGGCCAACGCGTCGGCGAGCAGCACGTGCGCCACGCCCCGGTGCATCGCCCAGCGCAGAGCCTCGAGAGCGCCGGCTCGGTCTCCGATCACCGCTTTGTCCGCGACGTCGAATCCGGAGACCTCGGCCTTGCCGGAGTAGTACCGACGCACCGCGGCGAGGTCGACCTTGCCCCCGGTATCGGAGACCAACTGCGAACAGGCCGAAGCCAATTCGCGAAGTTCGTTGCCGACGGACTCGACGACCGCCTCGATCACGTCGCCGCTCACCCGGATGTCGGCGGTACGGAACTCTCCGCGCACGAAGTCGATGCGTTCGGCGGGCTTGGTGAGCTTGGCGCACTCGTGCACCTCTGCGCCGCATTTCTGCAGCGCTCCGACCATCGCCTTGGCCCGGCCGCCGCCGGAGTGCATGACCACCACCACAGCACCCTCGGGCGGATCGGTAGCCGCGTCGAGTACCAGCGCTGCGGCGTCCTTACCTGCCTCGGCGGCGGCCTCGAGCACGAGAACACGGTCCTCGGCGAACAGCGAGGGACTGAGCAGTTCGGCGAGCTCCGGAGCGCTGGCATCGCCGGTGCGCAACCGCGTGACCGGCAGGTCCTCCCCCGGAATCGCAGCATTCGCACGCACCTGAGCCACGATCGCAGCTACCGCGCGATCCATCAGAAGTTCCTCGTCGCCGAGAACCAGATGCAGAGGAGCCACACTCGAAGTCACGACCATGATCGTGCCATGCGCGGCCGACACACTCGGCATCCGCTTCGTCCGAGCGGTCACCACAGAACGTGTGCCGTCCACATCGCGAGTGCCGCTATCGCCACCGCCGCGGCCAGCCAACGAAACACTGTGAAACGCAACGCCGTCAGCAGCGCGACCGTCGAGAACGCCGCGAGTGCTGCGCCTCCGACGCCGTCGGGGACGACGATGCCCGCGCCCGGCACCGACGCGGCCCTCTCCGCCACCGTGATCAACCACCACAGCGGTGCGGACGCCAGCTGCGCGACCAGTTCCGCCAGCGAGCCGCTGACGGCAGCGATCACTGCTGTGACGATCCCCACCACCGTGATCGGAGCGACGACAGGTGCAACCAACACATTCGCCGCCACCCCCACCACGCTGAACGTTCCGGCCATGGCCGCAACCACCGGTGCCGTCACCGCGTGCGCCGCCGCGGCCACGGCCACCACCTCCGCTGCCGCTCTGGGCCAGCCGCGCGCTCTAAGCCAGTCGACCCAGATCGGCGCGACGAGCACGAGCCCTGCGGTGGCGAACACCGACAGCACGAATCCGACATCCACCGCCAACCTCGGCCACCACGCGAGCAAACCCAACACCGCTCCGCACAGCGCCGGTACCGCCTGCCGCCGTCTGCCGGTGACGAGGGCGAGCAGGCCGATCGACCCCATGATTGCGGCACGCAACACACTCGGCGACGGCCTGGCCACGATCACGAACGCAACGAGCACGACGAACGCCACCGCAACCGTCGCGCGGGGCCCGATTCCGATACCCCGCAACACCAACAGAACCGCGCCGATCACGATGGAAAAATTTGCTCCGGACACAGCCGTCAAATGCGTCAGGCCTGCCGCCCGGAAGTTCTCGGCCACCGTCTCGTCCAGCCGCGAGACGTCTCCGACCACGAGCCCGGGTAACAGACCTGCACGATCCGGTGGCATCGAATTCTGCGCTACCGCTGCCAGATTCGACCGGAACGTGCCGGCGGTAGCGGAGATCGCCCCGGGCTCGGTCACGGTGACGGGCGGACCCGAAGCGCGGATGACGGCCACACTCATGTCGGGTCTGATCGGCGCACCGAGCCTGCCCCGCACGGTGACCTCCTGGCCCGGCAGCAGTACCGACCAACTCGACTCCGGAGCAACGATCGACACCCGACCACCGACGTGCAGTGCCTTGCCGCTCACATCGACGCGCGTCATCTCGGCCTTCACCATCACCGTCGACGGTCCGGCGGACGACAACCGGCGTGGGTCCTCCTCCAACAGCACCGACGCGGTGATCCACGCTCGGTTCTCCGCGGCCGCTGCGACGGGATGTTCGGCCAACGAACTCATCTGAAGCCAGATCGCTCCCCCGAAGCACAGCGCCAGCCCGATCACCGCGGCCGCACCGGACCGACTCAAACCAGGCAAGGCGCGCCGAGTCGACAACCGGTGCAGGGATACTGCGATGAGCAGCACCACCGCAACCGCAGACGCGGTAGCAGCGAGAGCAGCACCCGGGCCTCCGAGAATTCCGATCGCGGTGATCGACCAGCACACCGCAGCGGCCGGGACCAGTCGCACATCGAAGGGCTGACGATCCTCGGTCTGCGCTGCATCGGTCGACGCGGCCTCGGTGTTCATCCGACGTGCACCAGGTCTCGGATCTTCGCCAGTCGGCCGGGCCCGATCCCGTCCACCTCGGACAGCTGATCCACGGTTGCGAAGCGGCCGTTGGTCTCTCGCCAACCGACGATCGAGGTCGCGGTGACCGGCCCGACCCCGGGCAACGCGTCCAGTTCTGCGACGGTCGCGGCGTTGAGGTCCACAGTCCCATCGGGTGTGGACCCTCCGACACCGACCGGTGCGCCGCTACTACCGTCTGCCGGTGTGCCGATCCCGGATGTCGTACTGCTGACCGGTGGAGGGGCATCCGGCGGCACTGCTCCGACGACGATCTGATCACCGTCGGCGACTCGCGCGGCCATGTTGAGTGCCAGCAGGTCGGCACCCTCCACTGCGCCGCCTGCCGAGGCAAGCGCGTCGGCGACTCGCGAACCCGGTTGCAGCCGAACCAATCCGGGGCTCGTCACGAGCCCGACGACGCTCACCACGAGTTCGGCGTCGGCACTCGGCTCTGGATCGACAACGTCGTCGGCATCCGCCGTGTCGTCGGCATCAGCCGTGCCGGTCGCGACCACAGCGAGCGGTGGCGCAGGTGCCGGGGTCGGTGCGTCTCGAAGCACCGCGAATCCCGCCACGAGCACGACGAACACCCCGGCCGCCGCCATCGCCACTGCCCCCGGTTTCCCGGGGTCGACGCGGGCGGATCGCCATCGCGACGGCAGCAAGGCCGACCACGGGGTGCCTGATCGTTCCGCTTGCGGCAGCAGCCAATCCGGGTCGGTGGATCCGGCGTCAGCTCGCGAGTCCTCGGGGAAGACGCGATCGCGGTCGGAATCGTGTTGTCTGCGCACGGAGTTCAATCGCGCCACCGTGTGTGCCCGATCGTCGTTGCCGCCCATGCTCGAGGACGCTAGTGCCCGCGATCGGTTCACTCCCCGGTGATTACAGGTCGCCGATTGCCCTGTGTACAACCCGGAGGCTGTGGATGAACCGAGGGCTGGGCCCGGTTATCGGCGTCCCGGAGCCACGACGACACCGACCGCGCCGGGGCCGACGTGAGCGCCGAGAACGGCACCGAAGGGGTAGACGTCGATGCTGGTCGAGTGCGGAATTCGGGAGGTCAGCATCGCGGCTACGTCCTCGGCTCGCTCCGGGCACTGCATGTGGTGCACCGCGAGCGCAACCCCCGATTCGTCACCGACCTCGGTCGCGGCAGCGACGGCGGCGTCGACCAGCTTGTTCAAAGCCTTGGACGAGGTGCGCGCCTTCTCCTTCAACACGAGTTTGCCGTCGCTGATGTGCAGTACCGGCTTCATGGCCAGCGCAGTGCCGAGCAACGCCGCGGCGGCACCGATTCTGCCTCCACGTCGCAGGTGGTCCAGTCGATCGACGACGATGAAGCATCGCGAGGTCGTCGACGCGGCGACGGCGTCGCGGTACACCTCGTCCAGTTCTGCTCCCCCGGCGGCCGTCGCGGCCGCAGCGAGCACCGCGAAGCCCAGTCCCATGCCGGCCGAGGCGGAATCGACGACTCGGACGGCCGAGCCCACGTGATCTGCGGCCTGGCGTGCTGCCTCCCACGTGCTCGACAGTCCCCGGGAAATGTGCAGGGCCACCACACCGGCACCTCGACTGCGTTCGAGAGCCGCGGCATAGACCTCGGTCAGCTCGCCCGGGGAAGCCCCCGCTGTGGTCACGGGCTTGCCCGAGGTGGTCTGCTCGGGAATGTCGTCGACGCCTTCGCGATGGTCGATTCCGTCGACCAGCACGTGCAGTGGCACCAACGCGATGCCGCGTTCGGCGGCGAGTGTGGCCGGCAGACAGGACGAGGAGTCGGTGACGACGGCGACGGTCATGGCGATCGGGTCACCGATCCGGCGGCGACGGGTCGCAGCACCTCCAGCATCGCCTCGGCGACCGCGACATGAGCGTCCCATCCCCAGTGGATGCCGTCGGGGTTCGCGTTCTCGGACTCGATGTTCGGTCGGACGGCGTCGGCGAGGTCGACCATGGGGACGTTCTTGTCCGCGCTCCATGAGCGCAGTGCGCGTACGGCGGGTTCGCGACCCGAGTGCACCTTGCCGTAGGCATCGCAGCGGTGCACCGACGGATAGGTACCGATGACCGGAAGTTCGGGGCGCACGTACGCCAGTGCCGCGCGGGTCTGTTCCAGATACTCGACGCTGAGCCGCGGCGGAAGCGCCACGGGCCAACCGAGATGCGACAGAACAGGTTGCACCGCTTGGTATCCCGCGCGAACCACGCGCCGCAGGGCAGGGGGACGGACGTATCTGATCTGTTCCCGGAGCGCAGTCGGCAACGGCGAGGGAAGTGAATCCATGCCGCCGATTCCGAGTACGACGGCACCGGCACGGGGAATGGCTGCCCACACCCGCGGATCCTGGGTCAGAGCCCACCACGCGTCCCGACTCGTCCAGCCGATGCGCGCAACCAACTCGACCGTCCAACCGAGTTCCGCTGCAACGAGATTGGGCCAGAGCCGCGGATCGTCGACGGGCAGTCCGCCCTCGGGTCCGTAGTAGCTCAGCGAGTCCGCGAGCACGAGCAGCGCGGGCTGCGCCGCCGTGTCAGAGGACGTCACTGGCCACTCGCGCCGAGGCGTTCCACACGTCCAGTCGCCAGGACGGGTTCTCCCCGGGCCCGTGCGCACCGAGTTGCACCCAGCTGGTGTTCGCGAGGCCACCGAGCACCGCCCAGCGATCGGTCGGCAGATCGAGCAGCGCGGCGGTCAGTGCCGCGATCAGACCTCCGTGCGCGACGAGGACGAGCGGTCTCTCGTTGCCGTCGGCACCCCACTCGGGCACGCCTGCTGTGAGTTCACGAACCAGCGGCACGCTGCGTCGCGCGACGTCGATGCGGCTCTCCCCACCGGGCGGGGCGATGGTGGCGTCGGCGCGCCAGGCCGGTCGTGCACCGGGGGCGATGTCGTCGACCTCGGTGTGGGTGAGTCCCTGCCACTGACCGAGGTGGGTTTCGCGCAGACGCTCGTCCACCGAGACCGCCACCCCGGCTGCATCTCCGAGCGCGTTCGCGGTGTCGAGAGCTCGCCGCAGATCCGAGGAGACGATCTTGATCGGCTCACGCGTCGCGAGCTCGGCGGCGGCCGTCTTCGCCTGGCTGCGGCCGAGTTCGGACAGATCGGTGTCGAGCTGACCCTGCATGCGGTCGGTGGCGTTGTATTCCGTCTGACCGTGCCGAAGCAGGATGAGCCGTCTGATCATTGCTCCGATTCCGGAGCCGGATGCTGTCCGAGACCGGGAACCTCGATGGTCGGGCAGTCCTTCCACAACCGCTCGAGCGCGTAGAAGTTGCGCTCTTCGTTGTGCTGGACGTGCACGACGATGTCGGAGTAGTCCAGCAGTGCCCAACGGCCTTCCCTGGTGCCCTCGCGACGAACCGGCTTGTGTCCGGCCTCACGCAGCTGATCCTCGATGTTCTCCACAATCGCGTTGACCTGACGCTCGTTCGGTGCCGAGGCGATGACGAAGCAATCGGTGATGTAGAGCTGATCGGAGACGTCGAGAATCACCACGTCGCCGGCCAGTTTGTCGTCGGCTGCGAGCGCGGCGATACGCGCCATCTCGGCGGCTTCGGCTGTTGCAGTCACTTCGGTGTACTCCCACTCGTATGGCTCGGGTTCGCGGTCATTGCGCTGGTGACCGACCCTGCCGGTTGCTTCTTCTGGGGCGCTGGTTCCGACATGGTGACGGATCCGTCGAGACGCTGAGCGCCTCGTGGTCTGTAGAGATTCCTCTTCGAGATGTATTGCACGACGCCGTCCGGTACCAGGTACCAGACCGGCCGATTCTCACCGGCTCGGAGTCGACAGTCCGTCGACGATATCGCGAGTGCAGGGATTTCCATCAATGTGAGAGTGTCCGCGGGCAACGACCGAAGGTGGTTGGCGAGATGTTCGACGCCGAGCTCGAACCCGGGACGCGAGACACCGACGAACTTGGCGAGCTCGAACAACTCCTCCCAGTTCTGCCACGTGAGGATCGACTCGAGCGCATCCGCCCCGGTGATGAAGTACAGCTCGGCGTTGGGATGCTGGGTCCGCAGATCGCGCAGGGTGTCGACGGTGTAGGTCGACTTCTCCCGGTCGACGTCCACCCGACTGACCGAGAAACGCGGATTGGACGCGGTCGCGATGACCGTCATCAGGTAGCGATCCTCTGCCGGGCTGACCGTCTTGCCTTCCTTCTGCCACGGGTTTCCGGTGGGGACGAAGATGACCTCGTCCAGGCGGAACTTGTTCGCCACTTCGCTGGCCGCGACGAGGTGCCCGTGGTGAATCGGGTCGAAGGTGCCGCCCATCACGCCCAAACGGCGGACGGACTGCCTACCGGTGTCGTCGCCGGGGTCGGATTCGCGCTGCACAACCGCCGATTCTACGGCCGGCGTGCCGCCGGCCGTCACACGCCTCACACCGGCAGCAAACGCGAGACCACGGTGGCGAGCTGCTGAGCCGATCGGCACTCGTGCATCGCGATCACGTCGGAGTACACCTTGGCAGCCGAATCGCCGGAACCCCACTGCGATTTCGGTTCGGGATTGAGCCAGTACGCATGTTTGGCCACCGACACGATGTGCGCCAACGCCGGCAGCTTCGGCTCGCGGTAGTTGGTGCGGGCGTCCCCGAGAATCAGCACCGAGCTGCGACTGGTGACCGCGTGCGCGTACTTCTCGTCGAACGTCGTCAGTGCATGGCCGTAGTCCGAGTGGCCGTCGTACGTCACCAGATCGGACTCGCGAACGATGCGACTCATCGCCGCTCCGAGGTCGGCACCGGAATCGAAGAATCGCGTCACCTCGTCGGTGGAGTCGATGAACGCGAAGATGCGCACGCGCGAGAACTGCTCTCGCAGTGCATGCACCAACAGCAGAGTGAAATTACTGAATCCTGCCACCGAGCCCGAGACATCGCACAGTACAACCAATTCGGGGCGCGCTCGCCGCGGCTTGCGCTCGACCAGGTCGATCGGAATACCGCCGGTGGACATCGACTTGCGCAGCGTACGCCGCAGATCGATCGAGCCGTGTCTGCTTCGGCTGCGCCGCACCGCAAGTCGCGATGCCAACAACCGGGCGAGAGGGGTGACGTTGCGTCGCAGCGCCGCCATCTCCGTGTCCGAGGCCCGCAGGAAATCGACTTCCTCCGCGAGCTTGGGTACCCCGTAGCTCGCCACTCGCTCACGGCCAAGCTTTTCTGCCGACCGACGCCTCGTCTCGCTCTCGATCATCTTGCGCAGATCTGCGATGCGTTGCGCTGCAGTGCGTTTGGCAACCTCGGACTCGTAGTCGTCGGTGGGGCGATCGGGTGCGTCGTCGCTGCGCCCGAGCAATCCGTCGAGAATCTTGCGCAGCAACGTTTCGGGCGCTACGTCGCGCAGCGCCTGATATGCCGAGAACGAGGGCCCGTTCGAGGACTTGTATTGTCCGAGTTCCTCGACCATCTGCGCCGCCAGCATCTGGGTCAACTCGGCGGCCTCGGCCGAATCGTCCGAGAGCAGATCGACCAACAGCTCGCGGAGAGCATCGATGTCGACGTCGCCGGCATCGGTGCGGGGCAGGGCGGTATCGATCTGCCCCGAGTCCCTGGTACCCGATGCCACCGGGAACCACAGGTCGAACAGGGCGTCGAACACTCCGCGGTGCGTCGGACGGCGCAGCAGTGCACAGGCCAGACCCTCGCGCACGGCCTCCCGATCGAGCAGATCGAGAACCGACAGGACGCGTCCGGCATCGACCGTCTCCGACGGCCCGACCGAAATTCCACGCCGACGCAGAGCGTCGACGAAACCGATGAGGTGACCGGGAATTCCGTGTGGGGCCTGCATGTCAGTTGAGCCGGAGTTCGGCTGCCGCACGAACCTGGTCCGACTGATGCTTGAGCACCACACCGAGTGTGGAGCGAACCGCATCGTCGTCGAGGGTGTCCATACCGAGCGCCAACAGAGTGCGTCCCCAGTCGATGGTCTCGGCCACCGAGGGCAACTTCTTGAGCTGCATCGCGCGCAGTACCCGCACGGTCTTGATCATCTGTTCGGCGATCGCCTCGGGTAGGTCGGGAACCCTGCTGGCCAGAATCCGACGCTCGAGGTCGGCGTCCGGAAAGTCCAGGTGCAGGAACAGGCACCGACGCTTGAGGGCCTCGGACAGTTCACGGGTGGCGTTCGAGGTGAGCACCACGAACGGCGTCCTCTCGGCCACGATCGTGCCGAGTTCGGGAATGGTGATCGCGAAGTCGCTCAGTACCTCGAGCAGCAGTCCTTCGATCTCGACGTCGGCCTTGTCGGTCTCGTCGATGAGCAGAACCGTGGGATCGGTCCGGCGAATGGCCTGCAGAAGCGGGCGCGCAAGCAGGAACTCCTCGGAGAACACGTCCAGCTTGGTCGAGTCCCAGTCGGCAGCGGTACCGGACTGGATGCGCAGAATCTGCTTGGCGTGGTTCCACTCGTACAGCGCGCGAGCCTCGTCGACACCCTCGTAGCACTGCAGCCGCACCAGTTCGGCCCCGGTCGTCTGCGCGACCGCACGGGCCAGCTCGGTCTTGCCGACTCCCGCCGGACCTTCGATCAGCAGCGGTTTGCCGAGGCGATCGGCGAGAAACACCGAGGTGGCAGTGGCCTTGTCGGCCAGATAGCCCGTCTCGGCCAGGCGCCTCTGGACGTCGTCCACGCTGGCGAACAGCGGGGGTGTCGTCGGTAGGGCACGATCCATGTCACAGCTCCTGATGATCGGGTCTGGCCGGTAGTTCGAGGGTTGTCAGTCTCGGACGTGTCCGTCGCCCCACACGGTCCACTTGGTCGAGGTCAATTCGGGCAATCCCATGGGTCCACGCGCGTGCAGCTTCTGCGTCGAGATACCGATCTCGGCCCCGAAGCCGAACTGCTCGCCGTCGGTGAACGCCGTGGAGGCGTTGACCATCACCGCCGCCGCGTCGACCCGCTGGGTGAACTCGCGCGCGGCACCGATATCGGCAGCGACGATCGCCTCGGTGTGGCCGGTGCCGTATCGGTCGATGTGCTCGATCGCCTCGTCGATACCGCCTACCACCTTCAGCGCAATGTCGAGCGAGAGGTACTCCTGCGACCAGTCCTCGTCGTGCGCAGGCACGAGCCCGGGCAGATCCCCGTGCACCGTGACGCTGTGCATCTGGAAGGCCTGGAGCAAGCGCGGAACCATGGTCTCGGCGATCGCGGCATCGATCAATACTGTCTCGGCGGCGTTGCAGACACTGACTCGCCGGGTCTTGGCGTTGAGCACGATCTTCTCGGCCGTCTCAGGATCGGCAGAGGCATGGATGTACACGTGGCAGTTTCCGACGCCGGTCTCGATGGTCGGAACCGTGGCATCGCGCACGACCGCAGCGATCAGACCGGCTCCACCACGCGGAATCACCACGTCGACCAAACCGCGAGCCTGAATGAGGTGCGTGACCGTGGCACGATCGGCACTTCCCAGAAGTTGCACCGCTGCCTCGGGCAGACTATGACCGCGCAACGCTCCCTGCAGTGCCTCGACCAACGCCGCATTGGACTGCGCCGCCGACGACGAACCGCGGAGCAGCACCGCGTTGCCGGATTTGAACGCGAGGCCGAACGCGTCGACGGTGACGTTGGGCCGGGCCTCGTAGACCATCCCCACCACACCGAGGGGAACTCTCAGCTGACGAATCTCCAGCCCGTTGGGCAGCGTCGAACCGCGGATGACCTCGCCGATCGGATCGGGCAACCCGGCCACCTGACGCAGTCCCGCCGCGATGCCGTCGATGCGCGACGCGGTCAGCCGCAGCCGGTCGAGCAGACCCTCGTCGGTACCGGCCGCCCGCGCGTTCTCGATGTCGACTGCGTTCGCGGCGAGTACCAACTCCGAGGCTGCGACGACGGCATCTGCCGCGGCGTGCAGCACCGCGTCCTTCTCTGCAGTCGTCAGCAGCGCGAGCGCCCGCGATGCGGAGCGCGCTCGGCGTGCTGCGGCGTGAACGTTCTCTCGCTCGTCGGCAGTGCTGGTCACCGGTTCGGCCGAGACGGAAGCTGTCATGAACTACACACTAATAGGGGCCGGGAATGAAGCTGCATCGCCGCGTCGTTGCAGCACAGCGTGAAGATCGTCGACCGACCGTCGGCGCTGCCCGAAGACCGGAGGAACCCCTTGTGAGTGTGCTGTTCGAGCCTCTGACCCTACGCAACGTCACCTTCCCGAACCGGGTGTGGATGGCACCGATGTGCCAGTACTCGGCCGACGAGGCGGGTGACAACGTCGGTGTCGCGGGCGACTGGCACCGCACCCACCTGGTGAGCCGGGCGATCGGCGGTGCCGGTCTGATCATCACCGAAGCCGCCGCCGTGAGCCCCGAGGGGCGCATCAGCCCGTCGGACCTGGGCATCTGGAACGACACCCAGGCCGATGCATTGGCAAAAATCGTCACCGAGATCTCTTCCTTCGGAACCGTCCCGGGCATTCAGCTGGCACACGCGGGGCGCAAGGCGTCGACCGCTGCGCCATGGGTGGGTGGCAAGTCCCTGCCCGCCGAGGACCCCCGAAGTTGGGAAACCGTCGGCCCCAGCGAGGTTGCGTTCGGTGACTACGCGAGCCCGCGGGAGGCGACGACCGAGGACATCGCGAAGATCGTCGACGACTTCCGGACCGCCGCCCAGCGTGCGTTGAGAGCAGGATTCCAGGTGGCCGAAGTGCACGGCGCGCACGGATACCTGCTGCACCAGTTCCTCTCTCCTGCCAGCAACACCCGTACCGACTCGTACGGCGGAGATTTCGCGGGCCGCACGCGTCTGCTGATCGAGGTCGTCGACGCCGTGCGTGAGGTGTGGCCGGAAGAGCTGCCGCTGTTCGTTCGCCTGTCGGCGACGGACTGGCTCGACGAGCCCGAGAACAGTGAGCATTCAGCCGAATTGGAAGCCCCGAGCTGGACGTCGGATCAGACTGTCGCGTTGTCGCAGATACTCACCGAGCACGGGGTGGATCTGGTCGACACCTCCACCGGAGGCAACGTGCACGCCAAGATCCCGGTCGGTCCCGGTTACCAGGTTCCGTTCGCCCGGCGAATCCAGAACGAGACCACGATGCCGGCCGCTGCGGTCGGCATGATCACCGAACCCAAGCAGGCCGAGGACATCGTCTCGCTGGGCGAGGCAACGGCTGTACTGCTGGCACGCGAACTGCTGCGTGATCCGTACTGGCCGCGGCGCGCAGCTCGCGAACTCGGCGTCGAGATGCTCCCGGCCGTGGCACCGCAGTACGAGCGGGCCTACTGAGGGCTCACACCACGAACCCGAGCTTCTTGTCCACCACGTTGCGCAGCGGTTCGCCTCGAAAATGCCGAAGTGCGTTGTCCACGAACAACTCTGCGAGCCGCTGCTTCCACCCCGAGGCATCACCGCTCATGTGCGGGGTGACGATGACGTTCTCGGCCGTCCACAACGGGTGGTCGGCCGAGAGCGGCTCGGTGTCGAACACATCGAGTGCGGCCCCCGCGATGTGCCCGGTGGCAAGGTGTGCCAGCAGTGCATCGGTATCGAGCAACTCCCCACGGCCGACGTTGATCACCCGGGATCCGGGCGTCATCGCGGCCAACACCGCGTCGTCGACAAGTCCCCTCGTCTGTTCGGTGAGTGGCGCGACGAGCACCAGATAGTCGGCTCGGGCTGCCACGGAACCCAAATCGTCGCTGGCGTACACGGTTCCGAAATCGCGATCACCCTCTCGCTGTGTTCGCCCCACGCCCGAGACCGACATCCCCACTGCAGTGAGCAGGGTGGCAATGGCCCGACCGATCGCTCCTGTTCCCACGATCATCGCGTGGGCACCGTCGATTCGTTCGGTCTCGCGATGCTGCCAGACCTTCGATTGCTGCAGTGCGCGAGAACGTTCGGAGTCCTTGGCGAACGCGAGGATCTGCGCCAGCACGAACTCCGCGATCGGCCGATCGAATACGCCCCGCGAATTGGTCACGATCACATCGGAATCGACCAACTCGTCGAACATCAACGAGTCGACGCCTGCCGCGGCGATGTGTATCCATTTCAGCGAGCCGCAGCGGGGCCACGCGGATCGGACTGCGGGAGAGAAGAAGTCCCACAGCAGCAGCGCGTCGGCCCCGTCGACCGCATCACCGAGGGTGTCGGCGGTGGCGTACCGGACGTCGGCGACCTCCTCGACGGAGTCGAGACCGTCGGGAAGGTCGCCGGCGTGCAGAACGACGAGAACAGGTGCCACTACTTCTTCTTGTATCCGACGAGTTCGACGCCGGACGCGGCCACCTCGTCGTCGTTGTCGCCGGGGCACTGGGTTCCGCGCAACGAGCGGCCGGCGGTTTCCGGCATCAGCAGAATCGGCACGAAGGCGATGGCAGCCGCGATCATCATGTACCAACCCGGGACCAGGTTCGATCCGGTTCGGTCGATCAAGAACGTCAGGATCAGCGGAGCCGTACCGCCGAAGAGCGCCGTCGAAACGTTGTACCCGATGGCGAACGCTCCGTAACGCACCTGAGTCGGGAACAGTGCTGGCAGGGTCGACGACACACAGGAGCACATGATCACCAGCAACACTCCGAGACCGAGCAGGCCGACGCTCTGGCCGATCAGTCCGGTGTTGATGATCAGCAGGAAGAGCGGAACGCTGAACACGAAGTACCCGATGCAGGCCGCCAGCAGCAACGGCTTTCGGCCCACTCGGTCGGACAGCGCACCTATGGGGTTGATGATCGCCATCATGATGATCATGATCGCCACGAGGGTGAAGTTGGACTGAGTCGTACTGTGCCCCAACGTGTCGCTGAGATACGAGGGCAAGAACGTCAGCACCGTGTAGTAGGCGATGTTGAGCAGCAGCACGAATCCCATCAGGATCAGGATCCGCTGCCAGTACGTCATCGTGGTCTTGAGCGAGGCCATGGCCCCACCTGAGCCTTCCTCGACCGTACCGCCGTCTTCCTTGGCCTCGGCGAACACGGGAGAATCCTCGAGCCGGGTACGCAACCACAGTGCGACGATGCCGAGCGGCAGAGTCACCAGGAACGGGATTCGCCAGCCCCACGCCTCCATCGTTTCGTCGCCGAGCGCGACGTTGAGCAGGGTGCACAGGGTGGCACCGCCCACGGTTCCTGCGAGGGTGCCGAATTCGAGGAACGATCCGAAGAATCCGCGGCGCTTGTCCGGCGCGTATTCCGCCATGAACACAGCTGCGCCGCCGTATTCACCACCGGTGGAGAAGCCCTGCACCAATCGGCAGACGAGCAGCAGCAGCGGTGCGGCGATGCCGATGGTGTCGAACGTCGGCAGCACGCCGATGGTCGCCGTGGCCAACGTCATCATCGAGACGGTCAGAACCAAGACCTTCTGGCGGCCGATGCGGTCTCCGAGTGGGCCGAGCACGATGCCGCCGATGGGGCGAATGATGAACGACGCGGCCAGCACGGCGAACGTGGAGAGCAGACTCGCTCCCCCGTCCTCGGACGGGAAGAAGTTGGCGGCGATGTACACGGCCAGATAGCCGTACACCGCGTAGTCGAACCACTCGACGGCGTTACCGAGCGCGGATCCGCCGATGGCGCGATGCAGAACCTTGGTCTCGTCCGGGCTCAGAGTGTCGGTGCTCGGGGGATATCCGGTCGGCGATGCTGCCGACCCTGATTTTTCGGTCACGGTCGAAATACCTCTCGCTTTTGTGGTCAAAGTGGAGCGTCGGTGTGGTACTTCGCAGCGTTCGACATTACGACGATGCGGAACATACGGTTCGGCCCACCCCCTCGTGCAACGCTAAAGCGCTGGTAGCGCAGCAATTCTGGTGGCGATCAACGCGTACGCCCTTGCGCTGTCGGTCAATTGCTGCACGGCGATGGACTCGTCCGGCCGATGTGCTTGGCTTTCGATCTCCCCCGGACCGAGCACGACGGTCTTGATACCCATCTGTTGTGCCACGAAACCACCATCGCACGATGCGGTCCAGATGTCAGTCGAACGTCCAGATCCGGTGTCGAGGACCGATTGCACTGCGGTGGTGACCAATCCGTCGTTCACGCTGGTCAGAAAACCCGGCATCTCCATCGCGATTCCGATGCGAACGTCGATGTCGCCGCCGGTCAGGCCGGCCGATTCGATGCGCGATCGCAGGTCGCCGACGACACCGGCAGCGCTCTCTCCCGGTACCAGACGGCGGTCGACGGTGAGCACGCAGCGATCGGCGACCATCGATGTGCCGGTGCCTCCCGTTATCGTCCCCACGTTCCACGTGGCCGGACCCAGATCGGTGTCGGGGTTGGCATCCAGCTCGGCCTGGGAGCCCTCGATGATCCCGATGATGCGCGCTGCCGCGGAAATTGCGTTGGCCCCGTTGCGCGGCTGCCCCGCATGCGCGGAACGGCCACGCACCTCTATCTCCAGGTTCGCCGCCCCTCGACATCCGACGATGGTGACCAGGTCCGTCGGCTCTGCCACCACGCAGCAGCTGTAGTTCCGGTGCGGAAGCGCGGCGACGAATGCTCGGATACCGAGACCGGTGTCCTCCTCGTCGACCAGACACGCCAAGGTCATCGGATACTCGTCCGCGAGACCGGCACGGTGCACTGCCGTCATCGCCGCGACCACTGCGGCCAGGCCGCCTTTCATGTCGCAGGCCCCGCGGCCGAAGATTCGGCCGTCTCGAACGACTGCGGAGAACGGATCGGTGGTCCAGCCCGTACCCGCGGGAACCACGTCCGAGTGGCCGACGAACAGGACTCCCGGCCGCTCGTCGGGTCCGATGGACACGATGACGTTGGGTCGCCCCGGAGCCACCTCGACGGTCCGAACGTCGAATCCCAGTGCGCGACAGTGCTCGCCGAGCACCTTCGCAGTCTTTTCCTCGGTGTCGCCGGGGTTCTCGCCGCCGGCGTCGATCAATGCCGCAGTCAGAGAGACGATCTCGTGCTCGTCGATCGAACGGAGAAGAGCGCCTTCGGAAGTCGAAACGGTCATCGGGTGGGATCGGAGGCGAGCAGGTGCTTCGACTTGTCCACCGCTGCCGCCAGCCGTCTGATTCCCTCGTCGATGCGTTCGGGCGTCGACGAGGCGAAGCACAGCCGCAACGAATCGTGGAACTTCCCACCCACCGACAACGCCGGCCCGGGTATGTAAGCCACACCCTCTGCCAGTGCCGTCTCGAACAGGTCCTGCGTCGAGAAGTCGACGTCGTTGCCGCGCAACGTCGCCCAGAGAAAGAACCCTCCCTCGGGGTCCGTCGTGGACATCGACTCGCCGAAGTACTTGTCGATGCTGTTCTGCATCGCGACCTTGCGGGGCAGGTACACCGAGGCCAACGATCGAAGATGCTCGTCGAGCAGGCCGCGCCGGATGTACTCGGCCACCATCCGCTGACCGGGCAGGTTGGTGCACGTGTCCATGGCCTGCTTGGCGTTGACGATCAACTGCCGTGCCTCCGGGGCCGCGTCCACCCACCCCACGCGCAGGCCTGGGGCGATCATCTTGGAGAAGGTCCGCACCGAGAAGATCAATGGGTCGTTGGGACTGAGCGTGCCGAAACTGGGAATCGGATCACCCGAGAAGCGGAGCAGGCCGTACGGATCGTCGTCGAGAATCACCGATCCCCACCGGTGCGCCAGCTCGATCAGCAGCTGTCGGCGCTCGAGCGACAGGGTGACGCCGGACGGGTTCTGGAAGTTGGGGATCACGTAGATCATCTTCGGCACTCGACCAGCACGCTCGACGAGCTCCGGCAATGCCTCGACGATGAGGCCGTCACTGTCCATCGGGGCCTCGAGGATGTCGCCTCCGTAGCTGAGCACGGTGGCGGTTCCGTTGGTGTACGTGGGACTTTCGACGATCACCAGGTCGCCCGGATCGACGAACAGTTTGCACGCGATGTCGAGCCCCTGCATTCCGCCCGAGGTGATCACTACTCGCTCCTCGGACGTGGGTTCGCCGACCGAATCGAGGTACGAGAGCAACGCGTCGAGCAAGCCGGGATCGCCCTCGGTGGCACCGTAGTCGAACGCGTCGGCAGTCAGTACGCTGCCGGCGATCTCGGTGAACGCAGCGGCCGGAACGGTCTCGGCTGCAGGAGATCCCATGGCAAATCTGACGATGTCGTGCTTCTGTGCAGCGAGGAGCGATGTCGAGGAATCGATCACCGATCCCACCAGTTTGTCGGTCCGCAGGGCCCAGGGAATGGCAGGAGTGGAGCCTGCGGAACGACCAGGTACGGCAGGAGTGGAGCCTGCGGAACGACCGGTTGGGGCAGGAGTGGAGCCTGCGGAACGACCCTTCGTGGCAGGAGTGGAGCCTGCGGAACGACCCTTCGTTGATGCGGTCATGCTCACTCCTTCGTCAGTAGTTCTCGGGGGAATGCGGTGAAGGTTTCGAGGCCGGTCTCGGTGACGCGAACGGCCTCGGATACCTCGTATCCGTAGTCGTCCATCCACATTCCGCCGATGATGTGGAAGGTCATGTTCTCGGCGAGCACCGTGTCGTCGTCGGTTCGTAGGCTCACGGTGCGCTCACCCCAGTCGGGTGCGTAGGCGATGCCGATCGAGTAGCCGATGCGCGACGGTTTGTGCAGTCCGTGCTTGGCCAGGCTCGTGTTCCATACCTGGGCCAGTTCGGTCGCGGTGACGCCTGCCTGCACGGTCGCGAGCACGTCGTTCAATGCTTCTCCGGTGGACTTGGCGAGGTAATCCATACGCGGACTCGGCTTTCCGAGCACGATCGTGCGGGCCATCGGGATGTGGTAGCGCCGAAACACTCCGGCCAGTTCGACGACGGTGGTCTCGCCGCGCACGAAGGGTTGGTGCGACCAGGTCAGATGTGGGGTGTCGGCTCCGGCTCCGGTGGGCAGCATCGGGACGATGGCCGGATGGTCGCCGCCGAACTCCTCGGTGCCGCGTACCTGTGCGTTCATGATGGCTGCGGCCGCGTCGCACTGCCGTTCACCGACCGAGATCGATTGGTACGCAGCCGACATCGCCGATTCGCAGACTTTCGCGGCTCCGCGCATCAGGGCGATCTCCGCGGGCGATTTGACCACGCGCACCCAGTTGATGAGCTCGTAGGAGTCGGTGAAGCGATATTCGGGCAGCGACTTCACCAGTGCCTCGAAAGCCTTGGGACTGAAGTAGTACGAGTCCATCTCCAGCCCCACCTGGCCGTGCTCGAAGTTGTTCACCAACCCCAGTTCGCGCAGTTTCGCGGCAACCCAGACGAACGGGTGCGTGTCCTTGCGCTGCACGAACGTTTCGGGATAGCCGAACGTCCGATCCTGCGGCAGCCACGACGTGCGGAACGCGCCGTTGGCGTCCATCTCGCGGGCGAAGAAGTACATCTCTCCCTCGAGGGGCACGTACAGCATCTGCGGGGTGTAGAACGAGAGCGCGTTGTATCCGAGCAGGTAGTAGAGGTTCGCGGGATCGGTGACGATGAGCGCGGTGAGGTTCTGCGCTGCCATCCGCTCGCGGACGGCAGCGAGCCGGAAGGCGTACTCCTCGTCGGTGAACGTGATCGGCGTGCTGTTCGGAACATCGGGGTACCGAGCGAGGCCGGGAGCGGCCCGTCCTGTGGTCTCGTCGGGTCCGAGTGCGGTGACGTAGGCGGCGTCGGGTGAGTCGTTCACGGGCACCCCCTTCAATGAGGTCGGTTTAGTAGATTGTTGACAATCAGGCTAGGCGCTGGCGTGAGAGGTTCGCAAGACTTCGGATGTAAATGCTGTGTTGCCGGACCGGCGACTATCCAGGAGTGGCCAGTGCCGAGTGTTCGGCCTGCTCTTCGACCATGGCACGGGTCAGGTCGTGGATGGCGGTGTCCATGTGCTCGTGCACGCCCTTTTCCAGTGCGTCCCAATCCGATCCGAGCAACAGGTCGACGATCAGCTGGTGTTCCTCCACTAACGCCTCGGGCCGGTAGTACGCGGTTTCGAGGTTGGCCATGCAGATACGTGCCTCCGCAGCGAGCGTGGCGTACATGCGCGACATTCGGCTGTTGCGCGTCGCCGCGACCAGTGCGGTGTGAAACGCCAGATCCCGTTCGGCAAGACCTCGCCAATCCGCCCGATCGATGAACGGCTGCATCTGCATCACGATGGCCGAGAGCTCGTCGGCAGCCGACACCAGGCGCGCACGATCCCCGTGCACCAGAGTCCACGCGGCGCCGACCTCGATGGCCGCCCGGGATTCGTAGATCTCGGTGACATCCTCACTGCTCAGCTCGACGACGAACACGCCGCGATTTCGGTAGCTGACGAGCAGCCCCTCCTGATTGAGGCGCTGCAGCGCCTCCCGCACCGGTCCCCGCGAGATCTCGAGTTCCGCGGCGACGTTGGCCTCGTTGATCTGCTCCCCGGGGGCGTAGGACCCGTCGATGATGCGGTCGCGAATCTGGTCGGCAATGACCATCGACGTGTTGCGTGCGTCGATGGGCGTCAATCGTCTCGAACTGGGCATGATCGAAAACCTCTCTCAGCCTCGGGGAATGGCGAAGTATTTGTACTCCAGAAACTCGTCTATTCCGACTTTTCCGCCCTCACGGCCGAGTCCGGACTGTTTGACGCCACCGAACGGCGCAGCCGGATTGGACACCAGACCCGTGTTGAGGCCGACCATTCCCACCTCGAGGCGCTCCCCCATCCGCAGAGCCCGGTCGATGTCCTGGGTGAAGACATATCCGACGAGTCCCCATTCGGTGTCGTTCGCGAGGGCGATCACCTCGTCCTCGGTGTCGAACGGGACGATTGCGGCCACCGGTCCGAAGATTTCCTGGGACATCAGATCCGACGCCGCATCGACGTCGGTGAGGACCGTCGGCGGGTAGAAGTAGCCGGGTCCGTCCGGAGCCACTCCCCCGACGATCGCACGTGCGCCACGCCGAAGTGCGTCGTCGACGAGTGTCTGCACCTTGGCGCGGCCCGCCTCGTCGATCAGCGGACCAACCTCGGTTCCGTGCGCACTACCGGCCCCCACCGACAGCGCACCCATGCGCTCGGCGAGCTTGTCCGCGAACTGCGTTGTGACACTTCGGTGTACGAAGAACCGGTTGGCGGCGGTGCACGCCTCACCCATGTTGCGCATCTTGGCGACCATGGCACCGTCCACGGCGCGGGCGAGGTCGGCGTCGTCCATGACGATGAAGGGTGCGTTGCCGCCGAGCTCCATCGAGGTGCGCATCACCGTCGACGCAGCTTGCTCGAGCAGGATCTTGCCCACCGCCGTCGATCCGGTGAAGCTGATCTTGCGGGCCGCACCGCTGCTCATCCACGAGCCGACCACGCCCGACGCGTCGGTGGTGGTCACGACGTTGACCACTCCCGCCGGAACACCCGCGTCGTGCAGAATTTCCGCCAGGGCCAGTGCGGTCAGCGGCGTCTGCTCGGCCGGCTTGAACACCACGGTGCATCCCGCGGCCAACGCCGGTCCGATCTTGCGAGTTCCCATTGCCAACGGGAAGTTCCACGGAGTGACGAGAATGCACGGACCCACCGGTGCCCGGGTGACCACGATGCGGTTCTTGCCGTCTCCGGTGAGGGTGTGATCGCCCGAGATGCGCACCGCTTCCTCGGAGAACCAGCGAAAGAACTCGGCACCGTACGCCACCTCACCACGAGCGTCGGCCAGTGGCTTTCCCATTTCCGCGGTGATGATCTCAGCGAGCTCCTCTTGCCGCGCCATGATCAATTCGTATGCTCTGCGCAGGATTTCGCTGCGTGCCCGCGGCGCAGTCGCGGCCCAGTCGGCGGCGGCGTCGACCGCTGCGGCCATGGCGTTCTCGGCGTCGACGATGCCGCCGTCGGCGACCCTGGCGATGACCTCGCCGCTGGCGGGATCGACGACATCGAATCGGGCATCGGATGCCGCGGCAGTCCACGCGCCCCCGACGAACAGTTCGGTCGGAGCGGTGATCGTGGGACGCGTGAGGCTGGTCGAACTGGCGGTCATGGCCGCGGTCCTTTCGTCGAACGTGGATCGAGTACTTGCGCCAGGTGTACGGACGCATCGCTGGTCAGGTCACCGGTGAGTTGACGCACCTGCATGTGGCAGGAGAATCCGTCGGTCAGAATCGGGGTGTCGGGCTCGGCGGCGCGAACCGCCGGGGCGAGGGCCTGCTCGGCCACGGCCATGCTGAGCTCGTAATGCCGAGACTCGAAGCCGAAGTTCCCTGCCACGCCGCAGCATCCGGTGGCCTCGCGCACCGCCTCGATACCGACGGCGGCCAACGCCGTGCGCTGGGTGGCGTTGCCGAACACCGCGTATTCGTGGCAATGGGTCTGCACCGTCACCGATTCGGGAACCTCGGCCGAGGGCACCCACCCGGCGGCGGCTTGGTCGATCACCGCGCCGGCGAAACTCTGCACCCGCGCCGCGACCCGTCTCGCGGCCGCGGTGGGAACCAGCTCCGGCATGTCCTTGCGGAACGCCGCAGCGCAGCTCGGTTCGGTGACGACGATGGGTCGGTCGGTGCCGTCGTCCAGTGCAGCAACGGCTTTCGTGAGGTGCTTGCGGGCGGCCTTCAGCTGGCCCGTCGAAATCCAGGTCAGGCCACAGCACACGTCGGTCCGGCATTCGGTGCTGCGGCCGGAATCCTCGAGCACGCGCTGCGCCGCGCCCGCGACCTCGGGCCGAAAACCCTGGGTGAACGTGTCGACGACCAACACCACGTCGGCGGCGCGGCCTCCGCCGATCCGTATTTCGTCAGCAAGTTCCTTCGCCGACGCGAAGCGCGGCAACGGCCGCTCGGTGGTCAGCCCACCGAGTCGAGCCGCCAGCGCGGCGATGCGCGGGGTGAGCAGACGGTTGAGCAGCGGTGCCGTTCGCTGTGTCACCTTCAGCCAGCGAGGCAACCAGCCCAGCGAATAGTGCGAAAGCGGCCGCAGTCGCCCCGCATAGTGATGATCGAGGAACTCGGACTTGTACGTCGCCATGTCCACGCCGACCGGACAATCCGACGAACAGGCCTTGCAGGACAGGCACAGGTCGAGCGATTCGGCTACGTCCTTCGATGCCCATCCGTCGGCAACGGTCGGCGAACTGCGCACCATCTCCTGCAGCACTCGGGCCCGGCCGCGCGTCGAGTCCTTCTCGTCGCCGGTCGCCCGGAAACTGGGGCACATGACGCCTCCCGACGTCGTACGACACTTGCCGACGCCGACACACGACTGAGTGGCGTGCACGAACGGATCCAGATCTGCCCGCGTTCCGATCTGGTGCAGATCGAAGGTCGTCTTCCATTCCCGCTGCGGGATGCCCTGCAGCATGAGGTTGTCCATCATCGGTTCCGGATCGGTGATCGAACCCGGGTTCAGAATCCCGCGGGGATCCCAGATGCGCTTGAACCGCGCGAAGGCGTCGAGCATGCGCGGTGAGTACATCACCGGGAGCAATTCCGACCGGGCCCTGCCGTCACCGTGCTCGCCCGACAGGCTGCCCCCGTGCTTGACCACCACCCGCGCGGCGGCGCGCAGGAAGTCGTACATCACCCGTCGCCCGGCGTCGGTGCGCTGATCGAACGTGATGCGTACGTGCATGCAGCCGGCACCGAAGTGTCCGTACATCACGCCGGTCAGATCGTGTTCGGCCAGAAGCGAGTTCAGGTCGGCGAGGTAGGCGGACAGGTTCTCGGGTGCGACGGCGGCGTCCTCCCAGCCACCCCAGGACTCGACTCCGCTGGCGAGTCGAGTCGCCAGACCTGCGCCGTCCTCACGTACTCGCCACAGCGCTGTTCGATCGGCCGGGTCGGTGACGATGCGACCTTCCTTGACGCGGCCGAGACGACCGAGCGCCTCGAGCAGACGGGCCGCTTTGTCCTCGACCTCGGCCGCATCGGCCCCGTCGAGGTCGACGTAGAGCCACGCGTTTCCCGCAGGCAGACCGCGGATGGAATCCGGTCCGCGCCGGTACTCCATCGTCTGGGCGATGTTGTCGTCGATACCCTCCACAGCGGCAGGCGAGAACTCGAGAATGGCCGTCACGTCGGCGGCAGCAGCCACCACGTTCTCGTATCCGAGGCAGAGCAACAACGCCGCCGGAGGCACGGGAACGACGGCGACGGTGACCGAAACGATCACCGCGCACGTGCCCTCGCTCCCGACGAGTGCACGAGCAACGTCGAATCCGTTCTCGGGCAGTAGATGCGAGAGGTGAAATCCGGACACCTGTCGCGGTATGCGGCCCAACTCGACTCTGAAGAGCGCGAGGTTGTCGGCCGCGAGCGACTGCAACTCGCGCGAGATACTTTCGGCTGCATCGGTTGCCGCCGCATCCTCCGAATGCACTGCCTCCACACCGCTACGGGTCACCCGAAGTAGGTGCCCGTCGGCGGTGACCACGTCCATGGCCACCGTGTGGTCGGCTGTTCGTCCGTAGCGCACCGAGTGATTGCCGCACGCGTCGTTGCCGACTGCCCCGCCCACCGTCGCGCGTGTCTTGCTGGACGGGTCGGGTGCGTAGGTGAACGCCCCCGAGGTGCGCGCCACCAGTTCACGCTGCAACTCCGAGATCACGATTCCCGGCTCCACCACCGCGGTCCGCGCGTCGGTGTCCACCGAGATCACGCGATTCATGTGGCGGGAGAAGTCGATCACGATTCCGCGGCCGATCGCGTTGCCTGCCATGGACGTTCCACCGCCGCGGCCGATCACTGCGACTCCCGCGGCCCCGCACAGCACCAACACGGAGGCAACCTCGTCGGCGCTACGGGGGAAGACCACAGCCGCAGGCGGAATTCGGTAGTTCGAGGCGTCGTAGGAGTACTCGGCGAGCCGTCGAGACGAATCGTCGATCTCGATACCCATCTCCAGCACTCGCTGCACGAGTGCCGGCACCGGGGACCGCACCGGAGCAGACGTCACAGCACGTTCTTCAGCGTGCGCGACAACGCGTCCAGGCCCTGCCGCATCTCTTCGTCGCTCACGATCAGCGCCGGGATGATCCGGACCACGTTGCCGAGCGCGCCGCAGGTCAGCAGCAACAACCCCTCGTCGATCGCACCCTGTTGCACGCGCAGCGCGGCCGCAGCATCGGGATTGCCTGCGCTGTCGACGAATTCGAGTGCCTGCATCAGGCCGAGTCCACGTGCATCACCGATGGCGGAGTGCTCGGACTTCAGTGCCAGCAGGCCGTCGAGCAGAACTCGGCCCTGCGCGGCAGCGTTGTCGACCAGACCTTCCTCACGCACGACGTCGAGCGTGGCGACACCCGCGGCAGCGGCGACGGCATTGCCGCCGTACGTGCCGCCCTGCGATCCGGGCCACGCCTTGCCCATCAACTCCGTCGATGCCGCGATGGCCGAGATCGGGAATCCGCTGGCCAGACCTTTCGCGGTGATGACAATGTCGGGTGTGATGGTCGAATGCTGGTGGCCCCAGAACTTTCCGGTGCGCCCGACTCCTGCCTGGACCTCGTCGACGATGAGGACGATCCCGTGGGTGTCCGCCCGTTCGCGAAGTCCCTCGAGAAACTCGGGAGGCGTGGGCAGGTAACCGCCGTCACCGAGTACCGGTTCGATGATGAACGCAGCGGTATCCGCGGGACTGGACATCGTCATCAGCAGGTAGTCGAGTTCCTTGAGCGCGAAGGCGACCGCGGTGTCCATGTCCCAGCCGTACCGGAAGGCGTAGGGGAACGGTGCGATGTGCACTCCGCCCATGATCGGTGAGAATCCGGAACGGAACTTGGTGCCCGCGGTGGTCAACGACGCGGCCGCTACCGTGCGTCCGTGGAACCCCCCGTGAAAGGCGATGATGTTGGGCCGTCCGGTTGCCATGCGAGCCAACCGAATCGATGCCTCGACAGCCTCGGACCCGGAGTTCGCGTAGAACACGCTGTCCAGCCCCGCGGGCAACACCTCGCCGAGCTTGTCGGTCAGCGCCAGAAGCGGCTGATGCATGACGGTCGTGTACTGCGCGTGGATGATCTTGCCCACCTGCTCGCGCGCGGCCTCGACCACGCGGGGATGGCAGTGCCCGGTACTGGTGACGCCGATACCGGTGGTGAAGTCGAGGTACTTGCGCCCGTCCGTGCCGATGATCCAGCTGCCCTTTCCGTGATCGACGACGATCGGGGTCGCCTGCTTGAGTGCCGGGCTGAGGTGGGTGCGAGTCGACGCTGTCATGCGTGCCATCGTCACTCACCGAATTCAGATTGTCAACAATCTGCAATTGGCAGTTCGGGCCAGAGCCAACTGCCGGAGCGATACAGTTCGTCGGTGTCCGCTTCGAGCCCCCGCATCGTCGTTCTCGGCAGCATCAACATGGATCTGATCACCCGCACTCCCTCCCTGCCCGACCCCGGCGAAACAGTGCTGGGCACATCGTTCACCACCTCACCGGGCGGCAAAGGCTCCAACCAGGCCATCGCCGCCGGCAAGGCCGGCGCTCCCGTGTCGTTCATCGGAGCGGTCGGAGACGACGAATTCGGTGAGACACTGCGCCGAACACTGTCCAGCGCGGGCGTGGACGACCGAGCGCTGCGTACGGCACCGGGTTCGAGCGGAATTGCCGCCATTTCCGTCGACGATCACGCCGAGAACAGCATCGTCGTCGTCCCAGGGGCGAACGAACACGTTCGGGACCTCACCGACGACGACCTCGCCATCATCTCCGATGCCGCTATCCTGTTGTGTCAGTTGGAAATTCCGCTCGACACCGTGGTGACCGCATTCGAGTACGCCCGCTCTCGCGGCGTGGTGACGATGCTGAACCCGTCACCGGTTCAGGATTTGCCCGACGCCCTGGTGGCGGCCACCGACGTGCTCGTGGTAAACGAAGCCGAGGAAGCCCGTCTCGGAAACCGAGTGAACGAAGTGGCGCACGTGATCACCACCCTCGGTGCCAGAGGCGCTCGATACCGCGGCTCGGAATCGTTCGAGGTCGCCGCTCCGCGCGTCGACGCCGTCGACACCACCGGTGCCGGCGATGCATTTGCCGGAGCACTGGCCGCGTCCTGGTTCGACGGACCGCGCACAGCAGTCGAATGGGCCTGCGCTGCCGGGTCTTTCGCCGCGACGAGGCCTGGTGCGAGTACGTCCTCGGGTACTCGCGCAGACATCGACGCACTGCGAGATGCGGCCGCAGGATGAATGGCCCCGACCTCGAGGAGCTTCGACTTCTACGTCGCGCGCGAGACCGGATGGATCGCGAATTCGTCCTCGTCGCGACCGTCCTACATCGACGACGCGAGCGCCAGGCCGCCTGCGCACGCGAGTACGGACGCGAGCACGGTGACTGTCACGTTCACGGCGGCATCGCGTCGACGCCCCTGCTGGAGCAACCGCACGGTTTCGACACTCGCCGTGCTGAACGTGGTGTACCCGCCGCAGAACCCGGTACCGATGACGGCTTGAACGTCGGTGGAGCCGGCTCGGAACATCACCCATCCGGCCAGCACACCCAGCAGAAACGATCCGGACACGTTGATGCCGACCGTCGCCCAGGGAAAGCTCGTCCGCGCCGCAAGACGTGATTTCACTTCAGCGTCGACGACGAAGCGAAAGACTGCCCCCAAACCGCCGGCCGCCGCGATCCACAGCGCGATCATCGAACCACCCTGCCTGCCAACGCGATTCCAGCCCAGGCCGCAAGTATTCCGAGAATCACGCTGACCACTGCGTATGCCATTGCCAGACCGGTGAACCCACCCCGAATACCTTCGACCGTCTCGAGGGCGAAGGTGCTGTACGTGGTGAACGCGCCGCAGAAACCGGTACCGAGCAGCAGCCGTAACCTGCGCCGAACTCCTGCATCGGGCCCGCCGCGAACCAGCGACTCGAGCAGAAGCCCGAGCACGAACGCACCGGCGATGTTGATCCCGAAGGTGGCCGTCGGCCATTGCGACGCCGAGTGCGGAAGCTGCTCCTCGATCGCATAGCGGACTGCCGTACCGGCCGCTCCGCCGACGAACACCACGGCCAGTGCCCAGAGGTGACGGTGCACGGGACCCTGGTCGGCCGGCATCGAATCGGAATCGGGATCGAACACCGCTGGTCCTCTCGGGCTGCACGGTCCGACCGTTTCCGACCGGCCCGCGTTGGATGTCGGATGCTTGCTGCACGATGGAGCCTATGACAACGACCACGGAGCCCACGACCGGGAACTTGCGCGCGAGCGCCGAAGAGTTGTTGCGCGAACTCGCCGGCCCGGCTGCGGTGCTGCGGGAAGACCAGTGGACGGCCATCGAGGCCCTCGTCGTGCACCGGCGGCGGGCGTTGGTGGTGCAGCGGACCGGTTGGGGCAAGTCGGCGGTCTACTTCATCGCGGCGAAACTGCTTCGCGCACAGGGACTCGGTCCGACGGTGATCGTCTCTCCGCTGTTGGCGTTGATGCGCAACCAGGTTGCCTCCGCCGAGCGGGCGGGCGTCCGGGCTGCCACCATCAACTCGGGCAACATGACCGAGTGGGACGACATCCATCAGCAGGTCGCCTCGGGCGAGCTCGACGTGCTGCTGGTCAGTCCGGAGCGATTGAACAATCCGGATTTCCGCGATCAGGTGCTGCCGTCCCTGGCAGGCGATGCGGGCCTGGTCGTGGTCGACGAAGCACATTGCGTCTCCGACTGGGGCCACGATTTCCGGCCCGACTATCGACGTATCAGAACCCTGATCGCCGAGTTGCGCGACGGTATCCCCGTGCTCGCGACCACAGCGACGGCGAACGACCGCGTGGTGGACGACGTCGCCGCACAGCTGGGTGTCGGCGGCGGCGACACGCTGGTACTGCGCGGCGGGCTCGCACGCGACTCTCTGCGCATGGCAGTGGTGAAGATCGACAACGCCACCGAACGGGCCGCGTGGCTCGCCGATCACCTGAAAACCCTGCCGGGTTCGGGAATCATCTACACGCTGACGGTCTCGGCCGCGAAGGACCTCGCGGCGCTGCTCACCGATCAGGGCCACGTCGTAGCGTCGTACACCGGTCAGACGGATCCGACCGAGCGCGAATCGCTCGAAGGTGACCTGCTGGCCAACCGAGTCAAGGCCCTCGTCGCCACGTCCGCACTGGGCATGGGCTTCGACAAGCCCGATCTCGGCTTCGTCGTGCACATGGGGGCACCGTCGTCCCCGATCTCGTACTACCAGCAGGTCGGCCGAGCCGGTCGCGCCACCGAGCGCGCCGATGTGGTGCTGCTACCCGGTCACGAGGATCGCCAGATCTGGAGCTACTTCGCCTCCGTCGCGTTCCCCCGCGAGCATCTGGTGCGGCAGGTCATCGAGGCCTTGAACACCGACAAGGCCCAGTCGACGCAGGCGCTGGAGCCCTTGGTCGAGCTCAATCGCAGCAGGCTGGAGATGGTGCTGAAGGTCCTCGACGTCGACGGCGCGGTCAGACGCGTTCGTGGCGGTTGGATGGCCACCGGCGAACAGTGGACGTACGACGCGGGACGCTACGAGCGTCTCGAACAGGCCAGGGACCGCGAACAGCAGGCCATGATCGACTACCAGGGCACCGACGGCTGCCGGATGGAGTTCCTGCGGAGGCAGCTCGACGACCCGGATCTGGGCGCACCCGGTAGCGAGTCCGACAAGTGCGGACGGTGCGACAACTGCACCGGTGAGCACTTGTCGGCATCGGTGGATGCGGCCGCAGTCGACTCGGCACGGGCACGATTGGACCGGCCTGGCATCGACCTGCAACCGAGAAAGCAGTGGCCCAGTGGCATGAAGAAGCTGGGTGTCTCGCTCTCGGGCAAGATCGCCGACCCACACGAACCCGGGCGCGTGCTGGGTCGACTCACCGACCTCGGCTGGGGCAGCCGGCTGCGTGCCTTGCTCGATGCACCCGATGCTCCGGCCACCGACGCATTGGAGAAGGCGTGCATCACCGTGCTCGCCAACTGGGACTGGAAGCAGCGACCGACTGCCGTTCTGGCTCTCGACTCCCCCACCCATCCGGTGCTGGTGCGATCGATCGCCGAGCGATTGGCTGCCGTCGGAAAATTGGACGATCTCGGTGTCATGCAGGTCAGGGCTGGTCATCCGCCGGTCTCGGCGGCCAATTCGGCGTTCAGGGTCGCCGGGCTGGTGGACTCTTGGGACGTTCCGGACGTATCGTCCGTGACAGGGCCGATTCTGTTGATCGATCTGCTGACCGACACTGGGTGGACGTTCACCTGCGCCACGTCGGCTCTGCGATCTGCGGGTGCCGAAGCGGTACTTCCGTTCGCTCTGGCGACACCCAAGTAGCGGTCCGTCGGAAGCGAGTGGTTTGAATTCGGTCGTTGCGGGTACAGCCAGCCGGGCGCCGATGAAGTGACCAGCATCACATCGACGGGTTAACCTGGGGAAGCATGTCCGATTCCGGGGTCGATTTCCCGGCGCACTCGATATGCCTCGGCGACCTTGTTACGTTTGTATTTCCTATGAAGCCCGCATTGCTGAGAGGTACCCCGCTCACTGCGCCGGACGCAGTGAAGTTTCGTAAGCCACAGATCTCCGACGGAGTCCGGCTCTGGGAGATCGCAAGAGATTCGCGAGTTCTGGATCTCAATTCCAGCTACTCGTACGTGTTGTGGTGCCGTGATTTTGCGGCCACCACCGTCGTATCCGACATCGACGGCCGCGCAGTCGGTTTCGTCACCGGATACATTCGCCAAGACGCCCCGCGCACACTGTTCGTGTGGCAGGTCGCCGTGGATGCGGACCAGCGTGGCAAGGGACTTGCCGGTCGCATGCTGATGGAGCTGCTCGACCGCCTCGAGCCACAGGGCATCACGCATCTGGAAACGACGATCAGCCCGGACAACGAAGCGTCCATCGCAACCTTCACGAGCCTCGCACGCAAGCGAGGCACCGATATCGTCAGGTCGGATTTGTTCGCGCCCAACGATTTCCCTGATAGCCACGAAGCCGAGGAGCTCTACACAGTAGGCCCCGACGCGTCGCGGAATTACGAAAGGAACAAGCAGAACATGACCGAAAAGAACACCGTGACAACAGAGAAGCCCGATGTGTTCGAGACCGTCGAGTCCGGCGTGCGCAGCTACAGCCGCCAGTGGCCCGCCGTGTTCACCACCGCGAAGAACTCGGTCATCACCGACGAGAACGGCAACGACTACCTCGACTTCTTCGGTGGCGCAGGCGCTCTCAACTACGGCCACAACAACGACATGATCAAGAGCGCGTTGGTCGACTACATCACCAGCGATGGCATCACCCACGGACTCGACATGTCCACCGTCGCCAAGCGCGAGTTCCTCGAGTCGTTCAAGAAGAACATCCTCGATCCCCGCGGCCTGGACTACAAGGTTCAGTTCCCCGGGCCGACGGGCACCAACACCGTCGAGGCCGCACTCAAGCTTGCTCGCAAGGTCACCGGCCGCGAGGCAATCATCAACTTCACCAACGCATTCCACGGCATGACCCTCGGCGCGCTGTCGGTCACCGGCAACTCGATGAAGCGAGCGGGAGCCGGAATTCCGTTGGTGCACACCACTCCGATGCCGTACGACAACTACTTCGGCGGCGTCACCGAGGACTTCCAGTGGTTCGAGCGCGTGCTCGACGACTCCGGCAGCGGTTTCAACCGCCCGGCCGCAGTGATCGTGGAGACCATCCAGGGTGAGGGCGGCATCAACGTCGCGCGCCCCGAGTGGCTGCGCGCCCTGGCCGAGCTGTGCTCGCGCCGTGAGATCCTGCTGATCGTCGACGACGTGCAGATGGGCTGCGGACGCACCGGCCAGTTCTTCTCGTTCGAGGAAGCCGGCATCACCCCGGACATCGTCACGCTGTCCAAGTCCATCGGCGGCTACGGCATGCCGCTGGCACTGACTCTGTTCAAGCCCGAGCTGGACGTCTGGGCACCGGGCGAGCACAACGGCACCTTCCGCGGGTTCAACCCGTCGTTCGTCACGGCGAAGGCCGCCATCGATCACTACTGGTCCGACGACAAGTTCGAGAAGGAAACCCTCGTCAAGGGCGAGCACATCCAGGACCGGTTCATGAAGCTGTGCGCCAAGTTCGACGGCATCTCCACCCGCGGCCGTGGCATGGTTCAGGCCCTGGTGTTCGACGACGCAGAACTCGCCGGCAAGGTGTCTCAGCTGTGCTACGACGAGCGTCTGCTCGTCGAGACCGCCGGCCCCAAGGACGAGGTCGTCAAGCTGCTTCCCCCGCTGACCACGACGATCGACGAGCTCGATCGCGGCCTGGACATCATCGAAAGTGCCGTCGCGAAGGTCCTCTCCTAGAGACCCGTTCGCACGCACCGATATCGAAGGAGGAAATCGACATGATCGTTCGCACCACGCAGGAGATCACCGGTACCGACCGCGACATCTCGAGCGAAGACGGCAACTGGCGCAGCAAGAGAATCATTCTCGGCGGCGACAAGGTCGGATTCTCGTTCCACGAGACGACGATCCAGGCCGGCACGGTGAACAACTTCCACTACGCCAATCACGTCGAGGCCGTCTGGCTCATCGAGGGCGAGGGAACGCTCACGGACCGCGAGACCGGCGAGACCTACGAGCTCGGTGCGGGATCGATGTACCTGCTCAACGGACACGAGCGCCATACTGTCGAACCGCGCACCCAGATGCGCATGCTCTGCGTGTTCAACCCTCCCGTCGTCGGCAACGAGACGCACGACGAGAACGGTGTGTACCCCCTCGTCGAGGTACCCGCGTAACACCGGCACGTCCTCACGGCCCGCACCGACGCTATCCAGGTCGGTGCGGGCCGTTGGCGTATCTACGGTGCCCATCCGGCGAGGGATCGCTATCCTGGACGAAGTGAATGCAACCCCTGTGTCCGCGGCACCGTACGAGCAGCTGACTTCCCTGCTCGACGGGAAGACTGTCACCGTCGTCAGCGGCGCGGGCATGTCCACCGACTCCGGGATTCCCGATTACCGCGGTCCGCAGTCACCGCCGCGCAACCCGATGACGTTCCAGCAGTTCATCGGTGACGCCGAATTCCGTCGGCACTACTGGGCACGTAACCATGTCGGGTGGCGACACATGGACGCCGCCGTGCCCAACGACGGCCACCGGGCTCTCGCCCGACTCGAACGAGCAGGCGTCGTCACCGGGATCATCACCCAGAACGTCGACATGTTGCACACCAAGGCGGGCAGCCGACGCGTCATCGACCTGCACGGCGTCTACGCCCGAGTTCGCTGCCTGAACTGCGAGCGGTTGATCTCGCGTTTCGAGTTGGCCCGCCGACTCGATCGCGCCAATCCCGGTTTTCTCGAGTCCGTTGCGCCCGCGGACGGCGTCGAGATCGCCCCCGATGCCGACGCCATCATTTCCTCGACCGCGCACTTCCGCATGGTCGACTGCGAATCATGTTCGGGCATACTGAAACCCGACATCGTCTACTTCGGTGAGAGCGTGCCCAAGCCGCGCGTGGCCGAGGCATACGATCTCGTCGACCGAAGCGACGCGCTGCTGGTGCTCGGATCCTCACTGACCGTGATGTCGGGCCTGCGGTTCGTCAGACACGCGTCCAAGACGTCGAAGCCCATCGTCATCGTCAACCGCGGCACCACTCGGGGCGACGAATTCGCTTCTCTCACACTGCACGCCGGGTGTTCCGAGGTAGCGACCGCGTTGGCCGACGACGTCGATCAGGCAGGAACCAGATCGTCGGCATGAACCACCGGGCGCTGTAGCTCTGCGGCCAACTCCCCTGTCGACCGCCCGAGCATCCCGGCGAGTTCCCCCGAGTCGTACGCGACGACCCCGCGAGCCACCAGTACGCCCGCGTGATCGACCAACGAGACCACGTCTCCGCCGTGGAAAGAACCCGTCACCGACGTGATACCAGCGGACAACAACGATCGTCGCCGCTCCACCACGGCACGCACTGCCCCGGCGTCGAGGTGCAGTTCTCCGGCAGCATCGGCGGCATGACGGACCCAGAACTTGCGCGCCGACAACCGCGTCGGCCGGGCAGCGAAAGCGGTACCCACCGCGGACGTCGTCAGCGCATGAGCAGCATCGGATGCCGCGGCCAGCAACACCGGAACGCCGGCGTCGGCCGCGAGACGCGCAGCGGACAGCTTGGAGGCCATTCCGCCGGTGCCGAGCGCTCCCCCCGAACCGGCGACGACACCGTCGAGATCCTCGGGGCTGGTCACTTCCGGGATCAGTGTCGCTTTGCCCTTGCGGGGATCACCGTCGTACAAACCGTCCACGTCCGAGAGCAGGAACAGTGCGTCCGCACCGACGAGGTGGGCGACCAGAGCAGCCAGGCGATCGTTGTCGCCGAACCGGATCTCCGCGGTGGCGACCGTGTCGTTCTCGTTGACGATGGCCACGGCACCGAGCGAGCGCAACCGATCCAGGGTGCGCTGAGCGTTGCGGTGGTTGGTTCGCCGCGCGATGTCCTCGGCGGTCAGCAGAACCTGTCCGACCGTGCGCCCGTACCGGTGGAACGACGAGCTCCATGCATGAACCAGAGCGAGTTGACCGACGCTCGCAGCGGCCTGCTTTGTGGCCAGGTCCCGTGGACGCTTGGTCAGGCCCAACGGTGCCATCCCTGCGCCGATCGCACCGGAGGACACGACCACCACATCGGTGCCGCTGCGCATCCGAGACTCGATGGCGTCGGCGAGCAGGTCGAGTCGAGTCAGATCCAGACCGGTGTCGAGGCTGGTGAGCGCCGAGGAACCGATCTTGACCACGATGCGCTTGGCATCGGCGATCGTGCGACGGGTATCGGTGAGAGCCTCTGCGAGCGAATCGGATTCACGCACCGCCGCCACGTCTACTCCTGTTCGGTATCGAGCCCGCGACGTACCTGGCGGGCATGCTTGCGTTCGGATGCGCCGATGCGCTCGACCTGATCGAGGCGGGCATCGGTGCCACGGCCTGTCATCGTGATCTCGACACCGGCCGGAGTCTGCGGCTCCCAGTCGAACGACACGTCGCCGATGGTGACCGAAGCACCGGGCTGAGCGCCGGCCTTGATGAGTGCGTCCTCGACTCCGAGCCGCGCGAGACGGTCGGCGAGGTAACCGACGGCCTCGTCGTTGGTGAACTGCGTCTGACGCACCCAACGCTCGGGTCGGGTACCGCGAACGATGAAGCCGTCCGGGATGTCCGGATCCTTGACGACCTTGAAGCTGTCGTCGTTCCGAGCGACCGGGCGCAGCACCTGACGCCGCGGCTCGGGAGCCGGATGCGCGGTGAGGTACTCCTCGACGAGCTTGGCCAATGCGAACGTCAGCGGCTTGAGACCGGCACGCGTCACCGCGGAGATGGTGTACACGGGCCAGCCACGGGACTCGAACTCGGCGGTGACCATCTCGGCCAACTCGGCACCCTCGGGAATGTCGGCCTTGTTCAACACCACGATGCGGGGCCGATCGGCCAGATCGCCGAGGCTGGCGTCTCCGGACAGCGCCGGCTTGTACGCGGCCAGCTCGGCTTCGAGGGCGTCGACGTCGGAGATCGGATCGCGGCCGGGATCCAGTGTGGCGCAGTCGACGACGTGCGCGAGAACGGCACACCGTTCGAGGTGACGCAGGAAGTCGAGACCGAGACCTCGGCCCTGACTCGCGCCGGGGATCAGCCCGGGAACGTCTGCGACGGTGAAGGTTGTGTCTCCGCTGGAGACCACGCCGAGGTTGGGCACCAATGTGGTGAAGGGGTAATCGGCGATCTTCGGCTTCGCTGCGGACAGCACCGAGACCAGCGACGACTTACCGGCCGACGGAAAACCGACGAGGCCAACGTCTGCGACGGACTTGAGTTCGAGGACGAGCTCGCGTTCGATGCCCTCTTCGCCGAGCAGCGCGAATCCGGGTGCCCGTCGAGCCTTCGAGGCCAGAGCTGCGTTGCCGAGGCCGCCGCGGCCGCCGGGAGCGGCGTCGAAACGTGTTCCCTCGCCGATCATGTCGGCGAGCACGTTGCCCTTCTTGTCGAGCACGACGGTGCCGTCGGGAACCTTGAGAATCAGGTCCTCGCCGTTGGCACCCTCACGGTTGCCACCCATGCCCTGAGTTCCGTTGCCTGCCTTGGCATGGCTGGAGAAGTGGAAGTCGAGCAGAGTGTGGACGTTGCTGTCGACGACGAACACGACTCCGCCGCCCTGCCCTCCGTTACCGCCGTCCGGGCCGCCGAGAGGCTTGAACTTCTCGCGGTGAACCGAAGAGCAGCCGTTGCCACCTTTGCCGGCGCTGACGTGCAGCACCACGCGGTCGATGAATCGTGACATAGCTGTCTTCGATCCTTTCGTGAAAGAGAAAGCGGGAGAAAAAAGCGATAGGGGCGGACCGGTCTCATGACCCTGGTCCGCCCCTATCGGGAGCTGTGAACGTACGCCGTGGATGGTCGACACGAGCAGTTGCCCGGTCGCGTCGGCCATCGTGAGCGCCAGCGCTGCAGAAGGACTAGGCCTCTACAGCAACCGGAACGATGTTCACGGTCTTGCGACCGCGCTTGGCACCGAACTCGACTGCGCCGGGGGCGAGTGCGAACAGGGTGTCGTCGCCGCCACGGCCGACGTTGACGCCGGGGTGGAAGTGCGTGCCACGCTGACGAACCAGGATCTCGCCTGCGCCTACGGTCTGGCCGCCGAAACGCTTGACGCCGAGGCGCTGAGCATTCGAGTCGCGACCGTTACGGGAGCTTGATGCACCCTTCTTATGTGCCATGTTGCATACCCTCCTCGGGGTGAATCAGCTTGGAAGAATTCAGGTCCTGCGGGGACCTGGTTACTTGATGCCGGTGACCTTGAGGACAGTGAGCTTCTGCCTGTGTCCCTGACGCTTGTGGTATCCGGTCTTGTTCTTGAACTTGTGGATGCGGATCTTCGGGCCCTTGGTGTGCTCGACGATCTCACCGGCGACCGAGATCTTCGCCAGCTTGTCTGCATCTGTGGTCAGGTCGGATCCGTCTACGACGAGGACCGGAGCAAGCGAGACAGCAGTGCCGGGCGCTCCCTCGATCTTCTCGACCTTGACGAGGTCACCAACAGCGACCTTGTACTGCTTTCCGCCGGTCTTGACGATCGCGTACGTTGCCATCGGAGGGCTACCCCTTGCTTCTTCGAACTTGCTCGCGTTGCGCATGGCAACACGACTGGTCTGGTAAAACGTGTTTGCTTGCTCCCTATCGGCCGGCCACGGCGATGTTCACCTAGGCCCGCTCGAGAACCGTTGTTTCCTGCAAGGCCACTACGGCACAACAGAACGGTGTCACCGGGAGCGACTTATCAAGGTTACGGCAGAGAGACGGCCAGGGTCAAACTGCCCCGCGCTGCTAGGCATCGATGTCCACCGGAGGCCCTGCAGGCCGCGCTGCTGCGCGCCGTCTGCGAGGACGTGCCGCCGGCACCTCCACCGGCTCCACGGACTGCTCGGCCGCCGCCGTGAGCGGAGCCGCCGCCTCGTCGGGTGCCGTCCCCGCCTGGTCGGAGGCCGTGGCGTCCGCGGAGTCGTCCGCGACAGGAACGACGATCACCATGCCCGCGTCGGGCGCTGTGCCGGTCGGCGCGGCTGCCTTGCGCGCCACCCGCCGTCCGCGTCGAGCCTTCGGTGCCACCGGCTCGACGGAAGGCCGGTCGGCCTCGGTCTCGGTGGCCGCATCGGCTGCCGTGACGTTCGTCTCCGCGTCGGCGACCGCAGCGGCCGCAACCTCCACATCGTCGGCGGAGACCACGGTCACCTCGGCGTCGCCGCCGGGAGCTTCGGGGGCCGGTGTCTCGACATCGGCGGGGCTGACGTCGGCCACCACGTCGTCGTGGTGCGCCGCCATGGCCAGTGCCACCGGATGCGCCCGCTTGATCGACGGATCGACCACGGGGTGTTCCTGACCGTCTGCCGCACCGGCACGATCGTTCGAGGAGGCCCGCTCGTTGCCGTCGGACCGATCGTTGACCTCGGCCTTGTTGTCCTTGCCACGACGACGCCTGCTGCTGGTTCCCGAGTTGCCCGATTCCGAACGCGACGAGTTCGACCGACCGCCGTCGTTGTCCGGCTTGGCGTCGATGGGGAACGGGTGCACGACGATGCCACGACCCTGGCAGTGCTCACACGTGGTGGAGAACGCCTCGACGAGCCCCGTGCCGAGCTTCTTGCGAGTCATCTGCACCAGACCGAGCGAGGTCACCTCGGAGACCTGGTGGCGAGTCCGGTCGCGTCCGAGGGACTCGGTGAGTCGTCGGAGTACGAGATCGCGGTTGGACTCGAGCACCATGTCGATGAAGTCGACGACAATCATGCCGCCGATGTCTCGCAGCCGCATCTGGCGCACGACTTCCTCGGCGGCCTCGATGTTGTTGCGAGTGACCGTCTCTTCGAGATTGCCGCCCGACCCGGTGAACTTGCCGGTGTTGACGTCGACGACGGTCATCGCCTCGGTGCGATCGATCACCAGGGTGCCGCCGGACGGCAGCCAGACCTTGCGATCGAGGGCCTTGGCCAGCTGCTCGTCGATGCGGTGCGCGGCAAAGACGTCGACGGAACTGCCGTCGGCCTCGTATCGGTGCAGCCGCTCCATCATGTCCGGGGCCACGGTCTCGACGTAGTTCGACGTCGTCGTCCACGCCTTGTCGCCCTCGATGACGAGCTTGGAGAAGTCCTCGTTGAACAGGTCACGGATGACCTTGACGAGCATGTCGGGCTCTTCGTACAGCGTCTGTGGTTGCACGCCCTTGCCGGTTTCGGCGTTGGCCGAGCGTTCTTCGATGCTGGCCCACTGCGCCTGCAGGCGAGTCACGTCGCGTGCGAGCTCTTCTTCGCTGACGCCCTCCGCTGCGGTGCGGATGATGACGCCGGCCTCGGGAGGCACGATGTCACGCAGAATTTCCTTGAGCCGCTTGCGCTCGGTGTCGGGCAGCTTGCGGCTGATGCCGGTGGAACTTCCACCGGGCACGTAGACGAGGAATCGACCCGCGAGCGACAGCTGCGTGGTCAGGCGAGCACCCTTGTGCCCCACCGGATCCTTGCTGACCTGGACGAGAACCTGATCGCCGGGCTTGAGAGCCTGCTCGATCTTCCGTGAGTTTCCGCCCAACCCCGCAGCGTCCCAGTTGACCTCGCCCGCGTACAGCACGCCGTTGCGGCCACGCCCGATGTCGATGAAGGCTGCTTCCATGCTGGGCAGCACGTTCTGTACGCGGCCCAGGTAGACGTTGCCGACCATCGACGCAGTGGCACTGCTGGTGACGAAGTGCTCGACGAGCACACCGTCTTCGAGCACGGCAACCTGAGTGGTCAGCGGGTGATCCGGAGTCGCTTTCTCACGCACGACCATGACGCGGTCGACGGATTCGCGGCGAGCCAGGAACTCGGACTCGGTGAGGATCGGCGGCCGACGACGACCGGCATCGCGCCCGTCGCGGCGGCGCTGGCGCTTGGCCTCGAGACGCGTCGAGCCCGTGATTCCCTGGACCTCGTCCCGGGGTGCCCGGCTCTTGTTGCGCGGCTCGCGCTCGTGCACGACGGTGTTGGGCGGATCGTCCTCGGACGAGGCACCCTCGGCAGCGGCTTCTGCTCCGGTCTTGCGCCGGCGACGGCGTCGACGACGACGGCTGGAGCCGTCTCCGTCCGAACCGCCGTTGTCGGAGTCGTCGTAATTGTCCTGGGCACCCGAATCGGACTCGTCGTCGCCGTCCTCGGCCGAGGAGTCCGCGGTGCGAGTGTCGTCGGAGGAATCGGTCGAATCGGAGTTCTGCCGGTCCGAGGTACGGCTGCGAGTGCGCGATCGACGCGAGCGTCGTCCCGAGTTCGACTGCTGCTCGTCACTCGACGAGGACTCGTCCGAGTCGGAATCGGTCGATTCTGTGTCGGCCGAATCGGTGGTCTCCGAGTCGCCGTCGGAATCGTCGTCGGAATTGTCGTCGTTCGACTCGTCCGAGGACTGCTCGCCGCGACCACGGCCGCGGCCACGGCGGCCACGGCGGCGGCGTCGAGGCTGAGATTGATCGTCGTCGCCGTCACCGTCGGTCGCCCCCTCGGCAGCGGTCGACTCGTCGGCCTCGGAAGAGGACCGGTCGGTCGAGACTGCAGAGGTCTCGGGTGCAGAGGCCTCGGGTGCAGCGGTCTCCGACGTCACCGCGGACTCACTGCCGTCGGTGTCCGCGCTGCTGTCGGTGCTGGCGACCTCGTCCTTGGGCGCTGCCTTGCGGCTGCGGCGACGGCGCGCCGGGGGCTCCGCCGGAGACTCCGCAGATTCCGTCGCTGGGGCGTCCACGGCTGCGGGCTGCAGAAACAGCGGGGTGGCGAACGTCGTCGCGGTGGGCTGATCGGTCGTTGCCGCGGACCGATCGGCCTCCGGCTCCGGAGCGGGCGCGCTGGTGAACAGCTGCGGCTCGGACCACGAGGCCTCGACGGCGGGTGCCTCGACAGGTTCCTCCGCAACCGGCTCCGCGGCAGTCGACGAGTCGACTGTCTGCCCGGTGGGCGCTGTCGGCGCGTTGACCGAGTCACGAACGGACTCCGCGACGTCACGGCTCAGGCTCGACTGTGCACTGCGCGCTTCGATACCGAGCTCACCGAGGGTGACGAGCAACTGCTTGCTGGTGACGCCCAGAATCTTTGCCAGAGCGTGCACGCGCAGCCTGGTCGGCAGCTCGATCGTGTCGGGTTGCGCCGACGACACCGCGTCGGTTTCCACAGACGACACCGTGCCGGGAGGCTCCGTACGACCTGCGTTTGCGTTCTGTACATCTTCGGGCGGGCTTTGATCGGCCACGTAGTCTCCTCGGGCCCCCGGGCGCGTCCATCCGACTTCGGGTGTGACGCGGCCACGCGAGGGCAATCCTTGTGTACTCACGTCGGGTTGGACGTCAGCTGTTCGGTCTCGCTCCGCACCCGAGCCGATGACCACTTCGTAGTTCTCGGTGGTCGACGACAGCGTGTGCGGTGCCTGGCTGGATGGTGGTGTACCGGCGATCCGAGCGCCTGATCATCAAGCAAGAACGCGAACGAGCCTGTCTCTCGTTCGAGCATCTGCGATGACGGGCAGCGGATAGACGACAGTCATCCGATCGAATACACCACACCGGACTAGCGAACTTCGGTGAAGCCTGGGCTTCGGGTGGAGCGTGAAACCTGTACGTACTGGTGCAGTGAAGTCGATCTGTCGTCGAGTATCCCACACGCTGTGATGCGTACTCGCCACGCCGCACCGTTCGGGTTCCGAGCGGATGCGGCGAGGCCGGAAGTAAGTGCTGCTTTTCGTGTCGAAGGCGGAACGGTCAGGCGAGGCCGGGGAACCAGAGTGCGATCTCGCGCTCGGCCGATTCCACGGAATCCGATCCGTGCACCAGATTCTGCTGACCGTCGAGGGCGAGGTCACCACGGATGGTGCCGGGAACCGCCTTGGCCACGGGGTCGGTGCCGCCTGCGATCTGGCGGAACGCAGCGATGGCGCGGGGGCCTTCGAGAACTGCGGCCACCACCGGTCCGGACGTGATGAACTCGAGCAGCTCGGGGAAGAACGGCTTGCTCTCGTGCTCCGCATAGTGAGCCGAGGCCAGTTCGCGGGAGACGGTCTTGAGCTCGAGTGCGACGATGCTCAGACCCTTCTTCTCCACGCGGCCGAGGATCTCTCCTACGTAACGCCGGGCAACTCCGTCGGGCTTGATCAGTACAAGGGTGCGGTCGGTCACGTCGAGAACAGTAATGGAACACAGCGATGCAGCGCGCGCCGCATCGCCGAAACCGACAGGTTTCCCCTGTCAGTCGCGCTGCCCCGGCAGCATCCCACGTCGGATTCGCTCGGTGATGTCACGGCGCAGGTACAGCAGATACAGCCACACGGCGATGAAGATCAGGCCGACGATGCCGATGGACAGATGGAACACCGTTCCGAACAGAACGAACACTTGCAGAATCAGATTGAACTTCATCGCCCAGGGCTCGCCTTGCTTGCCGGCACCTGCGATCATCGCGACCGCGAGGAGAACGATGTACGTGGTCGAAAACCACGTTGCACCGCCGCCCACGACGGCGACCACAGGCAGCGAGAGCAGAACGACGATGGCTTCGAGTACCAACGTTCCTGCACAGACACCGCGGAACCCCTTCCACGGATCGTTCGTGGGTGGTCTGAACTCTGTCTCGCTCACGCGGGGTCCTTTCCGAACAGAGTGCGGGCTGCACCGACGGTCACCACGGATCCGGTCACCACGACTCCGGCACCGGACACGGCCTCACCCGGCTCGGCGACTTCCTCGGCCAACCCGATCGCCGTTTCCAGCGCATCGGGCAGGGTCGACGCCACCACGACGCGTTCGTCGCCGAATTTGGCCACCGCGATGTCGGCCAACGCGTCCACGTCCATCGCCCGCGCGGACCCGTTGTGGGTGACGACGATGTCGTCGAACACCGGCTCCAGCGCGTCGAGGATTGCTCCGACATCCTTGTCCGCCATGACGCTGACGACGCCGACGAGTTTGCGGAAATCGAATTCGTCGGTGAGGGCAGCGGCGAGCGCTGCTGCCCCATGTGGGTTGTGCGCGGCGTCGAGAAACACTGTCGGGGCGTTGCGCACCCGCTCGAGCCGACCCGGATTGACGATCGTTGCGAACGCCCCGCGAACGGTGTCCTGATCGAGTTGACGATCCGGACCCGCACCGAAGAAAGCCTCCACCGCCGCGAGTGCGAGCGAGGCATTGTGCGCCTGATGCTCGCCGTGCAGGGGAAGGAAGACGTCGGTGTACACCCCGCCGAGCCCCTGCAGTTCCAGTTGCTGGCCTCCCACGGCGATCTGCCTGCCGAGGACGGTGAATTCCGATCCGGCTCGGGCCACCGCAGCGTCCGCCTGTACCGCCGCCCGCAGCAGGACCTCGGACACCTCGGGCTGCTGCTTCGCCAGAATCGCGACGGTATCGCGCGGCACCAGCGATTCCGGTGCCTTCTTGATGATCCCCGCCTTCTCTACCGCGATCGTCGCGAGATCGTCGCCGAGGAACTCGACGTGATCGAGGCCGATCGGGGTGATGACGGCAACGTCGCCGTCGACGACGTTGGTGGCGTCCCAACGCCCGCCGAGTCCGACCTCGATGACGGCAACCTCGACCGGGGCCTCGGCGAACGCCGCGAACGCCATGGCCGTGACCACCTCGAACTTGCTCATGCGGGGTCCGCCCGCAGCCTCGGACTGCGCGTCGATCATGTCCACGAACGGAGCGATCTCGTTGTAGGTGTCGACGTAGAGCCGCGGCGAGATGGGCCTGCCGTCGATGCTGATCCGCTCGGTCGCCATCTGCAGGTGCGGACTGGTGGTGCGGCCCGTGCGCCGATGGAACGCGGTGAGGAGCGCATCGATCATGCGGGTCACCGAGGTCTTGCCGTTCGTGCCCGCGACGTGAATCGACGGATACGCCCTCTGCGGCGAGCCGAGCAGGTCCATCAGCGCCGAGATCCGAGCCGTCGACGGCTCGATCTTCGTTTCGGGCCAACGCTTGTCGAGCTCGGCCTCCACGAGTGCGAGCTCGGCCAGATCGACCGGGCTCGGCGGAGGCAGGGGCAGGGCCTCGTCGGATTCGGTCACTTAGGTTCCCATCGATTCGAGCCGCGCCGTGATGCGGGCGATCTCTTCGCCTGCGATCGTCTGGCGTGTTCTGATCTTGTCCACCACCGCATCCGGTGCCTTCGCGAGAAACGCTTCGTTGCCGAGCTTGCCGGTGGTCTGCGCGAGTTCCTTCTCCGCAGCCGCGAGATCCTTCACCAGTCGGGCCCGCTCGGCGACCAGGTCGACGGTGCCCGAGGTGTCGAGTTCGACGACCACGGTGGCCTTGCTCAGACGCACCTCGACCGACGCCGTCGCCGCGAAGTCCTCAGCGGGCTCGGTCAGTCGAGCCAGTGCGGTGACCGCCGAAATCTGCCCGTCCAGATCCGATTCGGAGACTCCGACGATGCGGGCCGCCACCTTCTGGGACGGCTTGAGTCCTTGATCGCTGCGGAACCGGCGAATTTCGGTGATGAGCCGCTGCATGTCGTCGATGCGCTGTGCAGCAACAGAATCCAGTGAATCGACGGAGGCGGTGGGCCACGCGGCGATCACCAGCGACTCGCCGCCGGTGAGCACCTTCCACAGCGTTTCGGTGACGAACGGAATCACCGGATGCAGCAGTCGCAGCAAGGCGTCGAGAACGTTGCCGAGAACCCCGCGCGTGGTGACGGCGATGGTCTCGTCGGCGAACTGCACCTTGGCGATCTCGAGGTACCAGTCGCAGACCTCGTCCCAGGCGAAGTGATAGAGCGCCTCGCAGGCCTTGCTGAACTCGTAACGGTCGAACGCCGAATCCACCTCTGCCCGAACCTGTTCGAGTCGGTCGAGGATCCAACGGTCGGCGTCGGTCAGCTCGGACCGCGACGGGAGATCTGCCGGTGCCGCGCCGTTCATCAACGCGAACTTCGTTGCGTTGAACAGTTTGTTGGCGAAGTTGCGCGAGGACTGCGCGTGATCCTCGCCGACCGACATGTCGGCACCGGGGTTCGCGCCGCGAGCGAGCGTGAAGCGCAGCGCGTCGGCACCGAAACGATCGACCCAGTCGAGAGGATCGATGCCGTTACCGCGCGACTTCGACATCTTCTTGCCGAACTGGTCCCGAATCAGGCCGTGCAGAAACACATCTCGGAACGGAACCTGCGGCCCCTGCTTGCCCGCGGTGATCGCGTCGTCCGCTCCGACGTAGGTGCCGAACATCATCATGCGGGCGACCCAGAAGAACAGGATGTCGTATCCGGTGACGAGAACACCGGTGGGATAGAACTTCTCGAGATCGGCGGTGGCGTCGGGCCACCCCATCGTCGAGAAGGGCCACAGACCGGACGAGAACCAGGTGTCGAGGACGTCGGGATCCTGCTCCCAGCCTTCGGGCGGCGTCTCCCCCGGTCCGAGGCAGACGGTCTCGCCGTCGGGTCCGTACCAGATCGGAATCCGATGACCCCACCACAGCTGACGCGAGATGCACCAGTCGTGCATGTTGTCGACCCAGGCGAACCAGCGCGGTTCCTGACTCTTGGGATGAATGACGGTGTCGCCGTTACGCACTGCGTCACCGGCCGCCTTCGCCAAGGTGTCGACCTTGACCCACCACTGCAGCGACAGACGTGGCTCGATCGGCTCGCCGCTACGCTCGGAGTGGCCGACGCTGTGCAGGTAGGGGCGCTTCTCGGCGACGACGCGGCCCTGCTCGGCGAGTGCTTCACGCACCTTCACGCGCGCCTCGAAGCGATCCATACCGTCGAATTGCGTTCCGGTATCGGTGATCCGGCCTGCCTTGTCCATGATCGAGGGCATCGGCAACGAGTGCCGCACGCCCATCTCGAAGTCGTTGGGATCGTGTGCCGGGGTGATCTTCACTGCGCCGGTGCCGAACTCGGGGTCCACGTAGTCGTCGGCGATGATCGGAATCTGCCGTCCGGTGAACGGGTGCTCGAGGGTGGTGCCGACGAGAGCCTTGTACCGTTCGTCGTCCGGGTGGACCGCGACTGCGGTGTCGCCGAGCATCGTTTCGACTCGGGTGGTCGCGACGATGACGTGTGGCTCGGCATCGTCGAGCGAGCCGTATCGCAGCGACACCAGTTCGCCGTCGACGTCCTCGAACTTGACCTCGATGTCGGAGATGGCGGTCTGCAGCACCGGCGACCAGTTGACCAGTCGCTCGGCGCGGTAGATCAAACCGTCGTCGAACATCCGCTTGAACATGGTCTGGACGGCCTCGGACAGGCCGTCGTCCATGGTGAAACGCTCTCGACTCCAGTCGACACCGTCGCCGATGCGTCGCATCTGCCCACCGATGGTTCCGCCCGATTCGCGCTTCCAGTCCCAGACCTTGTCGATGAACGCCTCGCGTCCGAACTCTTCCTTGGTCTTTCCGTCGGCGGCGAGTTGCTTCTCCACGACGGTCTGCGTGGCGATACCCGCGTGGTCCATGCCCGGCAACCACAGCACCTCGTACCCGAGCATCCGCTTGCGACGACTGAGCGCGTCCATCAGCGTGTGGTCGAGAGCGTGGCCCATGTGCAGGCTGCCGGTGACGTTGGGCGGGGGCAGCACTATGGAGTAGGGCGGCTTGCCGCTGGTCGCGTCGGCTTCGAAGTACCCGGCGTCGACCCAGGACCGGTACAGCTCCGCCTCGACCGCACTGGGATCCCAGCTCTTGGGCAGGTCGATCGAATCGGCGGGGTTCTCTGAGTGCTCTGGCGCTGAACTGGTCACCGGTCGATTCTAGTGGCCGAGGATTCGGGGCATCGACACCCTCTCGCCCAGCACGTGCTGGGCCAGGAATGCCAGCACCACCTCGTACCAGACCTTGGCGTGCTGAGGACTCAGAATCCAATGGTTCTCGGCCGGGAAGTAGAGAAAACGATGCTCGGTGTTGCCCTCGTCGTCGGCGGGCAGGCCGGATTCGCTGAGCAGTTCGTACCACAGCCGTAGGCCCTCGCCGATGGGCACGCGATAGTCCTTGTCGCCGTGGATCACCAGCATCGGCGTCGCGATGTCCGCGACGAACAGGTGCGGGGAGTTCTCGACCGCCATCTCCGGAGACATTTCCCGCGCCCAGTACCACGGAGCATCGGTCGTCGGGCCGAATTGATCGAGCGCCCAGAGGCTCGCATGGGTGACGATGGCGTCGAACCGATCGGTGTGTCCGGCGATCCAGTTGGCCATGTAGCCGCCGAAAGATCCGCCCATCGCCGCGGTGCGGGTCTCGTCGATCTCGGGTAGCGCGACCGCGACGTCGGTCAACGCCATCAGATCGGTGAACGGAGCTTTGCCCCACGCTCCCCAGCCGCGCTGTACGAACTCTTGGCCGTACCCGGTGGACAGCGCCGGGTCCGGCAGCAGCACGGCGTACCCGCGAGCGACCATCAGCCACGGATTCCACCGCCACGACCAGGTGTTCCACGAGCCGAGCGGGCCACCGTGCACCCACAGCAGCAGCGGTGCGGGTGCCGCGTCCGAGGCACCCTCGGGCAGTGCCAGCCAGCCGCGCACCCGAGCACCGTCGTCGACGACGGTGTCGATCTCGGTGAGAGTTCCGGGCACAGGACAGCGGTCGACGGAGCTGTCGAGGTCGTCGACGGTGCCGTCGGACAGGTCGATCGAGACCGGATGCGGGGCGGCCAGATACGACGCGGCGAGGGCCAGCACCCTGGTTCCGTCCGAGGACACGTGGACGTGGGTGTACGCGTCGTTCGTGTTCGTCAGCCGACGCGGCTCCGCGCCCTCACGCACGACGAAGATCGGGGACCGGCCGTCGTCGTCCGCGGTGACCAGTACCCCCGACCCGTCCGGCAGCCACACCGGGTCGATCGGCCACCGATCCCAGCCGGGAGCGAGATCTACGACCGAAGCCGACTCGAAATCGTAGCGCTGCAGCGTCATTCGAGGCGCGTCCTCGGGAGTGGAGAGCGATTCACGCACGAACACCACGGACGCTCCGTCCGGCGAGATCGCAGGTGAGCCCAGGTCGGCATCGACGTCGTCGACGATCGTCGTGCGCTCCCCCGTCGCGGTGTCGATACGCACCAGCACCGTCCGCGCGGTCGCCAGAGCGCCGGGGACGGACCAGGTGGACACGACGAACGAACCGTCGGCACCGACATCGAAGGCCGCTTCGTGCAACGCTCCGGCCGCATCCGACGTCAGATCGCGCAGTCCGGTCGAACCGTCCGACGATCCCGCGAACAGGTGCGGCGTCGCAGGCCCCAGATCGTGATCCCAGAAACGCACCGGAACTCCGGTGTGCAGAATTGCATCCACCTTGTTCGCCTTGCGCTCGGTGCGCAGGGCGTCGTCGTCCTCATCGGTGCTCGACGATCCGAACACCGGCGAGAGTCCGACGAGCCCCAATCCGGAACGGGCGGTCACGACCTCGCTCAGACCGGCGGACCTGGTCTCGAGAACGCGCGCCTCACCGCCCGAGGCAGGCAGAATCCACAGCCGAGCCGGATCGTCCTTGCTCGATGTGCGAGAGAACAACAGATCGCCCGCCGAGGTGAACACCGGAGCACTCTCACCCCACTCGCCGTGGGTGATACGCCGGGCGGGCGAACCGCCGTCGACATCGATCTCCCACAACGACGTTCGATACTCGGTCCGCGAATCGTCCAGTGCGGCAACCACGACCACCGCCCGCGAGAAATCGCGCGATGCCGCCAGGCCCGTGACCCTACGGGCTCCGATGTACTCGTCGACGTCGTCGTACATACTCATCCCGCGAGCCTAGCTTTGCCGGTCGAGTTCAGTCCTCGCCGAGGTCCTCACGCAGCTGAGCGAGCGTGCGAGCCAGGATTCGCGAGACGTGCATCTGCGAAATCCCCACCTTCTCCGCGATCTGAGTCTGGGTCATCGACCCGAAGAATCGGAGCACGACGATTCGACGCTCACGCTCGGGCAACTTCTCGAGTGCAGGCCGCACCGCGAGGTAGCTCTCCATCTTCTCGAGTTCGGGATCATCGGCACCGAGGGTGTCCATCAGCGGCAACCGATCCTCGCTGACCACCGAGTCGACCGAAACGGTCTGATACGCGCTGCGCGCAAGCAAAGCCTGCGAGGCTTCCTTGACGTCGATCCCCAGTTCGGCCGCGATCTCGCTGGCGGTCGGAGCCCGGCCGAGCTTCTGCGACAGCGATCCCACAGCCTGGGAGATCATCGAGTTCAGTTCCTTCATGCGCCGCGGCACTCGAACCGACCATCCGGCGTCGCGGAAGTAGCGGCGAGCTTCGCCCATGATCGTGGGCACCGCGAACGACACGAAGTCCGAACCGCGTTCGATGTCGAATCGGTCGACCGCGTTCACCAGACCGAGACGTGAGACCTGCAGCAGGTCCTCGTGTGCTTCGCCGCGGCCGCCGAAGCGGCGTGCGATGTGTTCTGCGAGAGGCAGGCAGCGGGTGATGATGCGATCGCGCAGCACTCGGCGCTGCGGTGAATTCTCGTCGAGCGCCTGCATCTGCTGGATCAGTGCGACAACGTCGCTGTAATCGTCGGACTCTCGCCGTGTGCTTCGTTCGTGCGGCACAGGCACTAGACCTTGCTCCTCCGCTTGACCACGTCAATCGCGACCGTGTGACCGGCCTCGCCCTCGACGGCGTCGTCGGCGCGCAACTCGATGGCGTCGGTCAGCGTCTGCAACACGTGCCAGCCGAAACTGTCCTTCTTCGGCACGGATGTGGAGGTCAACGTGGAGGTGACGACGATCCGGATTCCGGAGTCGCTCACCGCGAACGTGCACGAAAGCTCTGCATCGGTGACCGAGCCCTTGATCAACTGCGAACACACCTCGTCCACGACCAACTTGACGTCGGCGATGTCGTCGAGCGTGAAGTCGCTGAGCACTGCGAGTGTCTCGGCGACTGCACGGACCACCGGAAGCTGGTCGGCCTCGGCGCGCACCCTCAGCTCGACCGGTGCACCGGAACCTCGCTCCAGTTCTTCGATCTTGCTGACCCCAGCCATCCGCACTTCCTATCGTCGCCGAGCAGTCGTTTTACCGTTCGCCGACCCAGACTACCCAGCGCGGCGTGTTTCAATCCTGGCAGTCGAGCAACCGGACCCGCCCGTCGTTCGGATCGGAGCGGTGGCCGGTGAACGAAGGCCCGGCCGGCATGACGCGGGCGCGACGAACTGGCACGATCATCGGTGTGGACTACTCGCAGGCACTTCGCTCTCTCGCCCGACGTCTCGGCACATCGACCTCGTACCGAGGCTGGGACGACACCGAACACGAAGTGAGCGACGACACCCTGCGTCAGGTGCTCGCCGCGCGCGGCTACGCGACCGAATCGACCGAGGACGTCGACCGAGCTCTGGCCGACATCGAGAACGCGCCGTGGCGGCGCCTGCTTCCGCCGGTGGTGGTGGCCACGCAGGGCACCGACGCCGTGGTGTGGGTCCATGTGCCACACGGCAATCCGGTCGAGGTCTCGATGGTCTCCGAGGACGGCGAGACCATCGAGGTGACCCAGGCCGACGTCTGGGTCGATCCCCGTGAGGTCGACGGCCGCCTCATCGGTCGTGCCACGTTCGTCGTTCCGAGCAGTGCACCGCTCGGTTGGCACAGCCTGACCGCGACGACGATCAGCGAGGACAACACGGTCCGGACGTCGGACACGGTTGTGGTCGTCACTCCGAAGTCGTTGTCACCCAACGCAGAACTGGCAGATCGGCAGCGGACGGGCTTGCTCACCCAGCTGTATTCGGTGCGATCGAGACGATCATGGGGAATCGGTGATCTCGGTGATCTCGAGGACATGGCCGACATCGCCGGCCGCGAGCACGGCTTCGACTATCTCCTCGTCAATCCGCTGCACGCCGACCGACCCACCACACCGGTGGAGGCGTCGCCCTATCTGCCGACCACCCGCCGGTTCTTCAACTCGCTCTACATCCGGGTGGAGAACATTCGCGAAACCGCGCTGCTGTCACCGGAACAGTTCGGCAAGGTCCGGAAGGCGGCCAAGCGGTTCGACAAGGCCAACAAGCGAACCGGAAAGCTGAATCGAGACTCGACCTTCACGGCGAAACTGCGTGCCCTGGAACGTGTTCACAAGGTGGAACGAAGCCCGGCCCGCCAGTCCGCATTCCGCGCGTTCGTCGAACGCGAGGGTTCCGGACTGCGCGATTTCGCGGTGTGGAGCGCCCTGGCGGAGAAATTCGGACCCGAGAATTCGGCCTGGACCGACAAGGCAGCACACCCGCGGACCGACTTCGTGCTCGAGCAGCGCACCAAGCTCGCCGAGCGCATCGACTTCCACATGTGGCTGCAGTGGATCTGCGACGAGCAGTTGGCCGCCGCGCAACGCTCGGCACTCGATGCGGGGATGGACATCGGGATCATGCACGACCTCGCCGTCGGCGTGGCGCGCGGCGGAGCCGATGCCTGGGCTCTGGGTGACGTATTGGCGTCGGGAGTCACGGTGGGCGCGCCGCCGGACAACTTCAACCAGCAGGGCCAGAACTGGAACCAACCCCCGTGGGATCCGGACCGACTACGCGAACTGGCGTACGTCCCCTATCGAGACATGCTGCGCACGATCCTTCGTCATGCCGGCGGCATCCGCGTCGACCACATCCTGGGACTGTTCCGCCTGTGGTGGATTCCGCAGGAGGCCGAGAATGCCGGCGGCGGAACGTATGTCGAGTACGACCACGAGGCGCTGATCGGCATCCTGGCCCTCGAGGCCGAGCGGGCAGGCGCGGTGGTGGTCGGTGAGGATCTCGGTGTCTTCGAGCCGATGGTGCAGGAGTACCTCACCGAGCGCGGCATCTTCGGCACCTCGATCCTGTGGTTCGAAGCGGACGAGTCCGGGCCCATTGCACCCGAGGACTACCGCACCCTGTGCCTGACATCGGTGACCACACACGATCTGCCCCCGACGGCCGGATACCTCGAGGGTGAACACATCGACCTGCGGTCCCGTCTCGGCCTGCTCGAACGAGACATCGAGGCCGAGAAGGACATCGACGCAGCCAAGCGCGAGGCAGTTCTCGACCTGGCGCGCGAGCGCGGATTGCTCGGTGCCGACGCCGACAACCACGAGACGGTGGAAGCTCTGCATCGCCTCGTCCAGCGCAGCCCGTCCCTGCTGATCGGTGTCGCTCTCGTCGACGCCGTCGGCGAACACCGAATTCAGAACCAGCCCGGTACCGACGAAACCCAGTACGAGAACTGGAAGATCCCGTTGGCCGACGCGAAAGGCAAGCGTGTGCTCGTCGACGACCTCGTCGATCACCCGCGCCTGGTCTCGTTGGTGAGCGCAATGGCCGACCGAGTCGACGGCCCGACGACACCGGGGTCCACAATCGAAGAATGAGTCACCCACGTCACCGCGAATCCGGCCGATACTGATGGGCCGCATCACCACCCGCAGGCCCGTTGTCCGACTCCGAGGTGAGCACCGCGTCGAACGTCCGGACACTCTCGTGGTGGAGGAGCCGCTCGAGTTGCGGGTGAACGGCGCAGCGCTGGCCGTCACCATGCGCACTCCCGGCCACGACGTCGAGCTCGTTCACGGCTTCCTGCTGACCGAGGGTGTGATCGCCTCGGGAGCCGATATCGCAGCGGCTCGCTACTGCGACGGTGTCGACGACGAGGGCGCGAACACCTACAACGTCCTCGATGTCACCCTGGCCGCGGGAGTCGCTCCGCCCGAGACCGGCGTCGAACGCAACTTCTACACGACGTCCTCGTGTGGGGTGTGCGGCAAGGGATCGTTGGACGCGATTCGCTTGCGCACCAAGCATTCCCCCGTGGCCGATTCCGTCGTCGTGACCTCGGACACTCTCACCGGGTTACCCGACACGTTGCGGGCTGCACAGAAGGTCTTCGATGCGACCGGCGGCCTGCACGCCGCCGCCCTGTTCACTGCGGACGGCGAGATGCTCGTCCTGCGTGAGGATGTCGGACGCCACAATGCCGTCGACAAGGTCGTCGGCTGGGCGGTGACCAACGATCGAATTCCCCTGCAGGGCACGGTGCTGATGGTCAGCGGCCGCGCCTCGTTCGAGTTGGCCCAGAAGGCGGTGATGTCCGGAATACCGATTCTCGCGGCGGTCTCGGCCCCGTCCTCGCTGGCGGTCGACCTCGCGACCGAATCCGGTCTGACGGTCATCGGCTTCCTCCGCGGCCGGTCGATGAACATCTACTCCCACGCCGACCGCGTTCTCGTCTCAGACGGTAGTGCCTGAGTCGTTCCGCAGGCTCCACTCCTGACCGACTTCGACCAGTAGTTCGGCCGCGGTCGCGTTCCTGACCTCGTCCACGGACACACCCGGTGCGGTCTCGACGAGACGGAGACCGTTCTCGGTGACGTCGAGAACGGCCATGTCCGAGATGATCCTGTGTACGCAGCCCTTACCGGTCAGCGGCAGGGTGCACTGCTCCAGAATCTTCGGCTCGCCCTTGCGGGAGACGTGCTCCATCATCACGATGACGCGTCGCGCTCCGTGCACCAGATCCATCGCGCCACCCATGCCCTTGACCATGTGCCCGGGAATCATCCAGTTCGCCAGATCACCGGTGGCACTGACCTGCATCGCCCCCAATACGGCGACATCGACCTGGCCGCCGCGGATCATTCCGAACGACTGCGCGGAATCGAAGTAGGACGCACCGGGAAGAACCGTGATGGTCTCCTTGCCCGCGTTGATGATCTCGGCGTCGAGTTCGTCCTCGGTGGGATACGGTCCGACGCCGAGCACCCCGTTCTCCGAATGCAGGATCACCGAGACGTCGTTGGGGATGTAGTTGGGCACGAGGGTCGGCATGCCGATGCCGAGATTGACGTACTGACCGTCACTGAGCTCCTGTGCCACCCGTGCCGCCATCTGTTCGCGGGTCATCTTCTCGCTCATGCTCGTACCGTCCTCTGCTCGATGCCGACCTCGACCGGTCCGACGTGGACCACCCGCTGTACGTGGATACCCGAGGTGTGCACCTCGTCGGGTCCGATCTCACCCGGCTCGACGAGATGCTCGACCTGCGCGATGGTGATGCGTCCCGACTCCGCCGCGGGCGGATTGAAGTTTCGCGCGCTGGCGTGGAACACCAGGTTCCCGTGACGGTCCCCCTTCCACGCGTGCACGAGCGCATAATCTGCGACGATCCCGCGTTCCATCACGTAGGTGACGCCGTCGAACTCGCGTGTCTCCTTCGGTGGACTGGCCAGTGCGATTCCGCCGCTACCGTCGTAGCGCAGCGGCAATCCCCCGTCGGCGACCTGGGTGCCGACGCCTGCGGGGGTGAAGAACGCGGGGATCCCGGCGCCGCCTGCGCGCAGCCGCTCAGCGAGCGTGCCCTGCGGAGTGAGCTCGACTTCGAGTTCTCCGGACAGGTACTGCCGTGCGAATTCCTTGTTCGAGCCCACGTAGGAGCTGATGGTTCTCCGAATGCGGTGCTGCATCAACAGAACGCCGAGACCGAAGCCATCGGTTCCGCAGTTGTTGCTGATGGTCTCCAGATCTGTCGCACCCTGCGCGAGCACAGCGTCGATCAGTATTTCCGGCACTCCGACCAATCCGAAGCCCCCGACGGCGATCGAGGACCCATCAGGGATGTCCGCTACGGCTTCGGTGGCGCTGGCCACGACTTTGTCCAACATGAGATGCACGCTACAGCATTCTGTGCGGAATATGAACAGTTTGCCACAATGCGAACACTTCGCTATTCTGGCTGTTGCGTAGATCACCCACAATCGTGAGGAACCGTCGATGCTTCATCTCCCGCCCGAGTACCGGGACCAATCGGGTGTCCATGCCCCACGCGACTTCCCCGAGTACCGGACCACCGCCCTTCGGCATCCGGCACAGCCACTGACCCTGCTCCCCCAGCGACTCACCGAGATCACCGGACCGGTACTGGGCGAAGGACGAGTCACCGCCGCCGACGCAGACCTCACCCTGGCGAACGACGGTGAGGCACAGGGGCAGCGGATCATCGTGCACGGCCGGGTGCTCGACAGCGACGGCAAGGCGATTCCGAACACCCTCGTCGAGGTATGGCAGGCCAACGCAGGCGGTCGATACCGGCACACCGGTGACCGGTGGCCCGCACCACTGGATCCGCACTTCAACGGCACCGGTCGCGTTCTCACCGATGCCCAGGGCAGGTATCGCTTCACCACGATCAAGCCGGGCGCGTATCCGTGGGGCAATCACCACAACGCATGGCGGCCAGCTCACATTCACTTCTCCCTGTTCGGCCAGGCGTTCACCCAGCGCCTCGTGACACAGATGTACTTCCCGGACGACCCCATGTTCTTCCAGGATCCGATCTTCAACGCCGCCCCCGAGGACTCGCGGGCCCGAATGATCGGCGCGTTCGATTACGAGGCGACACAGGACAACTGGGCCCTCGGATTTCGATTCGACATCGTGCTCCGCGGCCGGAACGCCACCCCCTTCGAGGAAGACGACCACGATGACTGATCCCGAGTTCGCCCCGCGCTACCCCGTGGTCGCCGGAGCCGATTTCACCACCGCCTCCTTCGGGCAGACCCCGTCGCAGACCGTGGGCCCGTACGTGCACATCGGATTGTTGTGGCCCGACGGCGAAAACGTGGTGCCGCCGGGCACCGAAGGCGAGATCACGGTGTCGTTCACACTGATCGACGGAGCCCGAAACCCCATGTCCGACGCCATGATCGAGACCTGGCAGGCCGATGGCGACGGCCGGTTCGATCACCCCGACGATCCGCGTGGCGCGGTGGCGTCTCGCATCACGGGCTTTCGTGGCTTCGGGCGAGCGTTCGCCGACGAGACCGGAACGATGACGATCACGACGATCAAGCCGGGACCGCTTCCCGCCGAGAACGGTGCTGTGGAGGCACCGCACATCGACGTCGGGATCTTCGCCCGCGGGATGCTCGACCGGGTCGTGACGCGGGTGTACTTTCCCGACGAGGCCGAGGCCAACGAGCTCGATCCGGTGTTGTCCGCCGTGCCGGAGCACAAGCGTGCCAGACTCGTCGCAGCACCGGTGCACGGTGGGTACCACCTCGACATCGTGCTGCAGAACACCGATCCGGACGGCGACGAGACTCCGTTCTTCGCGCTGTGACACACCGATGGCGAGAGGGGACGATGGAATCCGAGCGAGGGGCACTGTTCGATCCGACGTTCGGTAGCGACGCGCTCGCACCGCTCGTGGGCGACCGGGCTTGGGTGACAGCGATGTTCGCCGTCGAGGCGGCGCTCTCGAGGGCCGCAGCAACGGTCGGTCTCGTGGAGGCCGGTCACGCCGAGATCGTCACCACCACTGCGACCGAACTCGGGGCGAACCTGGACATCGCGCGGCTCGGAGCAGATGCCGCGGCCGGGGGTAATCCGGTGATCCCGCTGGTTAAGATTCTTCGGAACGAGGTGGCCGAGGCCGAGGTTCCTGCCACGGCAGTGCATCCCGGTGCCACCAGCCAGGACATCATGGACACCGCGCTGATGCTCCTTTCCCGCGACGCGCTCGGTGTGATCGAGGCCTCGCTCGACGCTGCGAGTGCGGCCGCGAGAAGTCTCGCCCTGACCCATCGCACCACCCCGATGGCGGCCCGCACTCTCGGCCAGCAGGCCTTGCCCACCACCTTCGGTCTGGTGGCTGCGAACTGGTTCTCGGGGCTGCACCGCGCGCGGACCGGAGTCGCAGCCGTTCGACGCGCATGCACCGTCCAGTACGGCGGCGCTGCAGGCACTCTCGCCGCCGTGCATCCACACGGACCGGCCATCGCCGCCGCGCTCGCCGTCGAACTGGGGTTGGCTCGACAGACCGCGCCCTGGCACACCGACCGCACCGCGATTGCCGATATTGCGTGCTCGTTGGGTGTCGCAGCAGGAACGATCGGCAAGATCGCCGGGGACATCGTGTCGATGTCCGCCACCGAGCTGGGCGAGGTCTCGGAGGACGCGCCGGGCGGATCGTCTGCGATGCCGCACAAGCGCAATCCCGTTGCCGCCGTCACGGCTCGCGCTGCGGCCCGGCGGGTCCCGGGTGCAGTGGCCACCGTGCTCTCCAACATGGACCACGAACACCAGCGCGCCGCTGGAGCGTGGCATGCCGAGTGGGAGACGATCACCGATCTGCTCCGCCTCACCGGTGGTGCCGCCCACCGAATCACGCAGAGCCTGAGCGGGTTGCACGTTCATCCCGAGGAAATGGCCCGCAATCTCGACGCGACGGGCGGAGCGCTGCTCGCCGAACGTGTCACCGCGGCATTGGCAGCGCACACCGAGCAGGCCCGCGAAATCGTCACTGCGCGATGCGCGACGGGAGCGCCGCTGGACAGCGACCCTGCCATCACAGCATTCCTGCCACCGTCGACGGTGCGCGAACTACTCGACCCGGCCGCGTATCTCGGCCACGCACCCGAGCTGGTCGACGCGATCCTCGCCGAGCACGACCTCGACACCGAACACACCACAGATTCGAAGGATTCACGATGACTGTCGCACTTGCTCACGAACGCATCGAAGGACCGAGCGCCGACGCGGAGACCGTCGTGCTGATCGGTTCGCTCGGCTCCGACCGATCGATGTGGAACCCGCAGATCGCAGCGTTGTCCGCCGCCGTTCACGTTCTCGCCGTCGACCTTCGCGGGCACGGACGATCACCGGTCCCACCCGGTCCCTACTCGGTGGCCGAACTCGCCGAGGACGTGGTGGCGCTGCTGGATTCACTCGAGGTCAACCGTGTGCACCTCGTCGGTCTGTCCCTCGGCGGTGCGGTCTCGCAGTGGCTCGCCATCCATCGCCCGGAGCGAGTACGGACTCTGACGCTGCTGTGCACCTCGGCTAAGTTCGGTGAGCCGGCGCAGTGGCTCGACCGTGCCGCGGCGGTCCGAGCGGCGGGCACGGCGTCGCTGGCCGATGCCGTACTCGAGCGTTGGTTCACCCCCGAACTGGCCGCTCGCGACGCCGATCTCGTCGAGCGTCATCGCCGGATGATCGCCGACACGTCCGACGAGGGCTACGCAGCATGCTGTGAGGCGTTGTCCGAGTGGGATTCTCGATCGGATCTGAACCGGATCACCGCCCCGACCCTGGTGATCGCGGGCCGGCAGGATCCCTCGACCACCCCCGAGGACCTGAAGATCATCGCCGACGGCGTCGCCGGATCGACGTTCCGGGTTCTCGACCCGGCCGCTCATCTGGCCAACGTGGAGCAAGCCGGTCCCGTCACCGCGGCGGTTGCCGCACACATCGGGTCGGATGCGTATGCCGTCGGACGCGCAGCGGCCCATGATGCCGGTATGACGGTGCGGCGCAGCGTCCTCGGCGATGCGCATGTCGACCGCAGCATCGCCGGCCGCACCGAGTTCACCGCACCGTTCCAGGATTTCATCACCCGCACCGCATGGGGTGACATCTGGAACCGACCGGGACTCGATCACCACACCCGCAGACTGCTGACCCTGGCGATCCTGACGGCGGTGGGCAACCAGCACGAACTCGACATGCACATTCGCGCAGCGCTGCGCGCCGGACTGGCACCGGACGAACTGGCCGAAGTCTTCTTGCACACCGCGGTGTACGCGGGAGTTCCGAACAGCAACAGCGCATTCGCTCTGGCGAACGCGGCCATCGCCGAGACCGAATCGGGTACCTCGTGAACCCCGCGGAATCACCGCCGCCGTCCTCGGACTACGTCCAGTCGCTCGGCCGGGGCCTCGCGGTGATCCGAGCCTTCGACGCCGAGCATCCACGTCGGACACTCTCCGATGTCGCCCGAGCAACCGACCTCACCCGTGCCACCGCCCGGCGGTTCCTGCTCACACTCGTCGAACTCGGCTACGTCCGTACCGACGGCTCCATGTTCTGGCTCACCCCGCGGGTGCTCGAACTGGGCTACAGCTACCTGTCGAGCCTGTCCCTCCCGGAAGTGTCGGGGCCGCATCTGGAAGCTCTCGCCGAACGGGTCCGAGAATCGTCCTCGGTCTCGATTCTCGACGGCGACGACGTCGTGTACGTCGCCCGAGTTCCGGTCAGCCGCATCATGACCGTCGGCATCAACATCGGCACCCGATTCCCTGCATTCGCCACATCGATGGGACGAGTGCTGCTCGCCGGCCTACCGGCCGACGAACTCGCTGCCTACCTCGATCGAGTCCGGCTGACTCCGCTCACCGGGAAGACGATCACCACTGCCGACGCCCTCGGACGCGAACTCGAACGCGTGCGGACCGACGGTTTCTGTCTGGTGGATCAGGAACTCGAAGAGGGCCTGCGATCGATCGCGGCTCCCATCCACGACAGCAACGGGACGGTCGTCGCTGCGGCGAACGTCTCCACCCAGGCTGCGCGTCATACCGCCGACGCCGTCCGCACCGAACTACTCCCGGCCTTGCTCGACGCCACCCGCGCCATCGAGACCGACTTGCTCCGGGTGAGTACCGGACCCAACGACAGACGAGGAACCACCCATGCCTGACGCCGTCATCTGCGAACCCCTTCGGACCCCGGTCGGCCGCTTCGGCGGTCAGTTCCGCGATATCTCCGCCCAGGCCCTGGCCGCCACCGTCATTGCCGAACTCGTTGCCCGAACCGGCATCTCCGGTGCCGACATCGACGACGTCATCCTGGGCCAGGCATCCCCCAACGGCGACGCACCCGCGATCGGACGCATCGCCGCGCTCGATGCAGATCTGGGTATCGACGTCCCCGGAATGCAGGTCGACCGACGCTGCGGCTCCGGTCTGCAAGCAGTACTGCAGGCGTGCATGCAGGTCCAGTCCGGCGGTAACGATCTGGTTCTGGCGGGCGGCGTCGAGAGTATGAGTCAGACGGAGTTCTACGCCACCGGCATGCGCTGGGGAGTCAAGGCCGAGGCCGTGGCCCTGTCCGACCGACTCGCCCGAGCGCGAGTGACCGCGGGCGGCAAGAACTTTCCGGTTCCCGGCGGCATGATCGAAACCGCGGAGAATCTGCGCGCGGAGTTCTCGATCGCCCGCGCCGATCAGGACGCACTCGCAGTGCAGTCTCACCAGCGCGCAGTCGCTGCGCAGAAGAGCGGCGTGTTCGCCGAGGAGATCGTGGGAGTGTCGGTCCCCCAACGCAAATCGGATCCGGTACTCGTCACCACCGACGAGCATCCGCGTGCCGACACCACCGTCGAGTCGTTGGCGAAGTTGAAGGCGATTCGTGCGTCGATCGACCCCGAGTCGACGGTCACGGCCGGAAATGCCAGCGGACAGAACGACGGTGCCGCCATCGCGATCGTCACCACCCCGGAAAAGGCTGCAGCACTGGGTCTTCGGCCGCTGGTCAGACTGGCCGGCTGGGGTGTCGCCGGAGTCGCTCCGCGCACCATGGGTATCGGACCGGTACCGGCCAGCGAGAAGGCGCTCGGACGCCTCGGATTGAGCCTGGACGACATGGGCATCATCGAACTCAACGAAGCGTTCGCCGCTCAGGCTCTCGCCGTCACCCGGTCCTGGGGCATCGAGTCCGACGATCCGCGGTTGAACCCACACGGTTCCGGCATCTCGCTCGGCCATCCCGTCGGTGCCACCGGAGCCCGCATCCTGGCGACGCTGTTGCGCGAGATGGACCGACGGGAAGTCCGCTACGGACTCGAGACCATGTGCATCGGCGGCGGACAGGGACTTGCGGCGGTGTTCGAGCGAATCGGCTGATCACCGATCAGTACTGCAGTTGCGCCGCCAGTCGCACAGCCGAATTGGTCTCCCCGTAGCCCTCGTAGCCACCCACTCGCTGGACCACCTCGAAGAACAGGTCGTCACCCACGGTTTCGGTGAAGAAGTGGAAGAACTCACCGCCGGTCCCGTCCGCGTCGTACAGGATCCCGAGGCGCTGCATCGCGTCCAACGTCTCGGAGCCGAGTCCGAATCGCGCGTCGAGATCACGATAGTAGTTGGGCGAGATCCGCAGCGGGGTGAGGCCGCGTTCGGTCATTGCACTCGCAGCGGCGTAGATGTCCTCGCACCCGAACGCCACATGTCCGACGCCTCCGCGCCGGGCCGCGGGCAGAGGGTCCGAGTCCGACGGGCGGCCGGGAACCATGTTGAGCGAGAGTCGAATCGTGCCGTTGGCCGTGGCGAGGGTGAGTGCTCGGCTACGAACCAGGCCGATCGCGTCGACGACGTCCTGGCCCTCGTGCGGCACCATTCCGAACACCGAGCGCAGCAGCAGCATCACGCCGTCCCAGCTCTCGGCAGGCACGGCGAGGGCGATGTGATCCACGTGCGAGACGCACGCCCGGTTCTCCTGCACCACCTTGGGTGCCAGGTCGAATGCCGATTGCCAGGCACCCGCGCTGTGGCGGGTACGGAGGTCCAGCGACGTCGCACCGGTCACGGCCAGACGTACCACTGCGTCGGTGGCGTCGGCCACGCCGGGCATGGAGACGGTGGACGCGGTGACTCCCAGCGCACGAGCTCGAGTCAGCCACAGATCCGGCCGCTCGCTGCGAATCCCGATCTGGGCCAACGCCGGTAGGTGAGCCGGAACGCCGGGCGCGGTCCACAGTGTGTCCACCGTGGTGTCGACGGCGACCGCCAGCGGCCCCTGCGTGAAAAGGCTGAGTCCGTGTTCGCTGTGTGCTGCGGTCAGATCGAAGCCAAGGTGTCGCAGTGTCGTACCCAGTTGCGCTGCCTTCGCAGGCCCTGCAGCGATTCGCAGGGAGACGACGTTCTCGATCGGACCGGGCGGTGGCGGCGCGAAGAGATCGTTACCGGCAGAGGGTGTTTCGACGTCGCGCACCTGCTCCTGGAGGTACAGCAGCGACCGATGCGCGTCGGATGCCGTGCGGCCGGTGTCGGAGTGCCGGAAGACGTCGTTGAAGATCTCGAGCGACCACGGGCCGGAGTACCCGGAGGCAGCGACATCGGCACCGAACCGCGCCAGATCGAAGCTGCCCTGCCCTGGAAAGCACCGGTGGTGCCTGCTCCACTGCAGTACGTCCATCACCAGGTGCGGCGCGTCGGCCAGCTGGAGGAAGAAGATCTTCTCGCCGGGGATCTCTCGAATGCCTGCGGAATCGTCTCCGCGGGACAGGATGTGGAAGCTGTCGAGGCACGTTCCCAGAGCGGGATGATCGACCTGCCGGACGATGTCCCAGGCATGGCGGTAGGTGCTCACGTGGGCACCCCACGCCAACGCCTCGTACGCCAGTCGCATTCCGCGCCGATGCGCACGCTCGGCGAGGGTTGCCATCTGTTCGACCAGCAGGGCGTCGTCACGGACGGCACCGGCCAGCGGCGAGGAACAGACCAACAGCAGATCGCACCCCAACTGTTCCATGACGTCGAATTTGTGCTCGGCGCGAACGAGGTTGCGGGCGAACTGTTCCGGATCGGCCGAGTCGGCGTCGCGAAAGGGCTGATAGAGGTCGAGGGTCAGACCGAGGTCGGCTGCCTTCTTCGCGATGTCCGCGGGAAGATCCGGAGAGCTGATCAAGTCCGGCTCGAACACCTCGAAGCCGTCGAACCCCGCATCGGCGATGGCACGCATTTTCTCGTCCAGCGAACCACTGAGCGATACCGTTGCCACCGATGTGGCGATGTGCGTCATGCGAGAACACCTGCGGCGGCGCGATCCTCCAGCGCGATCAACGCGCTCATGTGCGCGATCATTCGATCGGCGTCGGCGATGCGTCCGGTGAATATCTCGAATGCGTCGGCGGCCTGGAACACTGCCATTCCGGTTCCGCTGAGCGTTCGGCACCCGACTCGGGATGCGGCAGCGAGCAACTCGGTCTCGGCCGGTCGATACACGACCTCGGCCACCCACATCCGCGGATGCAGGAGTGCCTCGGGCACAGCAGATCCGGGGTGTTCGACCATTCCGATCGGGGTGGCGTGCACCAGGCCGGTTGCGGTGTCGAGGACGGCGGCGAGCCGGTCGAGGCCTGCCGAGACAATGTCGACGTCCGGGAACATCACCGCCAGGGAATCTCGGAGTTGTTGTGCCCTAAGCGGATCGGCATCGACGAGAGTGAGCCTGCCTGCGCCGCGTCGGGCCATCGCGTAGGCAACGGCCGCCCCTGCTCCCCCGGCACCGAGTTGCACCACGTCACCGATGTCGGCACCGGGCAATCCGCGGCCGAAGTTGCGGTCGAATCCGGACCAGTCGGTGTTGTGGCCGACGGCGCGGCCGTCGGCGAACAGAACGGTATTGACGGCCCCGAGTCGGGCGGCGTCCTCGGAGAGCCCGTCGAGAGTGGAGATGACGCGTTGCTTGCACGGGTGCGTGATGTTGAGTCCTCGAAATCCGAGGTCAGCGGCGGTCGAGACGAGACGAGGCAGATCTTCGACGGTCAGTCCACGGCTGTCCAGATCGATGATCCGGTACTGGTAGGTCAGCCCGTGCTCGGCACCCTCCCGTTCGTGCATCGCGGGAGTGAGCGACTTGCCGATGCCCGTCCCGATCAGTCCGCAGAGCAGGGATTCCGGCATGTCGATCTCCTCGGGCCTAATGTACGAATTGGTGAATTAGCTCGACGGTACTACGCCACCGCCTCGCGCCCAACCCTTTTGCCGCAATCGGCACCGATAGAGTTGATCCATGGCTCCGCGCGCAACCGACACGTCCGACGACAGCAGTGGACCCACCGTCAAGCGTCGACGCAACAGCGACCTGACCCGGCACAACATCCTCGAGGTGGCCACCGAGGAGTTCGCGGACAAGGGCTTCGCCGGGGCGCGCATCGACGAGATCGCCGAGCGCACGCATACGACGAAGCGGATGCTGTACTACTACTTCACCGACAAGGAAGGCCTGTACAAGGCCGTGCTCGAACGGTCGTACCTGCGCATTCGCGAGCGTGAACGAGACGTCGACGTCGAGGGCCTGGGACCGGTCGAAGCCATTCGGGCCATCGCCTCCCTGACGTTCGACCATCACGAGGAGAATCCCGACTTCATCCGCCTGGTCTCCACCGAGAACATCCTCCGCGGCGAACACATCTCCAGATCCGAGGCGTTGAGCAACCTCGGCAATCCCGCCGCGGAACTGCTGTCGAGCATCCTCGAGCGTGGACAGGCCGACGGGGTCTTCCGCACGGACGTCGATGCCCTCGACGTGCACATGACGATCAGCAGCTTCTGCGTGTTCCGTCTGTCGAACCGGTACACCTTCGAGGCCCTCTTCGGCCGCGACCTCACCGATCCCCGGCATCGCGAGCGCCTGCGCGCAATGCTCGGCGACATGATCATCGCGTTCCTGACCTCGCCTTCTCGCTGATTTTCGCGTTTGCGCGGTAGGTCTCGTCACTTCGGGGGTTGACACGTGGCATGGATCACGTTCAGTATTCAGGGGCACCCGGTGTTAACCATTTAGTACATTAGCGGTCCGATCGCCGAGAAAGCGTCGTCGACCAGCGCCCGAGCTCCCCCGCCTCACGAAGAGAGACACGAGAACGATGGATTCGCACACCCCTGGCTCCCACCCGACGCCGCTTCGCCCCGGGGCGAACCCGCGCAAAGCGGCGACCGCCGCATGGGTCGGCAGCGCCCTCGAGTACTACGACTTCTTCATCTACGGCACCGCAGCCGCACTCGTCTTCGGCCGCGTGTTCTTCCCGGGCTCCAACCCTGCGACCGGAACCCTGCTGGCCCTGGCCACCTTCGGCGTCGGATACCTCGCACGGCCGCTCGGCGCACTCGTCCTCGGCCACATCGGTGATCGCTACGGACGCAAGAAGGTCATGGTCGCCACCGTCCTGCTGATGGGTATCGCCACCCTCGGCGTCGGTGTCCTGCCCTCGTACGAATCCATCGGCATCGCCGCGCCCATCATCCTGGTGCTGCTTCGCCTGTGCCAGGGATTCTCGGCCGGCGGTGAGCAAGCCGGGGCCAACTCGATGACGCTCGAACACGCCCCGGACGACAGGCGCGCGTTCTTCACCAGCTTCACCCTCAGCGGCACCCAGGGCGGGCAGATTCTCGCCACCGCAGTGTTCCTGCCCGTCGCCATGCTCCCCGAGGAAGCACTGCTCAGCTGGGGTTGGCGAATCCCGTTCTTCCTCAGCGCTTTCGTCGTCGTCGCCGCCTTCGTCATCCGCCGCTCGCTCGACGAGACCCCGGTCTTCGAGGAAGAAGTGGCCTCCACCGAACCGCAGCGCCTGCCCGTGACCGAACTGCTCAGCGAGCATCGACCGGCCGTGGTCCGCGTCATGCTGGCCGCCATGATCGCCTCGGTCAGCACCATCTTCACCGTCTACGCGCTGTCGTACGCCGTCAACACCGTCGGCCTCGAGCGCACCCCGATGCTGTGGGTGGGCGTTCTCGCCAACGTCGTCGCCCTCTTCGCATTGCCCTTCTTCGGTGCCCTGTCGGATCGCATCGGCCGCAAGCCGGTGTTCCTGTTCGGCTCCATCGGCTGCGCGATCCTGATGTTCGGCTACCTGTGGTCGATCTCGAGCGGCAACTACGTCCTCATCTTCGTCTTCGGCATCGTGATGTTCGGCTTCGTGCACAGCGCCACCGGCGGCGTCTGGCCCTCGTTCTACGGTGAGATGTTCCCGGCCCGGGTTCGCCTGACCGGAACCGCACTGGGAACCCAGATCGGCTTCGCCATCGCAGGATTCGCGCCGACCATCGCAGGAGCGATCGCCGGAGCCGAGGTCGGTGCGTGGCTACCCGTCGCGATCGTCACCGCGGTCTTCTGCACCATCAACGTCGTCATCGTCGCCACGTCGAAGGAGACCTTCCGTACCCCCACCGACGAGCTCGGTCTTCGGACTCGCACCACCGACAGCGCACGCGCCGCGTCGGTCTGATCGAGATCGTGATCGACGCACTTCGACCTGCAGCGGCGGGCACCTGGACGGTGCTCGCCCTGCAGTATGCCAGTCGAACGGCATTGCGCAGCAATCTCTTTCACCAACGCGACGAGCGCAGCACCGAAAGCCAGACGGTGGCCTACTACGTGTGGCTCGCTGTCTCGAAGACCCGCACGGTGCTGATCGACGCCGGAATGTCCCGGTCCACAGCCGAATCGATGGACGGGCTCGACTATCACGGGTCACCCATCGAACTGCTCGGCGAACTGGGGCTGACACCGGATCACATCGACACCTGCATCCTGACCCACCTGCACTACGACCACACCGGGGTCGTCGCGGATCTCCCGTCTGCGCGATACGTGGTGCAGCGCCGAGAACTCGAATACTGGACCGGGCCGTGGGCCGCCCGCATCACCCGAGAACAGTGGTTGCTCTCGCAGGCCGACACCGAGCACATCCGAACCGCCGATCGCGGCACTCGGCTCGACCTCGTCGACGGCGATCTCGACCTGTTCCCAGGGCTGTCGGTCCACGCCGTCGGCGGACACACCGCAGGCATGCAGGTGGTCAGAGTGCGCACCGACCGCGGCCCGGTGGTGTTGGCCTCCGACGCCAGTCATTTCTACGAGAACATCGAGGACGACAGCCCGTTCGCGATCCTGCACGCGCTGCCGGACATGTACGGAGCCTTCGATCGAATCCGTGAGCTCGCCGCCGACCCCGGCATTTTCGTACCCGGCCACGACCCGCTGGTATCGAGCCGATTTCCCGCAGTGACCGCCGCCCCCGGTGCGCACGCCGTGATCATCGGCTGACTACGACGAGAACGAAAAATCCCCGACCTCGCGGATGAGGTCGGGGATTCGTCGTTGTCCAGCAGGTCGATCGGCCGTATCAGGCGGACTTGTCGCGGCGCTCCGGACGCTCGGGCTTGCGCGGCACGATGGTCGGCAGCACGTTGTCGTTCACCGTCTCGGCAGTCACGACGACCTTCTCGACGTCGTCGCGGCTCGGGATGTCGTACATCACAGGCAGCAGAACTTCCTCCATGATGGCGCGCAGTCCACGGGCACCGGTTCCGCGGAGAATCGCCTGGTCGGCAATTGCTTCGAGGGCCTCGGTGGTGAACTCGAGCTCGACGCCATCCATGTCGAACAGGCGTCGGTACTGCTTGACCAGCGCGTTCTTCGGCTCCGACAGAATCGTCACGAGCGATTCCTTGTCCAGGTTCGTCACCGACGCGATCATCGGCAGTCGACCGATGAACTCGGGAATCAGACCGAACTTGATCAGATCCTCGGGCATCACCTCGGCGAAGTGATCCTGGGTGTCGATCTCGGCCTTGGAGCGAACCTCGGCTCCGAATCCGAGCCCACGCTTGCCGACCCGATCGGACACGATCTTCTCCAGTCCGGCGAACGCACCGGCCACGATGAAGAGCACGTTGGTGGTGTCGATCTGGATGAACTCCTGGTGCGGATGCTTACGACCGCCCTGCGGCGGCACGCTGGCCTGTGTTCCTTCCAGGATCTTGAGCAGCGCCTGCTGCACGCCTTCGCCGGACACGTCGCGCGTGATCGACGGGTTCTCGCTCTTGCGAGCGATCTTGTCGACCTCGTCGATGTAGATGATGCCGGTCTCGGCGCGCTTGACGTCGTAGTCCGCGGCCTGGATCAGTTTGAGCAGGATGTTCTCGACATCCTCGCCCACGTATCCGGCCTCGGTCAGGGCGGTGGCGTCGGCGATGGCGAAGGGCACGTTGAGCATCTTCGCCAGGGTCTGCGCGAGGTACGTCTTTCCGCATCCCGTCGGTCCGAGCATCAAGATGTTCGACTTCGCCAGTTCGACGGATTCGCCTCGTACGTCGCGCGCCTTGTCACCGGCCTGGATGCGCTTGTAGTGGTTGTAGACCGCGACGGCCAACGTGCGCTTGGCAGCGTCCTGACCGATCACGTAGTTCTCGAGAAAGTCCTTGATCTCGGAGGGCTTGGGGAGGTCGTCGAGCTTGACTTCGCTCGATTCGGCCAATTCCTCTTCGATGATCTCGTTGCACAGGTCGATGCACTCGTCGCAGATGTACACCCCTGGTCCAGCGATGAGCTTCTTGACCTGCTTCTGGCTCTTGCCGCAGAAGGAGCACTTCAGCAGATCGCCACCGTCACCGATGCGTGCCATTCGGAGGTTCCTACTTCCTTGTCCGCGTACGACCCACGCCGACCGGGTGTGGCCGAAACCTTCGTGGGCTACTTCTCGGTCTGTCGTCATGCCGACTTCGGTCGACCGAGTTCTTGGATGCGACGGTACCCGTGTTCGCCGAACATGGGCGGGTTGTTTCCGGTGATTCGCCACCCGATTTCACCGATTGCGCCATTCGGGTCGCCGATCGCGACCGCCGGGTGGAGTTCTGCACTCACACCCGGCGTCGGATAGTTCTGCCGGACCTACACGGTCCGACCGGTGGTGGTCGCTCTGCTACTTCTGGGCAGAGAGCTTGCGGTACTCGAACACGGTGTCGATGATCCCGTAGTCCTTGGCCTGTTCCGCGGTGAGGATCTTGTCGCGATCGGTGTCCTTGCGGATGACGTCGGGATCCTTGCCGGTGTGGCGGCCGAGGGTGGTCTCCATGAGTCGACGCATGCGCTCGATCTCGGCGGCCTGGATCTCCAGGTCGGACACCTGGCCCTGGATTCCACCGCTCGACGGCTGATGAATCAGCACGCGTGCGTTGGGCAGTGCTGCACGCTTACCGGGAGTGCCGGCGGCGAGCAGGACGGCCGCGGCAGACGCAGCCTGGCCGAGGCAGACGGTCGCGACATCGGCACGGACGTACTGCATCGTGTCGTAGATCGCCATCAGCGAGGTGAACGACCCACCGGGCGAGTTGATGTACATCGTGATGTCTCGATCAGGATCGAGGCCCTCGAGCACCAGCAGCTGCGCCATGACGTCGTTGGCGGACGCGTCGTCGACCTGGACGCCGAGGAAGATGATGCGCTCCTCGAACAGCTTGTTGTACGGGTTCGATTCCTTCACGCCGTAGCTGGAGTGCTCGACGAAGGAGGGCAGGATGTATCGGGAGGACGGCAGCTGATTGGGGTCGAACAGGTTTGTCATCGTTTCTCCAAGATGTAAGTGATCGAGGGTCGCCGGGAGCGGCCGAATTACTCGCCGATTCCGCCGGCCTGCCGCGCACGGCTGACGACGTGATCCACGAACCCGTATTCCTTGGCGGCCTGCGCCGTGAACCAGCGGTCACGATCGGAGTCTTCGGTGATCTGCTCGACGGTCTGACCCGTGTGCAGGGCGATCAGCTCTGCCATCTCGCGCTTGGTGTGCGCGAACTGCTCGGCCATGATGGCGATGTCGGAGGCGCTGCCGCCGATACCGGCCGAGGGCTGGTGCATCATGATGCGCGCGTGCGGCAGGGCGTAACGCTTGCCCTTGGCACCGGCCGAGAGCAGGAACTGACCCATCGAGGCCGCCAGACCCATTCCGTAGGTCGCGATGTCGCACTCGGCGAATTCCATCGTGTCGAAAATGGCCATACCCGCGGTGACCGAGCCACCGGGCGAGTTGATGTACAGCGCGATGTCGCGAGTGGGGTCCTCGGCCGAAAGCAGCAGGATCTGAGCGCACAACTTGTTGGCGATGTCGTCGTCGACCTGGGTACCGAGGAAAATGATGCGGTTTTGAAGCAGACGCTCGTACACGGAGTCGCTGAGATTCAGCCCTGCTGCAGCCGAAGTCATGACGGGACTCTGCTGGTGCGAAGCCGCCGGATTCTGAACAGTCACGGTACCTGCCTTTTCCATAACAAATCGTTGGTTCCTGACACAGACACTAACGAAAGACGGCGGCTCCGGAGTCCCGGAACCGCCGTCGTTCGCTGTGAGCGTTACTTCTCTTGTTCGCCCTCGGAAGAATCTGCTGCTTCGACCTCGTCGGGAGCGTCGGCGGGGCTGCCGAACAGCTCTGCGGTGTCGACGGTCGCGCCGGTGGTGTCGGTCACGTTGACGCGCTCGACGACCGAAGCCAGCGCCTTACCGCGCTTGACATCAGCGAACACGGCACCGAGCTGGTTGGCCTGCTGCACCTGCTGAATGAACTGCTCGGGCGGCATGCCGTAGCGCTGCGCCTGGAAGATGATCCGCTCGGTGAGCTCTTCCTGCCCGACCTGCGTGTTCTCGGCCTCGGCGATCGCATCGAGAAGGAGCTGGGTACGCACCGACTTCTCGGCGCCTTCCTTGACGTCCTTGTCGAATTCCTCGCGGCTCGAACCCTGCGACTCGAGCAGCTCGGCCAGTGCTTCCTCGTTGTGGTCGAGACCGTGGATGGCCTCGTGCACCTGGGAATCGACCTCGGCCTTGACGACGGCCTCGGGAGCCGGAATCTCGAGCGTGTCGAGCAGGGTCTCGAGCACCTTGTCGCGGATCTGACCGGCCTGCTCGACCTTCGCGACTCGCTCGACGCGCGTCTTCAGATCGGCGAGCAGTTCGTCGAACGTGTCGAACTCGCTGGCCAGCTGGGCGAACTCGTCGTCGGCTTCGGGCAGCTCGCGCTCCTTGACGGACACGACCTTGACCGTGACGACGGCTTCCTTGCCTGCGTACTCACCGGCGACCAGGGTCGAGGTGAACTCCTTCGACTCGTCCGCGGAGACACCGATGATCGCGTCGTCCAGTCCCTCGATGAGCTGGCCGGAACCGACCTCGTGGGACAGTCCGCTCGCGGTTGCCTCTTCGACGTTCTCGCCGTCGACGGTGGCCGAGAGATCGATCGAAACGAAGTCGCCCGACTGGACGGGACGATCGACACCGGTCAGGGTGCCGAAACGCTGGCGCAGCGACTGCAGCTGCTCGTCGACGGCCTCGTCCTTGATCTCGAGCGGATCGACGACGACGCTGATGGTCGAGTAGTCGGGCAGATCGATCTCGGGACGAACGTCGACCTCGGCGGTGAACGTGAGCTCGGTGCCGTCCTCGATCTTGGTGATCTCGATCTCGGGCTGGCCGATGACCTTGACCTTCTCGTTGGTCACGGCCTCGGAGTAACGGGCGGGAAGAGCGTCGTTGACGACCTGCTCGAGAACTGCCCCGCGGCCGACGCGCGCTTCGAGCAACTTGGCCGGAGCCTTGCCGGGACGGAAGCCGGGGAGGCGGATCTGCTGAGCCAAAGCCTTGTACGCGCGGTCGAAATCAGGCTTGAGCTCCTCGAAGGGCACCTCAACGTTGATACGGACTCGCGTCGGGCTCAGCTGCTCGACGGTGCTCTTCACGGAACATGCTCCTTTTGGTAATTCTTGCTTGCTGGTGGTGCTTACGGTGCTGGCTTGCGGTCTTACCTCGCTCGCCGCGAACACGGCGAACCGTGCCTGCGGCCCTCATTTGTCGGGGTGACAGGAATTGAACCTGCGACCCTCCGCTCCCAAAGCGGATGCGCTACCAAGCTGCGCCACACCCCGTCGTACCCACACCATTGAACAGCAACCGATAGTAGCCCCCAATGGGCGCCCCACCGATGACGTTCGGCGGAACCGGTCGCGGCGGGCCGGTTTGGAATCCTGCGTCGGCGTTGGGTACAGTCTTGAAACGCAGGCGACGGAACTGGCGATCCCACGACTGTTGTTTGCACGCCGATGTAGCTCAATGGTAGAGCCCCTGTCTTCCAAACAGGCTACGCGAGTTCGATTCTCGTCATCGGCTCCATCGAGAAGCCCCGCACTGTCAGTGCGGGGCTTTTTCGTGTCCGCGTACTCTGGACGGTGTCCGAATTGTCCGTACAACCGGGCATGCACCGTCGGCGGAAGGCCCGCAGTGGAAATAATCCTGATCGTCATCGTCGTCGCCGCAGTGGCCCTGCTGGTCCTGCGAAGCAAGAAGAACTCGGCTGCGGCGGCCGAAACCGCGCTGGCCGACGCCAAGGCCGACGCCCGCCAGTCGATCGAACGCCTGGGCGGTCAGGTCTACCACCTGATCGGCACCGACACACCGTCCAAGCAGGCCCTGGCCGATGCGTCCGAACGCAACATCGCTGCCGGTTCGCAGATCGACCAGGCCACCACCCCCGAACAAGCCAGACTGGCCAAACAGACCGCGCTCGAGGGCCTCTATTACATCCGCGCCGCACGACTGGCCATGGGCATGGATCCCGGCCCGGAGGTGCAGGGCATCGACGGCCAACAGCAGGCAGGTCGCGTCACCGAAGAACGCAAGGTCGACTTCGAGGGCCGTGAGATCGCAGCATCACCGGATCCGTCCGATCGCACCCCCAACTACTACCCGGGTGGCCGTGTCGCGGGCCGTCCGGTGCCCGCGGGCTGGTACTCCGAGCCGTGGTGGCGTCCCGCCCTGGTCGCCGGTGCATGGGGAATGGGATCGATGTTCCTGTTCTCGGCGATGTTCTCCGGCATGGCCGGCGTTCCGGCCGAGACCGCGGCCGGTGGCGAGACGGGGGCCGACGGTTCGGACGGCGGTAGCGGCGACGACCTCGGTGGCGACACGGAATACGGTGCCATGGACGACGGGGGCGGTGGCATGTTCGACGGCGGAGGCGATTTCGGCGGGGGCGGCGACTTCGGCGGTTTCTAGGTCGCCTGACAGACCGGGCACCAGAACAGGTTTCGCGCCTGCATCACCGAGTGCAGGATGTCGGCACCGCACACCCGGCAGGGGTATCCCTGCCTGCGGTAGACGTACGAGCGCGGTCGCCGCGCACCGTAGGTGTCGCCGTGATCGTCCTCGGGCCGGATGGTGATGATGCGCCCGCGTCGAACACCGATCTTCATCAGTTCCACTAGGTCGAGCCAGATCGCGTCCCATTCTGCTCGATCGAGGTCCTTGCCCGGTCGCATCGGGTTGATCTCGTGCCGGAACAGAATTTCGGCGCGGTAGACGTTTCCGACGCCGGCAAGCACCTTCTGATCCATCAGCAAGGTTCCGATTGCGGTGCGCGACTTGGAGATTCGCGCCCACGCTCCGTCCGGGTCCGCGTCCTTACGCAGGGGGTCCGGGCCCAGGCGCGCCACCAGGGCGTCGACCTGCTCCTCGGTGTAGATCTCGCAGGCCGTGGGTCCGCGCAGGTCGGTTCCGTACTTCTCCCCCACCATGCGCAACCGCACGGCACCCACCGGATCGTTCAGCGGCACAGATTGTTCGGTGAACTTCCCGTACAGGCCGAGGTGGATGTGCACGATCAGATCCGACTCGTATCGATGCAGCAGATGCTTGCCCCAGGCCTCGGCCTTCTCCAGTACGAGACCGTCGATCAGCGCGGCACCGGAGGTGAAGCGCCCCTGCGGACTGCTCGCCTCGACCGGTGCCCCGCCGAACCGACGTTGATGCAACCGAGCCAGTCGGTGCAGAGTGTGCCCCTCGGGCACCTACTCGGGCTTTCCCGGCACGACGGGTGCCTCGCCGCTGCGTTCGTACTCGGACAGAATGTCGACGCGGCGCTGGTGGCGCTCCTCGCCCGAGAACGGGGTGCCGAGGAAGGCGTCGACGATGGCGAGGGCCTCGGGGAGGGTGTGCATGCGGCCACCGATGCCGATGAGCTGAGCATCGTTGTGCTCGCGGGCCAGCTTGGCGGTCTCGACGCTCCACGCCAGCGCGCAGCGCGCGCCCGGCACCTTGTTGGCAGCGATCTGCTCGCCGTTGCCGGAACCGCCGAGCACCAGGCCGCGGCTACCCGGGTCGGCGACGACGCGACGTGCTGCGTCGATGCAGAATGCCGGGTAGTCGTCGACGGGGTCGTAGTCGAAGGCACCGCAGTCGACGGGCTCGTGCCCGGTCGCCGTCAGGTGTTCGATGATCTGATTCTTGAACTCGAGGCCGGCGTGGTCGGCACCCAGGTATACGCGCATGCCTAGAGTCTGACAGGTGAACTCCGAAGCCGAGAAATTCGCCGGTGTGGACGGCGCGAAAGGCGCGTGGGTGGTCGCGGTTCTGGCCGAGACCGCATTGACGTGGACCGCGTGCGCGTCGGTGACGGAGGTGCTCGAGGTGACACGGGACTGCGCTCGGGTGGGCGTCGACATGCCGCTGTCGTTGCCCGAGCACGGCTATCGCGTCAGCGAACTGGAGGCGAAGACGTTTCTCGGTACGGCGCGCAGCTCCATCTTCCACACGCCGGTCGCAGGCGTGCTCGACGCCGAGTCGTATCCCGAAGCGTGTGCCGTTTCTCGGCAGCTCACCGGCAAAGCGATCAGCAAGCAGACGTGGCACATCCTGCCGTCCGTGAAGGCGTGGCGGGATGCGGACGTCGATCGGGACAGGTACATCGAGGTACATCCCGAATGCTCGTTCCGGGCCATGTCCCCGGCGACGGTCTTCTCGTCGAAGAAGACCGGCCGCGGTGTCGGACAACGACTGGCCTCGATGATGCGATGGAGCGAACACGTCGATCTGGCGGATCTGCCGCCAGGACCCGTCGTCGACGACTTCCTCGACGCGGCCGCAGCGGCGTGGTCGGCGCGACGCTTCCACCTCGGCGAGCATCTGACGTTCGGTACCGCGGACGGCAAGGATCGAATCGTGGCCTAGCGCCCCCGTGCGTGAAATCTCTACTCCTACTACGAGTTTCCACGCACGAGGGGAAGCGCGATCAGTCGAACTGCGGGTCCTCGTTGCGGCTGCGCTTGAGCTCGAAGAAGTGCGGGTACGACGCGAAGATCACCGATGCGTCCCACAGTTTGCCTGCCTCTTCGCCACGTGGGATTCGGGAGAGCACGGGGCCGAAGAAGGCCACGCCGTTGACGTGGATGGTCGGGGTACCGACATCGGGTCCGACCTTGTCCATGCCTGCGTGATGACTGGTCCGCAGGTCCTCGTCGTGGTCGGTGCTCTCGGCTGCCTTCGCCAGGTCACCGGGCAGGTCCAGTTCCGCCAACGACTCCGCGATCACGACGTCGAAATCCTTGTTGCCCTCGTTGTGAATTCGCGTTCCCATGGCCGCGTACAACGGGTCGAGGATCTCGTCACCCTTCAGCTTGGCTGCGGCGATCGCAACGCGGACCGGCCCCCAGGCCTTCTTCATCATCGCGGCGTACTCCTCGGGCAGATCGCGGCCCTCGTTGAGCACTGCCAGGCTCATGACGTGGAAGTTCACATCGATGTCTCGCACCTGCTGCACTTCGAGAATCCACCGCGAGGTGATCCAACACCACGGGCACAGTGGGTCGAACCAAAAATCCGCAGTGTCTTTCTGTCCTGAACCGGCCACTGTCCTACTCCTTGGAAGTCGAGGTCATCGTGTCTTCATTGCGTAACAACCGCACACCGCGCAGACATTCCGCACGGCCCGTCGGCCAGCGCGGGGTACGCGTGACGTGATGGGATGGACGGCACTACCCATAACTACACGAAGAGGTGTCGACTGAAGTGGTTGCTCCCAACCTGACGCGTGACCAAGCCTCCGAGCGTTCGGCGATCATCGGGGAAACGAAGTACGCGATCGTTCTCGATCTCACCGACGGCGAGGGCAATCCGGGCGAGAAGACTTTCCGCTCGCTCACCACCATCACGTTCGCGGCCACCGCCGGGGCGTCGACTTTCGTGGACATCATCGCGAGCACGATCCGCTCCGCGACGCTCAACGGCACCGGTCTCGATACCGCGAACTACGACGAGTCGACGGGCCTCGCACTCGAGAATCTGGCCGAGCACAACGAACTCGTCATCGACGCCGATTGCCTCTACTCGCACACCGGAGAAGGTCTGCACCGCTTCGTCGACCCGTCCGACGATTCGGTCTACCTGTACTCGCAGTTCGAGACCGCCGATGCCAAACGCATGTTCGCCTGCTTCGATCAGCCCGATCTCAAGGCCACCTTCGATGTGAAGGTCACCGCGCCGGAGAGCTGGGCCGTCATCTCCAATGCCGCGCACGCCGCCGAGCCTGCAGCGGGCGAGCACGTGTTCGACACGACCCCGTCGATGAGCACCTACCTCGTCGCCCTGATCGCCGGGCCGTACGCGGAGTGGACCGACTCGTACACCGACGACCACGGCACCATCCCCCTCGGAATCTATTGCCGCGCATCGCTTGCCGAGCACATGGACGCGGAGCGCCTGTTCACCGAGACCAAGCAGGGCTTCGGTTTCTACCACGAGAACTTCGGCACTCCCTATGCCTTCGGAAAGTACGACCAGCTGTTCGTGCCCGAGTTCAATGCCGGCGCGATGGAGAATGCCGGTGCCGTCACGTACCTCGAGGACTACGTCTTCCGGTCCAAGGTGACACGCGCCTCGTACGAGCGGCGCGCCGAGACCGTGCTGCACGAGATGGCACACATGTGGTTCGGCGACCTGGTGACCATGACGTGGTGGGACGACCTGTGGCTCAACGAGTCGTTCGCGACGTTCGCTTCGGTGCTGTGCCAATCCGAGGCAACCGAGTACACCAACGCGTGGACCACCTTCGCCAACGTCGAGAAGGCCTGGGCGTACCGCCAGGACCAGCTGCCGTCGACGCATCCCATCGCCGCCGACATTCCCGATCTCGCGGCCGTGGAGGTCAACTTCGACGGCATCACCTACGCCAAGGGCGCCAGTGTGCTCAAGCAGCTGGTGGCGTACGTCGGTAAGGAGGACTTCCTCGCCGGCTTGCGGGCGTACTTCGTCGATCACGCCTTCGGCAACGCCACGTTCTCGGATCTCCTTGCTGCACTGGAGAAGTCGTCGGGACGCGATCTGTCCGATTGGGGCGCCCAGTGGCTGCGCACCACCGGCCTGAACACCCTGAGTCCGGATTTCGACGTCGACGCCGACGGCAAGTTCACCCGCTTCTCGGTGCTGCAGACCGGTGCGGCCCCGGGTGCGGGCGAGCATCGCGTACACCGCATCGCGGTCGGCATCTACGACGACGTCGACGGCAAGCTGGTGCGCACCGACCGCGTCGAACTCGACCTCGATGCCGCCGAATCGACGAATGTCGACGCTCTGGTGGGTGTCTCGCGCGGCAAGCTCGTTCTGGTCAACGACGACGACCTGACGTACTGCGCGGTGCGTCTCGACCCGGATTCACTCGAGGTCCTGCTTTCCCGAATCGGTGACATCGCCGAACCACTCCCCCGCACCCTTGCGTGGTCGGCGGCCTGGGAAATGACTCGATCCGCCGAGATGAAGGCGCGAGACTTCGTTGCCCTCGTCCAGCGCGGAATCGGCGGTGAGACGGAAGTGGGTGTGGTGCAACGTCTTCTGCTTCAAGCGCAGACCGCCATCACCAGCTACGCCGATCCGGCGTGGGCAGCCGAACACGGTACCCCCGAGTTCGCCGACGCTCTGCTCGAGCTGGCCCGCGGGGCCGAGGCAGGCTCGGATCACCAGTTGGCCTTCGTCAACGCCCTCACCGGCATCGAACTCGGCGATCGCCACATCGAGGTGCTGCGCGCATTGCTCGACGGTGACGTCGACGGTCAGTCCCTGTCCGGTCTGGGAGTCGACACCGATCTACGGTGGCGCATCGTCACGGCCCTGGCCGGTGCCGGGGCCATCGACGCGGATGGACTGGAATCGCCGGTCATCGACGCCGAGGCGGGCAAGGACAACACAGCTGCCGGGGCTCGATCGGCTGCGGCGGCACGTGCTGCACGCCCGAGCGCGGAGGTCAAGGAACAGGCGTGGACCACAGTGGTCGACGACGACGCGGTGCCGAACATCACCGCTCGCTCGATCATCGGCGGCTTCGCCGGCCCAGGTCAGGGCGAGCTGCTCGAACCGTATGTCGCTCGCTACTTCGACGCCATCGAAGGTGTGTGGTCTCGTCGATCCAGCGAGGTCGCGCAGACCGTGGTGATCGGGCTGTACCCATCCTGGTCGATCAGTGAGCAGTCACTGGCGGCCGCGGACGAGTTCCTCGACGGCGATCTGCCACCCGCACTTCGACGGTTGGTGATCGAGGGCAGGGCCGGCGTCGTCCGCGCTCTCGCTGCGCGGGAGTTCGACGCGAGCTGATCTGGACGGCACAGACGACGAGGGCCGGTTGCCCACCGCGAGGTGGACAACCGGCCCTCGTCGTGGAAGCGCGGTCTGGAGGTGAAGAGTTACGGGCTGAGGATGGACGCGGTCATCACCCGGACGGCCGTGACCAGACCGTCGATGAGATTGCCGTCGCGGAACGGACCGAGCGCGGCGGTGACACCCAACTGTGCAACCCGGTCGGTCGCGCGGTTGGACACTCGCCTGCCGGTGCGGATCTCGAGAGCATGCCGATTGGGGTCGACGGCGATGAGGACCGAACGGATGGCATCGGGTGTGCCGGGGAACACCGAATCCGCACCCGCAGCGGGATCGACGCCGAGATCACCGATGTAGACGTTGAACCGGATCTTGGTCTGTCGAATCGCCTGCGTGAGTGCATCGTCGAGTGCAACCAGGTCCTGCGTCGCGAACGGCAGGTGCTCGGGATTGGTCGTCCCGAATTCGTGAGCAGCCGAGATGCGGCCGCTCGCGGTGAGGGCTGCACCGCCGGGCAGGTCTTCTTCTCTGACGTCACTGCGGACGAGTTCACCACTTGCCACTTGCGGAACCTCCGATCGAGTCGGCTGTGTCGGCACCGTGCGAACCGTGACCTCCGAAAGGAGTCACCTCGTCCGTAGCAGTCCACAGCAATGGCTCGCGCGTCCACTCGTCCGTCAGTCGGTAGGGCGGAACGTCCATACCGGGCTGCTTGTCGGTCAAGTAGGACAACGCGCCGAGGAGTCCGATCACCGCAACCGGAATCACCCCGAATATCAGCGTGGTCTCAAAAATGCTCACAGGGTGTGACGTTAGTCGACAATTGCGCGTCGGACCACGTCGGGGCCGGTGTTGTGACCGAAAAGTGCAGGCGCGCCCGCGTCAGGCAGCGCCCTCACCGAGGTACGCGAGCCAACTGGGATCCAGCTCCTTCGTCGTCGCCAACAGTCGCCAGTGCGGACCCTTCGGCGGCACCAACTGGGCGCGTAACGTCCAGCCGATCTCACTGAGCAGTTTGTCCGCCTTGCGATGGTTGCACGAGGCGCAGCAGGCGACACAGTTCTCCCACGAGTGGCCACCTCCGCGGCTACGCGGAACCACGTGGTCGACGGTCTCGGCCTTGCTTCCGCAGTATGCGCACCGGAACCGATCGCGGTGCATCAGCGCCTGTCGTGTCATGGGCACCCGGGCACGATACGGAACACGGACGAACGTCCGCAGTCTGATCACCGACGGCACCTGCACCGAGCGGTCGGCCGACCGGATGAACGGCCCCTCCGGATCGTCGTGCACCACGTCGGCCTTCCCACAAACGAGAAGAACCACCGCCCGGCGCATCGGAAGCGCGGTCAGTGGTTCGAATGTGGCATTGAGGAGCAGCACACGGCGCTTGACCCACGCCGGTACGGCGTCGTCGCCCGTGGCACTGTGGGCCGTCGGCACCACACGCAGCGGAGAAGCCCCCGAGGCCGTCTCACGCTGGTCGTGCGTGGTGCGGCCCTCAGTGGGCGGGAGTTGTCGATGGCGGTGTTGCGAGTTCTTCATGCGTTGCTCCAGAAACAGTCGGCGCCCGCGCATGGCTTGCGTGGAACACGAGTCACAGTGGAACACGAATGCACCCTCCTCGCACAGCCTTTTTCCCGGCATTTTCTGTTGCCGATCGGTGAACATCTCGCATCCTCGCGTTCACGAACGACGAACGACGGCTCCATGCGCTGCGTGACTGGCAAGATTTCTGCGTCTCCGTAGACTTTTCGGGTGTCTGTATCAACCTTCCTGTCCGCATCGTCCCTCTCCGAACCGTCGCTGTTGCGAGATCTCGACACCCGAGCGTTCGAGCTGACGGAGACCGGACGCGACTGGTTGGTCGATCGTCCGCTGCAGGCTCTCGGCTATCTGGCCCTCGCCATCGTGCTGCGCCTCGTCCTGCACAAACTGATCGATCGATTCACCCGCAACAACGTCGGGAAGGCTCCGACGCTGCTGCGTCCGCTGCGCGAGCGTTCGTCGAGCACCGTCAAGGGCGCGATTCTCAACGAGCGACGCAAACAGCGTGCCAACACGATCGGCTCGGTGCTCAAGTCCGCAGTCTCGGTCATGATTCTCACGTGGTTCGTGCTGTCGGTGCTCGACGTCGTGGGGGTCAACGTCGCTCCGTTCATCGCCTCGGCCGGGATCGTCGGCGTCGCCCTCGGCTTCGGTGCGCAGAACCTGGTCCGAGACTTTCTCTCGGGCATCTTCATGCTCCTCGAGGACCAGTACGGAGTGGGTGACGTCGTCGACCTCGGTGAAGCGACCGGCACGGTCGAGAGCGTCGGGCTACGCGTCACGACGATCAGGGACGTCAACGGCACCGTGTGGTACTGCCGCAACGGCGAGGTGCTGCGCGTGGGCAACATGAGTCAGGGCTTCGCGGTCGCCGTGTTGGATCTGCCCGTGTCCCACACGGCCAACATCGACGAGGCCCGCGCTGTCGCCGAACGCACCACGCTGGCGGTGGTGGAATCGAAGGACTTCGCCGATGACATCCTCGAACCGCCCGAGATGCTCGGTGTCAACGCGGTCAGCGCCGACACCGTCACCATCCGCATCACGATCAAGACCCGCCCCGGACGCCAGTGGGCCGTACAGCGCAGACTGCACCAGGAGATCCTCCAGGCGTTCGACGATGCCGACATCAAGGCACCGTACGCACTGGGTCGCCCGGGTGGGGTCGTGGCCGAGCGAGGCAGCTGAGGGACAATGGACGTGACCGACGCCGACCAGGAACGAACAGAGAGAGTGTGATGACCGAACCGCAGCAGACGTTCTACGACGCGGTAGGCGGTGCCGAGACGTTCCGGTCACTCACGGCGAAGTTCTACGAAGAAGTCGCCAAGGACGAGATAGTGCGGCCGTTGTACCCCGAGGAGGATCTGGCACCGGCCGAACGGCGGATGCGGATGTTTCTCGAGCAGTACTGGGGCGGGCCGCGAACCTACTCCGACGAGCGCGGCCATCCTCGACTTCGCATGCGCCACAACCCGTTTCGGATCGGACCGATGGAGCGAGACGCGTGGCTGCGCTGCATGCACATCGCGATCGCGTCGATCGCCCCCGACGTCATGGACTCCGCACACCGAGCCCAGTTGATCGACTACATGGAGATGGCCGCCAATTCGATGATGAACTCGGCGATCTGACGGCCCCGAAAGCGCAGCGGGCTACAGCGATCCGACGCGCTGCGGGCTCTTGCCGCCGACGGCTACCTTGAGCTTGCCCACCCGCGCGCGAACGGAGCCGGCCACCTTGAGCGCGAAGCTCATGGGAGCGGGTAGGTGCTGGCGCAGGATGGCGTGCTTGCGTACGTAGCTCTCCACGTGCCACTCCGACCAGGTGCCCGCACGGAACAGTGCGGCATCGCCGGGAAGCAGGGTGCGCGGTGCGTGATCCTCACTCGAGACGGTCACCGAACCGTCCATGATGTGCACGATCTCGTCGACGGCGAAGTACCACCGGAAGCGTCCTGCCGTGCAGTCCCACACGTTGGTGGTGGTGGTGCCGTCGATGCTCTTCGACCACTCGGCGAGGCGAGCCTGCGGGCTTCCTTCGAGAATCCAGGTCGGCTCGATGGGGCTGTCGTCGAGCGCGATGTCGCCGAGTCGTACGGCTTCGATGGTCGAAGTGATCATGGTTTCCGTCGCGTCCTCACCGTCGGGCGCGGCTTCCGCCGCTACTGGTTCCAGGAGCAGAACATACAACACTTTCCCAACGAACCGGCACGAGTCGGTCATGTGAATGAGCACAAAGCTTTACTGTTCGTTGACCCATGCGGCTGCCTCCTGTCATGCCCCAACGCCCCTGAATCGTTCTGCGGCCGATCGTTTGGCACTATTGCCCCTTGTGACCGATCCGATCGAAAGCTCCGAGCTGTTGTGGTGGCAGGACGCCGTCTTCTACCAGATCTATCCCCGCTCGTTCGCGGACTCCAACGGTGACGGCATCGGTGACCTCGACGGAATTCGCGACAAGCTCGGCTACCTCGAGCTGCTGGGAATCGACGCAATCTGGATCGGACCCATCACCCGGTCGCCCATGGCCGATCACGGGTACGACGTGTCGGATCCCCGTGACATCGACCCCCTGTTCGGCAACCTGGAGATCTTCGACGCGTTGGTCGACGAAGCTCATGCGCGCGACATCAAGGTCACGATGGACCTGGTGCCAAATCACACCAGCAGCGAGCACCCGTGGTTCCGATCTGCCCTGACGGCAGCGCGCGGTAGCGCCGAGCGTGCTCGCTACATCTTTCGAGACGGACGTGGTGACGACGGTGCGCAGCCGCCGAACAACTGGCCAAGCATCTTCGGTGGCCCGGCCTGGACCCGGATCACCGAGCCCGACGGATCCCCCGGCCAGTGGTACCTGCACATCTTCGCGCCCGAGCAACCGGATCTGAACTGGAACAACCCGGAGGTGTTCGACGACTTCGCGCGCACCCTGAGATTCTGGCTTTCCCGCGGCGTCGACGGCTTCCGGCTCGATGTGGCACACGGTATGGCCAAACCCGTCGACCTGGCCGACATGAGTCTCGAACTCAACGCGTTGATGAAGAACGACGACGACGATCCCCGCTTCAACAATCCTCGGGTCCACGACCTGCATCGACGCATCAGAGCCGTCATGGACGAGTTTCCGGGAACGGTGACCGTCGGCGAGATCTGGGTGCAGGACAACGTGCGTTTCTCCGAATACATCAGGCCCGACGAGTTGCACCTGGGTTTCAACTTCCGGCTGGCCAGTGTCGATTTCGACGCCGAGACCATCCGCGACGCCATTTCCAACTCACTGGCCGCCGTCGAATTCGTCGACGGAACCCCGACGTGGACGCTGTCCAATCACGACGTCGAACGTGAGGTCACCCGGTACGGCGGTGGGGACCTCGGTCGGGCGCGCTCGCGCGCCATGATCCTCGTCGAATTGGCCCTTCCCGGAACGATTTTCGTGTACAACGGTGCCGAACTGGGGCTGCCGAACGTACAACTGCCCGACAGTGCGTTGCAGGACCCGGTGTGGGAGCGATCCGGGCACGCCGAGCGTGGCCGCGACGGCTGCCGAGTGCCGATGCCGTGGGAGGGGCACACACCACCGTTCGGGTTCTCCTCCACCGATCGAACCTGGTTGCCGATGCCGGCCGAATGGGACGGGTACACCGCCGAGGCGCAACTCGAAGACGTCGATTCGATGCTGAGCCTCTATCGGACGGCGTTCGAGCTGCGGGCTCTACGTCCGGAATTCACCGGTAGCGGAGTCGATTGGTACGGATCCCCTCCCGGCTGCCTGGCGTTTCGTCGACGCGGTGGCCTGATCTGCGCCTTGAACGCGTCGGACGAGTCGATCCCGCTGCCTCCCGGCGAGTTGCTGCTGGCCAGTGCTCCGCTGGTGGACGGCAGGCTTCCCGCGAACGCCGCTGCGTGGCTCGTCTAACGCTCGACGGTGAGCGACAACTGTTGTCCCGCGCGACGAGCGAAGACGGAGCCGTAGCGGGCATCGAGACGTAGCCAGACCTTCGACACCCGCACACGAACCACCTCGTCGGGCGAGATCCGATCCGGGTCGACGTCGACGGTCAACGGGTCGCTGCCACTGTGCGGCACGAAACCCATTGCGGTCAAAGCGAATACCGTCCGCATGGAGATCGAGACGTCGTCGTTCTCGCCCGCGACGTGCAGAACCTCCTGTTCGAGCAACGAACTCGGCGGGCCGTGACTGCTGCCGTGCTCCTTGGCCAGTGCAACGCCGCGTTGCGCGAGCCCCACGAGCACCCGGGCCGGCACATCGTCGAGATGGCCGAAGCCACCGTCCGGTGGCAGGGCTCCGCGCCAGGCGGAATCCATCGAAAATCCCGGGTCGATCACGCCGTCGGTCGCCTGCTGCACAGCCGTGACCAACACGTCGGCACCGGCACTGGTGTCGTCCGGCACCACGGTTCCGGTGATGACCCGAGCCGCGAGAGCATCGAAACCCGTTGCAGCCCAGCAGGACACACCGCCGCCCGCTCGGGTCCGCATACGGATCACCGCAGCTTCGTCCAAACGCAGCGCCCTGGTGCAGAACGTCGCCAGGTTCTCCCGCTCGACCGCATCGGGAACGGTCAGTACGCGCTCATACACGCTGCCAGCTCACGAGAAACTCACGCTCTTCGGGAGTGAGCCGGCGCAGCCGCTGCGCATCGATGTCGAACGCCGCAATCTGCGTCGAGGCCACCACGGCCGCGGGAGTGTCCAACGACGCTCCCCGGGCTCGTACCTCGTATCCGACGACGAAGTCCACCGCCCGCACCGCGTCGATCCACATGAACACATCGAGGGGGCCGTCCTCGTGCCGGAGCTGGCCTCGATACTTCACGTGCAGATCCGCGATCACCGCGCCGTGGCGCAGGTTCGCCGTCGGCCTCCCGTCCACCAACAGCCAGGGAATGCGTGCCTCTTCGAGAAGAGTGACCATCCGGGCATGGTTGATGTGTTGATACACATCCATATCCGACCACCGCACGTCCACGGTGGCATGAAAGCCCACTCGCTCGGTTTCAGGTCGCTTGTCGGACAGATGGGCGTCGGGCACACTCACGTGGTCGTTTCCTCTTCTCGGTCGAGTATCGGCGGTGTCGCCAGTGGCGATGTGGTGCTGAAGGTCAGGGCACCATGTTGCGGACCTGTCGGGCAGCGACCGACAGGGTGGCCAGGTCGAGGGTTCCCGACTCGGCGATTTCGGTCAACGCCGCACGAGACCTCGCCAGACGAGACGAGTTGGTCGACTCCCATTCGGCGATCTTCTCCGCGACCGACTCGTCCGGCTCGCCGCCCGCAAGCACTGCCTGGGTGATTCCCCGCAACGAGGAATACAGATCGTCGCGAAGAGCCAAGCGCGCCAAGGAATGCCAACGGTCTCCGCGGGCCAGCTTGGACACCGCGGTGAGCAACCAGTCGATACCGATGTGCGCATCGAGGGCGAAGTAGAGCTCGGCGACCTCGGCTCCGTCCCGGTCGACGATGTCCGCGATATCGATGATGTCGAGTAGGCAGTACACATCGAGCAGGCCGTAGATCCGGCGCGCCAGCTCGGCCGGCGCGCCGCGTTCGATCGCCGCAGCCGAGCGGGAGTCCAGGTCGCTGGCTTGATGCCCGGAGATCCACCTGGACACCGACGGTTGCAGTGCCCGCACCTGACCGGCGTACCGACTGATCTCGGCGCCGACGGCCAGCGGCTGCGGACGGTTGGCCAGCAGCCAGCGCGAGACACGGTCGAGCATGCGACGCGACTCGAGCAACAGTTCGGCCGAGACCGCAGTCGGCACGTCCGCGGCCCTGATCGAGTTCCACACCTCGTCGAGTCCGAATATCTCGGTGGCGGCGGCGAAGGCACGAATGGCGTCGGTGCCTGCCGCACCCGAATCCTCGGTCAATCGGTAGGGGAACGTGATGCCACCGCAGTCGATGGCCTCGTTGGCCAGCGTCGTGGCCACCAGCTGCCGCCGGAGAGGATGCGTGGTGATCGCGGCGGCGTACGGCTCTCGCAGCGGCTCGGGGAAATACTTGGGCAGCCGCGGAGCGAAGACGTCACTGTCGGGCAGTTCGCTGTCGAGCAGTTCGGCTTCCAACGCCAACTTCACGTGAGCCATCAACGTCGCGAGTTCCGGCGAGGTCAGCCCGCGGCCGTCCTGCTTGCGACGCCGTAGATCCGCCTCGGTCGGTAGCGCCTCCAGCTCGCGGTCGAGACCTCGGCGCACTTCCAGATCCTCGATCACCCGACTGTGCACGGTGACCAGGCTCGGTGCGTCGAATCTCGAGGTGCCGAGCAGTTCGTTCTGCATGATGTTGTCCCACAACACCAGCCGGCCCACCTCGTCGGTCATGGACGCGAGCAGCTCGTCCCGATCCTCGCGCGCGAGGTTGCCGTTGGTGATGGCCGTCTCCAACAGGATCTTGATGTTGACCTCGTGATCGGAGCAGTCGACACCCGCGGAGTTGTCGACGGCATCGGTGTTGATCTTGCCTCCGGCAGCGGCGTATTCGATGCGGCCCAGTGCGGTGGCTCCGAGGTTGCCGCCCTCCCCCACCACGGCGGCGCGCACGTCGATTCCGTCGACCCTCACCGTGTCGTTGGCCTTGTCACCGACCTCGGCATTGGTTTCGGTGGACGCCTTGATGTACGTACCGATTCCGCCGTTCCACAGTAGATCGGCCGGGGCCCGAAGGATCGCGTTCACCAGCTCCGGCGGTGACAGCGCGACCACGGAATCCCCCAGCCCGAGGGCGGCGCGCGCCGCCGCACTGATCGGGACCGACTTGCGCGTCCGCTCCCACACGCCGCCGCCCGCACTGATGAGCGAGGTGTCGTAGTCCGCCCACGACGACCGCGGCAGTGCGAACAACCGCTCCCGTTCGGCGAACGAGGACTCACGCTCGGGGTCGGGGTCGAGAAAGATGTGCCGGTGATCGAACGCGGCGAGCAGGCGAATGTGCCGGCTGAGCAACATGCCGTTGCCGAACACGTCCCCGCTCATGTCGCCGACGCCGACGACTGTGAAATCCTGGCTCTGCGTGTCGATTCCGAGCTCACGGAAGTGGCGTTTGACGCTCTCCCACGCACCCTTGGCGGTGATGCCCATGGCTTTGTGGTCGTAGCCCGCCGAACCACCGGACGCGAAGGCGTCGCCGAGCCAGAAACCGTATTTCGCGGCAACGTCGTTGGCCATGTCCGAGAAGGTCGCGGTGCCCTTGTCCGCGGCAACGACGAGATAGGTGTCGTCTCCGTCGCGGCGCACGACTCCGGTGGGAACCGTCACCGTTCCGGTAGCGCGGTCGAGATTGTCGGTGATGTCGAGCAGCCCGGCGATGAACAGGCGGTAGCAGGCCTTGCCTTCCTCGGCGTGCGCCTGGCGATCTCGATCGGCGTCACCGGTCACGGCAGGGGGCCGTTTGACGACGAATCCGCCCTTGGCTCCGACCGGCACGATGACGGCGTTCTTGACCATCTGGGCTTTGGCGAGTCCGAGAATTTCGGTCCGGAAGTCCTCACGTCGATCCGACCAGCGCAGTCCGCCGCGGGCGACGGCCCCGAATCGCAGGTGCACACCTTCGACGCGGGGCGAGTACACGAAGATCTCGAACTTCGGCTTCGGCTTGGGCAATTCGGCGATCGATTGCGGATCGAACTTGAGCGAGAGGTTCTCGCGATGTTCGCCGTCGACCCCCACCACGAAGTAGTTGGTGCGCAAGGTCGCGCGGATCAGCTCGAACATGCTGCGCAGGATTCGGTCGGCGTCGAGGCTGACGACCTCGTCGATCAGTTCACCCAGCTGGGTGCCGATCGACTGTGCGTTCTCCTCCGAACTCGCCTCGGGATCGAACTGCGCCTCGAACAACCCGACGAGCAGCCGTGCAGTGCGCGGGTGTGTCAGCAGCACACCCTCGATGTTGAACTGGCTGTAGGGAAAACCGGCCTGGCGCAAGTACTTCGCGTACGCGCGTAACACCACTGCCTGCCGCCAGTGCAGGCCGGCGCGCATGACCAGCTCGTTGAACCGGTCGGCCTCCGCCTCGCCGCTCCACACCGCCGCGAACGCATCGGTGAATCGGTGCTGCACTCGACTCTCGCGATCGGCGGTGCCCGCCTCGGACAACTCCGCGTCGATGTCACCGTCGATTGCCGAACGCAGCATCTCACGTGAGGCCGAGAGCCCGAAATCGTATATCCAGCACGACATTCCGTCCGGCCGCACCACCGGGTACGGTCGTTCGTCGTCGACCTCGACGCCGAGACTCTGCAGGATGGGCAGCACCTGCGACAGCGAGACACCCGCGCCGCCGATGTACAGCGAGAACCGCCAACTACCCACGGCCGACTGCTCGTTGCGGTAGAGCTGCATGTCGATCGACTCGTCGCCGAGCCCTTCGAGGCGAGCGATGTCGGTCACGGCCCGAGCCGGACTGAAGTCCTGCTTGTAGGCCTCGGGGAACGCCTCTGTGTAGCGCTGAATCCGCAGCGGGTCCACGGTGCGGTCCAGCGAGACCGCGTCGCCGAGAGAGTCCTCCCACGTTCTGGTGGTCTCGGTCAGAGCCGCCTCGATCCGGGTGATGTCCTCGGCAGCCAGCTCCGTCGATGCCGTTCCCGGCGTGCGGCGGACGGTCACGTGCAGCAGCGCCAGGTCCGATTCCGTCACGCGCGCCGTGTAGTCCAGAGAGGTGCCGCCGAGCTCACGGAGCAGCCGATCCTGAATGGCCAGCCGAACACGGGTGGTGTAGCGATCTCGCGGCAGATACACCAGGGCGGAGACGAAGGACCCGCCGGCATCGGGCCGCACGAACAGCTTGACCTTGCGCCGACGGCCCAGTGCCAGAACAGCACTCGCGGTCTCGAACAGCCAGGCCGCCGAGGTGGCGAACAGTTCCGAGCGCGGCATCGACTGCAGCACTTCGAGCATCGCCTGACCCGAGAACGACCCGAGATCATGACCGGCCCGGGCGATCACCGAGCGCACCCGACGCTCGATCACCGGAATGTCGAGCACGTTCTCGTGCAGCGCCGTCACGGTGAAGACGCCGACGAAACGGTGTTCGGCGGAGTTCTCGGCGTCGAGAACACTGACGAAGTAGGGGTAGACGGCGCGGTGCACCGTCGCAGGACTCGCTCCCTGCGTCAGGGCGACCAGATCGCGCTGACCGAGCGGCTCCGAACCGTCCACGTCGTGGGCCGCGTCGCGCAACACCCCGAGGCTGCTCGACTCCTCGCCGGTGGCCGTCCGTGCACCGTCGACGCCGCCGAGCCGGTACCGGCGGTAGCCGAGAAGCGTGTAGTGACCGTCGCCGAGCCAGCGCAACAACGCGGCTGCGTCGCGATGTTCGACGGCGATGTCGGACTCCGCATCACCGGCCCGCTCGGCCGCGCCGTCGAGGAGATCGGCGACCTCGGCCTGTACCCGACGCATGCGCTCGGTGTCGCCGACGACCTGACGCACGTCGGCCAACACCCGGCTCGCCTCCGACTCCACGCGGGCGAGGGCCTCCGCGGACGTGGACGGATGCAGCTGGACGTGAATCCAGGATTCGCGTCGACCGTCGGCGCTCAGACCCGTCAGCTTGGCGTCCGCGTCGCGGGCGACCGACAGAATGGGATGGACCACGTCGGTGTACTCGATGCCGAGTCGGGACAGCAGCGAGATGACCGACTCGACGAGGAGCGGCATGTCGTCGGTGACGATCTGCAGATAGCTGCCCGCGGCCTGATGGGCGGCCGAACTCGACTCGCTGGGTCGGTGCACCGCTACGTTCGCGGTCTCGGGCAGCCGCTGAGCGGCCAACCGGACGTGCCGGTGAAAGGACGTGGTGTCGGGAGTGTGCGCGGACGCTCCGACGGCCGTCGTGTCCACGTGCTCGAAGTACTCGGTACGCAGTGTCGCCAGCTCGGCCAGGAGTCGGTCGTCGAGGCCGTCGGCCCAGTCGTTGTCGGGCAGGTCCAGCGAGCGTGGCATGGTGTTCGAGTACTCCCTCGTGAGGATTTTCCCGACGCCCGCCGATCGCCGGTCGTCGATGACTCCTCGACCTTAGTGTCGAACACCCTGTTACCGCAGTGACCTCGCTGAGCCGGCGCGTGGCGAACTACTTCGCGACGAGATACTCCGCGAGAAGGTTCCTCTCGTCCTCCGACAAAGGACGAGAGGAAGACGTCGCGAGATCGAAGGCAACCATCAGTGCTTCGGCATCCGCGCAGACTTTTCCGTCGCGGTCGGTCACCACGTGCCGGACGCCGTACGAGGTGGTCCCGATGCGGGTGATCCACAGCTCGATCGTCAGCGGACCCGAGTCGTCGAGAATCGGATGCAGAAAATCGGTGGTGAGTTTCCGCACCACCGCTGCGCCGCGCACACCCGGACCCCCGAAGACCGCGTTCAGGAACTGAACGCGGCCCTCCTGGAGGTATTCGACGAACCGGGTGTTGTTGACGTGGCCGAGACGGTCGGAATCACCCCACCGCACCTGAAGTGTGCAGGTGAAGGTTTTCGACGGCATGTCAGTCTCTGGTCAGCTTTCGGTGCGTGACGCGATGCGGGCGGGCCGCGTCGGGTCCGAGGCGCTCGACCTTGTTGGCCTCGTAGCCCTCGAAGTTGCCCTCGTACCAGTACCACGCGGCCTCGTTGTCGCCGAAGCCACCTTCCCACGCCAGGATGTGCGTGCAGGTGCGGTCCAGGAACCACCGGTCGTGCGAGATGACCACGGCGCAGCCCGGGAATTCCTCAAGAGCGTTCTCGAGAGATCCGAGGGTTTCGACGTCGAGGTCGTTGGTCGGTTCGTCGAGCAGGATCAGGTTGCCGCCCTGCTTGAGCGTCATCGCCAGGTTCAGCCGGTTCCGCTCACCACCGGAGAGCACTCCGGCGGGCTTCTGCTGATCGTGGCCCTTGAACCCGAACGAGCTGATGTACGCACGCGACGGGAACTCGGAACTGCCGACGGTGATGAAGTCCAGACCGTCGGAGACCGTCTCCCACACCGTCTTCTTCGAGTCGATGCCCGAGCGGTTCTGGTCGACGTAGCTCAGCTTGACGGTCTGACCGATCTTGACCTCGCCGCCGTCCGGCTCCTCGAGCCCGACGATGGTCTTGAACAGCGTCGTCTTACCGACGCCGTTGGGGCCGATGACGCCGACGATGCCGTTGCGGGGCAACGTGAACGAGAGATCCTTGATCAGCACGCGGCCGTCGAAGCCCTTGTCCAGGCTCTTGACCTCGACCACGACGTCGCCGAGGCGCGGCGGGTTGGGGATCTGGATCTCGTCGAAGTCGAGCTTCCTGGTCTTCTCGGCCTCGGCCACCATCTCGTCGTAGCGAGCCAGACGAGACTTGCTCTTGGCCTGACGTGCCTTGGCACCGGAACGAACCCAGGCGAGTTCGTCCTTGAGGCGCTTCTGCAGCTTCTGGTCCTTCTTGCCCGAGACCTCGAGACGTTCGGCCTTCTTCTCCAGGTACGTGGAGTAGTTGCCCTCGTACGGGTACAGGTGTCCGCGGTCGACCTCGGCGATCCACTGCGCAACGTGGTCGAGAAAGTACCGGTCGTGAGTGACGGCGAGAATAGCGCCTGCGTATGCGGCCAGGTGCTGCTCGAGCCACAGCACACTCTCGGCGTCGAGGTGGTTGGTGGGCTCGTCGAGCAGCAGCAGGTCGGGCTTGCTCAGCAGCAGCTTGCACAGCGCCACGCGGCGCTTCTCACCACCGGAGAGGTTGGTGACGGGCGACTCGGGCGGCGGGCAGCGCAGCGCGTCCATGGCCTGTTCGAGCTGGGAGTCGATCTCCCAGGCATCGGCGTGGTCGAGCTTTTCCTGCAGCTCGCCCATCTCTTCCATCAGCTCGTCGGAGTAGTCGGTGGCCATCAACTCGGCGATCTCGTTGTACCGCTTGAGCTGGACCATCGTCTCGCCGAGACCATCCTCGACGTTCTCGCGAACGGTCTTGGTGTCGTCGAGGACCGGTTCCTGCATGAGGATGCCGACCGAGGCACCGGGAGCGAGGAACGCCTCACCGTTTCCGGGCTGATCGATTCCCGCCATGATCTTGAGGATGCTGGACTTACCGGCGCCGTTGGGGCCGACGACGCCGATCTTCGCTCCTGGATAGAAGCTCATTGTCACGTCGTCGAGGATGACTTTGTCGCCGTGCGCCTTGCGCACCTTCTTCATGGTGTAAATGAATTCAGCCATGACGCCCAGCTTATCGGTGCGAGTGGGTCTCCGGCACCACCGCCCGCGCGCGCAGCCGCCGCCCGCACTCGATCGAGGTTCCGATGCAGCGCGGACGGCGGATGCCGGGAGACCGTCAAGCCGGAACGGACTCGCGCACGTCGTCCTCGATGCGATCGTGGTCCCGATCCTCGTCCAGAGGTTCGGTAGCTCCCGGATCGCCGTCCGTCGCAGCCTCGGGTGCCACCGCTTTCGTCCGATGGATCGAGACGTTGCAGCGCGCGAGATCCGGTCCGACGGCGCTGGCCCGCATCTCCAGATCGGCGCGTTCTACCCCGTCGCGGTTGGTGTACTCGTTTGTCCGCAGCTGCCCGTAGGCGATGATCGGGTCGCCCTTCATCAGCGATGCTCCGACGCCGCGCACGAGGCGACGCCAGCACGTGACCGTCAGGTAAAGGGTTCCGCCGTCGGTCCACTCGCCGGTGTTGCGATCCTGACGTCGGGCGTTGCTGGCCATCCGGAAGCTGAGGACCTCGTCGCCGGTGGGTGTGGAGCGCTTGACGGGATTGGTGATGACCGTTCCGACAACTGCGCACTGTGCTTCGTACATGGTGTGTTCCCCCTCGATCGATGTCGCGTGGTTGCGATCGATATCGACACTGCTACGCGGAAGACGTCCGTGGTGAACGAGTCGGCGAAATGTGGACAACCGGCCGGCCTGTGGATGAAGCACCCGAATCGGGGCCCGCACGACCCGAGAATGTCGGGACCGTGTGCTAGTCGGGAATCTCGGCGTACATGTGACCGTCGAGCTCGGGGATCACTCGCCCCGCAGTGAGCGAAGCAACCAGGGCCGCAGTCGAATCGGCGTCCGGAACCGCGACGGTCAGTACCGCGGACGCGCCGTAGGAGGTGCCGACGACGACAACCCCGTGCCCGCGTAATTCCGATTCCACGCGACCGACCTCGGCGTGGTCGAGTTCGAGAGTCATGATCTCGCGTCGCTCCCGGGTCAGGAACATCGCACCGGCCAACGCCTCGGCCACCGCTCCGCCGTAGGCACGGGCCAGTCCTCCGGTGCCCAGCTTTGTTCCACCGAAATATCTGCTGACGACCGCGACGACGTTGGTCAGGTGATGCCCGCGCAGCACGTCGAGCATCGGTGTACCTGCCGTCCCGCTCGGTTCACCGTCGTCGTTGGACCGCTCGATGCGCGGATCCGGCGGCGAAAAATCGACGATGAACGCCGAACAGTGATGTCCGGCAGCAGGATCGGCCTTGCGGGCCGCCTCGATCACAGCGCGCGCCTCGGCTTCCGTGGCCGCGCGATCGACGACCGCGAGAAACCTCGACTTCTTGACCTCGGTCTCGCACTCGACACGACCGGCGATGGTACGCAGTGGGATCACCCGGTCTCACTCATGCGGCAACACTGTCCACCACATCGTCTGCGGCTCGGACCAATTGGGCGTACATGCCGTCGTTCTCCAACAGGGATTCGTGGCTTCCGACCTCGCGAACGACGCCGTGATCGAGTACTGCGATGCTGTCCGCGGAGCGCACCGTGGACAGTCGATGCGCGATGAGGATGGTCGTTCGCCCGTTCATCAGGCCGTCGAGCGCGGTTTGCACTGCGCGTTCGGTGCGATTGTCGAGGGCGCTGGTCGCTTCGTCGAGCACCAGGATCGGTGGATTGCGCAACACCGTTCGGGCAATGGCGATGCGTTGCTTCTCACCGCCCGAGAAGCGGTATCCGCGTTCGCCGACCATGGTGTCGAAGCCGTCGTCGAGGCCGTCGATGAAGTCGTGGATCTGTGCCGTTCGGGCGGCTGCGAAAATCTCCTCGTCGGTGGCGTCGGGTTTGGCGAATCGCAAGTTCTCTCGAATGGTGGCGTGGAACAGGTACGTCTCCTGAGAGACGACGCCGACCAGGTCGGCGATGTTCTCCGACGCCATCTCCCGCAGATCGATGCCGTCGATCGTCACCGATCCGGCCGTCGGATCATGCAGCCGCGCAACGAGATAGCCCAGAGTCGTCTTGCCGGACCCGGTTGCGCCGACGAGAGCGAGCGTGCTGCCTGCCGGGACCTCGAGGTCGATGCCGCTCAATGTCGGAACCGTTGCCGAGGTGTAGGTGAAGTCCACGGCGCGGAAGGCGACGTCTCCGCGGACGGACTCGCGAGGCAGCGCCACCGGATGGGCGGGCTCGGCCACGTCGATCGGCAGATCGAGGTACTCGAACACTCGCCCGAACAGGGCGAGCGAGGCCTGCACCTCGACGCCGGTGTTGAGCAATTGCATGGTGGGCCGGAACAATTGGGTCTGCAGAGCGGTGAACGCGACCAGAGTTCCGATCGTCAGTGCGCTCCCCTGCCCGATGGTGATGCCGGCGAACCAGTACACCAGAGCAGGCATGACGGCGAAGCTGATCTGGATCGTGGCCATGCGCCACTTCCCTGCCATCATCGCCGCGAGTTCGACGCCGGCCACTTCGTGGGATCGGTCGGCGAACTTCTCGGTCAACACCTGTGCGGAACCGGTGGTCTTGCCCAGCAGAATGCCGCTGACCGAGAGTGATTCCTCGATCTGCACCGACAGGTCGCTGAGCAGCTTCTGTCGCTTGGTGGAGATCTTGCGCCGCTCGTCGCCGATGCGGCGAGCGACACGGACGAAGACCGGCAGGATGATCAACGAGAACGTGGCGAGCTTCCAGTCGAGCAGGAAGAGTGCGACCACCGTCGCGGCAACGGTCGTCGCGTTCTGCGCGATGGACGTTGCGGTATTGGTGACCACCGATTGCATGCCGCCGATGTCGTTGGCGATGCGTGATTGCACCTCGCCGGTACGAGTGCGTGCGAAGAATCCGAGGGATTGGCGTTGCAGGTGCGAGTAGACCTGGACGCGTAGATCGTGCATGAGTCGCTGACCGACGCCGTTGGACATCCAGGTCTGCACGACACCGAGAGTGTTGGTGGCGACTGCAACTGCGATCATGCCGAGTGCGATCAGGCTGACGAGCGTGACATCGCGGTCGGGTATCGCATGATCGAGGAGTTCGCGGAGAAGCAAGGGGGACGCGAGCGCGATGATCGCGCTGACGACGATGATCGCGCTGACGACGGCGATCTTGCGGCGGTAGGGCGTGAACAGAGCCAGGACTCGGCGCACGGGTGCTGGATCGGACGCGAGGAGAGAACGTTCGGGTCGGCTTTCCAAGTAGACCTCCGTGGTAGCTGAAGTAATATGCAGAGGCTACCTCACTATGAGGTAGTGAGCAACCGTCGCTATGATCCCGTACATGGAAACCGGACACTCGCCCAACCTGAGCGAGCAGTTCATGGCCGTCGCGCGGCAGATCCGGCGCAGCCACATGACTGCGTTGGAACCGTTCGGCCTCAATCCCTCACAGAGTCGGGCTCTGCACGTGTTGGCGCGCGAGCCCGAGTCCGTGCGACTACGCGATCTCGCCGAGCACCTGCGCATCGTCGCGCGATCGGCCACCGACATCGTCGACTCCCTCGAGGCGGCGCACCTGGTGATCCGGCAACAGGATCCGAGCGATCGGCGAGCCGTCCTGGTCGAGCTGACCGACACCGGCCGCGCGCTGTTGGACAGAATCGACGACGCGCGCCGTCAGGTGTCGTCGGAAATGTTCGACGGCCTCGAGCCCGCGGAACGCGACGAGCTGAACCGACTGTTGAGCAAGATCGCCGAGACCGGCTGAACCGACCGGGTACTACTGCTCGCCGGTCCGTTCGCGTCGGGCGAGCTCGGCGAACATCGCGTTGTGCGCGGCCAGGTCGGCATCGTGATCGCGCTCGGCGGCGCGGTCACTGCGCCTGGCATCTCGATCGTCGCTACGGGTCCATTGGATCAGCAACGCCAGCATGACGAGCACCAGCGGAACCTCGCCCGTGGCCCAGGCGATACCGCCGCCGAGCTTCTGATCTCCGAGCAGGTCGGAGTTCCAATCCAGCCCGAGCGTCCGGTAGAACCAGCCACCCATCACGGTGTTCATGCTCATCAGAGCCACTCCGAAGAAGGCATGGAACGGTAGCGATCCGAACACGACGGCGAGTTTGGTGACCGGAGCGATCTTGCGCGGAGACGGATCGACTCCGATGACGGTCCAGTAGAACAGGTAACCGCTGAGCACGAAGTGCAGGTTCATCAGCAGGTGCGCGCCGTGACTGTCCAGAACTGCCCCGAAGATTCCGCCGAGGTAGAGCACGTAGAAGCCGCCGACGAAGATCAGCGCCGCGACGAGCGGGTGGGTGACGAACTGCGAAAGTCGACTGTGCAGGCCCATCAGCAACCACTCGCGCATCCCGGGGACGCCGTCCTTGCCTGCCGCGGGCAGGACACGCAACGCCAACGTCAGTGCACCGCCGAGCGCGAGCAGAACCGGCGCGAGCATCGACAGCATCATGTGCCCGGTCATGTGCACGCTGAACACGGCCGTGGAATACCGTCCGATACCCGAGGACGTACTGATCAGCAGCGTGAGGCAGCCCAAGACCCAGGCGACGGTACGGCCGACGGGCCACGCGTCGCCGCGCAGCCGCAGCCGACGGACCCCGATCAGGTACACCACGGCCATGACGATCGCCGCGGTGCCGAAGATCAGATCGAAGCGCCAGTCCAGCGCCATACGCGCGAACGTCGGCGGGCCACTGAGGTTGTACCCGAGTGCCGCTTCCGTGGTCGTGAGATTGGGGTCGATCTCGGCGGGGGGCGGTGTGCGGCCGAGTCCGACGGCCAGCCCGATGGTCGCCGCGAGGACCAGCACCTCGGCACCGGCGAACCGGAGCAGCGGCCCGCGGGCCGTGGGATCGGCGATCAGGGCCGGTAGGGCGCGGCGACGCTGCATCCAGCCGAAGCCGCCCAGCACGATCAGGGCGACGATCTTGCCCACGATCAGCAGGCCGTAGGTGGTGGTGAACAGGTCGGCGAGCGAAACCCGGACCAGGGCGTTGATGACGCCGCTGATGCCCATGACCACGAAACAGACTCCGGCGATCGTGGAGAATCGGCGAGCCGCGACATCGGCGTGTGCACCGCGCCTGCGAACGTGCGCCAGCAGCGCGAACAGTCCGCCCGCCCACAGCGACGCGGCCCCGAGGTGCAGGATCAAGCTGTTGGTGGCGATGTCGTGCGAGCCGCCCGCCGAGGAGTGTCCGCTCAGCGCGATCGGCAGCAGCGTTGCGAGGGAGAAGCCGAGCAGTGCGGGTGTCCAGGCCCACCGCAACACCGTGCGCGACGCGATGGCGAGCACAACGGCCATGATGGCGGTCCAGCGCCAGGCACTGGCGATCTCCACCTGGTCGAGCGCAATCCACAGGTTCGCCGGTTTGATGGCCTCGGCGAACGGCTGCCCCGAGGTGTCGGACAACGTCAAGGGCACCAGAAGCAGGGCGCAGACGGCCCAGATGATCGACGCCACCGAACCGGTCCGGACCGCGCGGTACCCGTCGACGTCGAGAATCCCGTTCTTCTGCGGGGGTACGAGGAACGCGGCCAGCAGAAAGGATCCGATGGCGATGACGGCGGCGATCTCGCCGATGGCCCTCAGCGCAGGCAGACCGTACGTGGTGGCCGGGCCCGGATCCGGGATTCCGAGCAATACCAGCGCATCGGAGGCGGAGAGCATCACGATGAGTGCGGCGACCACACCGGCGATGACGCCGGCGGTGGCGAACACCGTCGTCGTGGTCGACCGTGGATCGTCGTTCGTCGAACCGTCGTTCAGCCGGACATCGTCCGCCGGGAGTTCAGCGGTCGAGGGTTCGGGCTTCTCGAGATCCGGTGTTGCCATACCACCAGAGTAAGAGGTGATCGGGAGTACTCGAAACGCGAGTCCTACACAGCGTCGTACTTGTCCGCACTCACGGCCTAGGTCGCGTCGTGATGGATGCGACCGTCTCGGGCGCGCAGCGGTTCACCGGTACCGCCCCAGCGGTGGGCGATGATCTCCGCTGCGATCGACACGGCCGTCTCCTGCGGGGTGCGCGCGCCGAGATCGAGACCGATCGGGCTGGCCAGACGAGTGAGTTCAGTCTCCGTCAGACCGGAAGCCCGCAACCGAGCCATGCGGTCGTCATGGGTTCGGCGCGATCCCATCGCGCCGACGAACGCCAGCGATGGAATGCGTAACGCCACCTCGAGCAGTGGCACGTCGAATTTGGGGTCGTGAGTCAACACACAGACGACCGTCCGCTCGTCCACCTCCCCCGCCGCGAACTGCGCGGACAGATAGTCGTGCGGCCACGCGACCACGACCTGCTCGGCTGCGGGGAACCGCTGCGGAGTCGCGAAGACGGCCCGTGCGTCGCAGACCGTGACGCGGTACCCGAGGAATGCGCCCTGCTGCGCCACCGCGGCAGCGAAATCGATGGCTCCGAACACCAGCATCCGCGGCGGCGGAGCGTGGCTCGAGACGAACACCTCCATCCCCTCGCCCCGTCGCTGGCCGTCGGGCCCGTAGGTCAGGACAGCCGAACGGCCCGCGGCGAGAAGCCCTTTCGCATCGTCGGCCACGGCAGCGTCGGCACGCTCACTGCCGAGCGAGCCTCGGGTGCCCGATTCTCCGACGACGATCCTGCGGCCGAGCCGTTCCGGATCGCCGTGCGCGACGACTGTCGCCATCGCCACGGGCACATTGGCGCGAACGTCCGCGACGAGGGCCTCGAATTCGGGAAACGTCTGTCGGGTGAGCACTTCGACGAACACGTCGAGTGTTCCGCCGCAGGTGAGCCCGACGGCGAACGCATCGTCGTCCGATACCCCGTATCGGGTGAGCACCGGAGCCCCGGTGCGCATGACGTCCTGCGCGAGTTCGTAGACCGCGCCTTCGACGCAGCCGCCGGAGACCGAGCCGGCCACCGCACCGTCGGGTCCGACGAGCATGGACGCTCCGACCGGACGCGGCGCGGAATCGAAGGTGCGGACCACCGTCGCGACCGCTGCCACGTCGCCGGACTGCCAGGTGCGCAGCGCGTCGTCGAGGATGTCGTGCACAGCACCTCCTTCGACCTGGGGTCGGAACGATTCCGAAACCACCGCTTTCCCGCTGCGACCATCGCCCAACCCATGCCGGCGCGATCGGCGTATACGGAAAGGTACACTCGTCAACCGTGCTCGAGCGGGTCCGCCCGCACGTGCCAGCCTCCGTAGCTCAGGGGATAGAGCAAGGGCCTTCTAATCCCTTGGTCGCAGGTTCGAATCCTGCCGGGGGCACCCTCTGACCAGAAGAAACGTAAGTCCGTTCGGCTCACTGTGGTTGACTTCGCATAACGAAGGGTCACACGTGCATCAGCTCACTCTCGGAGTCCTCTCACGTTCGCGCAAGCCCGATGAGCGGCGACTACCGATTCACCCACTGCATTTCGATCGAATAGATGCCGATATCCGCGCCCGAATGTTCCTCGAATCCGGCTACGGCGAGCCGTTCGGAATTTCGGACGAGCACCTGGCCACCCAGGTGGCGGGCATTCGCACGCGCGACCAACTCATCGCCGAGTGCGATGTGATCCTGTTGCCCAAGCCCCAGGCCGAGGATCTCGCATCCTTGCGCCCAGGGCAGACACTGTGGGGCTGGCCGCACTGCGTACAGGACGAAGAGCTCACCCAGATCGCCGTCGACCGCAAGCTCACGCTGATCGCCTTCGAGGCGATGAATCACTGGACCCACGAGGGCTCGTTCAATCTGCATGTGTTCCACAAGAACAACGAGTTGGCCGGCTACTGCTCGGTGCTGCACGCACTGCAACTGATCGGGTCCACCGGTGATTACGGTCGCCGGTTGCGGGCTGCGGTCATCGGTTTCGGTGCCACCGCTCGCGGTGCGGTCACTGCACTCAATGCCCATGGCATTCACGATGTGGACGTTCTCACCCAGCGCGGCGTCACTGCGGTGAGTTCGCCGATCCACTCGGCCAACATCGTCAACTTCGATCTCGACGACGCCGATCCACGCCAGAGTCGGGCCCTCACCCCCGACGGCCGCGTACCACTGTCGAGCTTCCTCGCCGACCACGACGTCATCGTCAATTGTGTTCTGCAGGATACCAATTCACCACTGACATTCTTGACGAACCAGGACCTGCCGACTCTCGCGCCTGGCACCCTCGTGGTGGACGTCTCGTGCGACGAGGGCATGGGGTTCGAGTGGGCCAAGCCCACGTCGTTCGCCGATCCCATGTTCACCGTGGGCGACAACGTGCGCTATTACGCCGTCGACCACAGCCCCTCGTACCTGTGGAACTCTGCTACCTGGGAAATCAGCGAATCTCTGCTGCCGTACCTTCGGATCGTGCTCGACGGCCCCTCGGCGTGGAGTACCGATTCCACCATCGAGCGTTCGATCGAGATCAGGGGCGGCATCATCGTGAACCCGAATATCCTTGCCTTCCAACATCGCAGTGCGGAGTACCCGCACACCGCAGCGTGAACGAAGCGCACGGCATGAGCATCACGTGGATCGAGGACGGTAGCGAGCGGACGTGCCGCTGGCAGTCGGAGAACGGCGCTCCCGCACCCCGCACGGTACGCATCGTCGACGATTCGACGACGGCAGACGTGGCATACAAGCTGGCCACGATCGGCGAGGCTCTGTTGTGGCGCGGCGATTACAACAATGCTCGGCAGCTGCTGTCGGCGATGACCCGGCGGGTACCAGCGGCCAAACAGACCTCCGACGCGTCACCTGCGGAGCAGTTTCATCTGCATCGTCAACATCAAGCCAGACGTGCCCGCGTGCTGGGAATGCTTCTGGTGGAACTCGATTCGAGCTTTGGACTCGACCTGGGCCGAGCTCCGGACGTCCGCGCAGCCGTATCGGAGGCGCTCGGCCCCGACGCCGCGCCGTGCGTGCTGTCGTTGCGCGAGCTGCTCGGCATGGTCGGCGCACACGAATGGCGTCGCAAGGGTGTCTTCGTGCCGGCGCTGAATGCCTCGATCCACCCGCACTACGGCGTCTTCTCCCCCGTCCGCGGCGAGTACATCCAGCTCGTCGCCGACGCACCGCTGCCGGACACGGACCGAGCGTTCGACATCGGCACCGGCTCGGGCGTTCTGGCGGCAGTGCTCGCCCGCCGCGGCGTGACCTCGGTGGTCGCGACCGACAAGGATCCGCGGTCGATCGCGTGCGCACGAGCCAACATCGATGCTCTCGGATTTGCCGATCGGGTCGAGGTGGTGCAGGCCGACATCTTCCCGTCCGGGCGTGCGGGACTGATCGTGTGCAATCCGCCATGGATTCCCACGAAACCCACGTCGGGCATCGAACATGCGGTGTACGACCCCGGGTCGCGAATGCTCAAGTCCTTCCTCAGCCGACTCCGCGGGCACCTGACGCCGAACGGTGAGGCCTGGCTGATCGTGTCCGACCTCGCCGAGCTGCTCGGATTGGTCACGCGCGCAGAACTTCTCACCGCCATCGACGCGGCAGGCCTGGCCGTCCTCGGCCGAACCGACACCACCCCGACGCATTCGCGCGTCACCGACAGCTCCGACGTGCTGCACGCGGCACGCTCACGCGAAACCACGTCAGTGTGGCGGCTCCGCGCACGCTGAACAGTGGGCACACGACAGCGCCGCCCGAGCATTGCTCGGGCGGCGCTGGTGGATCCGGTACTTCTTACCGTTCGCGGGTCTCGAACTCGCCGTTGATCACGGTGCCCAGCGGCGCGTCACGCTCCGCCTTCTTCGCCGCCTCACGCATTTCGATTCCGTCGGTGATCAGATCACCGATTTCACGAGTGACGTCGCGGACGGCTCCGGCGATGATCACCACGATCCGGCCGACGTGAGTCGCGGCCGATTCGGTGAACTCCTGCACGGTGTCCTTATTGCGCTCGAACTTTCCTACCAACAGGACCGCCCCCTTCGAAGTCGTCACGCTGCGCTGGTCTTCTTACGCTCGACGATAACACCGGCCGGAGCCGCCGATCCCGTGAGCGAGTTGGGCAGGGCGAGCTTGAAGATCTTGCCCCACACGGTGCCGATCTGGTGGAAGAAGCCGCCGGTGTTGTACGGCAGGTCGTACTTCTCGCACAGAGCCTTGACCTCCGGCGCGATCTGCGGGTAGCGGTGCGCGGGCAGATCGGGGAACAGGTGGTGCTCGATCTGGTGCGAGAGGTTGCCCGACATGATGTGGAACAGCGGAGTTCCTTCGATGTTGGCCGATCCCAGCATCTGCCGCACGTACCATTCGCCGCGGCTCTCCTCGGCGGTCTCTTCCTTGCTGAAGGTCTGGACTCCGGTCGGGAAGTGGCCGCAGAAGATGATCGAGTAGGTCCACACGTTGCGGATGAGGTTGGCTGCGACGTTGCCGACCACGGTGGTCGCGAAGAACGGGCCGGTCAGCGCGGGGAAGATCACGTAGTCCTTGAGCGCCTGCTTGCCCGCCTTGCGCCACATGCCCTGCAGCAGCGGCTTGACGTCGTGCCACTTGCGCTTGCCCGCGACGATGTTCTCCGTCTCGAGGTCGTGCAGCATGACGCCCCACTCGAAGAACGTCATCAGCAGGAACGCGTACACCGGGTTGCCGAGGTAGTACGGGTTCCACTTCTGGTCCTGATCCATACGCAGGATGCCGTAACCGATGTCGCGGTCCATGCCGACGATGTTGGTGAACGTGTGGTGCATGTAGTTGTGCGAGTGCTTCCACTGGTCTGCCGGGCAGACGGTGTCCCACTCGAACACCTCGGAGTTGAGGCCGGGCTCACGCATCCAGTCGTACTGGCCGTGCATGACGTTGTGGCCGATCTCCATGTTGTCGAGAATCTTCGCCACTCCGAGGGCACCGACGCCTGCGAGCCATGCAGGCGGAAGGAAGGGCAGGTACATCAACGCGCGTCCGGCGACCTCAAGGCCGCGCTGCGCCTTGATGATCTTGTAGATGTATTCGCGGTCCTCGTCACCGAGCTTGGCGACGGTGCGGGCGCGCAGGTCGTCGAGTTCGCGGCCGAGTTCCTCGACCTGTTCGTAGGTCAGCACGGTCGGCTGGTCCGGCAGGGTCTCGTCACGGCGGAAGGGCAGGACGGTGGTGGGCAGGATCGAGAGAATCGTTCCGAGCATCTGATGATCTCCAATTCGATCGGGTCGAGATGGGTCTTGGGGTTGTCGCTGTTCGAGGTGGATCTAGATGTCGATGTCGACGTCGCCCACGGCGACGGACACGCACAGCTGGATCTTCTTGTCCGATTCGGTGTCGGTCTCACCGGTCTTGATGTTCTTGGTGCAGCCGGACTTCTTCACCGAGGTGCAGGTGAAGCAGATACCCATCCGGCAGCCGTTGGCCGGTGAGAGTCCCGCTGCTTCGGCCTGTTCGAGCAGCGTCTCGCCGTCGTTCTCCGAGGACACGTCGCTGCCGGAGAACGTGGTGGTTCCGGTGACGTCGTCGCTGACGGTGGCGAACGAGGGTGTGAACTCCTCGAGGTGCAGCCGCTCGCCGAGACCTGCGTCGTCGAAGTAGGACGTCACGCTCTTCATCAGTCCGGGAGGCCCACACAGGAAGGTGTCGGCCTCGGCGAACCACGGGGCCACCGCATCGAGATGTTCCTGGCCGAAGAACCCGTGCAGGTCACCGCCCGTCTTCTGCTCGGTGTACGCGAAAATGATGTTCACGTTCTCGTGCTCGGCGGCGATCTTCTCGAGGTCCTTCTTGTACGCGACGTCGTTTTCGGTGAACGCGTAGTGCAGGAAGGTCAGGTCGCTGCTGTACCCCTCGTCCAGCAGCGACCTGAGCATGGACAGCACCGGCGTGATACCGCTGCCACCGCTGATCAGCAACGTCTTTGCCGGGCGTGGTTGAGGAAGCTCGAACGTGCCGTCCGCCTGCGACAGGCTGACCACCAGGCCGACGTGCGCGTTCTTGTGCAGGTACTGCGACACCAGACCCTCGGGATGCGCCTTGATCGTCAGTTCGATCCGGCCGTCCTTGCGGTACTGCGAGCACGCGGGCGAGTAGCAGCGGGTGTGACGTACTCCGTCGATGACGACTCCGACCTGAACGAACTGGCCGGCCTTGAAACCCTTCCACTGACGCGTGGGACGGATGGTAAGCGTCAACGAGTCTTCGGTGGACCGGTGTATCTCGGTCACTTCGCCGCGAAGGTCACGAACGGTCGTCATCGGGTCGACGAGTTCGAGGTAACGATCGAGCGCGTGGGGTGTGGCCATGGCCTCGAACAGGGAAAGAAGCGAGAACTTGCGCGAACCCGAGGCCCGCGACGGACGTTCTTGAAGCGTCATTCCATCCTCCCTTACCGGATCGAAACCTACGACCCATTCAGTGAACGATTGTGCACTAACATGAGTGTGGCAGAGCGACACCGGTACCTGTCAACGTTTATGTGACCGCCGTTACAGAGCGAATCGACAGTTCTATGGGTGCCGGGGAGGAACCGGAAGGGAGATCACAGAATGCGCGCCCATAAACTGGACGTTGTGACAGAACCGGGGACCCGCGCCGAGCGCAAGGAGCGCACGCGGCAAGCACTGATCGAGGGCACCCTGGACCTGCTCCGCGAGCGTTCTTTCGCCAGCGTCAGCCTCCGTGAGGTCGCTCGATCCGCCGGCATCGTCCCCACCGCGTTCTATCGACACTTCGCCTCCATGGAGGACCTCGGCGTCGCTCTCGTCGAGGACAGCATGCGGATGCTGCGACAGATGCTGCGCGACGCCCGACGCAACCCCAGCACCAAGACGGCGACCGAGTCCTTCGGCATCCTGGTTCGCCAGGTTCGCTCCCACGAGGATCAATTCCGCTTTCTCAGTCGCGAACGGTACGGCGGCGTGACCGGAGTGCGCCGCGCCTTCGCCACCGAACTACGACTGTTCGTCAGCGAGCTGACCATCGACCTGTCCCGCATGCCCGGTCTGGAGCGGTGGGACGTCGCCGATCTGGAGATGACCGCAGACCTGCTCGTCTCGACGATGCTCACCGCGGTGGTCGGCCTGTTGGAAATCGACAGACCGGGTAGTCAGAACGAGAAGGATCTGATCGAACGGACCGAGAAGCAGATCCGCATGATCATGCTCGGGATGAGCCGATGGGAACCACGACGGGCTTGACCGTTCGAGAACGAGACGGCCGCGAAGGGAAGTTCATGACCGAGTTAAGTGTCGGCGAGTACGTGTTCGAGGTCGAGATGTCGGGACCACCGGACGGTGTTCCGGTGGTTGCGCTGCATGGCTTTCCGCAGACCAACGCGTCGTGGACCGCGGTGACGCCCGGCCTGGTCGGCGCAGGTTGTCGCGTGATCGCCCCGAACCAGCGGGGCTACTCCCCCGGTGCCCGTCCGGTCGGCGTCGAGCACTACCGCATCGAACATCTCACCGGCGACATTCTCGGATTGCTCGACACGCTCGAGCTGCCGTCGGCGCATCTGGTCGGACACGACTGGGGTGCGGTGGTCGCCTGGCATCTCGCAGCCGAACATCCGGATCGCGTACGTACTCTCACGGCGGCGTCGGTCCCGCATTCGGCCGCGTTCAACTGGGCGATCCGCGAGGATCCGGATCAGCAGGAGCGGTCCACGTACTTCGGTCTGCTCCGAGAACCGGAGAAGGCCGAGCGAGTTCTGGTCGAGAACGACGCCCGGCGGCTGCGCGCGATGTTCGGTGCGGACAGCCTCGACGACGAATACGTTCGGCATCTCACCGTCCCCGGGGCGCTGACGGCCGCATCGAGCTGGTACGCCGCGATGACCAGGGAGTTCGCAGACCTTCCTCCGGTGACCGTGCCCACCACCTACGTCTGGAGCAACGGCGACACCGCCATCGGCCGAGCGGGAGCGGAGCGCTGCGGCGAATTCGTCGATGCGACGTACCGATTCGTCGAATTGGACGGCATCTCGCACTGGATCCCGGAAGAAGCGCCCGAGGAACTGACGGCCGAGATCCTGGCCCGTATCGACTCCGCCTAGACCCGTTCGGGAGCCCGCACCTTCAGCAGCGCCAGCAGGCCGGCAGCGAGGACGATGATCAGCCCGGCGATACCCGCGCGGTCGGCGTCGAACATCCACACGAACAGACCGAACAGGGACGGTGCGAGGAACGAGGCGGCGCGTCCCGTCGTGGCGAACAGTCCGAAGAACTGACCTTCGCGTCCCGGTGGAGCCAGCCGGGCCAGGAAGGTGCGGGCAGACGACTGCGCCGGCCCGACGAACAGGCACAGGATGAGCCCGAAGATCCAGAACATCGTCGGTCCCGAGACGAACAGCAGAATCGTCCCGGCGGCGATCATGCAGGTGAGCGAGAAGACGATCACCTTCTTCGGGCCGATTCTGTCGTCGAAACGCCCGGCCACGATCGCTCCGAGTCCGGCGATGACGTTGGCGGCGACACCGAACAGCAGGACGTCACCGGCACCGATGCCGTAGACGCTGACGGCCAGTACGGCTCCGAAGGTGAAAACCCCCGCCAATCCGTCCCGGAACAGTGCACTGGCTATCAGGTAGTAGACCGCGCGACGGTCTGCACTCCACAGCTCCCGGACATCGCGAACCAGCACACGGTACGAGGCCGCGAACCCGGCTTCAGCGGCCTTGGGATCGGCGACGGCGCGGGGTACCTCGGGAACGGCGAACATCACCGGGATGGCCGAGACGGCGAACCACACGGCAGCGAGCAGAGCGACGAGTCGGATGTTCAGTCCGCCGTCGGTGCTCAGCCCCAGAACTCCGCGGGTGTCGCCGTCGCCGGCAATGAAGCCGACGTAGCACAGGAGCAGCAGTACGATTCCGCCGAAATAGCCCATCGACCAACCGAACCCGGAGACTCGGCCGATGTTCGCCGGAGTGGAGACCTGCCGCAGCATCGAGTTGTACGGGATGCTGGCCAGCTCGAACATGATGGATCCGAGACCGAGCAGCAACAGGCCGAGCCACAGATAGTGGTAGTCGTCTCGGACGAAGAACAGGCCCGCCATGGCGACGACCGTCAGCGCGGTCAACACTCCCAGCAGCCACTTACGTTTGCCGCGCGCGTCGAAGTACTGCCCGCAGACCGGCGCGAGGAGTGCGATGACAACGCTGGACACGGCAATCGACCAGCTGAACCAGGTGGTGGCCGAGATGGAACCGGGCAGATCGTCGCCGACGGCGTCGGTGAGATACACCGAGAACACGAACGTGAGAATGACGGCGTTGAACGCGGCCGAGCCCCAGTCCCAGAACCCCCAGGCGGTGACCTGCTTACGCGTTGTGGCGACTCCGACGACAGCGGCCTCCGGCTGGGTTCCCATGGTTGCCAACACTAGACCGCGGCATCCGAATTCATCGGTGCACCTAGTTGCATAGTCACCGTGTTGCATACATACTCTCGGGTGTGGCTTTGGAACACGCGATTCTGGTTTCCCTCACCGAGCTCAGCGGCTCGGGGTACGAGCTCGCCCGCCGCTTCGACAAGTCGATCGGATTCTTCTGGAGCGCAACGCATCAGCAGATCTACCGGACACTGACGCGGATGGACGGGGCTGGGTGGATCACCGGAGAGGCAGTCGCGCAGGACGGCCGGCCGGACAAGAAGGTCTACTCCGTCAGCGCTGCGGGTCGCGCGGAGCTCGATCGCTGGATCGCCGCTCCGACCGATCCTTCGCAGCTACGCGAGGAGCTCGCGGTCAAGATCCGCGGGGCCGCCAACGGTGACATCGATGCTCTCAAGATCGAAGTCGCCCGCCATCGCGATGTTCATGCCACCCGCCTCGACGTCTATCGACTGATCGAGAAGCAGGACTTTCCGGCCCCCGCTGCCCTCACCGGCACCGCGTTGCATCAATACCTGGTGCTGCGCGGCGGAATTCGCGTCGAAGAAGGATTCACCGAGTGGTGCACCGAGGTATTGGAGAAGCTGTGAAGACCGAGCAGACTGCTGGCCCGTATCCGATTCTGTTGTCTCCGTTGGATGTCGGCGCAACCACGCTGAAGAACCGCGTGATCATGGGATCGATTCACACCGGCCTCGAAGATCGCGCCCGCGACACCGGCCGCCTGGCGGCCTACTTCGCCGAGCGTGCCCGCGGCGGAGTCGCGCTGATCATCACCGGGGGCTATGCCCCCAATCGCACCGGTTGGCTGTTGCCGTTCGGAGCCAAGCTGACCAACCGCATCGAAGCCCGTCGGCATCGCCGGATCACTGCTGCCGTCCATGACGAAGGCGGCAAGATCGCACTGCAGGTCCTGCATGCCGGGCGCTACTCCTACCAGCCGCTGAGCGTGTCGGCGTCGTCGATCAAGGCTCCCATCAATCCCTTTCGGCCGCGGCGACTGACATCGAGGGGCGTCCGCTGGCAGATCCGCAACTACGTACGCTGCGCCCGGCTCGCGCAGAGCGCCGGCTACGACGGCGTCGAGATCATGGGCGGAGAGGGTTACTTCATCAACCAGTTCCTCTCCGAGCGCACCAACAAGCGACGTGACGAGTGGGGCGGTTCGGCGAAAAACCGTCGGCGGATGGCCGTGGAGATCGTGCGACAGACGCGAGCGGCAGTGGGCCCCGACTTCCTCGTCGTGTTCCGGCTGTCGATGGCCGATCTGGTCGAACAAGGCCAGAGCTGGGACGACATCGTCGCGCTGGCCGAGGACGTCGAAGCTGCGGGTGCGAACATCATCAACACCGATATCGGCTGGCACGAGTCGCGGGTGCCGACCATCGTGACCTCGGTTCCCCGCGCCGCATTCGCGGACATCACCGGCAAGCTCGAGAAGCACGTGTCCATCCCGGTCGCCGCGTCCAATCGCATCAACATGCCCGAGATCGCCGAGAACATTCTGGCTCGCGGCGACGCGCAGTTGATCGCGATGGCCAGGCCGATGCTGGCCGATCCGTTCTGGGTCGAGAAGGCCGCCACCGACTCCGCCGACCGGATCAACACGTGCATCGCCTGCAATCAGGCCTGCCTGGACCACGCCTTCGTGCACAAGAAGGTCTCGTGCCTGGTCAACCCGCGTGCCGGACGCGAGATCGACCTGCAACTGCTGCCGACGAAGAAGACCAAGAAGGTGGCGGTCGTCGGAGCCGGACCCGCAGGCCTGGCCGCCGCGCTCAATCTCGCGCAACGCGGACACGCCGTCAGCCTCTTCGAGGCCAGAGACGAGATCGGCGGACAGTTCGGAATCGCGCGACTCATACCCGGCAAGGAGGAGTTCGCTGAAACGATCCGGTACTTCTCCAGTGCACTTCGCAGCGCAGACGTCGCCGTTCACCTCGACACCCGAGTCACCGCCGCCGAACTCGTCGCAGGCGAGTTCGACGAGGTGGTGCTGGCCACCGGCGTCACTCCCCGAATGCCGAGTATCCCCGGCATCGAGCACCCCTCGGTCCTGTCGTACGCAGAACTGGTGCGCGACGGCAGGCCCGTCGGCGATCGGGTCGCGGTCATCGGTGCAGGCGGTATCGGTATCGACATCTCCGAGTTCCTCACCACCGACGCCTCCCCCACGTTGGATCTGAAGGAATGGAAGCAGGAGTGGGGTGTCACCGAGCCCGAGGCCGCGCCGGGGGCGTTGACGACTCCGGTGCCCGCACCGTCTCCGCGTGAGGTGTATCTGCTGCAACGCAAGCCGGGACGCATCGGCGCAGGGCTGGCGAAGACGACCGGCTGGGTTCATCGAGCTGCATTGAAAGCCAAAGGCGTGCATCAGCTTTCGGGTGTCAACTACGAGAAGATCGACGATGCGGGGCTGCACATCTCCTTCGGTGACAAGCACGAGCGTCCCCGCGTTCTCGAGGTGGACACCATCGTGATCTGCGCCGGCCAGGAATCGGTACGCGACTTGGTCGACGACCTGAAGGCCGCGGGCACCACCACACACATCATCGGCGGTGCGGACGTCGCTGCGGAGCTCGACGCCAAGCGGGCAATCGAGCAAGGCACCCGGCTCGCGGCCACGATCTGATCTGTCCGCTAGCCTGTCTCACCGTGAGCCTGCCCAAGCCCAGCCCAGATGCCCGCGCCGTCGTCACCGGAGCCTCTTCCGGAATCGGTGAAGCCCTGGCCACCGAACTCGCCGCCCGAGGTCATTCACTGATCGTGGTGGCTCGACGCGGCGAGTTGCTCGAGGCGTTGGCCGCAAAGCTCACCGCCGAGTACGGCGTCACCGTGGAGGTGCGTCAGTCGGATCTGTCGAACCGTGAGCAGCGACAGGAACTGGTGACCGAGCTGTCCGAGCGCGAGATCTCGATCCTGTGCAACAACGCAGGGATAGCAACGTTCGGGCCGTTGTCCGGTCTCGATCCCGCGTACGAGCGCGACCAGGTCGAGCTCAATGCCGTTGCGGTGCACGACCTCACACTGGCGGTCATGCCCGGCATGATCGGTCGCGGAGCGGGCGGCATCCTGATCACCGGTTCGGCGGCGGGCAACATGGCCATCCCCAACAACGCGACCTATGCAGCGACCAAGGCCTTCGTGAACACGTTCTCGGAGTCACTGCGCGGTGAGCTGGCGGGTACCGGTGTGAACGTCACCCTCCTCGCTCCCGGCCCGGTCCGCACCGAGACACCGGACCCGGCCGAGGCCTCGATCGTCGACAAGATGGTTCCCGATTTCTTGTGGATCGACAGCGCCTACACCGCGAAGCTGTCCCTGGACGGCCTCGAGAAGAACAAGATGCGCGTCGTACCGGGGCTGCTCAGCAAGGGCATGTCGGCTGCCGGGCAGTACAGCCCGCGCAGCATCTCCGCGCCGATCATCGGCAGCTTCTACAAGAAGCTCGGCAACTGATACCCGAATTTTGGTCGTTCCGCGGGCTCCACTCCCGACTGAGCAAGCTCAGCGTCGGCGGCGACGTCCGGTTCCGAAGATGCTGCGCGAGATCTCCCGTCCGGCAGCCGAGGCGGCCGATCGAAGGAAGCTCTTGACGGCAGGGTTGCCCATGATCCGCTCTGCGGCCGACGGCCCATCCGGCTCGCTCGGCGGTAGATCCGGTAGATCCGGCAGATCCGCAGGCAGGGGCGGGATGTCGAACTTCTCGGCCGGGGCGGGCACGTTCGCCACCCGCGCGTTCATCCGCTCGTAGGCGGACTCGCGGTCGATCGTTTCTCGGTACTTCGAGGACAGAGTGCTCGACGACGCGGCCGCCGCGATGGCGTCGTTGCCGATGGTGTCCATAAGAGACCGGGGCGGCCGAATCTTGGTCCACGCCACGGGAGTCGGTGCACCCTTCTCCGAGAGCACCGTCACGATCGCTTCGCCGGTACCCAACGAGGTCAGCGCCTTCTCCAGGTCGTAGGCGTCGGTCTTGGGGTACGTGCGGACCGTCTTGTTCAAGGCCTTCTGATCGTCGGGTGTGAAGGCGCGCAGGGCGTGCTGAATCCGCGCCCCCAGTTGCGAGAGAACATCGTTGGGGACGTCGGTGGGCAGCTGCGTGCAGAAGAAGACACCGACACCCTTGGAGCGGATGAGCTTGACGGTCTGCTCCACCTGCTGCAGAAACGCCTTCGAGGCGTCGGCGAACAGCAGGTGTGCCTCGTCGAAGATGAAGACCAGCTTGGGCTTGTCCACGTCTCCCACCTCGGGCAGCGTCTGGAACAGGTCGGCCAGCACCCACATCAGAAACGTGGAGAACATCACCGGTCGCGAAGCCTGCGCCCCGAGCTCGAACAAGGTGACGACGCCTCTGCCGTCCGGCCCGACGCGTAGCAGGTCCTCGGTCTCGAGCTCGGGTTCACCGAAGAAGGTGTCGCCGCCGTCCGCTTCGAGGTTGACCAGCGCGCGCAGAATGACCCCTGCGGTGGCCGAGGAGACGCCGCCGATACCTTTCAGGTCGGCCTTGCCCTCGTCGCTGGTCAGGTGCATGATCACCGACCGCAGGTCCTTCAGATCGAGCAGGGCGAGCCCTTGCGAATCGGCCCAGTGGAAGATCAAGCCGAGGGTGGATTCCTGAGTGTTGTTCAGCCCCAACACCTTGCTGAGCAGAATCGGCCCGAAGGCGGTGATGGTGGCGCGCACCGGGACGCCGATTCCGTCGGTGCCCAGGGAGAGAAACTCGACCGGATGGCCGGTGGGAGCCCAGTCCGGAATTCCGGTGTCCGCCGCTCGGCTGCGGATCTTCTCGTTGCCCGCTCCCGGCTGCGACAGGCCGGACAAGTCACCTTTGACGTCGGCCATGACCACGGGAACGCCTGCGGCGCAGAGCTGTTCGGCAATGCCCTGCAGCGTCTTCGTCTTTCCGGTTCCGGTGGCCCCGGCCACCAGACCGTGCCTGTTCAACGTGGCCAACGGAATTCGGATACGAGCGGACGGATCGGTGACGCCGTCGAGCACCACGGTTCCCAATTCCAACGCGGCACCCTCCGACGCGTATCCGGCGGCGATCTCGGCGGCCTTGCCCGTCGATGCCTGCGGCTGCCCCTGTTCCGCGGCCAACGCCTCGGCTTCGGCGGCGTCCGCTGCAGCCAGAGCTTCGGCGGCAACCCGTGCCGCTTCGACGGCGGCGGCCTTGGCAGCCTTCGCCTTCTCTGCCGGGCTGAGCGTGGGTGCCGGCTGCGTCGGGTCGACTGTCATGTCCGCGTCCTCCATGAACGTGTGCTGATGCTGAACTGGCTCGATCGCCACCGCAAACCCTAGTGGCACAGCAGCTCGCACTAGTGTGGTGCGAGTGCAGGACAAACTTGTGTGGATCGATTGTGAAATGACCGGCTTGGACCTGAGCAAGGACAAGCTGATCGAAATTGCGGCGCTGGTGACCGACAGCGAGCTCAACATCCTCGGGGAGGGTGTCGACATCGTCATCCATGCCGACGACGACGCGTTGGCGAACATGCCTGCCGTCGTCACCGACATGCATGCCAAATCGGGCTTGACCGACGAGGTGCGCGCGTCGACGGTGACGCTGGAGGAAGCAGAGCAGCGCGTCCTGGCGTACATCAAGGAGCATGTCCCGGTGGCCGGGACCGTTCCCCTCGCGGGAAACTCCATCGGTACCGATCGCGGCTTCATCTCTCGCGACATGACCGCGCTCGACACCTACCTCCACTACCGCATGATCGACGTCAGCTCGATCAAGGAACTCGCCCGCCGGTGGTACCCGCGGATCTACTACGGACAGCCACCCAAGGGCCTTGCGCACCGCGCCCTGGCGGACATCAAGGAGTCGATCAAGGAGCTGCAGTACTACCGCCGGACTGCCTTCGTAGCGCAGCCGGGGCCCTCCACCAGCGATATTGCAGCTGTCGTTCAAGATCTCGACACGCAGTCAGGGGCGGATTAGCAACCCGGGATTCAACCCGCTAGTATTGTCGACGCTGCTGATGGAGAGCCCGAAAAGGTTCTGCGGATGCGTGCAATGGTGGGCGTAGTTCAGCTGGTAGAGCACCAGGTTGTGATCCTGGATGTCGCGGGTTCGAGTCCCGTCGCTCACCCCATACGAACAAGGCCGGTCTCCTCGTGAGGTCGGCCTTTTTCGTGTCTCCATTCCCCGAGCGACGAGCCCTCCGGTGCCGCCGCGACCACGCTGACCTCGAATTACGTTGTTGTAATTCAACTTTCAGGTTTCTTGTGGGGTTAATGTGACGTACGGTTACCAATGGCACTTTTGGGGAAGAAAAGTACCAATGTGATTCATGTGTTTTTTGCTACGTGAGTTCAGCGTGCCCCGAAGCGTCACCGAACATGTTCTTACGTCCTGCGCGCACCCATCCGACGGTGCGCGGAGGACGCAGACGAGGAGGCTTTTCGTGGGTCGCAGAATGCACAGAGTCATAGCGGGTTCGATCTTGTCGGCAGCACTGTGCATCGGCACAACCGGCTTGCTCAGCCCAGCGGTGGCCACCGCTCAACCCACCATCGAACTCCCCCAGATCCCGATACCGCAGCCCGACGCGCAGCAACGAGCCGCGATTCTCGCGGCCGTTCTGGACGCCACCGGCGTCCTCATCAACCAGGTAGCAGCGATCGTTCTCGACAGCGACGTGCTCTCCGCACCGGACTCACCGGACGCTCCGAGCGCCGCGGAAGTACCCGAGATCGAACTCCCGACCGCTCCGCCGACCGTCGGGCTCGGTGGAGCAGTGCTGCCCATCGATGCAGGCGACTACCGCATCACCTCCGGCTACGGCGGGCGCAACAACCCGACCGGCAACGGCGCGCAGTTCCACCAGGGTGTCGATTTCGCTGCGGACAGCGGAACTCCGATCCACGCGGTCACCGGCGGAACCGTCGTTCAGGCCGGAGACGCAGGCGACGGATACGGCAAGCTCGTGCGGGTCAAGAGTGGCAACACCGAGACCTACTACGGCCACCAGTCCAGCATCGCGGTCTCGGTCGGCGACGAAGTGGCACCGGGCGATGTACTCGGCGCAGTCGGCAGCACCGGAAACTCGACCGGACCGCATCTGCACTTCGAGGTGCGCAACAACGGTTCGAGCGTCGAACCGGTGGCCTACCTGAAGACGCTGGGTATCGATCCCTCGCTGTACCAGACTCGCGACCGAAGCTGATCGGCCGAACCACGGTCCGATCAGACCGTGGTGGCGTTCCCGGCCTTCCACTCGTCCCACGGGACGTTCCAGTCACCGAGGCCGTCGGTACCCGACAGCGTTCCACCGACGGTGTTCTTCACGACGACGATGTCGCCGCGCTTGGTGTTGTCGTAGACCCACTTCGCATTGGTGGGGCTCAGGTTCAGGCACCCGTGCGAGGCATTGGAATAACCCTGCTGTCCCACCGACCACGGTGCGGAGTGGAAGAAGATGCCGCTGTAGGACATCCGCGTCGCCCAGTCGACCGGGGTGCGGTATCCGCTGGACGAATTCACCGGCACACCGTAGGTCGAGGAATCCATCACAAGATGTTCGAAGCGGTCGCCGATGATGTAGACGCCGTTGTCGGTGGGCGTGCTGTCCTTGCCCATCGATGTCGGCATGGTGATGACGTCCTGGCCGTTGACGTTGAACGTCACCTGCTTGGTGTTGTCGTCGGCGGTGGCGATGACCGCATCACCGATCGTGAACGAGGTCGTGGCGTTCTCCTGACCGAAGATGTCGTCACCGAGATCGCGTCCGTACACGTTCACCGCCACGTCGACCTTGGTGCCCGGTGCCCAGTAGTTCTGCGGACGCCAGCGAACTTCTTTGTTGTTGACCCAGTAGAACGCGCCCTCGACGGCTGGCGTCGTGGTGACGGTGATGGCGTTCTGTGCGGCCACTTTGTCGGTGATCGGTTCGTCGAACTGAACCGCGACCGGCTGACCGATTCCGACGATGTCGCCGGGGTTCGGGAGAACGTAGGGCTTGGTGAAGTTGCCGGGTTGGCTGGTGGTGAAGCTCGATACCGTGCTCGACGCTCCCCCGAGTCCGTACGCGTCGGCTTGGACGCGGTATTCGCGGTCGTAGCCGAGCGGTTCGGTGTTGGTCCACGACAGTCCGTCGGGCGAGATCGCGCCCGAGACCGGCACGCCTTCCGGGTTGAGCATCGTCACCGAGGACAACTTGCCGTCGGCGACCGAGACGGTCACCGGGTCCGCCGGCGAGAATCCGACGGCTCCGTCGAGGACGCTCGAGGTCAGCTTCGGCTTCATCAGCTCGGTCATCGGGTTGGAGTCGATCGGCACCGACGGTTCGGAGACGTCCGATGCAGAACTACATCCCGACAGGACTGCCACCGAAGCAACCACTCCCACCGCGGCGAGTACGAATCCGCGATACACCCTCATGAATCACACCACTTCCCACTTCGAGCCCGACCCGGACGATTGTGCCAGCGGAAAATCGGACACTCCACTCGACAGCCCGTTCGATGAGTAACGTTCGAGTACCAATCGCAGACCAGGAAGTTCGTGTTACCTCCTATCCGCCTCTCACCAGCTCCCGGGCGGACATCACCGCTCCTGGCGGGGCACGGTGAGGACAACGTCATATCCGGCTAACTGACGTGTAATGGCGGCGCACCCTGGGCCGGGCACTGTGGAATCCATGGTCACCACGGTGAAGACACTCTGCGCTTACTGCGGCGTGGGATGCGGCATGGTGCTCGAGATCGGCGGCCCGACCACATCGTCCGATGCCACCCCGACCAGGCCTGTCGTGACCAAATCCGTCGGCGACAAGTCCCACCCGGCCAACTTCGGCCGACTGTGCACCAAGGGGACCACCACCGCGGACATGCTCGCGGCACCCGGGCGGCTCGAGAAGGCCCAGATCCGGCATCGCCGCGGCGAGCAACCGGAGAGCACGGACACCGCGGTGGCGATCAACGACACCGCTCGGCGACTGCGCACCATCATCGACGAACACGGGCCCGATGCGCTCGCGTTGTACGTGTCGGGGCAGATGTCGATCGAGGCCCAATACCTGTCCAACAAACTGGCCAAGGGGTTCATCGGCACCAACCAGATCGAATCCAATTCCCGACTCTGCATGGCGAGCGCAGGAACCGGATACAAGCAGTCACTGGGAGCCGACGGCCCGCCCGGGTCGTACCAGGACTTCGACCACGCCGACGTGTTCTTCGTCATCGGCTCCAACATGGCCGACTGTCACCCCATTCTGTTCCTGCGGATGATGGACCGCGTCAAGGCGGGGGCGAAGCTGATCGTCGTCGATCCGCGTCGCACCGCCACGGCGGACAAGGCCCACCTGCATCTGCAACTCGAGCCGGGGTCGGACCTAGCGCTGCTCAACGGTCTGCTGGCGCTCATTGCGGAGAACGGCGACCTCGACGCCGAGTTCATCACGGAGTTCACCGACGGCTGGGACGCGATGCCGGACTTCCTCGGCGACTACACGCCGGAGAAGGTCTGCGCCGCAACCGGTCTCGACGAGAAAGACCTACGAGCCGCGGCCGCGATGATCGGCGGTGCAGAGAACTGGATGAGCTGCTGGACGATGGGTCTGAACCAGTCGACGCACGGAACCTGGAACACCAATGCGCTGTGCAACCTCCATCTGGCGACCGGTGCCATCTGCAAGACCGGCAGCGGCCCGTTCTCCCTGACCGGGCAACCGAACGCCATGGGCGGACGGGAAATGGGATACATGGGCCCAGGGCTGCCGGGCCAACGAGCGGTGGTCAACGACGCCGACCGCGCATTCGTCGAGGATCGATGGGGCGTTCCGCGCGGAACGCTGCGCACCGACGTCGGCGGCGGAACCATCGAGATGTTCTCCAAGCTCGCTGCCGGGGAGATCAAGGCCTGCTGGATCATCTGCACCAATCCGGTTGCGTCGGTGGCCAACAGAACGACGGTGATCGACGGTCTCGAGCGCGCCGAGTTGGTCATCACTCAGGATGCGTTCGCCGATACCGAAACCAACGACTACGCCGATGTGATGCTGCCCGCCGCGTTGTGGACGGAAGCGCACGGAGTGATGGTCAATTCCGAACGTAATCTCACGCTGTTCCAACCGGCGGTCGAGGCACCGGGCGGTGCACTGCCGGACTGGAAGATCATCGCCGACATGGCATGTGCGCTGGGATATGCCGATGCCTTCACCTATGCGAGCGCCGAGGAGGTGTTCGAGGAGATCAAGCAGTTCTGGAATCCGAACACCGGCTACGACATTCGCGGAGTCACCTACGAACGGTTGCGCGAGAGTCCCATCCAGTGGCCGTGCCCGCCCGACGCGACAACCACCCGGCATCCGATCCGCTACCTCAACGACGGAGTGAGCCAACGGCAACGAGTGTCCGACGACGGTTCGATCCCCGCACTGTCCTTCCCCACTCCGAGCGGTCGGGCCCAGTTCTTCGCCAGGCCTGCGATGGCACCCGCGGAGATGCCCGACGACGACTACCCGTTCGTGCTGAACACCGGACGCCTGCCACACCAGTGGCACACCATGACCAAGACCGGCAAGGTCGCCAAGCTGAACAAACTCGATTCCGGACCGTTCGTCGAGGTGCACCCACTCGACGCCGACCGGCTCGGCGTGAACGACGGCGACAGCGTCCAGGTCGCGTCCCGCCGAGGCCGAGCCGTCCTTCCTGCCGTCGTGACCGATCGAGTGCTCCCGGGCAGCTGCTTCGCGCCCTTTCACTGGAACGAAAAATTCGGTGAGTACCTCGCCATCAATGCCGTCACCAACGACGCCATCGATCCGTATTCTCAGCAACCCGAGTTCAAGGCGTGCGCGGTCACTCTCGCCAGAGTTGCTGCAGCTCAATCACCCTCACCCGTGGGCGACGAACGTTCCCACGATCCCGTCGAGGCGCTCGCCACGATCGTCGGTCTCCCTGCGCGTCCTTCTCAGCCCCTGACGACCGTCGAACAGCGTTACGTCGCAGGACTTCTCGAAGGCCTGGGCAGTGAGGCCGGCCGCAGCGCCGCCGGCACGCCCACTCTGCCGTCGCGCACTCCCCTGTCCCCCGAGAACCACGCATGGCTCGACGGCGTTCTCGCGGGCCTGTTCTCGCGTGGACCCGATACCGGCGGCGCTGTTGCCGGTGTTTCCGTCGAGACAGCTGATTCGGGGCGACGGCCGGTGCTGTTGCTCTGGGCTTCGCAAACCGGCACCGCCGAGGAGTACGCCCAGGCCTGCCTGTCCCACCTGCGGGGAGCCGGCCTGTCGATCGCCGAGCACTCTATGGATACGTTCACCGTCGATTCCCTGCCCGCCGAGGCCGATGTGCTGATCGTCAGCAGCACCACCGGTGACGGCGAAGCGCCGGACAACGGAACGACGTTCTGGGACAGTCTCGTCGCCGAGACCACGGCGAAGCTCCCGGAAATCCGTTATGCCGTGCTCGCTTTCGGTGACTCCAGCTACGCGGACTTCTGCGGCCACGGACGCAGGATCGACGAGCGCCTCACCGAGCTGGGTGCCCGGCGACTTCTCGAGCGGGTCGACTGCGAGCCCGACTACGAGAACGAGGCGGCAGCGTGGCTCGATGCGGTGATCGAGCGGCTTCGACGCGATGGCGACACCACCACCGAAGCAGCGGTGGAGTCCACCGCACGCACCGTTCCGCAGACCCGAGCGGAGCCGGAACAGTACAGCAAGAAGTCACCGCTGGTGACGACTCTCGTACGTAATCGGGTACTGACCGCACGCGGATCCGTCAAGGACGTCCGCCAATTCGGATTCCATGTACCCGACGGGACTCTCGAGTACGAGGTCGGTGACGCACTCGGAGTGTGGCCGCGCAACAGCGATGCCTACGTCGACGAGTGGCTCGAGGCCACCGGACTGGACCGGGACACCGCTGTCGATCTCGCTGGACACGGTTCGATGTCGCTGCGCACAGCGCTGAGCCGCCACCTCGAAATTGCTCGTGCAACACCGGATCTCCTGAAGTTCGTCCACCGACGGACTGCGGACGACGATCTCGAGGCGATGCTGCACCCCGACAACAAGCATGCGCTGTCCGACTGGATGTGGGGTCGTCAGTCGATCGACGTGCTTGCTGCCCATCCGGTTCGAGCTTCGGTGGACGACTGGTTGGCAGTTCTCAAACCGTTGCAGCCACGCCTGTACTCGATTTCGTCGAGTCCGAAGGAGAACCCCAACGAAGTACAGGTGACCGTCTCGGCGGTGCGGTACAACGTGCACGGAGTTCCCCGGCGCGGCGTGTGCTCGACCTACCTGGCCGACCATGCGTCGAACCACGACGTGGGAATCTTCGTGCAGAAGTCCTCGCATTTCAAGCCGCCTGAGGACCCGACAACTCCGATGATCATGGTCGGCCCGGGTACCGGTGTCGCCCCCTTCCGCGCATTCCTGCACGAACGTCGCGCGCTCGGGCACACCGGCCACAACTGGCTGTTCTTCGGTGAACAGCACGCCGACACGGACTTCTACTATCGCGACGAACTGACGGCGATGCTCGGCGACGGTTCGCTGAACCGCCTGGACGTCGCATTCTCACGCGATCAGAAGGACAAGGTCTACGTCCAGGATCGGATGCGTGAACACGGGGCCGAGTTGTGGAACTGGATTCACCGCGGAGCCCACTTCTACGTGTGCGGCGATGCGTCCCGAATGGCCAAGGACGTCGACGCTGCACTGAAGGGCGTGGTGGCGCAACACGGCAAACTCGCGCCGGGCAGTGCCGAGGCCTACGTCAAAGCTCTTGCCGCAGAGAAGCGATACGTCCGCGACGTCTACTGAGTCGGTGGAACCGTGCGGGTGAGGAACTCGATCTGGTCTGCCACCACCCGCTCGAACGCCCCGCCCAGGTAGATCTCGAAATGACCGGCGTCGTAGGTCTTGATCTCGCCTTGTGGTGCCGTCCGTGCGTAGCGCAGAGTGGCCTTCGCCGGCGCGACCGAATCCGTCTCGCAGACTACGAACAGGATGGGACAGCGCACGTCCTTTGCCCTACGCCCGGGCCGGTGCCGCACGATCTGCAGCGCGACTCTGGCTGCGACTCGGTTGTGGAACGTTTCGTCGGCGTCCGGCGCAAGTGCCAGGTAACCGTCGTAGCTGTCGGGCGACGTCATCAATGCGGTCGTCCCCGGCCGTCCGGCTGTGTTCACCATCAGCGGCGCTCGTCCGATCACCGATCCCGCCAGATCAAAGAGAGCCCGGCCGGACAGCTTCATCGATGTCCAGCTGTTCGACGCGAGTCCCGACGCAATCCCGTCGGTGAACGGGCACTGCGAGATCACCGCCGCGACCTCCTGGTCTCGGGCGGCTGCGACGATGACGTGACCGCCGCCGAAAGACGAGCCCCACAACATGATTCGGGAGTTGTCCACGTCCGCGCGCGAGCGGGCATGGGCAATGGCCGAAGCCCAGTCCCGCAGCTGCGATTCGATGTCGAGCAGCTGCCGGGGCTCGCCGCCGCTGGCCCCGAAACAGCGATAGTCGAACACCAGGCAGGCATACCCCGCGGCGCGGAAACGCTCCGCGTAGGCGTCGAGCCGCATTTGCCGAGTTCCGCCGAGTCCATGCGCCATAACGATCACCGGAGCGGGGCCGGTGCCGGTCGGAAGATAGAGCCAGGCCGCGCAGGCCTGGCCGTGAGAATCGAACGTCACATCGATGCGATCTGGGATCGAGCCCCCCGACTGCGAATTCATGCGCAGACAGTAGCCCATTCCGGTCGACGGTAGAACAGGTCGACTACCGACCGGAATGCTCCGCCGCGTAGGCGTCGACGCGTCCGTAGGCGATCTTGGGCGTCCGAGCCAGTCGTTGCCGACAACAGCATCGAGCACGATCCCTATGCTGTCCGATTGCACCCAGCTGAGAAACATGCCGACCGCGCGGGTCCCCGGCCAGGAAAAATGAAGGAACTCGAACCCCGGCCCCGACGGCTGTGTTTGAATCGGGGCCCGATGGAACGATGGGGGCTGATATGACTCGCGCCGTGACGAGATCCAACGAGCATTATCAATGGTGTATCGGCGTGATGACCAGCCTCGCGTTGACCACCGCCGTCAAACGCATCGTCTCTGCTGCAGCCCTGGCCATGGCCGTGGTCGTGACACTCGAGCTCGCATTCGGCTACGGAGCCACGACGGCGATCCCGTCGATCGTGCAGTGGACGTGCATGATCGCCGCATACATCATGGGCGCGTTCTGGTGGTTCGGTCCATGGCCGACGCTCGGGCAGGCGTTCGCTTTCGTCGTCATCGCGAACTTCGCAATTATCGGTGCCACCATCACGGAAGATTTCGCACCCGAGGTCACGCTCGGCAAATGCGCGTTCCTCATCCCGATCGGCATGCTGGTCGGCTTCTTCTTCGACAAGTGGCGGCTGGCCACCCACATCGCTCTCTGCCTGCTCGGCACCACGGTCGTCGCGGTCTACATCGTCGTCGAGCGCGGTGTGGATACGTTCGTGGCGGTGGTTCTGTGGGCTCCGATCGTCATCTCCTTCACCGGCTTCGCCCTGCTGCTGCAGGCAACCACCCAATCCATGCGTCTGGAGTTCGAGTAACCGATATGCGAACCTTTTCCCTCCCCCACACCGGGACCGAAGTCTCGAGCATCGTGCTGGGGTTCATGCGCATCACCGATCTGGACGACGACCGGATCAGGAGATTGGTGGCCACCGCGCTCGACGTGGGCGTGACAGTGTTCGACCACGCCGACATCTACGGCGGGTCACCGCACACATGCGAGAAACGATTCGGCGATGCGGTGACATTGACCCCGTCGCAGCGCGAGCGCATCAGCATTCAGAGCAAGGTGGGCATTCGGGAGGGCTGGTTCGACTTCTCCAAGGATCACATCGTCACCACGGTCGAGGCGTCACTCGAAGCCCTCGGCGTCGATCACCTGGACACCCTTCTGTTGCATCGGCCGGACACCCTCGTCGAGCCGGAGGAGGTCGCAGCAGCGTTCGACGACCTGCACGCGTCGGGCAAGGTTTTGGGCTTCGGCGTCTCCAATCACACACCCGGACAGATCGAGTTGCTGAAAACGGCTGTCGATCAACCGATTCTGTTCGATCAAGTTCAGTTGAGCATCGTGCACTCGCCGTTGATCGCGGCGGGCCTGACCGCCAACATGGGCACCGAGGACCAGTCGATAGACCGCGACAACGGTCTACTGGACTACGCACGAACGCGCGGCATCACCTTGCAGGCGTGGTCACCGTTCCAGAGCGGGACGCCGTCCGGCGTGTTCGTGGGCGACCGCGAGAACTACCCGGATCTGAACGTGGCACTGGACGAGATCGCCGACGTCTACGGGTCGACGCCGTCGGCGGTGGCAACGGCCTGGATCACCAGGCACCCGGCCGATATTCAGGTTGTGCTCGGTACCACCAGTCCTGATCGAGTCGTCGAAGCCGCCGGGGGTTCGGACCTACGGCTGACCAGGCAGGAGTGGTACCGCCTGTTCCGGACGGCGGGCCACACACTGCCCTGAACGACGCTCAGCTGCGTCACATCCGCCGTTACCTCATCGTTACCGACTAGCTATCGGTCCGTGATGATCAGGCCTCGATTCGGTGACGTTGCGCTGTCAGGATTGCCGCACGGCATGCACTGGAACCTGTAGCCCTCGGGTTCCACCCCGTGCACGTCGGTCGTTAGGCCATCCGAACTGAGAGGTTCGCACCGTGACTGTCACCGACCACTTCGATTCTCGCCTCGCACGTGTCGGGCGCGGCAACGCTCATTACTTCATCGGCACCGAGCTGTACTCCCCCCGCCTGACTGTCGTCCGCGCGACGGGCGATCTCGACCATGGGTCTCGTGCCGATCTGGCGCAGGCGATCGATGAGGCCCTACGCGGTGAATCCGTTGTGCTGCTTGACTTGTCGGCAGTGACGTTCATGTACTCGGGGTCTGCGTGCGTGGTCCTCGACGCTGTCGCCCGCAGCGCTGGCCGCCTCGAGGTCTTCGCTCCGACGCGGCCCGCGCGCATCGTTCTCGACGCACTGGGCGCGGCGACGATCGGGGCGGATCCGCGCGCTGCCTGACCGGCAGAGGTTTGCGGTCCGGCCGATTCGGCAAACCCGAGGAGGACAGTGACTCCGGATGGCACATGTGCCGCGAGTCGTCTCCACGGAATCGAAGCGGCTCGTTCGACTTGCCGCGTGGAGCATTTCACGCACACCGAGGCAAGGATCGACAATGTCCGACCAGTTCAGCAAATCCGACCCCACCAGCGCGTTTCCGATGCCCGATCGGGCCGAACAGGGTCGTCTCGAGCACCCCGGACTGACCCGCGACATGGTCACCGCTCCCGATCACGGCGAGGATTCCTACCGTGGATCGGATCGCCTGCACGGCCGTAAAGCATTGATCACCGGCGGCGACTCGGGTATCGGCCGTGCCGTTGCGCTGGCATTCGCGCGCGAGGGTGCCGATGTCGTCATCGCACACCTCGAGTCCGAAGGTCCGGACGCGCAGACCACTGTCGACCTGATCGAGGGATCAGGCCGCGCAGGTAGAGCTATCGCCTGTGATCTCACCGACGAGTCGCAGTGCGTGCAATTGGTCGACACCGCGTCCGAGGTTCTCGGCGGGCTCGACATCGTCGTCAACAACGCCGCGTTTCAGATGGCGCAGATGGGCGGCATCGCAGACATCACCACCGAGCAGTTCGATCGCGTACTCAAGACCAACTTGTATGCCCTGTTCTGGATCTCGAAACGCGCTGCCGAAATCATGGACGCGGGTTCCACCATCATCAACACCACCTCGATCCAGGCATCGAATCCCTCTCCCGAGTTGATGGACTACGCCACCACCAAGGCCGGAATCGTGGCGTTCACCAAGGGCCTCGCCGGCGATCTCGCCGAACGCGGAATTCGCGTCAATGCCGTTGCACCCGGGCCTATTTGGACGCCGCTGATCCCGGCCACGATGCCGGCGGAGAAGTACGAGAAGTTCGGCGAGACCGTCCCGTTGGGACGGCCGGGCCAACCCGCAGAGCTGGCACCGGCATATGTCTTCCTGGCATCGAACGAATCGAGCTACATCACCGGCGAGACAATCGCGGTCACCGGCGGCACGCCGTTCAACTGATCTTGTCGCCCTCTGCGGTGTCGCGCCACGCAAGCAGCACACCGTTTCCCTCGGGTCGTCGCCACGGTAGGAACAATGCGACGGCAAGCGCACATGCCACAGCGGCCCCGACGGTCACGAACGACGCGAGCTGAAATCCCTCCAGCGAGGCCGCTTTCATCGCGTGGATCAGGTCGGCCTTCTGCGTCGCGAAGATCGGGTCGGTGGGCGCTTTCACGATCTCGATGACGCTGACGACCGTTTCGCGAGCGAACGCCTTTTGGTAGGGCTCCATGATCGCGTCGGGTATCGCGTCGATCTTCGGACTCACCTGTGAGGTGTAGATCGACGCGACGATCGATCCGAGCACGGCAACTCCGAGCGTTCCGCCGACCTCTCGGGTGGTGTCGTTCACCGCGGAGCCCGCACCTGCTTCGTCGAGCGTCACCGATGACATGATCGACTCGGTGGCAGGGCCCTGCACGATCGCCAAGCCGAGGCCCATCAGCACCATCGAGACGAGAACCGGCCCCAGATAGGGCGTTTCGACCTCCACCTGACCTGCGATGAACATCCCGATGCTCATCACCATCAGCCCGAAAACGATCACCGCCGTGGTTCCGATGCGTTGCGCAATGATCGTCGCCAGCGGCGCACCGATGGCGATGGATACTGCGAAGGGCAGTGAGTGAACGCCGAACTGCAGTGGGGTCAACTCCATCACACCCTGGAAGTACTGGGTGATCATGAACAGGAAGCCGAACATACCGAAGTACGCCACGGCAATGGCCAAGGCGGGCAGTGAGAATCGTCGGTTCCGAAACAGGTTCAAGTCCAGTACGGGAGACGGCGTCCGCAGCTCCCACCACACGAACGCGACGATGGCTGCCGATCCTGCCAGGTAGGCTCCGATACTCGTTGCAGACAACCAACCATTGTGTGGCGCTTCGATGATCGCCCAGACCAGCACGGTGATGCCGGCCAACGACAGCGCGATACCCAGGGGGTCGTACTTGCCGACGTGCTCTGCTCTGGACTCCGGTACGCAGGCCAGCGCGGCCACCAGAACGAGCAGTGCCACAGGAACATTGATCCAGAACACCGAGTGCCACGAGAAGTGCTCGAGCAGAAACCCGCCGGCAGTCGGGCCGATTGCAATGGCGAACCCGGCCATCGCCGTCCAGGCCGCGATGGCCAGTGCGCGCTCCTTGGCATCGGTGAAGATGTTGATGATCAGGGCAAGGGTCGCCGGAAACACTGCGGCCGCAAACACTCCCATGGCCGCGCGCGCCGCGATCACCTGTCCCAGATCGGCGGCGACAGCGCCGCCGATCGACATCACAGCGATGCCCGCCAGTCCGAAAATCATGACCTTCTTGCGGCCGTAGCGATCGCCGAGATGACCGAACGCCAACAACAGTCCGGCGAACGTCAGTGTGTACGCGTCGACCACCCACTGCAGGCCGCTCATATCGGCACGTAGCTGCAGTCCCATCGAGGGCAGCGCGACGTTGACGACGGTGTTGTCCAGGACGACGAGCAGCTCGGCTGCGCAGATCACGATCAGCGCGAGGTATCGCCGACGGAACTGCGGCGAGTTCACCGGTTGACTGGAGGTGGTGGGTGACGACATCGGAATCCCTTCGACTATGACGGTCGGCATAGTTCCTGAAGGGAAGTTAGCTGTAACTGATAGTTATAGCAACATCGCCCGGCTCTTTCTGGTCGACATCAGCGGCCCGCCGAGGCCTCCAGAACCGCCTCGAGCAGGGCCGACAACTCCCCCTCGGTCCGATCCAGAGCCGTGATGGAGCGCTGCGCCTTGGCCATGATCAGCGCTCCTTCGATGGCGGCGATAGCAAGTGTCGCCAACGCGTACGACCGCTCGCGAGTCAATCCGCGCTGCCACAGGGACGCCGCGATCACGTCCTCCCAGGACGAGAAGGACTCCCCTGCCGCGGCCACCGCTTGCGGCGCATGCAGCCCCTCGAGCGCGGCCGGCGCGACGGGACACCCCGCCACGAAATCCGTGGCCAGCAGTTCGCTGCGGAATCCCTCGAGAATGGCCCGTACGGTCGCCGACGGACCGGCCGACGCCAGGCCGGCCGAGATCATCGCACTCATCTCGGCTCCCGCAGTACGCGTCGCCTCTTCCACCAGCTGAGGCTTGCCGCGGGGAAAATGGTGATAGATCGAGCCGCGGGGAGCGCCCGCGTGATCGATGACGTCGGCCAGCGAGGTGGCGTCGACGCCGCGTCGACGAAACAACTGGGCAGCGCTGCGCAGCATGTCGTCCCGAGCACTGCTTCGATTCGTCATCCGAACCCCTCCCACGGACGCCACAATGATTGACGTGACATCCCGTTACACCTACAGTCGCTCTGTAGCTATGTTGTCCATCATAGCTGGAGCCGCAGTCCCGGAACCGGAGCAACGCATGTCCCCTGACACCGACGTGATCGACCTGAGCAGCCCGCTCACTCTCGCCTGCGGGCAGATCCTGCCGAATCGTGTGATGAAGGCAGCGCTCAGCGAAGGACTGTCCACCGCCGAGCACGGCCCGGACGCGCGACTCGAAACGCTGTACCGCCAGTGGGGCGCGGGCGGCTACGGCCTGGTGGTGACCGGCAACGTGATGGTCGATCGGTCCCACCTCGGCGAACCGGGCAATGTCGTCATCGAGGACGATCGAGACCGCGATGCGCTTGCCCGTTGGGCGAAAGCAACGTCCGACGGCGGTGCCCCCATCTGGATGCAGCTCAATCACCCTGGCCGGCAGGCCAATCCGATCGTCACCCGCACCAAGCCCGTTGCACCGTCCGCCATCGCCCCCAACATTCCGGGCATCCCGGCACCTCGCGCGTTGAGCGAGAACGAGATTCACGACATCATCGGCCGATTCGCCACCGCGGCGGCCGTGGCCGAGACGGCCGGTTTCGACGGCGTCCAGATCCACGGCGCGCACGGCTACCTGGTGTCGCAGTTCCTCTCCCCTCTGTCGAACAGGCGCGACGACTCCTGGGGCGGCGACCTCGACGGACGCATGCGGTTCGTGATCGAAGTCGTCCGCGCAATCAGAGCGGCGGTGTCGCCGAGTTTCGCGGTGGGAATCAAGCTGAACTCGGCGGACTTCCAACGCGGCGGGTTCAGCGAGGAAGAATCACGCATCACCGTCGAGCATCTCGTTCGGGAATCGATAGATCTGATCGAAATCAGCGGCGGCAGTTACGAATCACCCGCGATGATGGGCACCGCGAGCACCCGCGATCGGGAGGCGTACTTCCTGGAGTACGCGCGGACGGTGCGCGACGCGGCCGGAACAGTGCCATTGGCGGTCACCGGCGGCTTCCGTACCCGCTCGGTCATGAGCGCGGCAGTGCAATCGGGTGAGTGCGACATGGTCGGTCTCGGCCGTCCGACTGCCCTCGCCACGGCCGTCGCGACATCGCTCGTCAACGGCACAGTCGATCGAGTCGAATCGCCGCGCGTGGCTCTGCGCGTCCCGTCGAAGTCCAGCGCGTTCAAGCAGATCAACGGCGCTCTCGATCTGCAGTGGCACACCGACCAGTTGCAGCTCATCGGCGCTGGGCGGCAGCCGAATTCGAGCCGTCCGGCATGGAAGACTGCGGCCACGATGCTGCAGCGCAACGGCTGGGACGCGTTCCGTAATCGTCGAGGCTCCGCTCGGGTGGACACCTCTGCTGCCGTGACGAAGTTCCGCCGCGAGCGCTTGATCGGGAAGTATGTCGCCAATCCCATCGTGAACGGATTGACGTCGCTGGGAGTGACGACCTCCCTGGTGACCGACCTCGAGACCGTAGGACGCAAGACCGGGCTCGCCCGTCGCGTGCCGGTGTCGGCGGCATTCGACGATTCCGGTGCGTGGCTGGTGTCGCAGCACGGCACCAGGTCCGGTTGGGGTGCCAACATCACCGACGAGCCCAGAATCCGGATCCGGGTGGGCAACCAGTGGCGCAGCGGCACAGCCACATTCGTTCCCGACGACGATGTCGCCGTCAGAGCGCGGTCGTTCTCCGGCAATCCCGTCCTCGGACGCATCATCGGAGCCGGCATCCGGGCTCTCCAGACCGATCCGATCTCGGTCCGCATCGAGTTCGACGACTGACCGGTTCTTCGCATCCGACTTAGGTTTGCTTTACTTAAGTAGTGAAGACTCTCCCCCTCGCGCCCGTAACCGTTGCCGCATTTCTTGCCGTATCGCTGGTCACGTCGTGCAGTTCCGCTGCCGAACCGGCGGACGACGCGGCAGGCCGACCGGTCACCACACAGTTCGGGACGATCGTGGTGCCGGAACGGATCGACTCGGTGGTCGTGATCGACGGCCGACGCGATCTCGACATCGCGCTGGCCTTCGACCTACCCATAGTCGGGATGCCGGTGGAAACCGAGGCTCCGCCGGAGATGGCCGGGCCGCTGACCGAACCGACTCGGATGTTGCTCGCCGACGGCGTGCCGGAGCTGTATCCCCGCAACACGGTCGACCTCGAGGCAGTCGCGCGAGTCGCGCCGGATCTGATCATCGGGCGCGACGAAGTGGTCGAGGAGATATACGGCCGGCTCAGCGACATCGCACCGGTGCTACCGGTGGGGTCCACCGGCAGCGGAGTCAGCTGGCAACAGGACGTGACCACGGTAGGTGATGCACTGAACCTGCAGGACCGAGCGGCAACGATCGTGGACGAGTACGACTCTCGCGTCGACGAGCTCATCGTGCGGCATGCCGACGCGATCGCGAACACCGCGGTCCTGCCGATCAGTACGTCCGAGGAAGGTGGAATTTCGGTGGGCAGGCAACGAGTGCCGTCCATCGTGCTCGAAGACGTGGGAGCCCGGTTCGCCTCCGCTTGGAACGACGCCGATCCCGAAATCGAGTACGGCCCCGAGAATGTCACTGCCGCATCCGACGCGGTGGCCATGATTGCCGCCATCACGTCCGAGCAGGATCTGCAGGCGATGAACGCCAACCCGCTCTGGACCGGATTGCCGGCGGTGCGCACCGAGCGCATCGTCCGGACCGACAAGTTCACCAACGACGGCGGCCCGCTGACCGCGCTGTGGACCCTCGGCCTGGTGGAGAAGCTCTACGCCCCGAGCTGACCGAGATGCATAATCGGTCGATGGCACCTAACCCAACAGGCACGTTGCGCAGCACCGACACCGGCGTCGCTCTCGAGCTGACCAGAACCATCTCGGCTCCGCGTGAGGACGTGTGGGCACGCCTCACCGAATCGTCCCGGACGGCACAGTGGTTCGGTCCGTGGGAGCGGATCTCGCACAACACCATTCGCGTCACGATGGCATTCGAGCAGGGTGCGCCCGCATCGGACATGATCATCGACGCGTGTGAGCCGCCGGGCCTCCTGGCAGTGCGGATGACCGGCGAGGTTCAATGGCCAGTCGAGGTCCGTCTGACCGAGGCAGGCCCTGCGACCGTTCTCGTTCTTGCACACAGCTGCAGGAGCACGGACGGTCTGGGCGACATTGGACCGGGGTGGGAGTACTACCTCGACATGTTCATCGCCGCCGGAAACGGCGACCCGCACCCGAGTTTCGACGACTACTACCCATCACAGCAGGAGTACTACTCATCTCTTCGCCCGCGGTGAATCAGTGCTTGCGTAACGCGTCGATCAGTTCTTGCTTGTTCAGTTTCGAGTAGCCCTCCAGCCCCAGTTCCTTGGCCCGGTCGGTCAGTTCGTCGACCGTCCAGTCCTCGTAGGATCGGGATTCTCCACCCTTCCTACCGATCTGATCTCGCCCCTTCTTCGCGGCGGCGTTCGAGATGCGGGCGGCCTTCTCCTTCGAGTTGCCCTCCTCGCGGAGCTTGTCGTACAGGCCCTGGTCCTTCAGCTGTGGTTGGTCTTCGGTTTCGCTCTTCTTCGCCGGCATCGGAACTTCCTTTCATTGGTTCGTGTCGAAGCGCTACCCGGTCTGCACGGTGACAAACCTCGCTCGACGTCGCGGATCGGGTGTGTGTTTCGAGTTCCATCGGGTAAGCGATCGGGATGCATTCGGATCGACCGCAATCGGTAAGCCGAGACACCACCGGCAACGACGACACCACCGACGCAGACGACGCGCCGCTCTCGGTGGGGGTGGTCAGCGACGACGGCTTCGCGGCGACGGTGGCGTCTGCCATCGTCGCCAAGTTGCCCGATCACGCGAGGATCGACGGGCAGCGGCGAGAGATCCAAGTGTCCCGAGCATCGGTGCCGCTCCCTCCCACCGCGACCGGAGCGGCCCCGCTGGGACAGTGGCTCGCGTCGGTGAAGGCCGACGCCGACTACGACATCGTGTTGTGTGTGTCGGAGGTTCCTCGCCGTCTCGGGTCGCGTCCGGTGATCGCCGAGACCCGTGACGGTACGACCGGCGCGCTGTACGTGCCCTCCTTCGGAACGCTGGCAGTTCGACGACGTGCCGTCTCGGCTGCACTGGCCGTGTTGCACGAGTTGATCGAAGCCGACGATTCGTCGCGACCACCGCGGAGGTACTTCGAGTCTCGCTGGGCTTCCAGTGATTCCGAGGAGGGCGACGAGGTGCTGCTGACGTCGAGCATCTTCGGTCGAATCAGGTTGGTGTCGGGGATGATTCGATGCAATCGTCCGTGGCGATTGGTTCCGACGTTGTCGGGCGCACTCGCTGCCGCGAGCGCGGCGTCCGCCTTCGGCGTGTTCTATGCCAGCATCTGGCAGATGGCAGCGTCGATGAGCCTCGGCCGACTGGCCATGATCGGGCTCACCGCAGTGATCGCCATGACCGTCTGGGTCATCTTTCCCAACGGCCTGTGGGAGAGGCGTTCGTTCCGAAGTTCCACGATCGACCGATGGATGTACAACGCAGCCACCGTGGGAACCGTTCTGACCGGCGCTCTCTGTATGTACGCGCTGTTGTTCGCGGTGGTGCTGGGCTCGGCGGCAGTCGTGATCTCACCGGAATTCCTGGCAATGCAGATCGGTCGTACCGCGACTCTGGGCGACTATTTTTCCCTCGCGTGGCTCGCTGCGTCGCTGGGCACGGTGGCCGGTGCAGTCGGGTCGTCGGTGGCAGATCGCGAGGACATTCTCGGTGCCACCTACGGTCATCGCGAGTTGATTCGTCGTCGGTCGGCCACCTCCTCGTCCTGAAAATCGCCACGTGGTTCGCGTTGTGAGCTAGAACAAGAAAAACTGGGTACGTTCGGGATATGCCATACCTTGATCGCGTTGCGGACGTGTTCGTGCTGAACCTCGGAACTCGGGGCGTCGAAGACAGCGAAAATCGCATGAGCCCCGACTGGGTTGCCGAGATCAATGCACTGCTCGACGAGGTGGAGTCCTCCTCCGGCCCGGCTGCCCTGGTCACGACGGCAACCGGCAAGTTCTTCTCCACCGGCGTGGATCTGTCGTGGGGTGCCGACAACCTCGATCAGATCAATCGGTTCATCGGCACCGTGCAGGAGATGCTGGTGCGCTTCCTGACGTTCCCGATGCAGACCGTCGCCGCCATGCAGGGTCACACCTACGGCGGTGCCGCGTTCTTCGTGATGGCACACGACCACCGCATCATGCGTTCCGATCGCGGCTTCCTGTGCTTCCCCGGCGTCAACATCGGTGCGACCTACAGCCCCGGAACCGTCGACATGGTGCGAGCGAGGTTGGCCCCGCACGCCTTTCACGAGGCGCTCACCACCGGACGTCGCTACGGCGGTGGCGACGCCATGGCGCTCGGTCTGGTCGACGCCGTCTCGACGCAGGAGCGTGTGCGAGACGACGCCATCGCCCGCGCAGCCGCGTTGGCCGGCACCCGCGGTGAGGTTCTGGGCGAGATCAAACGCACCATGTACGCAGGTGAGGTTCGTTCCCTGCTGACGCCTGTCGCAGGCGTCGACGAGATGGAATGGGCCTCGAACTAGGTGCCGCCGTCAATGCACCACCAGGACCGGACATTCGGCGTGATGCACCAAGTTCTGGCTCACTGATCCCAGTATCGCTGCTGTGAAACGATTTCGGCCGCGGCTTCCCACTACCAACACCTGGGACGTAGCGGAGATCGACCGAAGTTCGTGTGCCGCCGAGGCACCGACGGACACCGCCCGAACCGGCACCGTCGGATACTTGTCCCGGTAGGTGTCGACGTTGGCCTGCAACCACTTTCGTTCTGCCTCACGAAGGTGCTGCCAGTCGACCGAGGGGCCGTAGTCGAGTTGATCGGTTTCGTGCACGGCACCCACGTGGACGGCGAGCAGTTCCGCACCCAGGATGCTCGCCATCTCGAACGCTGCCGACAGTGCGCGCTTCGATGGCTCCGATCCATCGACCCCCACCGCGACAGGGGCCGGCTCGGCTCCGGAGTCGTCGCGACGCTCGTGCCATACCAGCACCGGGCAGGTCGCGGCGTTGACGATTGCCGTCGTCGAGTACCCGAAGACGATGTCGCGCAACGGCCCCGACTCGCACGCGCCCACGACGAGCATCGCCGCGTCCGCGGAGAGTGCCTTCGCCATACGTGCAGCCGGCAGTTCGGACACCTCCGATTCCACCGTCACCTGGGGATCGACTCCGTGCACGACGTCGACGGCGCGGGCGAGTACGCCTTCACCCTCCTGCCGCAGCCGCGTCGGGAAGTCGGTGGTGTTCAGCTCGGCGGCGACGGCCGCACTCCACTCGTCCTTCGGTGCACCGTGGACGAGGTGCACCGATGTCGATGCCGCCCGGGCGAAATGCGCCGCCCATTCGGCCACCCCCTTGTCCGTGGGCGAGCCGTCGACAACGACCGCGAGCGGTCCGTCGAATGTGGTTGCCGCGATCGTGTGGTCCATCGTTCCTCCGTTGGCCGAAGACGGTTTCTACGTCGTCTCCCACGATCGCTGCCCTGGCGACGCGCCACTAGGGCATTTGGCCACCGGTGTGACGGGTATTTCGGGTCGAGGCCGCTACGCCCCGGCAACCAGGGGCGCCACTTCGGTGCCGAGTAGCTCGATGCCGCGCAGAAGGTCGCTGTGTGCCAGCCGCGGATTGGTCATCTGCAACGACAGTCGATCCACTCCGCCCAGTTGTTCGCTCACTCGCTGAATCTTGTCGGCTACCGTCTTGGGATCTCCCATGAAGAACGCACCGTTGGGACCGGCGGTGGCATCGAACTGCTGCCGACTGGGCCGCGCGAATCCGCGCTCCCGAGAGATCTTGGTGAACATCTCGTTCCAGCCGGGGTAGATGGTGTCTGCTGCGGCCGTCGTGGTCTCGGCAACGAAGCCGAACACGTGAAGGCCCACCTTCAGCTGCTCCGGCGGATGGCCCGCCTGCGCTCCGGCGCGACGGTAGAGGTCGACGAGCGGGGCGAACTGTCGTGGTTCTCCGCCGATGATGGCGATCATCAGCGGGAGCCCCAGAAGCCCTGCGCGAGCGAAGGACTCGGGAGTCCCACCGACCCCGACCCAGATCGGCAACGGATCCTGCAGCGGACGTGGGTAGATGCCCTGACGGTTCAGCGCCGGGCGGTGCCGACCGGACCAGGTCACCTCGACGTTGTCCCGGATCTGCAGCAGGAGGTCGAGCTTCTCGGCGAACAGCGAGTCGTAATCGGCCAGGTCGAGACCGAACAGCGGGAACGATTCGGTGAAGGATCCGCGTCCCACGACGAGATCGATCCGGCCCTTGGAGATCAGATCGAGGGTGGCGAACTCCTGGAAAACCCGGACCGGATCGTCGGCGCTGAGCACTTTGACTGCGCTGCCGAGCCGGATGTTTTCGGTCCGCGCGGCCGCTGCAGCGAGAATGATCGACGGAGCCGAGTCGTAGTACTCGCTGCGGTGGTGCTCGCCGATACCGAACGAGTAGAGCCCGACCTGATCTGCGAGGGCGATCTCTTCCAGTAGGTGACCCATTCGCTCCTCGGGAGCGATCACCCGACCGTCGGTCGGGTCGGTCACGGAAGAGACGAAACTGTCTACGCCCAGATGCATGGTGGGGCCTTTCGATTCGGGGTGGTCGACTCCAACAGCATCGGTGAAGATTCAATTATTCCGATGGGTGTGGAGCTGGCAGCTACTCGCCCCATCGTTTCAGCTCGTCCGCCGCGTAGTACATCTGCTGCGATGCGCCGAAACGAACGAGCAACTGCTGCTTGTCCTCGTAGAACCACACCACGGTTCCGTACATACCTGCCATGGGCCCACTCAGCGGTGTGACTCCGTCGCCCACCTCGAATCCATACATACGTGCACCGTACCGATCGAGGGTGCCGAAATCGGACACCCAGCGTTCGGCTTATCGGCGTCCGCGTTTGCGTGCGCGACGCTCGTCGAGCTTCCGCTTGCCGTAGCCCCACGTGACGCGGCCCAGACCCTCGAAGAGTCGGCTGGAGAGACTTCTGCGGCCACTCATACGGCGGCCCCGTTTCCGATGACGGTCATACTCGGTCCCTTTCTCTGAGGCAGTAGAACCCTGCGACTCGCCGGTGAAGTGATCCGGCACGATCGATAAGTCGAATCGGAACGGAGCAAACACACATCGGTACTATGTGATATACATCACGTACGACGCCTCGATCGTCGAGCTACGCCGGTGTGACGAGTCGATCGATCCACCCGATCAGCTCGGGGTAGGCAGCGACGTTCGCGGCCGGATGGTCGAACGCGGGTACCAGATCGGTTCCGAAGTCGAACTCTCGGACGGTGATGTCCGTGACGCCTGCGGCGCGCCAACGCTGCACCAGGATTCGGCTCTGCTCGATCTCGACGGAGGTGTCGTGAACGCCGTGCGCGATCATCACGGGTGCGACGGGCGCGGTGAACCCGATGGTGTTCTCCTGCGTCATCGGACCCAGCACGGGCCCGGTCATGAGCGTTCCCAGGGAAGAGCCGTCAGCAGTGAGGTCCTCGGATCGCAACGGTCCGTAGGTGAGAGCGTCGACCGTGCAGAAATCCTGCGCCGCATCGAGGGCTGCCCGTCCGCGATCGTTGAAGAGACCCCGAATCTGTTCGGCCCGGTCGGGATGCGCGCCGATCAGGCCGCCGATCGTGTACAGCATCGTCGCGGCGGACTCGGAGCCGTCCTGGCCCTCGACGCGCAGCACAGGATCGGTCGGTGCGGCACCGACGAAAGCACCGACCACGGACACATCGGGCGCGTAGGTGGACGCGAGCTCTGCAGCAGCGGCCGACGCGACGCCGCCCGCCGAATATCCGTAGAGCACGACAGGCGCGTCGGTCTCCCCTGCCGCAGCCCGTGCCGAGTCCAGCACGGCGCGGGCACTGGCGATCCGACCCAGAAACTCGTACTCGCCGGGGGTTCCCAGCCCTTGATAGTCCGTCGTGACCACCTGGTACCCCTGCGCCAGTAGTGGCAGCAGTGCCGGCATCGTGGTTGTCAGCCCCAGCTCCGAGGAGCCCGAGCAACGATCGGCAACCCCGTAACTGCCTGGCGCATAAGCGATCACGGGCCGGGGCCCGGGACCGGACCACGCACGCGTCGGCGTGACCAGCAGCCCCGACACGGCCACCGCACGATCGCGGGGATCGGCCGACCGGTACAGAATGCGCTCGGTGTGCGATCCCAGAACGTCGAGCTGTGGCACGGATTCTCGGCGCAGGATGGACCCGGGTGCGTATGCCTCCAGGCCGACGACGGGCTCACTGTAGAAATCGGCACCGTCTGGAGCCGCCGAGGCGGGTGCGGCCGAGAGAGCGAGGCACCCGACAAGAACGGACAGGGCGAGGGTGACGAAAGGCAGTCTCATGTCGCGAGCCAGTATGCGGTCCGAAGTGCGGGTCCGCATTCTGTATTCGCGGCACCCACACCTTGGTCGGTGATACACCACAAAAAATGCCCCTGCCAGCGTTTCCACTGGCAAGGGCATTCGTTGTGCGCCATCAGGGATTCGAACCCCGGACCCGCTGATTAAGAGTCAGCTGCTCTAACCAACTGAGCTAATGGCGCCGATCCGCACCGCGTGTTCTCTGCGGTGCGGGAGAAACATTAACAGCAGATGCCGCCAGATGTGAAATCGGCTGGTCGGAGCACCTGTCGCGTCAGTTGAAGATCCTGCGAACCACGAGAACTGCCACCACTGCGCCCACTCCGAGGAGGGTGAACTTCACTGCCGGCTCGTTGAGCTTGGCCACCACGGACTGCTTGGTGTTGGCGACGATGTTCTTGGGGCTGGCACGGACGCTCAGCTCGTCCAGGGTGCTGGCGAGCTGATTGCGAGCGGCCTCGATCTCGCGCTCGATTCGGTCGGTGTCCTTGGCCACGTGTCCTCCAGCTTGTTGCAAATAGTCTCGGTCGCAGTCGAGCCTAGAGCACGGCGATATTTCGATACTCTCGTGCGGTGACCGAATACAGCAAGCTCGAGCCGGGCGACACCGCTCCGGCGTTCACCCTGCCCGATGCCGACGGCAACGACGTCTCCCTCGCCGACTACGCAGGCAAGAAGGTGATCGTGTACTTCTACCCCGCCGCGAGCACCCCCGGCTGCACCAAGCAGGCCTGCGACTTCCGCGACAGCCTCGCCGAGCTCAACGGCGAAGGCCTCGAGGTCATCGGCATCTCTCCAGACAAGCCGGCCAAGCTCGCCAAGTTCCGCGACAAGGAAGAGCTGACGTTCCCGCTGCTCTCCGACGAGGAGAAGACGACCCTGCAGGCGTGGGGCGCGTTCGGGGAGAAGAAGAACTACGGCAAGGTCTACGAGGGCGTCATTCGCTCCACGTTCCTCGTCGACGAGGAAGGCAAGATCGAGGTGGCGCAGTACAACGTCCGCGCCACCGGCCACGTCGCCAAGCTCCGCCGCGATCTAGCTGTCTGACCCTGCGAGCCGCTGCAGGAACAACGCCTCGGCGACGGCCATCTTCTCGATTTCCGTCGGGTCCACGCTCTCGTTGGGAGCGTGGATCCGGCACCGAGGCTCCTCGACGCCCATCAGCACGATCTCGGCGTCCAGCACCTGAGCCAATGCGTTGCACAGCGGAATCGACCCGCCCTGGCCTGCCGTCCCCATGGGATACCCGAAGGCCTCCTCCAACGCTTCGGACAGCGCCGCGTAACCCGGCCCATCGGTTCCGGCCCGAAACGGCGACCCGATGGCCTCACGCTCGACGGTGACCCGCGCATTCCAGGGCGTACGCGCCTCCAGATGAGCCACCAAAGCATCCTGAGCCCGCTGCGGATCCATCCCGGGCGGCACCCGCAAATTGAGCCGTGCCGACGCACGAGGCGAGATCGCCGCAGCCGACCCCACGACCGGCGGGCAGTCGATCCCCAGGATCGTCAGAGCGGGCCGCGCCCACACCGCCTCGGCCACCGAACCCGAACCCGCCAGCCCGACGCCATCGCGCACGCCGGCATCGGCACGGAACTGCTCGGCGTCGTACTCGACCCCGTCCCAGGTCTGCGTTCCGTCCAGTCCGTCGACCAGGGTGTCGCCCTGCTCGTTGCGCAGCGTCGAGAGCACCTGCACCAGTGCGGCGAGCGCATCGGGTGCTGGCCCGCCGTACATGCCCGAGTGCACCTCTCCGACAAGGGTTTCCACATGCACCACCACGTTGGCGATACCGCGGAGCGTGGTGGTGACCGTCGGCAAACCCACCTTCGCGTTGCCGGTATCGGCGATGACCACCATGTCTGCCGAGAACAGTTCGGGGCGCTGTTCCACGAGCGCTTCCAACCCGCCGGTGCCCATCTCTTCAGAACCCTCGCAGACGATCCGCACGCCGACCTCGAGCGACTCCCCCAGCGCCCGTAGCGCCAGCAGATGCATGATCACGTTGCCCTTGCAGTCCGCCGAACCCCGTCCGTACCAACGACCGTCCCGCTCGGTCAGCTCGAAAGGCTCACTGTCCCAGAGTTTTCCGTCACCCGGAGGTTGAACGTCGTAGTGCGAGTACAGCAGAACGGTCGGTGCTCCTGCCCGCGCCGGCCGTGAACCGACGACGGCCAGTGAGCCGTCGATCGTCTCGATCAGCTGCACGTCCGGAATGCCAGCGTCGACGAAGGCCCGTTGCACCCACTGCGCCGCACCGGTGCATTCCTCGACCGGAAACTGCCGTGGATCGTGCACCGAGGTGAAGCGGACCAACTCTGCCAACTCGGATTTCGCTCGGGGCATCTGCGATGCGATCGCAGATCGAACGTCGACGGGGCGCGCATCGGCGGGCATGAATCCTCCAAACGAGAAAATGACAGACGGACCGTAGCCAGTCTGTCATCACTCGCCACAGGAACGATTCAGCGTCAGCGGCCGGAGAACTCCTGATGAATCCACTCGCCGGTCTGCTGCCAGTGCCGATCCCACGCTTCTGCTCGAGCTGTTCGGGCGACTTGCCCGGCTCCGGAACGGGAACAGGAACGGTGAACTGCGGAGGGGCCACCTCGGTCGGTGACGGCACAGATGCCGGCTGCGGGGCCGCCACAGCCTGACGCGGCGGATCCTGCGTCGCCCACGTCTGAGATGTCGGTGCAGGCTCGACAACTGTCGATGGGTCCACCGCCGGGGGAATCGTCTCGGGCGGCGGCGCAATCGCCGGCACCGGAGCAACCACGACCGCACCCGGATCGGACGTCGTCGGATCCACCTGCCTGGTTGCCCCCGCCAGATCCGCACCGGCATCGCGTCGATCGACTACCTGCTCGGCGGTCGTCTCGGATTCACCCGGCAACGTCGCGGCGACCGCGACACCAGCGGAGAGCACACCGGCCAGCAGCACTGCGGCGAACACGAGCTTGCGCCCGGAGCTTCCCGACCGGGCCGGCTTCGCGTCGACGCCCGACAGCACTGCGGGTGCAGGCAGCGGCGCTGCCGCCGCGTCGCCCACTACCGCGGGGGTCGCCTCGGGCTCGGAGTCGGCAATCTCGGCGTCCGCCTCGTCGGCTTCGACGACATCGGTTTCTGCGACATCGACATCTGCGGCCTCGTCCGGCTCCGAGTTCTCGGTCGCCGCCTGCGCAGCGGCAACCACAGCCGGCTCGTCCTGATATGCCAGCAGCGCAGCTCCTCGGGCTGCGACCTGATCCGCGTCACCGACGCGCACCACGGGGACCCCGAGTCCGAGCGACAGGATGTCGACCAGGTCTCGATTACTCGAAGAATCACCGAAGAGGGCCACGAACTCGGGCTTCTTGCCGGACTGATCCACCACTTCCCACGCCAGTGGAATGGTGCTGCCGATGCGCTCGGGCGACATCGAGTCCAGCGTCGCAGTCTTCACCGGGGTGATCGAGGCATCTGCGGCATCGGCGAGCGAGATGGAGACGCCCGCGTCGCCCATGTAGTACAGCAGGACTGTCTTCGCGTCGGCGAAGTCCTTCGACGTGGCGAGCCAGCCGAGGAACGATTCGGATGCGGACGACAGGACTGCGGGATCGTCGCCGAGAGCGGCTGCGAACTCGGCGCGCTCGCCCTCGGTTCGGTACACCACGCCCACTGCGTCCACGCTTGCATGGAGCTCTGCCGCCTCGGCGAGCATCGTCTCGATCGCTGTCGTCAGAACCGAGGCCGCATCGGGATCGAGCGGGGTAGTCCGATCGGCGAGTATCTCGCCGGAGATCGGCTCGACAAGAATTGTCTGCATCGAGCCAGATTCGATCGCTATACCAATAGTTGCCATGGCAGTCTCCCTGTGCTCAGGGTGGAGGCGCCCGACCATGAACGTCATCCAGCGGATCCGAACGACGATCACCCTGCACGGAATTTGATTCTGTTACCTGAACCATACCTGTTGACGGTTAAATTGGTCCGAATCGGTCTTGGAGTTTGTCACAGTATGGGGAACCAGCAGTTGTCGTCGACCCCAGGTTTCTTCGATACCTCCAGCTGAAACACGCGTGTCCGACCCAGAACCGAAACCGGTGGGAGTGACCTACCGGACCGTTGTGGATAACGAGCACCCGCGCCGGATAGCCTGACCGGGTGGAATCCTCTGCTCGTGCCCAGTCCTCGCGCCGTCTCGACGCCGCGCTCGAGTCGACGGCACAGACACAGGAACTGATGCCACGACGACGACCCACCCAGGAACGCAGCCAACGGAAGTTCGACGCACTGCTGCAGGCCTCACGCGAGTTGCTCAGCGATGTGGGATTCGAGTCGTTCACCTGCGAGGAAGTCGCGTCGCGCGCCGAACTCCCGATCGGCACGCTGTACCAGTTCTTCGCCAACAAGTACGTCATCGTCTGCGAGCTCAACCGCCAGGACCTCGTGGGGGTCCAACAGGAACTCGCCGAGTTCGACGGCGAAGTCCCGTCCCTGGACTGGGTGCGGTTCCTGAACAACTTCGTCGACCACATGGCCGGCATGTGGATGACCGATCCGTCGCGCCGTGAAGTGTGGCTCGCCATGCAATCGACACCGTCGACGCGCGCAACCGGGGTGATTCACGAGCGGGAGTTCGCCGAGCAGGTCTCGCGCATGCTCGGACCGCTCACTCCGCGCACGCCACGGCATCGCCGCAACCTCATGGCTCAGGTGTTGGTGCACATCGTCTACTCGATGCTCAACTTCTCCGTGCAGGACGGCCAGAGTCACGAGGACGCCGTCGCCGAGCTCAAACGCATCATGATGGCGTATCTGCTCGTCGCAGAGAAGGAGAGCAGGCGTTCCGGCGGCTCGGCGAGCGAGAACGAACCAGCCTGAGCAACCCGAGCCCGCACAGACGAAAGGCCCGCCCGATCACGTGGATCGGACGGGCCTGTTTCGTTCTCGGAGCGAATTCACTCCTCCAGAATCGCCACCGCGGCGGCGATGTCGCCGTCATGTGTCAGCGACAGATGAATCTTCACCGTCGGCAGGAACTCCTGTGCCATCCCGTGCAACTTGATGGACGGCCGACCCCACGCATCGTTGACGACCTCGATCAACGGATACGGGTTGTCGCCGATCTGCGGCGGGCGCGCGAATCGCGATGTCGCCCAGGCCTTCAGCACCGCTTCCTTGGCGGCCCACCGAGCCGCGTAGTGGCGGGTCGGGTCGGAACTCTTCGTTGCGGCATGACGCCGCTCGCCCGCGGTGAAGCTGTCGCGGATCATCGTCGTGCCGACCTTCTCCATCTGCTCGGCGAAGTCGGACACCGTCACCAGGTCGAAACCCACTCCCAGGATCGCCATCAGATGGCACCCGGCAGACCGGAGGAGTAGACATCGTTCGCGCCGAGGCGAGCGGACTCGTTGAGCAACACGTTTGCCTCCAGTTCGCGTGACGCCTTGGCCGGCGTCCCGTCATGTCCGAGCCGTCGATCGTCGGGCCGCTCGTAGAGGGAGTCTCCTCCCACCATCGCGGAGATCAGCCTGCGCTGACCGGCGATGCGACGCTCGTTCGCCTTCGCGATGTACTGCGCACGTCGGTCCGCCGGAACGGCCTCGAGGAACGCCTGCGGGTGGACCAGAGCGATGAGTCCGGACACGTGGCCGAATCCGAGCGAGGTGAGCAGACCTGCCTTGAGCGGTACCGAGTCACCGAAGCGCAGCGGCTCCCGTGCCCACACCAGATGCTCGAAGCCGGTCATCTTGTCGTCGACGCAGTCGAGGCTGCGGTTCGGCGGGATGACGCCGTTGGCCAGCACCTGGCACAGGCCGATCAGCTGCCAGGCAGCCGCTCCACCCTTCGAGTGTCCGGTGAGGCTCTTCTGCGAGACGACGAACAGCGGAGCGCCGTCCGAACGGCCGATGGCCTTGGCGAGGCGGGTGTGCAGTTCCGCCTCGTTCGGGTCGTTCGCTGCGGTGGAGGTGTCGTGCTTGGAGATCACGGCCACGTCGTCTGCACTGACGCCCAGGGCGTTCAGCGAGAGCGCGAGCGCCGAATCCTTGCCTCCGCGACCGGCACTGAGCGCGCCGAGTCCCGGAGCCGGGATGGACGTGTGCACTCCGTCGCCGTACGACTGTGCGTAGGCCACCACTCCGAGGACCGGCAGGCCCATCTCGAGTGCCAGGTCTCCGCGAGCGAGCAGAATCGTTCCGCCGCCGTGGGATTCGACGAATCCACCGCGCCTGCGGTCGTTGGCCCGCGAGAACCGTCGATCGCTGATGCCCTTGGCGGTCATCGCTGCCGAGTCCGCGGTGGCCGACATGTCACCGAAGCCGATGATGCCCTCGGTGCTCAGGTCGTCGAAGCCGCCGGCGACCACGAGTTGCGCCTTGCCCAGCTTGATCTTGTCGACGCCTTCTTCGACGGAGACCGCCGCGGTGGCACAGGCGGCGACGGGGTGAACCATCGCGCCGTAGCTACCGATGTACGACTGAACCACGTGCGCAGCAACGACGTTCGGCAGAGCTTCCTGCAGGATGTCGTTCGCACGAGCGTCGCCGAGCAAGGTGTCGATGTACAGCGAGCGCATCGATTCCATGCCGCCCATGCCGGTGCCCTGCGTGTTGGCGACCAGCGTGGGGTGCACCCAGCGCATCAGTTCCGACGGGTTGAAGCCCGAGGAGATGAACGCGTCGACCGTGGTGACGATGTTCCACAGTGCCACTCGGTCGACCGAGCTGGCCATATCGGGCGAGATGCCCCACTTGGTGGGATCGAATCCGGTGGGAATCTGTCCACCCACGGTGCGGGTGAGCTTCATCTTGCGCGGAACGCGAATCTCGGTGCCCGCCTTGCGGGTGACCTGCCAGTCGCTCGAATCCGGAACCGGTGTGATCAGCGTGTGCTCGGGGTCCGCTGCTGCGAACGACCGGGCGTCGATCTCGGTTCCGACCACGAACGTGAGGTCGTTGTCGAGGAAGATCGAGGTCATCAGCGGGGCGGTGTTGCCGACCATCGCGCCGTCGTCGCCGTAGGTACGGATACCGCACTTCTCGACCACGATGTCGTGATACTTGTCGGCGATGTCCTCCTCCGGCACCAGGTCACCGGACTCGATGTCGTACCAACCCGGCTTGGGATCGTTCTCCCAGGCGATGAGGCCGGTGTTCCATGCGAGTTCGAGAACGCCTGCGGCAGAGAGCTGCTCGTCGACCTCCATCTCGAAGCGGGTACGCGCCGAACCGTACGGTCCGAGCTCGCCCGCGCCGACGATGACGACCAGGTCCTTCGGGTCGACGTCCAGTGTCGGCCAAGCCGGAGCCGTGGTCGACGTGGACAGCCGCGGCGGTGCGGGCAGCGCCGCGATGACCGAGTTGTCCACTGCCTCTTCGGTCTTCTCGGCAGCGGCCGCAGCCGCGTCCCGAGCGAGCTCGACGAGGTTGAGCTTGGTGTTGGCCAAGCCGCCCGTGAGATCGACGACGATCGGCTCCTGCGCAGCCTGACGGCGAGCGGTAGGCGTGCACAGTTCGAGCAGTTCGGTCGCCATCTCGTCGGTCGACCAGGTACGAACGCCTTCGGCCTCGACGGCCTCGACGATGGGATCGTTGCCACCCATCAAGCCGGTTCCGCGCACCCACCCGATGTGAGCGTGGGCGATGGACACCCGCTCGGCCCAGTTCTTCTCCGAGCCCCACTTGGCGACGACTGCGTCGAGTGCGGCCTTCGATTCGCCGTAGGCACCGTCGCCACCGAACATTCCGCGGTTCGGCGATCCCGGCAGCACCACGTGCAGGTGAGTGTCGATGTCGGTGTCGTAACCGACCTTCGACAGTCCGGTGATCAGACGCTCGACCGACCAGAGCAGCACGCGCATTTCCATCTCGGCGCGAGCTCCGGCGTCGGACATCTCGCCCATGACCCGCGGAGCCGCGAACGGGAACAGCATCGTCGGAGTCGTTGCGGCCTTGACGAGAGTCTTTGCGCCACCGGCAGTATCGATGTAGTCGCTGCCGATCCACTCGATGAGTGCATCGACGTCGGTGTACGACGCGATGTTGGCCGGAACCACCCAGAGCGACGCTCCGCTGCGTGCGCTGTCGCGGTAGAGGCTGCGGTAGAAGCCGAGTCGCTCGTCGTCGAGCCTGGAGGTGGTGACGAAGACCGTCGCTCCCCCGGCCAGCAGCTTGGCCGTCACCGCAGCTGCGATGGAGCCCTTGCTGCCGCCGGTGACCACTGCGACCTCGTCGGCCCATGGGCCCTTGTCCTCGGATGCGACCGCGATGTCCGCGATGCGTCCGAAGGTTTCGGCCAGCACTGCCTTGTTCTCGTAGTCGGCCTTGGCCTTCCACCACTGTGCTTGAGCTGCAACGGCATTGCCGGCACCGGCGAAGGACTCGACGGCGACGTCGCCTGCGGTACCGAGCCACAACCGGGCCAGGTCCTCACGGGCGGTGGCCCAGCGGTCGTCGATCAGGACGGCGCGCTTGGCGTCGAACGCCGGCGCGACGAGGCGAGGCCAGTCGGATCCCAACTCGGCCGAGACCAGCTCGACCAGAGCGGCGTCGGGATCCTCGGCCAGCAGTGCGTTGGGCGCATCGGCCAGTCCGAGCTGTTCGAGCACCAACCGGGCTGCGGAGGCGAGGACGCCGTCGCGGCCGGTGATGTGCTCGGTGAACTCACCGAGAGCAGCAGCGTCGACGGTTCCGCCGGCTCCGCCCCCTGCCTGCGGCATCGAGACTGCGACGCCGCGGCGTGCGGCCACCGCGGCCACGGCCGCGTCGATGACGTTGTCGACTGCGTTGCCGTCGGCGAGAGCGCCGTCGGCCAGGCCACCGAGTGCGCCACCACGAACCGAGGCACCGTCACGGGTACCGAGGGCGACCTCGGCGGTGACGTGGTGCGCCCAGCCATCGCCCAGTTCCCAGGTCTTCTTGACGCGATCGGCGATCGAGGCCGGGCGTCGACCCGAGGGGCCGAAGACCTTGCGGAGATGGTCGTTGATGGAGTCGCTGAGCACCGGACCGAACGGCTTGTACGTACGAGCCAGCTTGTTCACCGTGCCCGAGAGCGCACCCATGTCGGCATCGGCTGCACCGTCGATGGCACCGAGCGAGAGCTCGGAACCGAGGTCGACGAGCAGCTGATTACGACGCGAGGACACACCGTCGCACAGAGCCTCGATGGTGTCGGCAGGCCCGATCTGATCGAGCTGCAGCTTGGTCCACAGACCGATGAGGATCTTGGTCGCATCGGCGGCGACGAACGCGATGTCGTCCGGACGAGGTCCGCCGGACGGTGCTGATGCCGGCGCGGGAGCTGCGGCCGGAGCTGCAGCTGCCGCCGGAGCAGCGGCCTCCACGGGTGTCGACTCTTCCTCGTCGGCCGGAGCCGGGTCGGTGTCGGTGCCGTAGATGATCGCAGCCTCGCGCTCGAGGTTGAGTACCTCGACCGGGTGGCCGAAGCGGCCCGGGAGCTTGAGGGTCTGCGACGCAAGGTTCGCCACGGTCGGGGTTGCCCCCAGGCCGATCTCGACGAAACGCTCGACGCCCATGCCGCCGTCGGACTCGTCTGCGAACAACAGGTCCTGGGTCTCGATCCAGCGCACCGGGCTGGCGAACTGCCATGCCAGCAGCTCGGTCAGGATCACCCGGCACAGAGCACTCGGCCGTGCGGCCCACGAATCGAACTCTGCGAGAACGGTGTTCAGCGGCTCGGACGGAACCAGATCGGCGATCTCCTGAACGAACTCGCGATTCAGCGAGAACGGCTTGGGCACCAGGTTCGGGATGTAGCGCCCCACCAGGATCGCCGGATCGATCTGCTCGGGGAGCAGAGTCTCGAGGCGGTTGCGGAAGTCGTCGACTCCGCCGCGCAGCACCGTGGAGTGGAACGGCACGTCGATGCCGGGAACCATGATGTAGGCGGCCTTGCCACCGAACTCCGCTCGGCGGATCGCGATCTTCTTCTCCAGCTCGCCGAGGCCGGCAACCGTGCCTGCGATGGCGTACTGCGAACCGCGCAGGTTGAGGTTGACGATCTCGAGGAACTCACCGGATTCTTCTGCGACGCCGGCGACGAAGCCCTGCACGTCCTGATCGGCCAAGCCGATCTGCGACGGGCGGATAGCTGCCATGCGGTAGTCACTGCGGCCGCTGGCATCACGCGGAACCAGCGCGTGCATGGCCGAACCACGCTGGAAGACGACCTCGAGGACGGCTTCGAGCGGGAGCACACCGGCAACGGCTGCGAGTGCGTTGTACTCACCGACCGAGTGGCCCGCGAGAATCGAGTTCTCCACGAACGCACCGGATTCACGCAGTTCGGCAACCTGCGCGACGCCGAGAACGGCCATCGCAACCTGGGTGAACTGCGTCAGGTGCAGCACACCGTCGGGGTGCTTATGGGTGACGCCGCGCGCCTTGAGCGACGTCGGATTGTCGCGCACCACAGCGAGAATGGAGAAGCCCAGTGCGCTGCGGGTGTGCTTGTCGGCACGCTCCCACACCTCACGTGCGGCCTTCGAGCGAGACCGAGCGTCCAGGCCCATGCCCGCCCGCTGGATGCCCTGACCCGGGAACGCGTAGACGGTCTTCGGCGGTGCGGTGCGAGCGGTGGCGACCATGACCAGTTCGCCTGCGACACGGCAGGAGACCTCGATCAGTTCGGCACCCTGGTCGAATCCGGTGCGGTCGACACGAACATCGATCTCCGCTCCGGGTCGAACCATGCCGAGGAAGCGTGCGGTCCATGCGGTGAGGCGACGCGGCGGAGTCTTGGTGTCCGCGTGGTCGACTGCGGTCACCGTCTGCTGCGCGGCAGCAGAGAGCCACATGCCGTGCACGATCGGGCTGCCGAGGCCGGCGAGCAGCGCCGCGGCGTCCGAGGTGTGGATGGGGTTGTGATCGCCCGAGACCTGAGCGAACGCGGCCATGTTGCGCGGGGCGACGATGGTTGCCTGACGGCGACGACGACGCGGGGTGTCCTTGGCGTCGGCGCTCACCGAGCCGCCGGCGCGGGCCGGATCGGTCAGCTCACCCTTGCCGGTGCGTCCGCGAATCGCGAAGCGCTCCACCAGAGTTGCGACAGCGGGAGCGTCGAGCCCCTCGCCGAGCATGGCACCGATCTCGACGGTGACCTCGACGACGCGGCCGAGGTCGGTGTCGAGCACCTCTCCGGCCGCAGCCTTGACCACGAGAATCGAGGTGTCGGTGGGCAATTCGCCGACCAGGTTGACGCTGTGGTCGAGGTGCACCAGGTCGAGCATGCCTTCGATGACGTCGATGCCCTCGGCGTTGCGGGTGGCACCCAGGACGGCGAAGACGGCGGGCCAGCAGGCACCGACCAGAACGTCGGGAACGGCCTTGCCGCTGACGGTCAGCGAGTCCGGCAGTCCGGATCCGGTGACGCCTGCGTGATCGGCGATCAGATCGGGGATCCATGCGATGTTCAGCCGGGCGACGCCGCCCTTGACGGCCGGAAGGTCCTGGCCTGCAGCAACTCCGAGCAGAGCCGACATGGCCTGCTGTGCGTCCTGCGCGGTGACGACGGGAGCGCCGCCGTCGATCGTGGAGGCCGGAACCGTCAGGCGGATACGTACTTCCTTGCCCGGGGCGAGCGGAACCAGCAGCTCCACGTGCTCGGAATCGAGCACGGTCAGCGTCGAGCCGGTCTGCGGGTGCGCCGCGACCGTCTCGGACTCCACGGTCCAGTCGGCCGGATCACCCAGGCGTGCAACGGGGTTCTGCGTCATCCGCGAGGCCCAGGTGACGTCGGGAGCAGCCAGCACGATGCCGAGCAGTCCGGGTGCGATCTCGGCGTGGCGACGGCTCGCGATGGCCGTGGGCTCGACGCCCTCGGCGAGAAGCTGATCCGCGGTGGCCTTCTCGAAGCGATCGAGCAGCTCGCCCACGGGCTCGTCGACGCGAGTGATGCCCGCGACGGCGACGGTACCGGGGATGATGCAGACCTGATCGGCCGAGTAGCGAGCGTCGTGTGCCTGCCACAGCGAGTCACTGCGCCACCAGCGGCGCACGTCGCCGTCGACGACGGGGACGAAGTTGACCGGCTTGCCGGGCATGCGGCACAGCGAGGTGAAGAAGGTGATGTCGGCCGGGTGCAGAACCACGTCGGCGGCGTCCGGGAACTGTGCGAGCAGCGACTTCAGAGCTGCACGCGGGCGTTCGAGAACCTCGGCATCGGCGAACAAGGTGGGGATGGGTCCGCGATCGACGGGGTGCAGCCGAGCCTCGGCGCGCTGCAGCATCTCCAGGAAGCGGGTACGCCAGGTGACGTCGAGCCACACCGACTCGCGTGCCTCGGACACGGCATCGGTGAACTCGCCGCCACAATCGAAGTCGCTGCGCGAGTCCGTTCCGATGGCCAGATCGAGGTAGCGAACGAGCCACTGCTGGTACGTCATCTCGGCGACGTCACCGAAGAAGGGCTTGGCGGTGCCGTCGAGTGCGGCGATGATCTCGTCGCGACGCTCGGCCACGGCGTCGGCGTTGCCTGCGACCTCGTCGAGCAGTCGGCCGCACCGCGACGCCGCATTGTCGATCTCGTGGATGTCGGCACCGAGCTGGCTACGGCCCGAGGCCATTCCGCCGTTCGCGGTACCGGCACCGACCCAGTCGGGGGTTCCGGGTGTGTCGACCAGGAGCTGCTTGACCTCGGGAGCCGTCGTGGCCTCCAGGGTTGCCATCGCTGCAGTGCCGACGAGGATGCCGTCGAGCGGCATCTTCGGGTAGCCGTGCACAGCCGACCAGGTTCCGGTGAGGTACTCCGCTGCCCGCTCGGGTGTGCCGATGCCGCCGCCGACACAGACGACGAGGTTGGGCCGTGACCGCAGCTCCGCGTAGGTGGTCAGCAGCAGGTCGTCGAGGTCCTCCCACGAGTGGTGTCCGCCTGCGCGGCCACCCTCGATGTGGACGTTGACCTGGTACGAGGGAACCTCGTTGGCGATACGGATGACGGCGCGAATCTGCGCGACGGTGCCGGGCTTGAACGAGACGTAGCTGATGCCGGCCTCGGACAACTCTTCGATGAGGGCCACTGCCTCTTCGAGTTCCGGGATGCCTGCGGTGACGACGACGCCGTCGATGGCCGCACCCGCTGCGCGAGCGCGCTGCACGATGCGGCGTCCGCCGAGCTGCAGCTTCCACAGGTACGGATCGAGGAAGAGCGAGTTGAACTGGATTGCGCGGCCCGGCTCGAGAAGTGTGGAGAGCTCGGCGACACGATCGGTGAAGATGTCCTCGGTGACCTGGCCGCCACCGGCGAGCTCGGCCCAGTGGCCTGCATTGGCAGCTGCGGCAACGATTTTGGCGTCGACCGTCGTCGGCGTCATGCCGGCGAGCAGGATCGGCGAACGTCCGGTCATCTTGGTGAACGAGGTCTCGACGACGACGCGGCCGTCGGGCAACGTGACCGGAGTGGGAGCGTAGGCGGACCATGCGGGCTGGACCTCGGGAGCAGCTCCCGGAGTGAGCAGGTTGCGGTGGCCACCGCGCGAGGACGCGGCGATGATGCCAACGCCCTGTCCACGCAACGCCGGAGTGGTCATGCGGGTGAGCAGGTCGCCCGGACCGAGATCGAGAATCCAGTCGGCACCGGCGTCGACGACACCGTCGATGGCGTCGACCCAATCCACGGAGTCGACGAGGATCTTCTGTGCGAGCTCACGTGCGAGGTCGACGTCGAGCCCACAACGCTGCGCCCAGGCGCTGACGAGTTCGACGGCATCTGCCAGGGCGGGGTGATGGAAGCCGATCTCGACGGGAAGCTGCTCGAAGACCGGGGCGAACACGGCACCGCCACGCTTCTTGGCGTCGCGGTCACGCTCTTCCTCGGCAGCGATCTGCTCGCACTTCTCCTGCACGCGAGCCAGCTGGGCCGGCGGTCCCGAGAGTACGACGCGACGACGGCCGTTGCGGATGGCCAGAGCTGCGGATCGCTCCGGCGCTCCGTCGATCGCAAGTTCGGCGATGATCGCCTGCAGTCGTGCGGGTTCGACGTTGGCAACCGAGACCATCGGCGCGCGGTCTCCGGCACCGATGATGCCGCGGCGGCGGCCGACGAGACCTGCGGCAGCACCCACGAGCTGGGCGATAGCCAGGAAGTTCGCATCCTGTGCGCCGTCGGCTGCGACCGATTTGGCGGCGATGAGTCCCTGCGAGTGTCCGACGACCTTGACGGGCGGAGTCTGGGCCGGATCGAGCCCCTGCAACTTCAACGCACGCAGTGCTGCGACCTGGGTGAGAAACACTCCGGGAAGCGAGACGGCAGCGGAGGTCAGTGCCGCCTCGGACGGTCCGTACGAGCCGACGGTGTCGTCGTCGGCGAGGTCCTGTTCGAGCATCCAGCCGATCGGGTCGAAGCCGACCGAGCGCACGACCAGCAGCTCGTCTGCCACGGGCGCGAGAGTGACTGCTGCCTCGTTGACGAGATCGGTCAGTTCGGGTTCGAGCGCGGAGTCGCGAGCCAATTCCTCGAGGGAGCTGAGCCACGGTGCGCCCTGGCCGCCGAAGGCCAACGCGTACGGCTCGCCCGCGGCGAAACGATCTGCCAGAGTCCGAGAGCCGCCATTGCTTCTAGGGGATTTGTCTGCGTTGCCGGTGCTTCGCGAGCCTCGTCCGTGTGATGGTGTGCTCTCGTTGATCGTCAAGGCTGAAGATTCCTCTCGTGGACGCCTCGGGGGTCGGGGCGTTCGCTGTGATGACTGCCCCATGGCGTCGTGGGCTACAGGGTCGAAGCGGTGAGCCGGTCTTCGTCGACAGGTCTCCTCCGCGCTGCTCAAGGTTGACACAAAATCATGAGGAAATCCTCAGGTTTGCTCGGACGTCCGAGTGCTACCAGCGAGTACGTCACTCGAAGCGGCTTTACCTTTTGTTTACCCGACTCGTCGGTAACCCGTATCCACGCTGGCGAGAGCGTCGAGCGGAACACCAGAACATGAGGAAAGCCTCGCATTTTTCGTTATCTTTTCGTGATGTGATCTCGAGCACAGACGAGCAGCTCCCAACCTTGTCGGTGCGGTCCTCTACCTTGTGCGAACGAGCCGCTCGCCGGGAGAGCGGTCGACGAAATCCGGGGGGAATTCATGTATTCATCGGTAACGGATATCTGCACCGAGGACGAGCTCGACGCGATGCTTCTGCACATCGAATCGCATGCGCCGCAATCCCGTTCGCCACACTGGACACCGGGGTGGCGGGGCGAGAGCGAGGTGGCGTTGCTGGATGCGATCTTCTCGGCGCGCGCTCCCTACGGCGGCCCTTCGAGCGGGGTCCGTGCGGTGGTCCAGCGATGGCGATCGCATCGTGGCGATAACCGACTCGACGACTTGACAACCCTCGCCGAACTGACCACCAGTCCGGATCTACTCGTCGAGATTCTTTCCAACCGTCAACTGGTTCCGGGAAACAGTCGAACCAAGGGTGCTGCCGCTGCCGTGGCCGCTCGGACGTTGATCTCGGTGGGCCTGAGTCGTTCGAGCGACTTCGAGCAGCACACCGAGCACCAATTCGAGGCGTTCTGCGCAATTCCCGGGCTCGGCGAGACCACCTGGGAGTGCATGCTCATGCATCTGGGAGTGCGCACCGACAAGGCGACCGAACATCTGAACTCGTTCGTCGCCGACGCACTCGAACCGCTCCACCAGAACCTGTCCGTCGGCATTGCCGAGGATCGCGCGTCCGTGATCCTTGCAACGACCGCGGACGCACTGAGCACCGAACTCGCCTCACTCGAGCACGCAATCTGGCGATATCAACACAAGTTACGCAGGCCGAAGAAGCGTCACTCCGAGGCGGCACTTCGACCGACGGGCTGACTTCGCGAGATCATCGCCTCCACACCGTCGAGAATGCACTCCAACCCGAACCGGTAGGCGTGCACGGGGTCGCTGGCGGCGTCGTACGACGTCGCCGCGGCCGTCCCGACCCGAGACGACACCGGAAAGCGCTCGCGGTCCATCACCCGTTCGAGGATCGGCGCGGTAGCCGCCCACCACTGCGCGTCGGACATGCCCGACTGCTCCTTGACACGGGTCACGCCGGCCAGGGCTCGCGCGGTACCGGAGACGTGAGTGAGAACCAGCGTCAGAACGGAGTCGATCTCGACGTCGCCCAGGCCGATGCCCTCGAGAGGGCGCAACTCGGCCTCGTACTTGTCGTTGGTGTGCGGACCGAGCACGGGCCGTGCCCCCTCCGCCTCGAGAAGCCACGAATGTTGTTGATACAGAGACCAATTGCGCTCGGCAACGAAGCGCATCGCGGGACGCCATCCGCCGGCGACGGAGGCCGGCTCGTCGACGTGCGAGTAGAGACCTGCAAGCGCTCGATCGATCATCAGATCGGCCAGCTCTTCCCGGCCCGGCACATGTGTGTACAGCGACATCGCGCCGACACCGAGATGCTGTGCCACGTTCCGCATCGACACCGACTCCAGACCGGTCGCATCGGCCAGTTCGATGGCGGCATCGACGATCGCATCCACGCTCAGTCCGGTCCGACTCGGCTTGGCACCGACTCGCCACAGAAGCCCGAGTATCCGGGCCGGGTCGAAGGGGACGTCCTTTTTCGATGCCACTCGGCGAGTGTAGCGACACCGTACGGTGTACACCGCATGACGTGTGCCCACCGATTGTCCAGATGCCTACCTGTACAGGTGAGCATCCGAACAATTCGTGGGCACACAGTCGAGCAGACCGCGCCACTGACAACAACCATCCAGGTTGTAGACTTCACCGGCACGCGCGAGTGGCGGAATTGGCAGACGCGCTGGATTTAGGTTCCAGTGTCTCAGGACGTGGGGGTTCAAGTCCCCCCTCGCGCACCACGGTCGTTCGGCCCGGCTTTTCTCGAGACTTCTGCAGGTTCCGACGTGTGAAGGCGGTTCGAATGCCCGAGGAATCGAACGACACGATCTTCGCCGAGATCGCAGACGAGAGACGTTCTCTCGCAAGGACTCTCGAGACTCTCACCTCCGAACAATGGGACGCCCAATCGCTGTGCGAGGCCTGGACCGTCCGAGACGTCGCCGCCCATCTGGTGGTGCCACTGATCGTCCCGCTCTGGCAGTTCGGACTCGTCATGGTGCGCACCCGAGGCAACTTCGACCGAGCCAATCAACTGATGACCACGCGCGTTCGTCGCGAGCACGAAGACGAATTGCCCGCCTTGCTCACCGCCCACGCCGACAAGAAATTCACCCCGCCGGGCCACGGTCCGCTGGCCCCCTTGTCCGACGTCATCGTGCACGGATTGGACGTGTGCACGCCGCTGGGAATCGAACACCACGTCCCCGACCACCGCATGATCACGATGCTCGACTTCCTGGTGCCCGCGAGCGGTGCCGCACCGTTCAAAGGCCCCGAGCTTCGACTGCAGTGGCGCGCGACCGATCTCGACTGGAGCCGCGGCGAGGGCCCCATCATCGAAGGATCGGCCGGCACCCTGGCACTGGTTCTGACCGGACGCAGCAGCGCCCTGGCGGACGTGACCGGGCCCGGTGCCGAGCAACTCGCCCAGGCACGGGCCAACCGTCGTCGGGCGTGAGCCGAACTCGAACCGTCCATGGTGAGAATCACCACCGGGCCGCAGCACGCGACTACCTGCAGTAGTAGTACCTCCGGTACCGTCGAGGGGTGACTTCATCCCGCCCGAACCGTCGGCCAGCACTGATCGCGCTGGTCATCGTGTCCGCGGCGGTATGCCTGGGCCTCGGCTGGTGGCAGTGGGAGCGCTTCGAGGCAGTGGGCGGTAACGGCCAGAACCTCGGATATGCCTTTCAATGGCCTCTGTTCGCAGTGTTCGTGGTCTACGCCTACCGCAAGTTCGTCCGTCTCGAGGACGAGGACCCCGACGAGGCAGCCGCGGCTCGGCCCGACGGACCCACCGAGGTGCCCCTCGATCTGCTCCCCCAGCGCAGCGCGCCTGCGGCCGACGCCAGGGACCTCGACGATCCCGAGGCGCGGCAACTACTCGAATACAACAGCTACCTCGCGGAGCTGAACGAATCCCGCGGGACCGACAGGAGCACCACGTGAGTTCGGCACCGGAGAAGACGCAGGCGTCTGCGAACAAGACTCAGAAGATCGCGTCCGCGTTGCTGCGCTACCGCGTTCTGGCGTATGTCACCGGCATCTGGTTGTTGGTCCTCGTAGCCGAGATGGTCGCGAAATACATCCTGAAGATCGAGAACCTTCCGACATGGATTCCCGTCGTCCACGGTTGGGTCTACATCGTGTACCTCGTGCTGACCGTCGATCTGGCGATCAAGGTGCGGTGGCCTGCCTCCCGCACCATCGGCACGCTGCTAGCCGGAACCGTGCCGTTCCTGTCGTTCTACGTCGAGCACAAGCGCACCAAGCAGGTCAAAGCCGACTTCGGCGTCTGACATCAGCAGTTGATCGGCTGTGCGTGCTCCGGATCCAGTGCGTTCTGCACCAGCCGCTGAGCAAGCGGATCGTACGAGATTCCGGTGTGCTCGACGGCGTTGGCCGGGCACACGTCCTGTATCACCACATTGGTGTTTCCAGCCCCGGTGAGCAGCGACGCCGTATACGGAACGACGATCTGGTCGTAGCGGGTGGCGATAGTCGTGTACTCGATGCCCGAGACCGTGTCGCTGCCCTCGTTGAGTCGCTCGAGCACGTCGTCCTGCACGGTCGGCCCCGCCGTCGGGTAGTTCGGCGGGGACAACGCCACGATGCGCGCCACCGTTCGATCCCCACCGAGGAAACGCGCGTAGTAACGCGGCACCGTGCCACCCTTCGAGTGGCCGACGATCGACACCTTCTCCGCACCCGTTGCCTCGAGCACGGAATCGACGAACGTCGACAGTTCCGCGGCACTCTCCGGGATGGGCTCGAGCGCACCGAACGCCCGAACCGGCCCGGTGTTGCCGTAGTCGATCGCGAATACGCAGTATCCGGCCTCGGCCAGCTTCGGCGACAGCGATGCCCAGTTGCCGTACGAGTTCTCCAGGAAGCCGTGCACCAGCACCACCGGCTCCGGGTGTTGCGCGCTCGGAACACACGAGAAGTCGTTCGAGCCCGGAGGCGTCACGCCCGGGTGCGCGATCGAGTACGCGAACGCCTCGGCGAAGGATCCCGCCGCCGGCACCGCGGAGGCCGGGGCACCTGCCAGGCACAGCGCAGCGGCGGCGAACACAACCGACGTCCGAGTCAGAACGGTTCGCATCGCCACGAGCTACCGCCCCGTCAGTTCTTCGAGCGCCGGAACGAGCTTGCGCAGTGCATGACCGCGATGTGAGGCGGCGTCCTTCTCGTCCGGGCTCAGTTGTGCGGCACTGCGGCCGTCGCCCTCGGGCACGAAAATGGGGTCATAGCCGAAGCCGTTCTCCCCCAACGGCTCTCGGCCCACTACTCCGCGCCACTCGCCGCGGACCACCGTCTCGGTGCCGCCGGGAATCACCAGCGCACACGCCGAGACGAATGCGGCTCCGCGACGCTCGTCGGGGGTGTCGCTCAGCTGCGCCAGCACCAGTGCGGTGTTGGCCTCGTCCTGCCCGTGCGCACCGGACCAGCGAGCCGAGAGCACCCCTGGCATGGCGTTCAGGGCATCGATTTCGATTCCGGAATCGTCTGCCACACATGGCAATCCGGTGGCCGCCGCTCCGTCACGCGCCTTGGCGAGTGCATTCTCCTCGAAGGTCGCTCCGGTCTCGGGGGCCTCCGGGAACGGCGGGACCTCGTCGAGGCCGACCAGTTCGATTCCGGCCACTCCGGCGGCGTCGAGCACCCGCCGGAGTTCGCGCAACTTCTTCGCGTTTCGGCTCGCTACCAGCAGCTTGGTGTCAGCCACCGAACTTCTTCTTCGATTCCGCGGCCGCAGGCTCGGGCAGATCGCCCGGGTACGGCAACGCCAATGCTTCCTTCTGCACCTCGAACAACTTCTCGATGCCGACGAATGCGGAGTCGAGCAGCTTGTCGAGTGTAGTTCGGGGGAAGGTCGCACCCTCTCCGGTTCCCTGGATCTCCACCAGCGTGCCGGTGTCGGTAGCGACGACGTTCATGTCGACCTCGGCGCGCGAATCTTCCTCGTAGGGCAGATCGAGGCGCACTCGGCCGTCGACGACGCCGACACTGACTGCAGCGATCATGCACGAGATGGGCTGCGGATCGGCCAGTCGTCCCGCTGCTCGCAGGTAGGTGACGGCGTCGTTGAGAGCCACGAACGCTCCGGTGACAGCTGCAGTTCTGGTGCCGCCGTCGGCCTGCAGTACGTCGCAGTCGAGGGCGATGGTGTTCTCGCCGATGGCGGCCAAATCGATGCAGGCACGCAGTGAACGCCCGACCAAGCGGGAAATTTCCTGGGTACGCCCGCCGACCTTGCCCTTGACGGACTCACGGCCGTTGCGAGTGTGCGTCGCGGCCGGGAGCATCGCGTACTCGGCGGTGAGCCAACCGAGGCCGGATCCCTTCCGCCAGCGCGGCACGCCCTCCTCGACGCTGGCCGTGCACATCACCCTGGTGTTGCCGAACTCGACCAGCACCGACCCTGCCGGGTGGCTGGTGAAGCCGCGGGTGATCTTGATGTTGCGGAGCTCGTCGTCCGCCCTGCCGTCTTCTCGTCTGGACACGACTCGAAGCCTAGCGCGTCCTCAGACGGTGAAGACGTCCCCTGGGAGAACGGCGTGCACCGGTCCACTGAACTCCGCTTTGGCCTCGGCGATGACGTCCTCACGGGACGTCCACGGCGGAATATGGGTGAGCAGCAGCTCCCCCACCCCGGCCTCACGAGCGATGCGGCCGGCCTCGGTTCCGGACAGGTGCACTCCCTCGGGCCGCTCCGGACTGTCGGTCCACGACGCCTCGCACAGGAACATGTCGGCCCCGTGCGCCAGGTCCCGGACGGCCTGACACATTCCGGTGTCTCCGCTGTAGGCGAAGGTGCGGCCTTGCGCCGTGGTGACGCGCATGCCGTACGACTCGGGGGGATGGAACACCTGCCGAGCGAGAATCGACAACTTGCCGAACTCCACGGTGCGTCCGTCCACCCAGCGACGCAGGTCGATGGTGTCGGACATGTCGTCGATCTGCCCGCCGCACTCGGCCGAGGCGACTCCGAGCCGGAACGCCGTGTCCTTGGGTCCGTAGACGATCGCTCGTCCCTCCGGCGGGCTGGGATGGTAGCGACGCCACACCAGCAGTCCGGGAACGTCGAGGCAGTGATCGGCGTGCAGATGCGAGAGCAGAACGCTCACATCTCCGGGATCGGCGTAGCGCTGCAACGCCCCGAGGATGCCGGGACCGAAGTCGAGGACGACCGGCGCGGTCTCCTCTTCTTCCAACAAGTAGCCCGACGCGGGTGAATCGGGTCCGGACACACTGCCCGAACATCCCAGGACGGTAATTCGCATGAAAGCCATGCTGCCACGCCGAGCGCATCACTCGAAACGTTCGGGCAGTATTCACAGCGCGAGTCGGCGAAATTCACCACCGACCACGGGTATGTCTGCAGTTACCTCGAACCTACGAAGTGGGCCGATCGAGCGATTTCACGCGTGCCCTCTCGGCTCGCGCGTCGGCGGACAGCAGTCGAGCGGCAACCACTCCGCCGACCGCGCCGAACAGATGCCCCTGCCAGGAGACGTTGGGCTCGCTCGGCAGCACGCCCCACAGTGCGCTGCCGTACAGCACGAACACCACGATTCCGATCGCGAGTTGACCGAGCTTGCGGGTGAAGAAGCCACGCACCAACAGGTATGCGATGAAACCGAAGATCAGGATCGACGCGCCGATCGTGTTCGTGTAGGAACCGGCGGTCAGCCAGGTACCGAACCCGCCGACCACCCAGATGATCCCGGTGGCAGCCAGACCACGCGTCAAACCGGAGAGCAACACCAGAAATCCGAGTACGACTATCGGCACGGTGTTCGCGATCAGATGCTGCCAGTCGTCGTGCAGCACGGGCGCGAACAGAATGCCCCACAAACCCTCGACCGAGCGGGCCTGTATCCCGTTGCGTTCGAGCCTCGACCCGCTGGCCACATCGATGAACTCGATGACCCACAGCAACACGGTGAATGCTCCCACCAGAATGGCGGCCTGCATCCAGACCGGCCGCGCACGCTCGGCGGGACGGTTACTGATATCGCTCATGATCGCCTCCGGAACAGTTCCCTCCACGGTACCGGGCAGAGGTATAGCGCGAGCTGAGCTCAGGCTCCCGATCCACCGAACGCGGACGTGAAGATCTGGCGGTACGTGGGGATGCCGGCCACCGAGGTGGCGTCGAGCAGGGCACGCACGATGGCTCGCTCGACGACGATCGCCGCGGCCTCGGTGACCGCGGCCAGTACCGGGAGTTCCGCCGAAAACGCGGCGGGCACCGAGGACTCAGCGGTGACGGGTCTGGTGCCGGTCGAGACGGCGAAGATCGTGTCGCCGTCGAGCGGCGAGTGTGCCGGTCGAACGGCCCGCGCCAGCCCGTCGTGACCGGCGACGGCAATCCGCTTGCACGACGCGGACGACAACGCAGCATCGGTGGCGACGACACCGATCGTGGTGTTGAGCGCAGTGCCCTTCGGTTCGAGGGCGAGCGCGGACCACAGCTGGTTCACGTCGGGCTTGCGCATCCCGAACGCCGCGGGCCCGAGCGTGCCGACGCCCCACAGCAGGCCGGTACGCGGGTCGAACACCGCGCCCACCGGATTGGCGACCATCAGCGCCGCGACGGTGACCCCGTCCGCCGGACCGCCCTCGATCACCGTGCTCGCGGTACCGACACCGCCCTTGAGAACTCCGGCGCGGGCACCGACACCGGCCCCGACCGATCCCGTCGCGAAATCGGTTGCCGCTGCGGCCGCGGCGAGATAGCCGAATTCCGCCGTCGGCCGAGAAGCCCAGTCGCCGACCGGAAGATCGAAGATGACCGCGGCGGGGACGATCGGTACGACGTGATCGGGACTGCCCATCGGGATGCCCTGACCGTGCTCTTCGAGCCACCGCATGACACCGTCGGCCGCGGCGAGCCCGTAGGCACTGCCCGCGGTCAACAGGATCGCGTTGACGTGCTGCACGGAGTGGCTCGGATCGAGCAGATCGGTCTCGCGAGTCCCCGGCCCGCCGCCGCGAACATCGACGGCCGCCGTCGCACCACCCAGCGCACGCACCACGGTGCAGCCGGTGGCCGAACCGGAGCCCATCGCGGCGTCGTCGTCGAGTTCGTGATGATGACCGACCAGCAGACCGGCCACGTCGGTCAGGGAGTCCCGCGGTCCGGGAGTCTGGAATGCAGCGGTCACGCGTGCGTCCTAGGGGATGAGGACCTGTACGAGTGAATCCTGCATCCAGGTCAGCCAGTGGTAGACGTCGAGATGTGGAGCGCGAGGATCACCCTCGTCGAGAACGTCGGGTGTGTCCGCGCTGATCCCCAGCGTCGTGCCGAGCGCCAGCCTCACGTCGTTGAGGCCGGTCAGCCAAGCATCCGCTTGCTCCTGGGTCAGCACGATCTTGCCACCGGACTCGGGAAGCGTGGCCAGGATCATCGATCCGGCAGCCAACTTCTCGTCGATGATCTCGGGCTCGTGCAGTCCGCGCAGGGCACCGTTGAGGTCGGTCGGATCCTCCTCGTCGCGGCCGGGGTCGGCGCGGTGGAAGTCCGGCAACAGCCGCGCCAGTGCGGCATCCTCGGGCGGGCTGTTGTGCCCGGTGCGCAGACCGGTCAGCGCTGCGAGTTCGTCGGTGGGCGCAGCGGCGGACCGGTCGCGCAGCAATCCGAGAACCGAGCCGACAAGCGAACGGAGTACGGCGGCCTCACGAGCATCGATCTCGGACTTGATCTTGACCCCGGACAGCGAATTCCGTCTCGTCCACGTGCGCACTGTTGCTGATGTCCTTCTCTGACGAAGAGGTGATGAGCGGTTGACTACTTGTCCTGCTGCATGGTGGCCCACAGACCCGCCGCGTGCAGCCGTCGAACATCGTTCTCCATCGCGTCGCGCTCGCCGCTCGACACCACGGCCTTGCCTTCGGAGTGCACCTGCATCATCAGCTCGGTCGCCTTGGCCTTGCTGTAGCCGAACAGCTTCTGGAACACGTAGGTGACGTAGTGCATCAGGTTGACCGGGTCGTCCCACACGATGGTGACCCAGGGGGTGTCGTGAGATTCGTCGGCCGCAACGGCCTCGGTCTGGGCCGGGACCGCTTGCGGTGACGCAGCGACGACCTCACGTGCCGAGAAGCCGTCCACGGGCAGAAGCGAGCCGTCCACCGTCAACCAAGGCATGCCCAACAGGGTACGGCGTGTCGGGCCAGCGTCCCACGCTCGCCCCTTCGCTCGTAGTGTGGGCGAGGTGAGCAACGACGCGACCACAGATCACGCGAATCACAGCGACGGTGCCAGCACCGCGCTGCTGACCGATCAGTACGAATACACGATGCTCTCGGCCGCCCTGGCCAGCGGCTACGCCGATCGCATCTGCAGCTTCGAGGTCTTCGCGCGCAGGTTGCCCGGTGGCCGTCGATACGGAGTTCTCGCCGGCACCGGACGCATTCTCGACGCGATCGCGCGCTTCCGATTCGGGCCGGACGAGTTGCGGATCGTCGCCGAATTCCTCGACGCCGACACCGTCGAGTGGTTACGCAACTACCGGTTCACCGGCGACATCGACGGCTATCGCGAGGGTGAGCTGTACTTCCCCGGCTCACCTGTTCTGACCGTCCGCGGCACCTTCGCCGAGTGCGTGGTCCTCGAGACCGTAGTGCTCTCGATCCTTAATCACGACAGCGCCATAGCGTCCGCTGCAGCGCGGATGGTGGCGGCCGCGAAGTCCCGTCCGATCATCGAGATGGGGTCGCGTCGAACCCACGAGGAAGCCGCTGTCGCCGCATCACGCGCGGCATATCTCGCCGGATTCACCGCGACGTCCAATCTCGAAGCCGTCCGACGCCACGGCGTCCCCGGCGCGGGCACGTCGGCGCACGCCTTCACTCTGCTGCACACCACAGCCGACGGCCCGGACGAACGGTCCGCATTCGCGGCTCAGGTGCGCGCGCTCGGCGTGGGCACCACACTGCTCGTCGACACCTACGACATCACCCAGGGCGTTGCCAACGCCATCGAGGTGGCCGGGCCCGAACTCGGCGGTGTGCGCATCGACTCCGGCGACCTCGGTGTGCTCGCCCGGCAGGTGCGCGACCAACTCGACGCCCTGGGTGCGCCGAAAACCAAGATCGTCGTCTCGGGTGACCTCGACGAATACGCCATCGCGGCATTGCGAGCCGAGCCGGTCGACTCCTACGGCGTCGGCACGTCGCTGGTCACCGGATCCGGTGCCCCGACGGCCGGCATGGTCTACAAACTCGTCACCGTCGACGGCATTCCCGTCGCCAAGCGCAGCAGTCACAAGGAGTCGCGCGGTGGCACCAAGGCGGCGCTGCGTACCGCGCGCCGCACCGGCACCGCAGTCGAGGAGATCGTGTACCCGTTCGACGCTCCCCCGACCGTCGACGACGATCTGACGGCGGAGACGTTGACCACGCCGTTGGTTCGCGGCGGCGAACGAGTCGCCGACCTACCGACGCTCGCCGACGGCCGCGACGTGCTGGCCAGGCGCCTCGTCAGCCTCCCGTGGGAGGGCCTGAAGCTGTCCCAGGGCGAGCCGGCGATACCCACCCGGTTCGTCGAGGGGTGAGAGCGGTGTCGGTACCGAACCGGGTGGGCGATCGGCAGTAGTCTGCTTCGGTGCCGTCGAAGACCGAGTTGCCAACCGTTCCCGCTCTCCTGCAGGTCGCGGTGCACTCGCTCGGCGGCAAGGAACGCAGCAATCAGCTGACGATGGCCTCGGCGGTGGCGCACTCCATCGACACCGGCGAACATCTCGCGGTGCAGGCGGGCACCGGAACCGGTAAGTCCCTCGCCTACCTCGTCCCCAGCATCAGGCACGCGGTGGAATCGGGCAAGACCGTCGTCGTCTCCACGGCCACCATCGCGCTGCAGCGGCAGCTGGTCGACCGCGATCTCCCCCGCCTGTCCGACGCCCTGGCCGAGGCCGTCGGCCGTCGCCCCAAGTTCGCAATCCTGAAGGGCCGCAACAACTATCTGTGCATGAACAAGATCCACACCGGTGCCGCGCAAGAGGCACCGGATGCGGAACTGTTCGACCCGTTCGCGGTCTCACGCATGGGCCGCGAGGTGGTACGGCTGACCAAGTGGTCGTCCGAAACCGAGACCGGCGACCGCGACGACGTCGTGCCCGGGGTCAGCGATCAGGCCTGGCGTCAGGTCAGCGTCACCGCGCGTGAATGTCTGGGCAAATCCCGCTGCCCCGTCGGCGAGGACTGCTTCGCCGAGCGCGCCCGTACCGAGGCCGCCCAGGTCGACGTCGTCGTGACCAACCACGCCCTGCTCGCGATCGACGCGATCACCGGAATCCAGATCCTGCCCGAACACGACGTCGTGGTCGTCGACGAGGCCCACGAATTGGTCGACCGAGTGACCGGCGTGGCCACCGAGGAACTGTCGGCCGCGACCGTCACCGCAGCAGCGCGTCGTAGCGCGAAGCTCATCGAGGAGGAGACGGGCGACCAGCTCGAGGGAGCTGCCGAGAACTGGGCCGCGATTCTGGACGAGCTGCCCCCGAGCCGGTGGCAGTCCCTACCCGACGGCGTCGGCCCCGCGCTCGCGTCCATTCGCGACGCGGCCTGGGCGGTCCGCACCGCGATCGGCCCCAACAAGCAGGGCATGGCCACCAGTGACCCCGAGGCCGCCGCGGCTCGCAGCGCCGCACTCGTCGCGGTCGACGAGGTCCACGACAGCGCGGTCCGTGTTCTCACGGCATTCGACGAACCCGATCCGGCCAAACGCAAGGACGTCGTCTGGCATGCCGTCGACGATTTCCGCGGCAACGTCAAACGCACCGTCCGCATCGCCCCGCTGTCGGTGGGCGGGCTGCTGCGAGCTCGCCTGTTCGCCGAGTCCACCGTGGTCCTCACCTCCGCGACCTTGACCGTGGGCGGATCGTTCGACGGGTTGGCTGTCAACTGGGGCCTACCTGCGGAGAAGCCGTCGCGCAGTGACACCGCGATGGCGTCGGGTGTGGAACCGCCGTCCGATACCGGGTCGATCAGGTGGAATTCGCTCGACGTCGGGTCGCCGTTCGACCACGCTCGGGCCGGGATCATGTACATCGCCAAGCATCTGTCGCCGCCCGGACGCGACGGTCTCTCCAAGTCCTACCTCGACGAGATCGAGTCGCTGGTCAGCGCCGCCGGTGGCCGCACACTCGGACTCTTCTCGTCCATGCGCGCCGCCAAGGCCGCCGCCGAGGAGATGCGGGAGCGCCTCGACACGCCGATCCTGTGCCAGGGCGACGACTCCACCGGTGCCCTGGTGCAGAAGTTCGCCGACGACGAGGCCACCTCCCTGTTCGGGACACTGTCACTGTGGCAGGGCGTCGACGTCCCGGGCCCGTCGCTGAGCCTGGTGATCCTGGACCGCATTCCGTTCCCGCGGCCCGACGATCCGCTGCTGGTGGCCAGGCAGCAGGCCGTCGAATCACGTGGCGGCAACGGCTTTCTCGCGGTCGCCGCCAACCATGCAGCCCTGCTGCTGGCGCAGGGCGTCGGTCGACTGCTCCGTAGCGTCGACGACAAAGGTGTTGTCGCCGTTCTCGATTCGCGCCTCGCGACCGCCCGCTACGGCGGCTACCTACGTGCCTCGCTGCCGCCGTTCTGGGAGACCTCGGACCCGGAGGTGGTCCGCAAGGCCCTCACCCGCCTGGCCGGAAAGTAGCTGCCCCTCAGGCAGTCGCCACCAAACCGAGCTCGGCATCGGAGGCCAGACCGCGGTGATGAGGAAGCACCCGCACTGTGTATCCCACCGTGCCGCTGTGCGGTAGCCGCGTCTCGCCCGCGTACACGTGCTCGCCGCCGTCGGTTCCCACGTGCGTCATGGCCGTCGTGCGAATGTCGGTGAGGTTCTCGTCCTCGTCGACGCGTCCCACGACCGCCTGCACCACGACGTCCGACGCGTCCAGTCCACCGAGATCGACGTTCGCGCGCAGTGAGAGCTCCGCACCGATCACCGGCGTGTCCGGCAGACCTTCACTGTCGACGCGGGTGACTTTCACTGCGCCCCATGCCTGTTCGACGCGGCGGCGGTACGACGCGACGTCCGTGGCACCGCGGTGGTTCTCCGCCGAGGCCGCGCGGGCGGATTCGGCTGCGGGCGCGTAGTAGCCGAGTGTGTAGTCCTGAACCATTCTCGACGCCAGCACTTTCGGCCCCAGCTGCTCGAGGGTGTGCCGCACCATTTCGATCCAGCGGCTCGGCACGCCGTCGTCCCCGCGGTCGTAGAACTTCGGCAGTACTGCCTGTTCGAGCAGTTCGTAGAGCGCGGCGGCCTCCAGATCGTCACGGCGATTGTCGTCGGTGACGCCGTCGGCCGTCGGGATGGCCCAGCCGTTCTCCCCGTCGTACATCTCGTCCCACCACCCGTCGCGAATCGACAGGTTCAAGCCGCCGTTGAGCGCGGACTTCATGCCCGAGGTACCGCACGCTTCGAGCGGGCGCAGCGGATTGTTCAGCCACACATCGCATCCCCAGTACAGGAATCGAGCCATGGACATGTCGTAGTCGGGCAGGAACACGATGCGGTGCCGTACGTCGGCCTGATCGGCGAACCTGACGATCTGCTGGATGAGCGCCTTTCCGCCGTCGTCGGCGGGGTGCGATTTGCCCGCGACCACCAGCTGGACCGGACGAACCGGGTCCAGCAACATGGCGCGCAGTCGCTCGGGTTCGCGCAGCATGAGCGTCAGCCGCTTGTACGTCGGTACCCGTCGAGCAAACCCGACGGTGAGTACGTTGGGATCGAAAACGTTTGCTGTCCAACTGATCTCGGCCTCGGTGGAGCCGCGTTCGAGCGCCGAGCGCCGCACCCGACGCCGCACCTCGTCCACCAGTTGCGCGCGAAGGGTGTTGCGCGTGGACCACACGCGGTCCGAGGACAGCTCCCCCTCCAGCGCCCATTCCCGGGCAGACCACGTCGGAGCGTGCACGCCGTTGGTGACCGACCCGATCGGCACCTCGGAGGCGTCGAATCCTCGCCACAGGTCGTTGAACATCTCGCGGCTGACGATTCCGTGCAGCTTCGACACCCCGTTGGCGCGTTGTCCCAGACGCAGCCCCATGTGCGCCATGTTGAACACCGAGGCGTCGCTCTCGCCGCCGAGGGCGAGGATTCGGTCCATCGGCAGACCCGGCAGCAGCGCCGACTCCGCGCCCCCGTCCGCACTTCCGAAGTAGTGCCGCACCAGATCGGCCGGAAACCGGTCGATTCCGGCGGGGACAGGAGTGTGAGTGGTGAAGACGGTGCCGGCTCGCACCGCAGCCAGAGCCGCGTCGAAGTCCAGGGTTCCCGAGGTGACGAGTTCGCGGATGCGTTCGACGCCGAGGAAGCCGGCGTGGCCCTCGTTCATGTGGAACACCTCGGGATCGGGCAGTCCGTGTGCACGGGTGTAGGCCCGGATCGCTCGAACTCCGCCGATACCGGCGAGTATCTCCTGCTTGATGCGGTGGTCCTGGTCGCCGCCGTACAACCGGTCGGTGACTCCTCTGAGCTCGGGGTCGTTGTCGGCGATGTCGGAATCGAGCAGCAGCAGCGGGACACGTCCCACCTGGGCAATCCACACCCGTGCCCGCAGAACCCGAGATCCGGGCATGGACACGTGGATCAGCACCGGAGAGTCGCCGTCGTCGGTGAGCAACCGCAGCGGCAGACCGTGCGGGTCGAGGGACGGATAGCGTTCGGCCTGCCAACCGTCGGCCGTCAGCGACTGGCGAAAGTACCCCGAGCGGTAAAGCAACCCGACACCGATCAACGGCAACCCCAGGTCGGAGGCCGCCTTGAGGTGGTCGCCGGCCAGGATTCCGAGCCCACCGGAGTAATTCGGCAACACTTCGGTGACGCCGAACTCCATCGAGAAATACCCGATGCCCGACGGCAGAGCACGTCCCTCGGCCAGTTCGTTCTGGTACCAGAGCGGACGGGCGAGGTAGTCGTGCAGATCCGCTTCGGCGGCGTCCAGCTCGGTCAGAAAGCGCTCGTCGGCCGCGAGTTCCTCGAGACGCGCCGGTGCGACGGCTCCCAGTACGGCGACGGGATCGCGCTCGAGTTCAGTCCACAACAGTGGATCGATGTGCTCGAACAGATCCTGCGTCGACGAGTGCCACGACCACCTGAGGTTTGTCGAGAGCTCGGCGAGGGCATTCAAGCGGGCGGGAAGATGGGCTCGGACGGTGAATCGGCGCAAAGCTTTCACAGGATCGAACCCTACCCACGGACACCTGTGTCGATGGGCGGCTTGCACGAAATCTGCTCCACGGTGTCCGTCGCGGGCAGTATGCGTCGGCGCACGCGCCATCTGCATTGCTGCACTACGGTTGACGAGTAGAAGCACACCGAGATCGGTTCGATCAGAGGTTGCGCCCGCGCAGCCATACCTCTAGCGAAGAATGGAGTGTGAAGTGACAGGTCGACTTGGTATCGACAATGTCCTTCCAGATACGACGACCGGGAAGTACCCCGCGAAAGCGGTGGTGGGCGAGACGTTTCCAGTCTCCGCCGACGTCTGGCGCGAGGGTCACGACGCGGTGGCCGCGACACTGTCGGTGCGCGGACCGGGAGGCAAACTCGAACGCATCCCGATGACACCGGGCCGCGAACCCGACACGTTCGACGCGGTGTTCGTCCCCTCTCGGCCGGGTTACTGGATCTGCCGCATCGAAGCGTGGAGCGATCCGATCAGCACCTGGCGCCATGCCGTCGAAGCCAAGCTCGGAGTGGGCCAGAGTGCCCACGAACTCGCGAACGATCTCGAGATCGGCGCACGGCTGTTCCTGCGGGCTGCCACCGGTGTTCCTGCCGAGAGCAGGCAGATGCTGGCCGATGTCGCCGCCGCGCTGCGCGACACCGACCGCCCGCTGCCCGCCCGGGTCTCCTCCGCGTTCGCATCGTCGGTCGCCGAGTTGTTGTTCGTACACCCGCTGCGCGAACTGGTGACTCGATCGCGCGCGGTCAACGTGTGGGTCGATCGCAATCTCGCACTCAACGGTGCCTGGTACGAGTTCTTCCCGCGGTCGACCGGCGGATGGAACGAGGACGGCACTCCGCGGCACGGCACGTTCGCGACGTCGATCGAGCAGTTGCCCCGCATCGAGCGGATGGGATTCGACATCGTCTACCTGCCGCCGATCCACCCCATCGGCACCATCAACCGCAAGGGCCCGAACAACACGTTGACCCCGGGACCGGAGGACGTCGGGTCGCCGTGGGCCATCGGCTCCAAGGACGGCGGACACGACGCGATCCACCCCGAACTGGGCACCGAGGACGACTTCCGCGCGTTCGTCGCCGCTGCACACGAACACAACCTCGAAGTGGCACTCGATCTCGCCCTTCAGGCCGCTCCCGACCATCCCTGGGCTGCAACACATTCCGAGTGGTTCACCGTGCTGCCGGACGGCACGATCGCCTACGCCGAGAACCCTCCGAAGAAGTACCAGGACATCTACCCGGTCAACTTCGACAACGACCGACGCGGCATCTACGAAGAGGTGCTGCGCGTGGTCCGATACTGGATCTCGCTGGGAGTCAAGGTCTTCCGAGTCGACAACCCACACACCAAGCCGCCGGACTTCTGGGAATGGCTCATCGCCGAGGTCAAGAAGACCGACCCGGACGTGCTGTTCCTCGCCGAGGCGTTCACCCGCCCGGTGCGCATGTACGGACTGGCGCAGCGCGGCTTCACGCAGTCGTACACGTACTTCACCTGGCGTACCGCGAAGTGGGAGCTGACCGAGTTCGCCGAGGAACATGCCCGACGCGCCGACGACGCGCGTCCGAACCTGTTCGTCAACACTCCGGACATCCTGCACGAGAGTCTGCAGCACGGCGGGCCCGGAATGTTCGCTCTCCGAGCAGCTCTCGCGGCGACGATGGCCCCCACCTGGGGCGTCTACTCCGGCTACGAGCTGTTCGAGCACCAGGCCGTGCGAGAAGGCAGCGAGGAGTACCTGGACTCGGAGAAGTACCAGTTGCGTCCACGCGACTTCGAGGGTGCGCTGGCCCGCGGCGAGTCGCTCGAGCCCTGGATCACCACGCTGAACGCAATCCGGCGGGCGCATCCGGCGCTGCAGCAGCTCCGCAACATCCACTTCCACACCATCGACAACGAGGCGCTGATCGGGTACTCCAAGTTCGACCCGCAGACCGGTGATTCGATCCTGGTGGTGATCAACCTCAATCCCTTCGGAGCCGAAGAAGGCACGATCCACCTGGACATGCCTGCCCTCGGCCACGACTGGCAGGACACCCTCACGATCAAGGACGAAGTGAGCGGAGTCCATTACGACTGGGGCCACACCAATTTCGTCCGGCTCGAGCCCTGGACGTCGGTGGCGCACATCTTCACGCTCCCCCACATCCCGTACCCGGCTCGTATCGAACTGGCCTACCGCGGCAACCGAAAGTGAGTGGATTCAACGTGACCGAGAATCCGACGACGCCCGAAGACACCGTCGCTGCCCCGTCCGACAACGATCTCGAACTCATCGCTGCAGGGCGGCACTACAACCCGCATTCCGTTCTCGGAGCCCATCCGGTGGCCGGTGGAACCGCGATCCGCGCCCTCAAGCCCGATGCCGAGAAGGTCGTCGCCCGCGTCGGTGGCGTCGACCACGAACTGACCCACGTCGCCCACGGACTCTTCTCGGCTCTGATTCCGTTCGAGGACCTGATCGACTACCGCCTCGTGGTGACCTGGCCCGGTGGACACGTCTCCGAATCCGCCGACGGATACCGGTTCCTGCCCACTCTCGGCGAGCTCGATCTGCACCTGTTCGGCGAGGGCAGGCACGAGCGGCTGTGGGACATTCTGGGCGCGCACCAACAGTCGTACGCGACACCCGACGGCCCCGTCACCGGTACCTCGTTCGCGGTCTGGGCTCCCGCAGCCCAGGGCGTCACTCTGGTCGGCGATTTCGACGGCTGGACCGGTCGAAGCTGGCCGATGCGCGTACTCGGCTCGACCGGCGTGTGGGAGCTCTTCGCTCCCGACATCGCACCGGGCGCGCTGTACAAGTTCCGCGTCCACGGTGCCGACGGTTCGATCAAGGACAAGGCCGACCCGATGGCCTTCGCCACCGAGATCCCACCGTCGACGGCCTCGGTCGTCACCGAGTCCTCGTACACCTGGAACGACGAGTCCTGGCTCGACACCAGGGCCGGCATCGAGCCGACGCAGGCACCGATGAGCGTCTACGAGATCCACCTGGCGTCCTGGCGACCGGGTCTGGGGTACCGCGAGCTGGCCGAGCAGTTGGCCGAGTACATCACCGAAACCGGCTTCACCCACGTGGAGCTGCTCCCGGTCGCCGAGCATCCGTTCGGTGGGTCCTGGGGCTACCAGGTGACCTCGTACTACGCACCGACTTCGCGCTTCGGCAGTCCCGACGATTTCCGCTACTTCGTCGACCACCTCCACAGCGCCGGAATCGGCGTGATTGTCGACTGGGTTCCCGCCCACTTCCCCAAGGACGAATGGGCCCTGGCTCGGTTCGACGGCGGCCCGCTCTACGAGCACGGCGACCCGCAGCGCGGCGAGCAACTCGACTGGGGCACTTTGGTGTTCGACTTCGGTCGACGCGAGGTACGCAACTTCCTGGTCGCGAACGCTCTGTACTGGATCGACGAATTCCACATCGACGGACTGCGCGTCGACGCCGTGGCGTCGATGCTGTACCTGGACTACTCCCGCCCCGAGGGCGGCTGGTCGCCGAACATCTACGGTGGCCGCGAGAACCTCGAGGCCGTGACCTTCCTGCAGGAGATGAACGCGACGGTGCACAAGAAGCACCGCGGTGTCGTCACCGTGGCCGAGGAATCGACGGCGTGGCCCGGCGTCACCCGGCCGACGAACGTCGGCGGACTCGGGTTCAACATGAAGTGGAACATGGGCTGGATGCACGACACCCTGGGCTTCCTCGGGCGTGATCCCATCCATCGCAGCTACCACCACCACGAGATCACCTTCTCTCTGGTCTATGCGTGGAGCGAGAACTACCTGCTCCCCATCAGCCACGACGAGGTGGTGCACGGCAAGGGCACGCTGTGGACTCGGATGCCCGGCGACGATTACGCCAAGGCAGCCGGCCTGCGCGGCATGCTCGCCTACATGTGGGCGCACCCCGGCAAGCAACTGCTGTTCATGGGACAGGAGTTCGGGCAGACCCGTGAGTGGTCCGAGGAACGCGGACTCGACTGGTATCAGATCGACGAAGAACCTCTGCACAACGGCGTCAAAGCCCTTGTGTCCGATCTGAACTCGACGTACAAGTCCCACCCCGCACTGTGGACGCTCGACACCTCGCCGAGTGGATACTCGTGGATCGACGCCAACGACACCGAGAACAACGTGCTGAGCTTTCTGCGGTACGGATCCGACGGTTCGGTCATCGCGTGTATTTTCAACTTCTCCGGTACCGAGCACGGCAGCTATCGTGTGGGACTACCGGAACCCGGCCGTTGGACAGAGATCCTCAACACCGACGCAACGGAGTACGGCGGCTCCGGTGTGGGCAACCTGGGTGAAGTGACGGCAACATCGCACTCGTGGCACGGTCGACCGGCATCAGGCCAGGTCGCCCTACCCGCCAACGGGGCGATCTGGATAAAACTGGAGCGATAGATGAGTGGCGGCCGCACACCCCGACTACTGGCCGCGGCCGCCACTGCAGGGCTGATTCTGTTGACCTCGTGCGCGCAGACCGTCAGCGGAAACGCCGTATCGATCTACGAGAACCCGTTCACCGTTGCCGGACTCCCGGTGACGAGCGGGCCCAGCGGGCCCCGGCCCGATGCCCCCGATTCGACCATCACCGTGGAGAACGCCGAGGGCACCGACTCGGACATCCTCGCCACGAACGCGATCGACGACATCCAGCAGTTCTGGGCCGAGCAGTACTCCAGCTTGTTCAAGGGCACGTTCACCCCGGTCTCGAAGGTCGTCTCGTGGGACGCGTCCGAGGACGAGGGATCGGGCATCAGATTCTGCGGAGACCGAACCGGCGGTATTCCCAACGCTGCGTACTGCACCCGTGACGACTCGATCGGCTGGGACAGGACCATCCTGCTCCCGGCTCTGGTCGACGCGTTCGGACCGATGTCGGTGGTGATGGTCATCGCCCACGAATACGGCCATGCCATTCAGCACCAGTCGGGGCTCGTCGGCGACGACACCCCGACCATCGTTGCCGAACAACAGGCCGACTGTTTCGCAGGTGCCTTCATCCGCCACGTCGCCGAGGGCGATGCGCCGCACTTCACCATCAACACCTCGGACGGACTGAACGGCGTCCTCGCCGCAACCGTCGCCGTGCGCGACGTCGATCCCAACGATCCGGAATCGGTGCACGGCTCTGCCTTCGAGCGCGTCACCGCAGTGCAGATCGGCTTCACCGACGGTGCCGGGGCATGCACGAGCATCGACGAGGCCGAGATCGACTCGCGTCGAGCATCGTTGCCGCAGAAATTCGACGATCCCGACGACTCGGGTGAACTACCGGTCACCGAGGACTCCCTCGACGCCTTCACTCGATCCTTCGAGCAGGTGCTGCCCGTCGCAGATCCCCCGGCCGTCGACTACACCGGATCGGACGTCGGATGCGCCGACGCCGAAGCCACAGCGCCGGTGTCGTACTGCCCCTCGACCAACACCATCGGCGTCGACGTCGACGCCCTGGCCGAAGTCGGCCAGCCCGAGACCCCGCAGCGCGGAGACATATTGCCGCTCAACGTCTCCGGTGACTACAGCGCCTACGTGCTGTTCGCCTCGCGCTACACCCTCGCGGTGCAGAAGGAAGCCGGCCAGACCCTCGACGACCCGCAGACCGCTCTGCGTTCGGCATGCCTGTCCGGGGTCATCACCTCGGCGATGAGCGCCGAGAACGGTGACACCGGCCTCGAAGTCTTTCTTTCCCCAGGCGATCTCGACGAAGCCGTGTCCGGACTGCTCAGCGACGGCCTCGCAGCCAGCGACGTCAACGGTACGACGCTGCCGTCGGGGTTCTCCCGAGTCGACGCGTTCCGTTCGGGAGTTCTCGGCGGAAGGGAACTGTGCGACGCGCGTTACAGCTGAGTCCTGCTGTCAGTACAGAGCGGACGCGAGCTTGCGCCGCGCGGAGACCACCAGCGGATCGGCCGAGTCGAACAGCTCGAACAGCTCGAGCAGTCGAGTGCGCAGTGCAGTGCGGTCGTCGCCTGCACTGATCTTGATTCCGTCGATCAGACGAGCGAAGGCCTGCTCCGGTTGCTGACCGGCCATTTCGGCGTCCGCTGCGTCGATCCGAGCCTGGACGTTTCCGGCGTCGGCGTCGGCGAGTGCAATCGCGTCCGGTGCCAGGTTCTGCACCCGTGCGAGGAACTTGACCTGACGCAGTGCGGCAACCGCCTCGGTGTTCTTCGGTTCGGCGTCGATGATCGCCTGGTAGGCGGCTTCTGCCTTGTCGAAATCGCCCTCGTCGATGGCCTCTTCGGCTGCAACGATCCGCGGATCCTCGATCTCGGGTTCCGGTTCGGCAGCAGCCGCCCCGGGAGGCCCGGTGAGCTTTCCTGCAGTCGCCTGCTCGACGGCTTGTAGCCACTGACGCAACTGCTCGTCCGACTGGGTGCCCTGGAAATCGGCGAGGGGCTGGCCCGCTGCGACGGCAACCACCGTCGGAATGGCCTGTACGCCGAAGGCCTGGGCGATCTGCGGATTGGAGTCCACGTCGACCCGCGCGAGCACCCACGTACCCGCGGCTTCCACGGCCAGCTGCCCGAGCTGACGCGTCAACGCCTGGGACTGCGGCGAACGCGCCGAACCCAGGTCGACTATCACCGGTACCTGCGTGGACCGCTGGAGAACCTCGGCCTCGAACGTCGCCGCGGTCACGTCCACGATCGGTGCCAGTCCTCCCGCGTCGCCTGCGGGTTCGGCTGCAGGTGCAGGTGCCGGACGGTCCTTGAGAACGGACAGGTCGACGGCACCGGCAATGGATGCGGGAACGACGGCTGACGGGCGGACGGGAGGACGGGAACCGGGTCGAGTCACGCCCTACAGTTTGTCACTAACGCGATGCGCCATCCACTGGCGGGCAGTGCCGGTCGGTCAGGACAGAACCTTGGTGTCCGCGGCGGGCCGGCCGGTGCTCAACTCGGCGAGACGGCCGGTGCGCGCGGCCCAGATCTCGAAGATCACGGTGCCGAACGGGGGGAACGCCGCGACCAGAGCCAGCAGGGTTGCCTTGACGTCCCACTTGAGCTTGATCGCCGTCAACACGGCAACGGCCAGGTACACCACGAACACGCCGCCGTGGATCGGTCCGAAGATCTTCACGCCGATTTCGTTGCCGTCGGCGGGGATGTACTTGAACGCCATTCCGATCAGCAGTCCGAGCCAGGTGAACGCTTCGAGCACAGCGATGAAACGGAAGCGTTTGGCCGTGCTGCTCAGGTCGAAGAAGTTGGTCATGCCCGCTATTGTGCCCGGTCTGCTACGACGGAGCGTAGTGGCTCTGGTCTCAGTTCTTCTCCAGAGCCACTACGAGTCCTACTGCTTCGGCACTCGAACGATGAGGGCGTCGCCCTGTCCACCGCCGCCGCACAGTGCGGCCGCGCCCACTCCGCCGCCGCGACGCTGCAGCTCGAGAGCCAGATGCAAGGCGATGCGAGCTCCCGACATGCCCAGGGGATGCCCGATCGAGATCGCTCCCCCGTTGACGTTGACGATCTCCGGATCGATGCCGAGTTCGCGCGTCGACGCGATTCCGACCGCTGCGAACGCCTCGTTGATCTCCACGACGTCGAGGTCCTTCGGGTCGATGCCGTCCTTCTCGCACGCCTTGGCGATGGCGCGCGCCGGCTGCGACTGCAAGGTGGAGTCGGGACCGGCCACCACTCCGTGTGCACCGATCTCGGCGAGCCAGGTCAGACCGAGCGACTCGGCCTTCTCCTTGCTCATCACCACGACGGCGGCGGCACCGTCGGAAATCTGCGACGCGGATCCCGCAGTCACGGTGCCGGCCTTGTCGAAGGCGGGGCGAAGCTTGCCGAGGGAATCGACCGTGGTGTCGGCGCGAATGCCTTCGTCTGCGGTGAACTGGATCGGCTCACCCTTGCGCTGCGGAATCGAGACCGGGACGACCTCGTTGTCGAATACCCCGTTCTTCCACGCCGTGGCGGCCTTCTGGTGCGACGCGGCAGCGAAGGTGTCCTGCTCCTCGCGGCTGATGGCCTCGGAGCTCTGGTTCCGCTGCTCGGTCAACGCGCCCATGGCCTGATCGGTGAAGATGTCGTACAGACCGTCGTAGGCGAGGTGATCACGCATGGTGACATCGCCGTACTTGAATCCGGCCCGCGACTTCTCGAGCATGTGCGGCGCCTGGGTCATCGACTCCTGACCGCCTGCGACGACGATCTCGAATTCACCGGCGCGGATCAGCTGGTCGGCCAGTGCGATGGCGTCGACTCCGGACAGGCAGACCTTGTTGATCGTCAGCGCAGGCACGGTCATCGGAATACCAGCGGCAACCGCAGCCTGCCGCGCAGGGATCTGACCGGCACCAGCGGTGAGAACCTGGCCCATGATGACGTAGTCGACCTGATCCGGCGCAACACCGGCCTTGTCGAGTGCACCCTTGATGGCGATTCCGCCGAGATCCGATCCCGAGAAGTCCTTGAGGGCACCCGAAAAACGTCCCACGGGTGTGCGAGCGCCGGCGACGATGACTGTTGTGGTCACGATTTCCTCCGAAAGTATGAAGACGGCCTTGTCGAGATCAACGCTCCGACGCCCCCTACCGATACCGGCCGGGCGGAGCACCGAAACGCAGCTGGCGCTAACGTCATGGCCATGACCTCCAGCACGCAGTCTTACACGGGAGCCCCGCTGCGCTCCGATCTGGTGACGGCTATCGATCATGTGGGTGTCGCGGTGCCCGATCTCGACGCTGCCATCACCTGGTACACCGACCACCTCGGCATGGTTGCAGTGCACGAGGAGATCAACGAGGAGCAGGGCGTTCGCGAGGCGATGCTCTCCTTCCCCGGAGCCACCGAGAAGTCCGCTGCACTGCAGTTGCTCGCGCCGATCGACGAATCGTCCACCATCGCCAAGTTCATCGGCCGCAACGGCCCGGGACTGCAGCAGTTGGCCTACCGCGTCACCGACATCGAAGAGATCTCGACCGAGCTGCGCGCTCGCGGCGTTCGGTTGCTGTACGACGCCCCGCGCCGCGGCACCGCCGATTCTCGGATCAACTTCGTCCACCCCAAGGACGCCGGTGGCGTACTGATCGAATTGGTCGAACCCAACCCAGCCGCGCACTGATCGAACTCTGCGAACGAGCCGTATGGCTCTCTACTTGACTCACCGGTAAATTGACGGCCATGGCCATCGATCAAGAGCGCACTTCCACGGTGCAACTTCCCTTTTCCATCGTTCGGAAGGGGTTCGATCGCGACGAAGTCACCAACTACTTCGAGCGGTTCGACGCCGAACTACGTTTGACGACCGCAGATCGTGATGCGGCCGCCGCGCAGGCTCGTGATCTGGCCAAGCAACTCGACGATGCTCGTGACGAGATCGACGAACTCCGCAAGGACATCGATCGCCTGTCGGTTCCGCCCACCACGGCGGAGGGGATGAGCGATCGCATTTCACGCATGCTGCGACTGGCCTCGGACGAGGCATCCGAGGTCCGCGCGAAGGCGCACTCGGAGTCCGAGGAGATGATTTCCGTTGCGCAGCAAGAGAGTGCCCGACTCCGCGGACGGCACGAGTCACTGGTGGCCGAGCTCGAAGAGCGCCGAACGGCACTCGAAGCCGAACACCAGCAGACCATGGCTCAGGCGCGCACCGAGGCAGCTCGAGTAGTCGAGGCCGCGCAGGCCGAGCGCGACAAGTTGGCTGCCGAGTCCGAGGCAAAGCGCGCCAAGGTTCAGGAAGACTTCGAGATCACGATGGCCGAGCGCCGCACCAAGGTTCTCACTGCTCTCGAGGAACTCGAAGCGTCGAGCAAGGCCGACGCTGCCCGCCGCATCGAGGAGGCGACCACCGAGGCTGCCCGACGGCTTCAGTCCGCGAGTGAACAGGCCGAGCGTCGCATCGCGCACTCGAAAGAACTGGCTGAGGAGCTGCGTGTGCTCCGCAGTCGCGTGCTGGCACAGCTGCTCGGAATTCGCGGCCAGCTCGATTCGGTTCCGGCAATGCTCGCCTCGGTCAATCGTGAGAGCGAACTGCTCGACAATCCCGACCCGACGGCCATCCTGAAGAAAGAAGAAGAGAAGGCTGCCGCGAAGGCCGAGGACGAGAAGGAATCGGCCGACTCGGAGTCCTGATTCAGCCGGACCTGCGCCTGGCCTCCCCCGCTACGACCACCTGCGGGTGAGGCCTCGCGTGTTTCGGCCGGACCAACACCCGGTGTGCCAGTGTCTGCGATTGTCGGCACCGCCGAAATCGTCCGACGGCCACGCAACGATATGTGCGACGCCCGGCCGCACCTCGTGATCGCAGCCGGGGCATCGATAGGTCTTCACGGCCTTGGCACCCGGAACCATTCGTGTCGTGTACGTGTCACCGTCCGGACCGACCTCGATCCGGTTGCCGCCCAGCACGGAATCGGTAGCCGGAGCGAGATCGCTCGGGCCGCTCCGATTCGGTCGGCGGGGTTGGTTACGACGAGGCACCCGTCCAGTGTAGAGAACGGGCCGATTCGCGCCGACCGCCCTCAGAAAAGACGGAACTCGGTGCTGTCGGTTCCCCGTAGGACGTCGTAGTCGAGTGTGAGACAACGAATGCCGCGGTCGGTGGCCAGCGTCTTCGCCTGCGGCTTGATGACCTGCGCAGCGAACACTCCACTGACCGGAGCCAGCAGCGGATCACGGTTGAGCAGCTCCAGATAGCGGGTCAGTTGTTCGACGCCGTCGATCTCACCACGTCGCTTGATCTCCACTGCCACTGTTCCGCCATCGGCGTTGCGGCACAGGAGATCCACCGGTCCGATAGCCGTCATGTATTCGCGTCGCACCAACGTGTAACCGTCACCCAAGGTGCTGACGTGCTCGGCCAACAACTCCTGAAGGTGAGCCTCCACACCGTCTTTCACCAAACCGGGATCGATACCCAACTCGTGACTCGAGTCGAGTTCGACGTCGTCGATGGTGATGCGAAGTTCCTCACCGGCCTTGTTGGTGACGATCCACTTGGTCGTCTCGTCCTCGGTGGTCTCGACCATCCAGCAGGGCGGAGACATCCAGTTGAGGGGCTTGTACGCCCGGTCGTCCGCGTGCACGCTGACCGATCCGTCGGACTTGACGAGGAGCAGGCGACGAGCGGACGGGAGGTGTGCGGTGAGGCGGCCGACGTAGTCGACTTGGCAACGAGCAATAACTAGACGCACTCGACCACCTTAAAGCAGGAGCCCCGATAGTCTGTGACGACCATGCCGCAATTGAGACGATCTGCCGCTCCGCTGGGCTCCCGACTGCTCGGCGACACCTCCGAATCACCTCGCCGACGGCGGGTCCGAATCCAGCTGCTGCTGACTGTCTTCTTGATTCTGTCGAATTTGATCGGTGCCGTCATCGTGGGCGTTCTGATCAGCGTCGTCGTTCCGGGCCCTGACGTCCTGAAAATGGATCGCTACTGGTGGGTCAACTTCATCGTCGTCCCGGTGTACGTCTTTCTCGCATTCCTGGTCGGCGTCGTCTGGGGCACCACAAGCGCTCTGAGCAGCCTGCGGTGGGGTATCGAGGATCGGAAACCCACACGATCCGAGCAGGTCGCCACTCTCGCCATGCCGTGGCGCCTGACGCGCATACAGATAGCACTATGGATAGGCGCGCTGGTCCTGTTGACCACGATCGACGGCATCATCGATCCTCAGGCGATACCCAAGGTTGCGTTCACGATCGCCGCGGGCGGCACCGTCGTCTGCGCGTTCAGCTACCTGCTCAGTGAGTTCGCGCTTCGCCCCATTGCGGCTCGGGCGCTCGAAGCCGGCGATCCTCGACGGATTCGTATTGCCGGAGTCATGGGCCGCTCGATTCTCTCGTGGCTGCTGGGCACCGGTGTGCCGGTCAGCGGTTTGATGGTCATCGCGATCTTCCGCTTCATCAATCCCGAAACGACAGCGACTCAGCTCGCGGTCTCCATCCTCTCCCTCGGTGGGATCACGATCGTGTTCGGCCTTGCGCTGACCGTCCTCGGAGGTTTCGCGACGACATCACCCATCAACAATGTGCGCGCGGGGATGGCCGAGGTGGAGAAGGGCAACATGGATGTCCGTCTCGCGGTGTACGACGGCACCGAGCTCGGTGAACTACAGAGCGGGTTCAACCGGATGGCCGACGGAGTGCGTGATCGGGAAAAGATCCGCGACCTGTTCGGCAGGCACGTGGGTCACGAGGTCGCCGAGAAAGCACTGCAATCCGACAGCGAACTCGGGGGCCAGGAACGCGATATCGCAGTGTTCTTCATCGACCTCGTGGGATCGACGGAGCTGGCGGCGTCTCGACCACCCACCGAAGTCGTTGATCTGCTCAATCGATTCTTCGCCGTGGTCGTCCACGAGGTCGACGAGCATGGCGGATTCATCAACAAGTTCGAAGGCGACGCCGCGCTCGCCATCTTCGGAGCTCCCAACGAAATTGCCGACCACTGCGGCTCGGCGTTGGCCGCAGCACGAGCAATTGCCCGACGGCTGCTGATCGAAGTGCCCGAATGCAGTGCCGCTGTGGGTGTCGCAGCGGGACGCGCAGTCGCCGGCAATGTCGGTGCGAAGTCCCGATTCGAATACACCGTGATCGGAGACCCGGTGAACGAGGCTGCTCGCCTCTCCGAGCTGGCGAAGAACGCTCCAGGGGCAATCCTGGCCTCCAAAACGGCGGTCGACGGTGCCGCAGACGAGGAATCCGGTCGCTGGGAATTCGGTGACTCGGTGACTCTTCGTGGACGCTCCGTCGAAACAGTCCTCGCGAATCCGAAAGATGTGAAAGTCACCGCCGACGAGCCTGTTCCCGTGCACGCCTGACCTGTATTGCAGGTCATGGCAGTTGCTGCCGCCTGAGCATCGTCCGCAAGTGCGCGCGCGTTCGTCGGGTGCGCGGGAATTGGTGACCGGTCGGGGCGCGATTGTGCGCGCGGATGGCGAATGCGCGCGCGTCTGACCTCCTATGAGCGTCCGCGGTCGCGTCGTCTGCCGGAACGCCAGTTCAGACACAGACGGGACTGCCCCGCCCCCGTTCGCCGCGAATGCGCGCGCGTTCGTCGGGTGCGCGGGGAATGGTGAGTGGTGGGGGTGCGATTCCGCGCGCGGATAGCGAACGCGCGCGCGTGTGTGTGTCGGGGCCAACGCTCCGGGGCAGTTCGGGGCGGCGGTGTGCGGGTCGACGCGTCTGGGTTGCCTGCGACAGCGCGCGGAGTGACGAAC